>CAZJRB010000035.1:0-56670 GCA_964547995.1 uncultured Planctomycetaceae bacterium | reverse complement strand
CGAATTTCAGTCCCTTGGCGTGAAGATAGTCGCCAAGCGCTTTCATGCCGCTGGGGAATTTTTCGGTGTCCCAAAGCGGATACCCCTTGTCATCGAACTTCGCCCCGCGTGCCTGCCAGCCGTCGTCCAGGTTGACGTAGACGTACCCGGCGTCGCGCATCCCGCTTTCGACCATCGCATCGGCAACCTTCTTGATGAGTTCTTCGTTGATGCCCGTCCCGTAACGGCACCAGGAGTTCCAGCCCATCGGCGGAGTTGCGGCCAAGGTCTTGCCCTTATACGTGCCGAGTTGATACTCCGGGGTGGATGCAGGCGCGAGTTTCGCGGCCCCCCAACCACCGCACAAGCCGGCCTCGTCCTTGTCGTCTTCACACTGGAACGTCAGACGCAGCTTCTTGACGCCGGCCAACGGGACCACCACGCGAATCGGACGGGTGGGGTTCTGGGTGCTCCCGCGCTTGGCGGCTTGATCGATCACTCCGCTGTCAAACACCAGGTTTCCATCGGCATAAACGCGGAACCGGCCCGACCGCTTCGCGGACAACTTGGGATCGATCCCAACCCATGCCTCGAACCGGCCCGCTCGCTTGCTGACATCGTAGGTCAGTTCGGATCCCGCTCTAACACCGATACCCCTCGCGTAGACCACATCACCCAGATCCAGCGGCTCTTTCTCAGGGTTGCGATCGATCGATATCTCTCCGGTCTGCTGCAACGGTTGGATCGCGGACAGGTTTATCATGCTCCAACCGGCACTCGATCTGCCACAGTCCAGCGCACCAACGATCAGCAGGCTGCAACAAACATACGCCACACGATGATAATGAAACATACTCGATGCCTTTCTTAACGCGGTTTGCGGCCGCAATTAAAAGAGAACGGCGTTTAGTTGCCAGTGTCTTGGTTCAACGCGAATTGGAAAGCCGGGCGTTTTGAGTTAGCGGGTTGATAGGGTTGGAATGACGGGTTCCTCTTCTCTGTTACCGGTTTTGTCGCGGATGTCAAGTGGGGGGTGAAGGTTTCCGCCGATTGGCGGACTGCTTCGCCAAGCGAAGGAAACGGAGCGCGGCGAGACGGCAGGAAGCCATAGCGCCCTGATAGTACCGCGGAAGCCGGGGAACTCGCACCGGGGACCCGTGGGAGGAAAGCGGGGCGCCCGAGCCGCTTGGCTCCGGCTACCGCCCGGCCCCGAAGACTTACTTTTCATTTCATCATCAGGAATTTCGCCCGCATACACTTTCATGGCTTGCTCCACCAGTTGCTGGTGAAAGTCGCGTGTTCGCTTTCGAGCGTCCTCGGTACCACGTATACTCAGATCGGACTTGACCGTGTCCTCCAACTCGGTTGCTTGAGAGTCGGCCCACGTCTCGAATGCTTTGCAGTCTTCTCTGGTCAGATTCTTGCGCTTCGCGGCCCAGTAAACACAATCCGGCGCGGCTAGTTGCTCAGGAAGGCCAACCGCCTGAAACGAATAGAGCGGCAGGAACAGGTTGTTCGCCCAGGGCGATCGCGTGGCGATCCAAGCCTTCGCACGCAAGGGCGCGGGGGCGTCGCTGCGTAAATGAACAATCGTGGTCGCCTGTGAGGACGGGATGCTTCGGATGTTGCCGACGCCCTTGCTGCGCAGCATGTCCTTGATCGTTTGCGGCGTGATCCGGCCATATCGCTCCGGGTTCGTCAGGTACTTGCGGATTGCATCGTAGCGATCTTTCCAGTGATATCTTCCTTCTGCGAAATCGCGGCTCCAGTCAAACTCCTTCTTGGTCTTTATCCATTTTTCATCCAGCGCGTATTGGATGACGTCCGAGCCTCGGTCGAAGTTTTTTGTGATCGTTGGGGCGTTGGAGGCATTGTAGAAATTTTCCCTGATGCGGCGAGCAACCCAATGGTGCCCTCCGGCGCATTCAACCACCCAGGCATCTTTCGGGTCGGCGACGACCCACACCTGGCCCTGGTCTTTGTCTTTCGCGTTGGCGGGGTATCCGTATTGTTCGATTAGCTTCCCAATCAGTTCTGCACCTTGCTCGGCCGATTTTGTCCGTTCCGCCACTAGGCGATTGACGTCGAAGAAATCGACGCCGTCGGGTTCGCTCCCTTGAACCTTGCCGCGGTAAATGCTGGCCGAGACGATTGCCACGCCCCATTCATTGATTGCGTGTGCCACTGACGGGACTTTTTTGTCCTCCGGCCGAAATCGGCAATGGACGTAGTTGTACGCCCAAGTCTGTGGTACTTGGGGAATCTCGCGGAACGACAATTCGACCTTTTCGCCCGGCTGATAGGTCTGTCTGTCG
Organism: uncultured Planctomycetaceae bacterium; assembly: GCA_964547995.1. Classification (GTDB taxonomy): domain Bacteria; phylum Planctomycetota; class Planctomycetia; order Pirellulales; family Thermoguttaceae; genus CAZJRB01. Next base: position 54,376 of record CAZJRB010000035.1, on the reverse strand, counting down.
ACGTGCATGATCGGATAGGGTTCACCAGGAGTGGGGCCCCATTCATACAAACCGACCAAGATTACGGAACCGTCTGCCGTGGCCTTTCCCTTGGCGACAAACACCTCACACGCGAAGGCCTGCATGGTGCCGTTTGTTGGAAGCCCGCCAAAGAGAATTGGGCAACCGAAAACGATGGTAATGGCAGCGAGCACCGTGCCAGTGCGATGGGCTCTCATCGTCTACTCCTTTCACTACTTTTGAGGCTTGCACAGTCAAGGATCGAGGCCGACCGGCGGGAGGCCGATTTCTGCGGGCAACGGCATGAACCGCCCGATCATTAGAAACACAAACTTCAATAAAGGTGGGGCTGTATTGTCACCATGCCGGAATGATACCACAACTCGAGCATTTCGCAACCAAACATATCCCTCTTCACCAGCATCCGCGGAACTGAGGGACCGCCGACAAATAACTTCCCGGATTCAAGAATAAAGGAGGGGGCACTTGCCCCCGGCCCATAACCAAACGAGCCAAGTCCCGGGGGCACCTGCCCCTTTCTTTCAATCCGAATCGTGAAGTTATTTGTCGGCCGCCCCTAAAGCGGAATCCGGGGACAAGGAATCGATTGTTGCAAACCATTCCCTACAGCAAATAGGGGACCTGTAAATCGGGCAGCGGGCGCATTTTTGATGCGGACAGTTTTGGCTGTTTTTCTTTGGTCTGCTCGTATCGCAAGAACGCTACGCCATCGGCGGGGATCTCGAAGGTGTGCCGCCCGGCAACGGGCAACATCTTCTTGGCCCAGATATCCTTCAGAGCACAGTTCCGGCCGGCGTTCAACCCCAGTTCTTTCGTGCCGACCTCGATCGTCGCCTTGTTCTTGCCGTCCCGATTGAAGATGCCGATCCAGCCGTTGCGGTCGTTGCCACGTTCCGGGGTCTTCCACACGTCGACCTTGCCGTCGCGATGCACGAGTTTGCCAATGACGGCGTTCCGGTTGCACGCAAGGATATCGGGATGCTTGAACAGGCTCAGCGAAAACTCGTCCATCGTGTACAATACACCGCCCAGCATGAGCGGCGACGCGGCCAGTGCGCGTTGCACCATGAACGTCCGCTTCTGGTCTTTGGTGAGCTTGCAGTCCCATCCGCCGTTGCGCGTCACGTAGAGGCGGCCGAAGCAAATCATGTCCATGTCGAGAAAGCTACCCGCCTCCGGGCCGGTATAATCCTGCATCGCTTCCCATCGCCTAAAGGTCGTCTCCAGGCTTCCCCTGTTGTCCCAAATGTCGCTGGTGATACGCACCATGTTCGCTTTTTTATATGCGTCGCTGTGCTCCACTTTGATGTGATCGCCGGGAGAAAGGCTGAGAATGATCTTGCGGTCGCACTTCTCGATTGCCTTGGCAACCGCTTCCACTTCATCCGGATTGGGTACGATGTCATCAAACTTGATGAAGTCAACGCCCATGTCCGCGTACTTCCGGATCAAGCCGTCGTAGTATTCCTGGGCGCCCGGCTTGGTCATGTCGACGCCGTAGTTCCACCATGGTTTCGCGGCCCACGGGCACCTGGACTTCATGTTCACGATATCCTGCATACGGTACTTTGTTCCCTCGACCGGGAGATTCTCTTCCACCGCCCTGCGGTTTATTCCCCTGAGCAGCCAGATGCCGAACTTCACGTTCTTCTTGTGGGCATAATCGATCGTGTACTTCAATCCGTGCGGAAAGAAGTGTTTGTGCGACTCGGGCCGGCCGAATTTGTCAAGGGCAATGGAGATTCCCTTGCCCTGGCCCGACAGAAACCAGCCGTTATCCACCGTCACCGTGTCGTAGCCGTACTGGCGCAGATTCTCGCTGAGGAAATCGATGTTCTTGAGCAATTCATCTTCGGTGACGGCGATGCTGTAACCGGTATAGCTGTTCCAGCCCATGGGGGGAGAAGGATGATCCGCAGCAACAACAAGTGATGGCAACGATACAATGGCGGTAGCTGTCATAGCCAATACGATCAAGGCAAAAGCATGTCGAATATTGCGTGTCATGTCATCTCTCTTAAATGCTCTTGGTGATAAATAGGGCGGCGTGCCCCGTACGTTCCTGCCAGAGTTGCCAACCAGCATTATACTCGGCGACAGAGCCACCACATCCCTAGCGCACGCAGAGCCTGGCCGAACGAATGAACATCGGAACCTCTTACGCTTCAAAGACTTACCAGCGCAGGGCACGGGATTCTGAGGACACGTTTGCAGGGGAATTCTGCCCCCTGCCCCTGCCATCCATCTGCGGTTTCCCGGCGAAAAATGCCCCATCCCCCTTTTTCAACAGGAATTGGTTTACCCTCTTGCTCTTCCCAACATTCCCAATTACTATAATTACTATAAATGGTATAGTAGGAACGGGTCGAATTAGGCGGTTTTGGCGACACTCTAGTGGGGGTTTTTGGTCAGGAAAAGGCCTGATTTTTTGCCGTTGAGAAGGGGGCACAATTGAGCAAATGACGTAACGTGTTGTAGTATAACAACTTAAAATATTCAGAGCCGTATTGACTGGCGCGAGAAGATAGCTATAATTGGCACCTATTGGCAAGTTCGGTAATGTCGGCAGAACCGGATGAGCCTGCTGTTTATGTGCAGCTTAGGGATGTAAAGAGTCTGCGGACACAACGCACTCAAGGCGACTTATAAGTCAGTTTGACACGGAGGACTAGAGGCCCTTGGAACCTCGCGCCGACGTTGCCCCAGGGGTTTCGCTGATGCTAGCTCGTCAGTGGCTAGGCGGAGGGATGGTGACGCAAACATGAAAACCGTGTTCACGACCGGCGAGGCGGCCAAAATCTGTAAGGTCAGCCAGCAGACAATCATTCGTTGTTTCGATTCGGGGCAGTTGAAGGGGTTTCGCGTGCCGGGAAGCCGGTTCCGCAGAATCCCCCGCGAACAACTCTACATGTTCATGCGCGATAACGGGATTCCGACCGATGCCCTGGAGAGCGGCAAGCGGAAGATCCTGATCGTTGACGACGACGAGGAACTGGTCGAGTTGATCGTCGACGTCCTGGAGCGTGACGGGCGGTTCGAGGTCCGCAGCGTCAACAACGGCTTCGACGCGGGGATGATGGTCAAGGAGTATCGCCCCGATCTCATTGTGCTCGACGTTATGCTACCCGACATCAACGGCAAGGAGGTATGCCAGCGGGTCCGCAGCGACAGCACCATGGACGATGTCCGCATCATCTGCATCTCCGGCATGGTCGAAGAGGACAAAGTGGGCGAGCTGAAAGAGGCCGGGGCGAACGACTTCATGCACAAACCGTTCGAGGTCGAACGGCTGATCGAGCGGATGTGCCACCATCTCGAGATCGAAGTCAGTTCCAGGGCCTGATTGCCTGCAAAACGTGACTTAATTCCGTAGGCGTTCGTGCCGCTGCTTGCGAGGAAGCCGTGGCGTGCACGTGCTGGTTTGTTGGTTGCTCGCGGCTTTGCACTTCCTGCTTTCCATGCTCCTGCTACCGCCATTTTACGCCGGATCGAGCCGCCCTGCATTGCCGATGGCCGACGGTTCCGGCGCCGCGCTGGCCGATCTGCTGCTCGGCGGCGATCCGCCGGCGCGCAGCGAGCGGCTGATCGAGGTTCTCTGCGGCGATCCGCCGTTGTTGCTCTGGGCGGTTTGCACCGCTGCGGACAAGGACGATTTGCGGCCGCGCCGGGTCCCGGAAGTTGCCCGGTGGCTGGCCGACCGTGCTTTCGAGGTGCTGGCCTGGCCGGAGGGTTCGCTTGCTGAGCCGTCTGATGAAGCGACCGGGGAGACGTATGCCGATCTTGTCGAGGTGCGGCTGCAAATCGCCGACCTTGCCGCCCATAGGGCAAGGGAGGGCGATCCGGCAGAGGCCGAGTTTGCCTTGCTGCTCGGGCTGTTGTACGGGCCGGAGGATTGGTTTCTCGCGGAGCGCGATGCAGCCGGGTGTGAAACGGCCGAGGGCGGTGGAGAAAACGGCGGCTCCCCTGCCCTGCCCCGTTGGTTGGCGGAACTCGATCCGCAACAGCCTGCGGCGGCGGCGGTGCAGTTTGCGGCAAGCGTGTTTTCGGGCGAAGCGGGGCCTCAAGGGGCGAGCGAGGCCGGCCTGGACGATTGCCGGCGGCGTGCCGCGGAAGGACGCCGCCGCTGGCTGGAACCGGCGGCGGGCCTTGGCGAGCGGCTTCCCGTGTTGGCCCCCAAGCTGGCACGCCTGGCAGTTCTGGAAACGCAATTCGGCGAAACGCTCGAGCGCGAGAAGCTCGAAGCGCTGGCCGAATTCGCCGCCGGGGCCGGACATGAAATCAACAACCCCCTGACGGTCATCGCGGGCCGGGCACAACTCTTCCTGCGCGACGAGACCGACCCGGAACGCCGCCGGGCACTGGCGCTGATGAACTCCCAGGCGATGCGGGTCCACGAGATGATTGCCGACATGCGGCTTTTTGCCCGACCGCCGAAGCCGGAACCGGAGCCCGTCGACGTTGTAGCGCTGGTCGACGGGCTGGTCGAAGGCTTCTTGGCAGCCGCCGAACGGCAGCAGACGGTGCTGCGCCGCACGGGCGCCGACGGACCCGTGGAAATCGAGGTCGATCCGGTGCAACTGACCGTGGCGCTTCGGGCGGTGGTCCAGAACGCCCTGGAGGCGATCGGGCGCGGCGGGCAGATCGAGATCGACGTCCGCCCGGGGGAAGATCACCTTGAAATCCGGGTGATCGACGACGGCCCCGGCATTCCACCGGAGGAACGGCGTCACATTTTCGACCCCTACTACTCGGCCCGGCAGGCCGGCCGCGGGCTGGGCCTGGGGCTGTCGAAGGCCTGGCGGATCGTCACCAACCACGGCGGCCGGATCGACGTCGAAAGCAGCCCGGGGCGGGGAACGGTCTTCACGATCACGCTGCCGCGATTATGAAGCGTCGGTCTGGTAGATCGGCGCATAGCGGTAATACGTCTCCAGAATGAGCGTAGCCATCGCCGTGCAATAGAGGCGGCCGCCCTTGGCACTTGCGTGCTTGTCGTCCAGATACCAACTCCCCCTGCTGTGGCCCTCCTGTGATTGCGAATTGACCAAGAGGTCCCGCATCTTGGCGTTCCACTTTTTCCATGGTTCGCCGCCGTAGTGGAACATCACCTGGGTAGCGTAGTAGTCGTAGTAGAGGTTTTCTGGCGAGGGGCCGGCCTTGGCGAGGCGTTCGACACCGCGGATGAGTGCCGGATTATCTCTCTTCCATCCGAGCCGCATCCGGCAGAGGAGCCCGACGGCAGTCATCGTCTCGTCGCTGCCCAGGTTTTCGGAAGCGTACGTCGCCCGGTCGTCCGGACCGCGGTATCCGTAGGCGGCGCCGCCGTCGGACTGTACGTTGTCGAGGAAAGCGGACGCCTTCTTGACAGTCTGTGGCGGGACGCGAAGGTAGGCCATCTGGCCTGTTTTCAGTGCGGTGATTTGCCAACTTGTGACCGACGTATCGCCCTTCTCCCGCGGCTTATATCGCCAGCCACCGCCGACCGGGTCCTGGGCCGAGCAAACGAAGTTGAGCGCGCCCTGGGCCGGGACGTGCAGTTGCCTATCGCGCGTCATCGCGTAGCACTCGCACAACGCGATCGTTGCCAGGCCGTGCGAATACATCTGCCCTCGCCCGCCTTCTTCCCAAAGCGAAGCGCCCTGGGGACCGATCTTCATGTTCCGGCAGAGGTACCGGATTCCGTTGTTGACCTGGGTCTTGAACTTTCCGTCCTTGTGCGTTTGTCCGGCGCCGAGAAACGGCAGCAAGGCCATGGCCGTAGCGGCGTTTCGGGCATCGCCGCTTTCGCCCGAATTGGGGCACTTACCGAGGCAGCCGGGGCACTTCTTCAAATCGAAGTTCCATCCGCCGTCGGCACACTGGTGCGTGGTCAGCCACATGAGCGCGCGAGCCACGGCCGCTTCGCTGCCGCCGTATTTCTTGGCCAGGCGCCCCCGCGAACCCGACCCACGGCCCGACAAAGCCGTTGCACCCACCGTCGCTAGGAGGTCATTCCGCGGCGGTGCGCGTGTCAAGCCGAAGTCGGCGAGATCAACATGCGCCGCTTCATCCTCGTCCGGGGCAATGAGTTCATGACGATTGGGCGGTTTGTCCGGTTCCAGTCGAAGGTCCGGCAGATCTTCGAGTTCGATGATATCGGTCCCTTCCAGTTTCTCCAAAACGTCAGCCGGTTCGACCTCGATAGGGCGTGGTTGGGCAGGCGGATCGTCCATGAGACTGGCCATCGTCCGGTGTTGCGGGCTGATTCTGTTCAGCGGGTGGCCATTTGGCCGATGCCGTAGTGGGCCGGAACGGCCCGGGGCCGCGCCCGGAGACTCGCGGCGCGGCGTTTCCATCGGCGGTGGCTCGCCAGGTTTGCGAGTCACCATTTCAACGACGGGTAGTTTGTGGTCAGCTTCGTCGTCCAACGGCTCGCTCAACTCGAGTCGCAGCGATTCCACATCCCTGAGACTCACTCGCTGTGGCGAGGCGTCCGTGGAAAGTTCGATGCTGGCGACGGACTGATTGGCCTTCGCCCACCAGAAAGAGGCGATCATCTGTAGGATATTGTGCCAAGAAAGATCCGGCTCGCAGCGCAAGTCGATCCGTAACCTTCCCACGCTTCCCTGGGCTTTACCAACAAGTCTTGCCACCGCCACGGAATCGGCGACGACCTCGGCCAACTGGGAAATGCTGTCGTCGAGATCGACGCTATCGGAGACCACGATTCGGTCAATTGATCCGTCCTGCTTTGCCGTCATCAGAATTGGCACCACAACCATGAACCCGTCTTCAAGTGGTGCGTCGGAAAGCGCACAACAGAAGTCTCGGCCCAGTGCTGCCGAACCGACTCCGAACGTGCCACGACCCTGGAAAACAGCGCCGAGTGTGCCGAGAACTGCAATGACATCTCCACACCTGGGTGCATGCTCGCATCCGGGGTAGCAACCGTAGACAACCCCTTTGATTTTGGCATCGCCAGTTCTCGGTTTCTTCTCAGAAAGCCGGACAACTTGTGAACGGAAGGTGGCGAGATCCGTTCCGAGCTTCGTCTTGGAGAGATGGATGTTCTGGAGTTTCCCGTCGGGTCCAGTTTCAAGATGTACGCTGATGGGTGGAGTGGTCCCAGAAACCGTCTTCGCCGGCGCCACCCGCGAGAGTAGGGGTCTCCGTCTCCCTTGTCCAGCCGTCCGTTTGTGCTGTGCTGCGAGTTCCTCTGCAATATTGCGATAGGTCTCCTTATCGATGGCGCCGCGATTGAAGACTTCGCGCAGCAACAGCTTCTGCACCTCCGGCAATTCGACTCCCAGTTCGGGTGGCTGCGCCAAGGGTGCATCTTCGCCAATTGCGGACACCGAAGGTTCAGCGGCCGGTTCCTCTGCCGGTTCGTCATTCCATCCGGCACAACCGCCCACCAGAATGAGCCCGAGAACGAGACTTGCCGAGCATATCTGAGTGGCCATGACAATATCCGATCGGTGGTAAAGGGTGAAGTGAGGGGCCCCAAGTGTCGTGCGAGAATACGCCCGAAGATACCAGACCCGCAGCCGGCGGTCAACCGGTTGCTCCGCGTACTGAGTACCGAGTACCGAGTACTGAGTACCGAGTACCGAGTACTGAGTACTGAGTACCGAGTACTGAGTACCAAGACTCCCCTGCTCTCCCGCTCCGCGGCGCGACCACCGGTCGCGGCTTTATAAGGATTCGCCACACAACCTCAATCATACGCCTTCTTACCGGCATGGATCGCTTCGCGGTTGCGTGCTTCGATCCGGCGGCGGTCGGCGTACTTTTGCTCGCGGCGGTTGTCGACCTCACAGGGTTGGAAGCCGGGCATGTCGGCGCGGGGGTGTTTGGCCAGCATTTCTTTGCCGGACTGGATGATCGACAGGGCCTCTTTGTACGCCGGGTCGTTCTTGTCCTTGAATCTCGCAAGACACGGGCTCAGCTCGGGGCGGTCGAAGCTGACCTGCGGGCCGGGGTTGCCGCTGTGGTTACGCGCGGCGCCGAGGTTCAAGCCGGTGAGCTTGGCAAGGCGGCCGAGTTGCCCCGGATCCAACGGGCAGCGGCCGGTCAAGCTGTTGGGATACGCACACGAGTAGGTCGCGTAGTAAACGCCGTTGAGATCGAGCCACGTCATCACGCGGTCGAATTCCTCCTTGCTGAGCTTGATGTCCTTATGCTCCTCGACGGTCGGATTGCGAATCTCGTTGGCCAGCCGGCTCGCATGGGAGCCCCAGGAATACGCCTGGAGAATCTCGGCCGGTCCGCCGCCGGCGCATCGCACGTAGCGCTTCCGCCAGAGTTCGTTGTAGGCTGTATTGAAGTTGATGAGCCGATCGCCGGCCAGGTTGAGTTTCTTGCCCGCGTCTTTGCCGTAGTCGTGGCACTCGACGCAGTGCTTGTCGAAGACGGGCTGGACCTCGGCCGTGAAACCAAACAATCGCGGCGGGCCGTACCAGCCGTCGAGCCGGCTCGGCGGCCGCTTCATGGCCAGCGGCGTCTCGGTGCCGATTCGCGGCGGGGCCGTTCGGCGTTCCTCGTGACAACCGGTGCACCCGGTCCGCTCGCCCGACTGGAGCACGGTGCCGCTCCGCATCGACTGGATCATCATCCGGTTTTCGTCGAGCAACTGGAAGAAGACGAACGTGTCGGCCGGGACGGCGAAATGGGCCGAGCCGTCCTCCTCGACCGGCACGGTGCCGAGGATCCGCTTGTTTTCGAGGCTGTGCCAGTTCATGCCCGGGGCCGTGTATCCCTGGGCGTTCCAGCTTCCCGGCGACCAGTGCCGCTTCTCGGGCGACTCGACGACGCGGAGCCATTTGACGGCCCCGCGCTTGACGCCCTTCATGTGCGTTCCCTGGTAGACGTCGGCCACGTAGAGGATGCCCTCGCCACCGTCGAAATCGCGCCGTGACGGGATCACCGGCGGGCGGATTCGCGGCTTCAGCGGCATGGGGTCGTAGCAGCCGGGCGGTTCGGTGTGCAGGAGCGTCTCGTTGCCGAACACGTCGACCAGGTAGATGCCCGTCTGCTCGTCGCGACCGATCGTCCGCGAGCAGAGGAAGTACTTGTCGCTCAGCGGCCAGGGGTCTTCGTACCTCGGCTCCACGCGGCCTCGCCCGAAGGCGTCGCAGTCGAACCCGCCGCCGGCGCGGACCTTGTTGATGATCGGCGCGGGCCATGTCCGGACGGTTCCCGGGCGGCCGTCGATGCCGCGGCGGCGGTCGATCACGGCCAGCGCCCCCCAGAGCCGGTAGTGGTGCGGGCCGAAGATGCAAAGGACCTGCTGCGTGTCGGGGATCACATGGGCGTTGAACGCCGCGCCGGGCACGGCCGTGTTGTTACCCCAGTAGACCGCTTGGTTCGTGCCGTCGGGGTTCACGGTCCAAAGCCCGTGCGCGTCGCCGAAGTTGCGGTCGACGTATTCCCACCGTGCGTAGAGGATCCGGCCGTCGGGCATCAGGTCGGCATGGTTGTCGAAGAGCGTGTTCTTGGTGATCTGGTGGATGTTGGCCCCGTCCGGTTCCATGCGGAACAGGTTGGCTGCGATGTCGCGGGAGCACATGTTGTACTTAGGCTCCCGGGTCGACGAGAAGGCGATCGAGTCGTCCGCCAGGTAGATCGGGTCGAAATCGCAGACACCTTCCGCCCGGGTCAGTTGCTTCAGGCCGCTGCCGTCGATCGCCATCTCGTAGATATGATAGTCCTCGTTCTTGTGGCGCCGCATGGCGAAGACGAGCCGCTTGCCGTCGAAGTGGACGTCGGGATCGCGGGCGATTCCTTCCGGCACCTCGATCAGCGTGTTGATCTTACCGGTTTTCATATCGATCGTCTTCATGGTCCCCCCGCCTTGGAAAAGCTCGGCGTGCTGGATCCGGCGGTCGGGGTTGTATTCGTTCGTGTGGAAGAGCGTGTCGATGGCGTGGTAGTGGCTGCGATATTGATGGCGCGTGACAAACAGGATCGGCTGGTTGCTCAGCAGCGGGTTGGCGATCAGGGCTTCGCGCTGCAACGCGGCGAGTTGTTCGTCCTTCGCCTTGCCGGGGAGTTTTTCGATTTCATCGAGCCGGGCAAGGAACTCCTCGCCTTTCGGGTAACGCTCGCCGAAGGTCTTTGCAAGGTCTTCGATCGCCAGCCGTAGCGACTGCGTGTTGGTCGGCCCGGGCGCCGGCGGTTTCACGGCCGGTCGCGGTCTTGGCTTCGTTGCGCGAACGATTTCCGTTGTCCCGGGCGACTTCGTGTCGGTGATCTCCGGGTAGAACCACACGACGTCCCAAGCTTCAGCCCCGAGGTTGTCGTGGGTGACCGTGATCTTCTCGACCGGGGAATCCGGGCGGAAGTCTTTGACGTAGAGCTTGTTGTCGCCCCGCGGCAGGACTTGTTCGACGATGGTGTGCCGCTTGCCGTCTTTGCCGGTCGCGGTGACCGTGAACTTCATTCCGTTGGTACTCTTCGCGGCCGCGTCATTGGTGAGCGAATATCGCACCCGAAACCACTTGCCTTTCGGGATGTTCACCTTCCACTCGGCATTGAGGACGTTCCCGTCCGGGAAGGCCAGCATCATCAGGCCTTTGCGATATTCTTTCCCAACCCAACCCTCGCCGAACGCCGCGAATCCGCGCGCGTCTCGTTCCCATTCAAACCCACCGGCAACCTGATGGTCGTCCATATTGTTGCCGCACTTGTCGCGCCAGACGAACTTGCGATTTCCCTTATCCCAGACCTTGGCCTTGGAAGGAGAAAACACACCCATCGGCTCGGCGGCTTGTACGCTCGCAATGACCGCGAGACTCAACGCCGTTGCCAGCAAGGCAGCGAGCATCCAATACGTCTTCACTTTCTTCGACCCTTTGGTCTCGATCCGTATTCTCGACATGCCGGAAGTATATCCCCTGAACGGGGGTGTTGTCAAGTTGCTTGACAATCCTAATACACAGGACGAAAATAGTATGCGGCTGCATTGGATAAATGCCGTCTTTTCTGAAAGGACTTCCGCATGGCCAGCGACTTATCGTCTCAAACATCGACGGAGTGGACCTTCGCCGACGTGCTGACGCATCTTGGGGGAATTCCCCTGGAGCGGATTCGGGCGTATCCGCCGCCGGGCACAGCGACCGAAAAGGATGTGCTGGAAATCGAGTCCCGCACCGGGCGAATTTGCGAGTTGGTCGATGGTGTTCTGGTGGAGAAGACAATGGGTTACTACGAATCGCGGCTGGCAGCAATTATAATCCATCTCATCGAGGCCTTTCTGGAAGGCCATGACCTGGGGATCGTGCTTGCACCTGACGGGACACTGCAGATACTCCCTGGGCAGGTTCGCATCCCCGACGTATGTTTCCTCAGTTGGGAGAAATTCCCCAACCGCGAACTCCCGCGGGAGCCGATCCCTCCGCTGGCCCCGGACCTCGCCATTGAAGTGCTCTCCGCAAGCAACACGGAAGCTGAGATGCAGCGGAAGCTGCGGGACTACTTCACGGCGGGCGTGCGGCTGGTCTGGTATATCGACCCCGAGAGCCGAACCGCCCAGGCGTATACGTCGCCCGCCGAATCCGTCACGATCGGCGAGGAAGAATCGCTCTCCGGCGGCGACGTGTTGCCCGGCTTTGGGTTGCCGCTGGACGAGTTGTTTGCCAAGGCGGGTCGCCAGGGCCCGGAGTGATGCTGTCGCGGCTTGCTGATCCTCATCCATGAAAAACGCCCGAATCATTCTCGTTCTGGCCGGGTTGGCCGCTTATCTGTTGCTGTTCTTCTCGGCGGATTTGCCGACGTTGAGAGACAAGACGGGAGAGGATTGGCAACGGGGGCAGTTTGTCTTTGCGTTGTGTATCGACCTGCCTGATCTGGTCATTGCACCGTGGTTCGGCAATCCGCCGGAGTTCTCGGTCTTGGATCGATTGCCGGTGATACTTACGGCGGGGGCGATTCTCGGCTGGGCGGCCTGCCTGGGATGGCTGCTGATGGCGGCGGTTCGGGCAGACCGCGGGCTTTCGCGGCTGGAGGTCTTTGTTTTTGCGATGGCCGTGGGGTTGGGGGCGATCGGGACGTTTGTCCTGGCGGCCGGGTTGATCGGATGGCTGGGTTGCAAGCGGGTCTTCATCACGCCGGCATTGTTGACGTTTGCCGGTGCGGCGTGGTTGTATCTCGGCCGTGGCGGTTCGGTGGCCAGGCTCTTTCGTTCGGCGAATTCGCCCAAGGACAAACAATCCAAGAAGCATCGGGACAAACGGTCTTCGAAACATCCAAGTCGCCACAAGACAAAACAACCCGGCTTGATGGATTTCCTGACCGCGCCGGTCGGCGAACTCAGCCCCCATTGGCTCTGGCTCGCCTTGCCGTTTGTCTTGATCATCATCCTCGGCGGGATGCTGCCGCCGGTCGATTTTGACGTACGCGAGTACCACCTCCAGGCTCCGAAGGAGTTTTTTCAGCAAGGGCAAATCACGTTCCTGCGGCACAACGTTTATGCGAACATGCCGCTGGGGGCCGAGATGTTTGCGCTTTTGGGGATGGTGGTCACCGGCGACTGGTGGCTCGGGGCGCTGGTGGGCAAGACGGTCATTGCGGCCATGGCGCCCTTGACCGCACTGGCGTTGTTGGCGGCCGGCCGGCGGTTCTTCTCCACATCGGCCGGCGTTGTCGCCGCGCTGGTCTACATTTCGATTCCGTGGACCGTTCAAGTCTCGATGCTGGGGCTTGTCGAAGGACTGCTGGCATACTACCTGTTTCTGGCCGTGTATGCATTGATGCTGTTCGGCAGGAAAGACGACGGACAAGCGGATCGCCCGCCGGACAGCACGATGTTGCTTTTGGCGGGTTACCTGGCAGGCAGTGCGGCGGCGATCAAGTATCCGGCCATGTTGTTCGTGGTGGTTCCGCTGGCGGCGTGGGTTGTCGTCCGGGAACTGCGTACTGCCGGGGAGGATGTTCCAACGGGGATCTCCCGTAGCGTTTCCGCCGCGCGGTCGTGTGGGGTTTTTCTGCTTGCAGCGGCGATTGGTTGCGGGTTGTGGTACGGGAAGAATTGGTTCCTGACCGGCAACCCGACCTACCCGTTGCTCTACGGAGTCTTCGGCGGCGAGTCGTGGACGCCGGAGAAGGACCGGACATGGAACTACGTACACTTGCCACACGACTTCTCGTCCGGGGGTCTGGCAACCGACTTGAAGAAGGTGGGCTGGCGGAGCGAATGGCTCAGCCCGTTGGTTGTGCCGCTTGCGGTTTTGGCGTTTCTGAGCTGGAAGCGGCAGCGGCGGCTGATGCTGTTGCTCCTGGCGTATTTCGCGTTCGTGATCGCCGCATGGTGGCTGCTGACGCACCGGATCGACCGCTTCTGGGTCCCGATCACGGCGGTGCCGGCGCTTTTGGCCGGGGCGGGGGCCTGTTGGTGCCGCGAGCGCTGGTGGCGGGTGGCGTTGACGGCGTTTCTGGTGACCGGTCTTGGGACAAACTTCCTATTGGCCGGCTGGGGTTGGGGAAATAACGGGTACTTCGTCGGCCTGAATCGCCTGCGCCACGACGCCCGCCGGGTTGACCCGTGGCACGAGTACCTCAACACACACGCGGGCGACGGCCGGGTCCTTTTGGTCGGCGACGCCCAGGTGTTCGACATCGAGGTTCCGCTCTTGTACAACACGTGTTTCGACACGTGTCTGTTTGAAGAGTTGGCCAGGGACCGGACGCCGGAGCAGGTCCGCGCGGCGCTGGCCGAGCAGGGAATCACGCACGTCTACGTCCACTGGGGCGAGATCGCCCGCTACCGCAGGACCGGCTACGGATTCACCAACTTCGTGCAGCCGGACGTATTCGAGGAGATGGTCGCTGCGGGGGTTCTCGAGCCGCTGCCCGGCATTGGCGACCACCCGGCCCGGGCGTATCGCGTGCGGGATTAGCAGCCAGGGCGGGCCGTCCACGACTCTACAAAGCCGCGACCGGTGGTCGCGCCCTGCGTCGGGTGCGAAGCCGCAAGCGGCAGAATTGTAAAGCTGCGACCGGGACGATGCTGGCACCCACCCCTCACTCGTACCGTTTTCTACACGTATTTGATATTGCCATTTTTCGGACGATGCCCTAAGTTAGTTCTCTTACGCCTGCGGTGGGGCTTACGTGTCACGGAAGACCGTATCGGTTGCCTTGGAGGGGCGAAATGAACCTGCGTCAGGAAGCGAGCTTTGCGCCTACGGAAAGGCGCGACGACTCCCCGCTGCCGGAGCCGTTCGACCCGATCACCATCAAGCAGCTCGGCCGTCCGGTGCGGCGTGCCGTCATGCGTACGCGGCAATGGCTGCTCGGCCGGCAACACGCCGACGGGCACTGGTGTGCCGAACTCGAAGGCGACACCATTCTCGAAAGCGAGACGATCCTGCTTTGGGCCTATCTCGGCCGCGAGGACAGCGATCTTGCGCGACGGGCGGCCGACTACCTGGTCGAGAAGCAGTTGCCCGGCGGCGGCTGGGCCATGTATCCCGGCGGCGGCGTCGAGATCAGCGGCAGCGTGAAGGCCTATTTCGCGCTAAAACTGACCGGCCACGACCCGAGCCGCGAATACATGCAGCGTGCCCGGCGTGCGATCCTTGCCCACGGCGGGGCCGACGCGGTCAACAGCTTCACGCGGTTTTACCTCGCCTTGTTGGGCCAGATTTCGTACGACGCGTGCCCGACGGTGCCGCCGGAGATGATGTTTCTGCCGCGATGGTTTCCGATCCATCTCATGCGGGTGAGTTCCTGGACGCGGGCGATCATTGTTCCGCTGTCGATCGTCTCGGCGAACCGGCCGGTCCGCGAGATCGATCCGCGGCTCGGCATCCGCGAACTGTTCATCAAGGACCCCAAGGACTGGGCGCCGCTCCGCGCCCCCGGATTGAATCGTTCGGCCGGATTCTTTAGCTGGGATTTCTTTTTCCGCGCGGCCGACCGCGTGTTGAAGTGGCTCGAACGGCACAAGCTGATGTTTCTGCGGCGCCGCGCGGTCAAGGCGGCCGAGCGTTGGATGCTCGAACATTGCGAGCGAAGCGACGGGGTCGGTGCCATCTATCCGCCCATTGTCTGGTCGATCCTTGCGTTGAAATCGCTCGGCTACGACGAGGACCGCCCCGAGTTCAAGGAATGTTACCGGCAACTCGAGGACCTGGTGATCGACGAAGAGGAAGAGCCGATCCGGATCCAGCCGTGCAAGTCGCCGGTGTGGGATACGGCAATTGCGATTCGGACCCTCTCGGCCGGCGGGGTGCGGTCGGATAACCCTGCGATGTGCAAGGCGATCGAATGGCTACTGGACAAACAGATCACGCGGCCGGGCGACTGGTCGAAAACGGTCAAGGCCGAGCCGGGCGGTTGGGCCTTCGAGTACCACAACGACTTCTACCCCGACGTGGACGACACGGCCATGGTGTTGATGGCCTTGCAAAGCCAATTTACGGAAACGCGCAACGCGGCGAAGGATCGGCCGCCCGCCGCCTTGCCGCCGGAGTTACGGTTGATGTTCGACGGTCCCGAGAACGAAACCGATCTGGCCAACCTGGAGCGAACGCCCGCGGCCATCGCGCGCGGGCTTGAATGGTTGTTGGCCATGCAGAACACCGACGGCGGCTGGGGAGCGTTCGATCGAAACAACAACAGCGAATTCCTCTGCCGCGTGCCGTTTGCCGATCATAACGCGATGATCGATCCGAGCACGGCCGACATCACCGCCAGGGTGCTGGAATGTCTCGCCGCGCTCGGACGCCGCGCGGGTGATCCGGCCGCCGATCGGGCGGTTGAGTTTCTGCGCAAGGCCCAGGAACCGGACGGAAGCTGGTTTGGGCGCTGGGGCGTCAACTATATCTACGGCACATGGGAAGCCCTCACAGGGCTGACCGCCGTGGGTGTGCCGGCCGACGATCCGGTGGTCCGGGCGGGCGCGAACTGGCTTGTAAGCCACCAGCAACCGTGCGGCGGTTGGGGCGAATCGCCCGACAGTTACGACGATCCGGCTTTGCGGGGGCAAGGCGAGCCGACCGCGTCGCAAACGGCGTGGGCCGTGCTGGGGCTCTTGGCGGCCGGCTTGCACGACCACCAGGCCGTCGCCCGGGGCGTGTACTACCTGACCGAAACCCAAAACGACGACGGCACCTGGGACGAGCCGCAGTTCACCGGGACCGGCTTCCCGCGGGTCTTCTACCTGCGGTACCACTACTACCCGATTTGCTTCCCGCTCATGGCCCTCTGCGAGTGGGCGGTCCGAGTTGATCCGCTGCTGGCCGAGGACGAGAAACCGCAGTTGCGGCTCGTCTGTGGCTGAGAAAAAATACGAAATCCGAATTTCGAAATACGAAACAAATCCGAAATCCGAAATCCAAATGTTCAAAACGGCCCCGAAACTCACCTCGCGTACAATTCAGACCGTTTCGGATTTTGAGAATTCCGATTTCGATATTGTTTCGGATTTCGTGCTTCGGATTTCGAATTTCCACCCTAACCCCCAGCCCCTAATCCCTAGCCCCTCCCCATGCGATTCCCCTTCTCCCTGATCCGTTCAATGACCTCCTATATGCTTCGCAAGAAGCTGGCCGGGGAGAAACGGTACCCAATGGTGTTGATGCTCGAACCGCTGCACGCGTGTAACCTTTCGTGCGCCGGCTGCGGGCGTATTCGCGAATACGCCGATACAATCCGGCAAAAGCTCACCGTGGAACAATGCCTGGCGGCGCTCGACGAGTGCGGCGCCCCGATCGTGAGCATCTGCGGCGGCGAGCCGCTCATCTACGCGCACATCGAGGAACTCATTGAAGAAATACTCAAGCGGCAGAAACACATCTATCTCTGCACGAACGGGCTACGGCTGGAGGAGAAGCTGCCCGATTTGCCGCGGAGCGACCGGTTGTTCATCAACGTCCATCTCGACGGGATGGAAACGACGCACGACCGGATGGCCGGCCGACCGGGCGTCTTTGCGGCGGCGGTGCGCGGGATCTGCGCCGCCAAAGTCGCCGGGCGGATCGTCTACACCAACACGACCGTCTACGCCGACACGGATATGCACGAAATCGCCGTGCTGTTTGCATACCTGACGGAACTCGGCGTCGACGGGCTGATGATTTCGCCGGCGTACGGTTACCAGGCGGTCAGCGACGGCCGCTCCGACGGTGCGTCGGATTTGTTCATGACGCGCGAGCAAGTACACGAGAAGTTTCGCCGGGGCCGGAAGCGGCTACAGGGTTTCAAGCTCACCGCGTCGCCGGTCTATATGGATTTCCTCTGTGGCCGGCGGGAGCTGAGCTGCGCGGCCTGGGCCAACCCGACGTACAACGTCTGCGGCTGGCGGGGGCCTTGTTACCTGATCGGCAACGCGCATTATGCCACTTACCGGGAACTCGTCGCCGCGACCGACTGGGAAAAACTCGGGCCCGGAGGCGATCCCCGCTGCGAGCATTGCCTGGTCCACTGCGGTTTCGAGCCGGCAGCCGTGTTTGCCGCACCCCGGCACGTTCGCGACATCTTCAAGATGGCCATGTGGCAGGTGACGTAGCACCGCGGCATCTTGCGACTTCCGAGTGCTTCCGCTATTCTCGCAGTATCATGTTCCGCTCACTTTTGCGAAACTGGTTGCACGGCGCTGCAAAGCACAAACTGCGTGAAAAGGCGGTCGAGGCTGCGGAAGAACACGTCCGCGCGACCGCAGAAACCGCTCGCGGTGTTGGCGAAATCCGCCCCTGCGATCTGGGAATCGTCTTCGCCCTGGGGATTGAATCGGGCGGCCTCGAAGACCGGCTTTCCGAAGTGACCAATATCCGCGGCGAGGGGTTTGTCGTCCGCCAGGGAGTTCTGCACGAGCGGAACATCACGCTGATCCGCTCCGGCGCGGGCCGCGAGAAGGCCGCCACGGCGACCGAGGCCTTGATCGACGGTCACCGGCCGGGGTGGGTTCTCTCGGCCGGGTTTGCCGGCGGGCTTCGGCCGGAATTGAAGCGGAACGACATCCTCATGGCCGACCACGTGGCCGATACGGCCGGCGGCCGGCTCGCCATTGACCTGAAGGTCGATACGGATTCGCTGGCGAAAATGCCCGAGGTGCACGTCGGGCGGTTGCTCTCTACCGACCGCGTCATCCGCCTGCCCGGCGAAAAGCGGACGCTCGGCGGCGAACACGGCGCGATGGCCGTCGACATGGAGACGTTCGCCGTGGCGGAGGTCTGCCGTCGCCGCGAGGTCCGGTTTCTCGCCGTTCGGGTCGTCATCGACACGGTCGACGAGGAATTGCCGCCCGACGTGGAACACCTGCTCTCGCAGAAGACGGTCCCCGGCAAACTCGGCGCCGCGACCGGCTCGCTCTGGCGGCGCCCGTCGAGCCTCAAGGACATGTACCGGCTCCGCGAGAACGCCCTGGTTGCATCCGAGCAGCTGGCAAAGTTCCTCGACGGGATGGTCGAGCAATTGTAGACGCGTTGACGCGCGGGGATTACAATTCCACCGGGGGTAGTGTATAGTAAGTAGCGGAAAGGTGCGGTGATGGCCGGTTTGTGAATTTGCCACTCCCAATGGAGGAAAGAACGTGAGGATCGCCAAGAATACCGTGGCGGCCTTGTTGGCCGTGCTGCCGTTTGTGTCCTTGTCCGCCGCCGAGCCCGGCACTCCGGCCGAATGGCCCGAGTTTCACGGGCCGAGGCGCGATAACATCTCGACAGAGAAAGGTCTCCTGAAGCGATGGCCGGAGGGCGGCCCGCGAATGATCTGGAAGTATTCCCAGTGCGGAACCGGCTATTCGGGCTTCGCGATTGTCGACGGGATGATCTTCACGGCCGGCGATTTCGACGACGACGAGATGCTGTTTGCCTTGACCACCGACGGCAAGCCCGTTTGGAAATCCCGCAACGGCGAGAGTTGGCAGGGTTCGTCGCCCGGTTGCCGGGCAACGCCCACCTACGTCGACGGGGTGCTCTACCATATGAACCCGACCGGCACCATCGGCGCTTTCGAGGCCAAATCGGGGAAGCCGGTCTGGTCGGTCAATCTGAAGTCGAGGTTCGGCACCCGGTTCGGCACCTGGGCGATGTCCGAGAACCTCGCGGTCGACGGCGACAAGGTTTTCTGCATGCCGGGCGGCGCCAAGGGTTCTGTGGTTGCCCTGGATAAACGCACGGGGAAGACGATTTGGGCCAACGCCGAGATGGACGGGCGGGCCGCCTATTGCTCGCCCGTCGTCGTTACCCACGGCGGCACCCGGCAGTTGATCACGATGACTCAACGGGCGGCCGTCGGCATCGACGTGAAGACCGGCAAACTGCTCTGGTCGCATCCGCACGGCCGTTACGGCCAGAACACGACCCCGCCGACCTACCACGACGGACACGTGTTCATCGCCTGCGGCCATTCGGCCGGAGGGAGGTTGCTGAAGATCCACCCGGATTCCCGCAGCGTGACGCAGGTGTGGTACAAGAAAGAGTTCGACAACTGCCACGGCGACGTCATTCTGGTCGACGGGCGTCTGTACGGCTGCGGCTGCCGGCTCGGCGGCAAGTCCCTCTTCTGCGTCGATTTCCTCACCGGCGAGACGAAGCACAGCGACCGGTCGCTGGGCAAGATTTCGCTCACCTGCGCCGACGGCATGCTCTACTCGCTCAGCAACAAGCGCGAGATGTCGCTGCTGGAAATCACGCCGGAGGGGTTCAAGGTCGTCAGCCAGTTCAAGATACCCAAGGGGGGCGAAGGCCCGTCGCTTTGTCATCCGGTAATATGCGGGGGGCGGCTCTACCTGCGGCACGATCAATGCCTCTACGTGTATGACATAAAGGCCAAGTGATCGGCGAAGGCGCATAACGCCGCGACCGGTGGCCGCGAAACGAAAGGTTCGGCCGGCGCTTCGGCGCCCGGGCAATGGCCGAGAATATTCTCGCCGCCGGCGGTTTTCGTCTACGGGGCAGGTTTTTCTTTCAAAGCGGCGTCCCGTTCCATAAAGAATTTCACGATCTCGTCAATGCTCTTTTTCCGCATGTTCTCGTCGCCGGTATTCTTTGCGTGCAGATCCATTGCAAGGTTGTAGTAGGTGAAGACCCGGGCGATGATTTGGGAATCCGCCTGAAGCTGTTTCACCCGGTCTTTTGTCGCGTTGTCGAGTCCGAAACCCTCGACCAAGGCTTGGAGTTCTCCTTGGGGGACCTGCTCCAAGATCTTCGAAACCTCCGCCGATACTTCGGGGGCCTTCTCCGGTTCGGATTCCTGTTTCTCGGATTGCTGCTTGTGTACTTCCTTTACCAGAGTCTTGGCGTAAGGCCGCGGGATTCCGCCCAATTCATTCATTGCCTGAACGGTCATCTCGATCAATCGGTCGCCGTCTTCCGCGGGTGTCGGCTTCTCCGGCTCCGGCGCCGTTGGCGACGGTGACGGGAGCGGCGGGGGCGGGGGTGGAGCAGGCGGTGACGATGTTGCACGGTCGTCCGTGCGTTTGATCTTCTCCGCCACCTGGCCGCTGTCACCGCTACAGCCGCCGATCAGCAGACTCCCGCAGACCAAGACCAGTACGGCTACTTGCACCCGTCCACCAAGTTTGAAATACATTCGAAAGCCCTCCTTTTGTTGATTGCCGCCTGACGATTTCTGCCTCCCTTCGGCAAGATCCGCGTTCCGGACATGATACCATCAACGGGTCCGGGTGGGGAGTGCCGCAATCCGGAATTGGAGCAGGCCGCCGTGCAGTGGCCGCCTATCAGGCCCGTGGCAGGTCCGGCTACCCTGCCAAGGCGGTGGCCAATGCCCCGGGCTACCGCGACGCCGCCAATCCGCTATACTACCATAAAACAAAACCTCCGCACGCAGTGCGGGGGCTTTTGCTATATCCACGATCCACTACTCACTGTCCACCGTCCTCTACCTCCAAAATGACCAAACGCCAAATCAGCGGAAGCCGAGCGATTGTCACGGGCGCGTCGAGCGGGATCGGGCGTGCCGTGGCGTTGGAACTCGCCCGTGGGGCGGCCGATGTCGTCCTTGTTGCCCGGCGCGAGGACCGGTTGAAAGAACTTGCCGGGGAAATCGGCGAGATGGGCATGCACGTCGAGACGGTCGCCGGCGACGTCACCGAGCCCGAAGTCCGCCGGAAGGCCGTCGACACCGCCCAATCGAGCTTCGGCGGGCTCGATATCCTGGTGAACAACGCCGGCATCGGCGCCACCGGGTTGTTCGAGCACGCCGATCCGGATCGTCTGCGGCGGATCTTCGAGGTCAACTTCTTCGCCCTGGTGGAAATGGCGCGGGTTGCTCTGCCGCTTCTGAAGCAAGGGACAAACCCCATCATCGTAAACGTCAGTTCGATCCTCGGCCGCCGCGGCGTGCCGCACAATGCGGAATACTCGGCCAGCAAATTCGCCGTGCAGGGGTTCAGCGAGTCGATCCGGGCGGAGCTTACCCGCGATGGGATCGACGTGCTCGTGGTCAATCCCGGCACGACTGCCACCGAGTTCTTCGACAGCGTGATCGAGAAGAAGAGCGAGCCGGCGTGGCCGGAGCACGCCCCGGTTTTACCGGAATACGTTGCCAAGGCGACCGTCCGGGCGATCCGCCGCGGACGGCACGAGATCATCCCATACCGCTGGGGGAGGTTCCTTTGCTGGCTCAATCGCTTCTCGCCGAGTTTGGTCGATCGGCTGATGGCACGATATGTGTAGCGGAATAATCCGGATAATCCGCATTTTTTGCTCAATTTACCTGCCCGGTTTCCCCGATGGAAAGATATAGGCCGTTCTGATGCCCACGGGAGGTCCGTGCGCGGAACGCCTGGGGAAAACACACAATGAGACACGCAAAGAGCACCGCCCCGTGGGCACTCCGTCTTGCTTCGGCCATCACCCTGCTGGCAATGAGCGAGGTATCTCCTTGCACCGCTGAGGATTTCCAGCCGGCCAGCACGATTCGATTCTTGGGCGAAGGGGTACGGGCCGCCGCGCAAACCTCACCGAAAAACATTGCCCGTTCCGAAGGACGGCAGATCGAAGAACCCGTTGCACAACGGCCGACACTCAACGAATCCCCCTTGCGTTCGCCCTCCACCGGTAAGGGACGGTCAACGCTCACCTTCCGGATGGCCCAACCCTCGCCCGAATCCGCGCCGGGATCGCAGTTGCGGCTGAGACCTTCGCACAATCAGTCCCCGCTCAAGCGGCCCTCGTTCACTTCCTACGTCGAATACCGCGGAACACACCTCGAGTGGGGCCGCATGCGTCCCTGTCCGGTAGCCCCTCCGCTGATCGCGAACCCGCTTGCCACGGTGGTCACTCATTCAGCCGACGAGACGGTCCAGGTGGTTTCGCACGATGCACAAGCATCGGACGAAAAGCAAATCTTGCCGACTGCTGCACCCCTGCGTCCGGCAGTGTCCGAGATTCGCGTGTTGAGCGAGTCGATTATCCCGCCTGAGAAGAAGGTGTTCTACGTCCGGCGGCTGCCCAGACCGGGCGATCGGCAACCGCGATTGCAGTTGGACGTCGGCGGCTAGTGCAACGGAATCAACCGGGGCCTCGCCTGCACTGAAAAGGGCGAGTGGGACAAGGCCATCGCCGACCTCACCGACGCGCTCCGGCTCGATCCGAGATACACCGGCGCTTACAACGATCCGGCTTGGCTCCTTGCCACCTGCTCTGAAGAGAAGTATAAACCGAATAGCCCCGCGCACCGCCAAGCCGGCTAATCAGCGGGGGATTGTCAGAGAGGCGGAATGTTTTTATACTGTGGGACGGGGAAGCTAGTCACAAGGAACCAGACCTATGAAAATCATCGTTGCCTTCTTGATCGTCGCTTGCTGCCTTGTATCTTCTGCTTGGTCACAGCGGGTCAAAGATCATCTTCCCAAAGTACCCGCAGGTAAGACTTGGAAGCTGGTCTGGCACGACGATTTCGACGGGAACAAACTGGACGCATCGAAGTGGGATGTGCCGGATAACAAGCGTCGGGATGGATGGTGGTCGCCCAAGGCCGTTTCCCTCGACGGCAAGGGACACTTGGCAATCAGCACGTTGAAGGACGGCGACCGGTATCTTGACGCTTGTGTCCGCACACGGGGCAAGTTCGAGCACGCCCATGGCTATTACGTCGCTCGAATCAAGCTACAGAAACAACCGGGCCATTGGTCGGCGTTTTGGCTCTACAACTCGTGCGTCGGCAAGGTGGGCAACGATGGCCGAGACGGGACGGAAATCGACATCATGGAAAAGCCGTGGTTGAACGACCGAGTGCAACACGCGCTCCATTGGGACGGCTACGGCAAAGCGCACAAATCGGCTGGCAAGGTCGCAACCGTCCCCGGCGTCATGGACGGATTCCACACGTTTTCCCTCTGGTGGAAGGCTGATGAATACATTTTCTACGTTGACGGCAAGGAGACGTGGCGAACAGATGCCGGCGGCGTTTGCCAGGTCCCCCTCTACATCAAGCTGAGCGACGAGATCGGGAAGTGGGGTGGTGATATCGCAAAGGCCAAACTGCCGGATCGGTTCCTCGTGGACTACGTGCGGGTTTATGATTTGGTGGACGGTAAGTAACCCTGAATCGTCAAGAGGGAGTCCCGTATGCAGACGGTCACCAGACGATCTTTCCTGTGGACAACGACCGCCGGCACGTCAGCCGCCATTACGGGCCGTTGCCTGCTTGCCGGTGAGGAGAAGCCGAGCCCTTACAAACGTGCGAACACCGATTGGCTTGCGAAATGCCGGTTTGGCATTGGTGTTCACTGGACTGCCCAGACCGTCCCCCGCAGCGGCCCGCCGAAACCCTTTCAGAAGGCGGTCAGCGGATTTGATCTTGACGGTTTCGTAAAGGCCGTCGAGCACACCGGCGCAGATTATGTCCTTTTCACGGCAACCCACGCCCTGCAAATGCTACCAGCCCCGCACCCCGTGCTGGACCGAATCCTGCCGGGTCGCACCTCCAAGCGTGACCTGATCCGGGAGCTTGCCGACGCCCTGGCAGCCAAGGGGAAGCATCTCCTGGTCTACTACAACCATTCCTGCAACCACAAACAAGATGCTGAGTGGGAGAAGGCTGTCGGCTACCATGCCCCCAACAAGGAACGGTTTGCCCAAAACCTCATGGACATCATTAGCAACATGGGCGAACGGTACAAGGAAAAGATCAAGGCGTGGTGGTTTGACAGCCCGTATTCCGTAGACCCCAGAGGACCGCACAACTCCGTCACGACGGACATGTCCGGTTTCCGGTTCCCGTGGGAAAAGTTCACCGAGGTTGCCAAAACAGGATACCCCCAGCGACTTGTGACCTACAATGCCGGTGTCGCCAAGACCTTTTTGTACACAACGCATCAGGACTATTGGGCCGGGGAACTGGTGAACTTGAACACGCCGCCGAAGAACCGCTATCTCGACAACGGGCTCCAGTGGTTTGGCTGGACCTGTATTGAAGACCGCCGTTGGGTCCAAAGCAGGCTCGACACGCCGATTTCACCGCCTTTGTATTCCGACGAGCAAGTCATCGATTTCGTTCGGACCTGCAACAAGCACATGGCTCCGATGACGTTCAACGTCGGCATTTATCAAGACGGGACCATGGCTTCCGCTTCAGTGAAGCAGTTGCACCGACTTGCAGCAGCCTTGCATCGTTGACTACCCCCTATTCCCCGGAGATTTGATGATGAAAACAACCTTGCTCACCCTCGCGTTCCTTTTCTTGACGGGCACCGGTGTAAACCGGTCCGAAGCTCGACCGAATCCGGTTGTCAAGGGCAACAACCAATTTGCGCTTGATCTGTACAAACAACTCGGCGAGAAGGAGGATGGCAACCTGCTGTTTTCACCGTACAGCATTTCCACGGCCCTGGCGATGACCTATGCAGGGGCCAGAGGCGAGACGCAAGATGAGATGGCCAAAGTCCTACATTTTGCACTTCCGCAGCGGCTACTTCATCCCGCCTTCGCTGCCATCATCGAGGATTTGAACGACGAGAAAAGAAAGGGCTACAAACTCGCTGTCGCCAACCGGCTCTGGGGGCAAAAGGGTTACAGCTTCCGTCCCAACTTCCTGAATACCACCCGCAAGTATTATGGTGCCGAGTTGGCGCAGGTGGATTTCGCTAAAGCCGCGGAGAAGGCACGGCAGACAATCAACAAATGGGTGGAAGAGCAAACGCAAGATAAGATTAAGGATCTTATCCCTGAAGGCGTCCTTGACTCTCTGACCCGTCTGGTGCTGACCAACGCCATCTATTTCAAAGGCGACTGGGAAACTCAGTTCGACAAGAAGGCGACACGGGAAGCGGACTTTACCGCAACACCGGACAAGAAGGTCAAGGTCCCGATGATGCACCAAGTGGCGCCGTTCAAGTATGCGGACCTCCCAAGCCTTCAGGTGCTTGAAATGCCGTATGCCGGGGATGATCTGTCGATGGTCGTGCTGCTGCCGAAGAAAACGGACGGCCTTGGCGACCTGGAGAAATCGCTGGACGCGAAGAGCCTGCAGGAATGGACGGGCGGGGTCCGCAAAAGGAAGGTATCGGTTTTCCTGCCGAAGTTTAAGATGACGTGCAAGTTCAGGTTGAAGCCGGTCCTGGCATCCATGGGGATGCCCCTGGCTTTCGATGCCGGGCGGGCGGACTTTTCGGGCATGACTGGGAGCAAGGACTTGTATATTTCCGCTGTCATCCACAAGGCTTTTGTCGACGTGAACGAGGAGGGAACAGAAGCCGCCGCTGCCACGGCGGTCGTGATGACATTGAGAAGTGCCCCGCGCCCTTCACCGGTTTTCCGTGCGGATCATCCGTTCCTGTTCCTGATCCGAGACAATCGGACGGGCAGCATTCTTTTTTTGGGGAGGGTGGCGGAGCCGGAGGGATAGACGCACTGTTGGAGGTCTGGCGCATGGCCGCCGTCGCCGTTCGCCGGCAGTATTACCAGGTGCCGTACAAAGAGTGCCGGGGCAAGATCCCTCGGCAGTCGGCCCGCCCGCCGGAATTCGTTTGCCTGCTACCAGAGTTTCGCAAGGCGATGTCCCCTTGCTTAAGCCGGCGTCAGGAGTGCAGCTTCGAGCCGGCGTTCCTGGCGATGGGTGGGAAGCTGCTTGGTTGCGAAGTGCCGGATTCGTGGTATCATGCGGGTATGGCCGACAACGACAGCAACCAAAACCGTGAAATGGACATTCAATTTCTGAAAGGAGTAGACGGACAAATGAAGAAAATACTAGTGGCGTTCGGAATCGGTCTGTGCTCGTTGAACTCGGTTGCCGCGACCGCCGGCGACATTGTTTCCTTCCGCAATCCTTTCGTGGAAGTAAAGGTCGACGCGGAGCATAATGAGTTCACGATCGAGTCGGTCAAGACAGGCGAGGTCGTCGTATCGAATGGGCGTTTCTTCCGCGATACTCGATCGGCCGAGAGGAAGGACTTCCGCGATCCAGTTCTGGGCAAGGGGGAGCAGATCCTTGTCGAGCACGTGGACGGTTCCAAGTCGTCCTTCCGCCTGTTCGACGCCTGCCCGTTTGTCCGGATTCAGATGGCCGTACACAATCCGGGCAAGGAGCCGCTGGATATGGAGTCGCTGGAGGTCCTCGACATGAGGATCGGGCCGAAGGGCGGGAAGTGGATGAGCTACGGCACCGGCGGTCTGCACCCGCCGTCCAGCAGAATCGGCAGTTACACCTTCGACGCCTTCGCCGATCCGGAGACGCGGAACGGCGTCGTTACCGGGTGGTTGACGCACGAGGTCGGGGTGGGCGTTTTCTTTCCTCGCAAAGAGGGCGACCAGGCGGCGGTCAAGACCCAGCTTGATTTCGGACGGTTTCGGATTCGCCCGGGAGAAACCCGCTCGACCGATACGCTTCTGATCGGCTTTTTCGAGGATGCGCGTCTGGGCCTGGAGGCTTATGCGGATGCCGTGGCGGCCCATTACAAGATCCGGCTCAAACCCAAGCCGGGCGTCTATTGCACCTGGTATCATGGCGGGGCATCCACCGAAGCCCGGATCGCCGAAAACACCGAATTCGCCGCGAAGCACCTGAAATCCTTCGGCCTGAGCGTCATGCAGATCGACGACAAGTGGCAGGCCGCGCTGCCCAAGGGCTTCAAGCACGAGGGCAAGATCAGGGGAACCGGGCCCGTCAAAGTGTTCGTCGACAGCAAGGGCAATTACCCGAGCGGCATGGCCCACACGGCGAAAACAATCACCTCGCACGGCATGACCGCCGGCATCTGGTTCATGCCGTTCGCCGGGGAGTTCCGCAACCCCTATTTCGACCCGGACATCTTCGCGAAGAACCCGGACGGCACGCCGTTCCACGACGCGCGCTGGTCGGGCACCTGCATCGACATGAGCCATCCCAAGTCGCAGCAATTCGTGCGTGACCGGGTGAAGCGGATCTATGACTGGGGCTATCGCTATTTCAAAATCGACGGCATGCACACCGGCATGCCGACCTACAACATTTACGTCAACACATCCTACCGGAAGCAAGACCTGGGCAAGGCAAGGCTCCATGATCCGGGGACCACGCTCGTCCAGGCGTATCGCAAGGGGCTCGGGATCCTCCGCGAAGCCGCGCCGGACACGTTCGTTCTCGGCTGCAATGTCTCACAGAATATGATGTGCATGGGCCCGGCCTTCGGGCTGATCGACGCCATGCGGATCGGCCCGGACAACGGGGGCGCCGCCGGCGGCGGCTGGTCGGACGTCACCAAGGGTGCCCGGCACGGAACCAACCTTTATTTTCTCAACGGGCGGATCTGGCACAACGATCCCGATCCGGTCTACGTGCGGCCAAGCAATCCGATTGAAAGAGCCCGCTGGATGTGTTCCTGGATGGCCGTGGCCGGGGCCATGCACACCTCGAGCGTGCAGTATTCGCAACTGCCTGCCGACCGGCTCGACATGCTCAAGCGCTGTCTGCCGAGCCACAACCTGCCCGCCCGTCCGGTGGACCTGTTCGAAACCCACCAGCCGCGTATCTGGCTTGTCCAAAACGACCGCCTCAGCCTGGTCGGGCTTTTCAATTGGAGCCACAATAAGGATGAAGAAATCCGCTACGACATGAACAGACTGGGGCTGGATGGAAAAACAACCTATGCCGCGTTCGACTTCTGGGCCGACCGGTTCGTCGATCCGATCCGGGGTACGTTGGAGCAGACCTTGCCCGCCGGAACGTGCCGCATCCTGGCACTCAAGCCGCAAGCCAATCATCCCCAACTCCTGAGCACCTCCCGGCACATCACCCAGGGGCTCATGGACGTGCTGGAGGAAGAATGGGACGCAAAGCGGAAGACCCTTGCGGGGAAGAGCCGCGTCGTGGCCGGAGATCCGTACGAGTTGCGTATTGCCCTGCCTACCGATTCAGCGTGGAAGGCCAAGAGCGCCGCGGCCGACGGCGCGGAGATCGAAATCGGTCCGTCGGAAGAGAAGGGCGTCCGCGTAAACATCCACCCAAAGAACAGCGGCACGGTGACCTGGCAGGTGGTTTTTTAGAATCGTTCGAGAAAATAACGGTTGCATTGGTAGGACGGGTCTCCCGACCCGTCAAGGATGGAGACGGGTCGGGAGACCCGACCTGCGACAGTTGTTTCTCGGCAGATCCTTAGGCCAACGGAAATACAGAACGCCGGCTACCGGGCGCGGCAGATCGCTACGAACCTGTTAACCGCGTCTGCAAAAGGGAAACCCATGTACGTATGACACGAGCAAGAGCCGCACGGGCATCGTTGCGGATTCTTATTTCTCGGCATACGAATTACTAGAGAGCCTCTGAACCCTTCTTCGCGACCTTTTAATCTGGGTAATAGAGTGTCCGGCAGCCGACGAGAAATTGCGAACAGCAAGTCACTTTTGCACGATTCTGGGGCGCCCAACCACGTAGAAATCCTGTATGAGGGCGGATCGTGTGTAGTAGTAAACAAACCCCCAGGGCTGCCCACGCAATCCCCCCCCGGGATTGATAGCCTGGAAGAGCAGGTGAGGCGAACGCTGGAACGCCGCCCCGACCGTCCGGAGAGGATTTACATCGGGGTGCCGCACCGGCTCGACCGTCCGGCGTCCGGGGCGATCGTCTTCGGTACCCGCCGCAAAGCGACCGGGCGGCTTGCCCGGCAGTTTGAAGCCCGCGAAGTGGAGAAGATCTACTGGGCGTGCGTTGCCGGGCAGGTTACCCCGGCCGACGGCACGTGGGAGGATTTCCTGCGCAAGGTCCCCGACGAAGCACGCGCGGAAATCGTCGAACGCTCCCATCCCCAAGCGCGCCACGCTGTGCTGCGCTACCGCACCTTGGCCGCTGCCGAGTGGGGTACGTGGCTTGAAATCGAGTTGGAAACGGGCCGAACGCACCAGATCCGCGTCCAGGCCGCTTCACGCGGCCATCCGGTCCTCGGCGATGCCCAATACGGCTCGACCATCTCCTTCGGCCCACAATACGACGACGAGCGGCTCCGGGCAATCGCCCTGCACGCGAGGAGCTTGAGATTTCGGCACCCGAAGTCACGAGAAATGGTTTTCGTGAGGGCGCCCCCTTCGCAGGACTGGATCGCCCTCGGACTTGACGTACAATAAAGAATCAGCCGCTCGTGGCTAGGAGAAAGGAATTCATGAACGACCCCTTCAACGCGCGTGATACTTTTCGGACGAGCGCGGGACCGGCCCGCATCTACCGCCTTTCGAAGCTTGAAGACGCCGGATTTGCGAAAATCGACGCGTTGCCGTTTTCGATTCGCGTCTTGCTCGAGTCGGTGCTGCGAAACTGCGACGGTTTCGCCGTGACCGGGCAGGATGTGACGAACCTTGCCGGTTGGGGCCCCGATTCGACGGCCAAGGTGGAAGTGCCGTTCATACCGGCCCGCGTCGTTCTCCAGGATTTTACGGGCGTTCCCGCCATCGTCGATCTGGCGGCCATGCGGAGCGCCATCGACCGGCTCGGCGGCGATCCCGAGAAGATCAACCCCCTGATCCCGGTCGACTTGATCATCGACCATTCCGTCCAGGTCGATCACGCCGGGTCGGCCGATGCCCTGGAACGGAACGCCGAGCTGGAGTTCCATCGCAACCGCGAGCGGTACGAGCTTCTCCGCTGGGCCCAAAAGGCGTTTGCGAATCTCCGCATCGTTCCGCCGTCGGTCGGGATTATCCACCAGGTAAACCTCGAGTACCTGGCCAAGGGCGTTTTTCTGCGCGAGGATGATGCCGGCCCGGTTGCCCTGCCCGACACCGTGGTCGGCACCGACAGCCACACGACGATGATCAACGGGCTCGGCGTGCTCGGCTGGGGCGTGGGTGGGATCGAAGCCGAAGCGGTCATGCTCGGCCAACCGCTCTACATGCTCGCCCCGGACGTGGTTGGCGTGGAATTGACCGGCGAATTGCCGCCCGGGGCAACCGCCACCGATCTCGTGCTGACGGTCACGCAGATGCTCCGCAAGGAGGGCGTGGTGGGCAAGTTCGTCGAGTACTTCGGGCACGCCGTTGCCGGGTTGAAAGTGGCGGACCGGGCACTGATCGCCAACATGGCCCCGGAATACGGCGCCACAATGGGCTTTTTCCCGACCGACGGTCAAACGCTGGCGTACCTCCGCCAAACCGGCCGAACCAACGACGAAGTCGAACTGGTCGAACGTTACGCGAAGGAGCAGCAATTGTTCCAGGCACCCGATACCCCGGCACCCGGCTATACGA
This sequence comes from uncultured Planctomycetaceae bacterium, assembly GCA_964547995.1. Lineage (GTDB taxonomy): Bacteria > Planctomycetota > Planctomycetia > Pirellulales > Thermoguttaceae > CAZJRB01. The sequence continues at coordinate 23,756 of CAZJRB010000035.1, read as the reverse complement.
AGACACTTTCACTCGATCTCGGCACGATCGAACCGAGCCTTGCCGGGCCGAAGCGGCCACAGGACCGGATCGCGCTGTCGAAGATGAAAGACACGTTTCAACAGGCACTGCGGGCCCCGGTCAAAGAGCGAGGCTTCGCCTTGACCGATGAAGAAACCCGGAAAACGGTTTTCGTTGCCGGCGGCGGAACGATCGGCCACGGTTCGGTCGTGATCGCTGCGATCGCAAGCTGCACGAACACGAGCAACCCGGGTGTGATGATCGCCGCGGGGCTTCTGGCGAAGAAGGCGGTCGCCAAGGGCCTTGCGGTCAAATCGCACGTGAAGACGAGCCTCTCGCCCGGCAGTCGAGTGGTGACCGACTACTTCAAGAAGACGGGGCTCGACAAGCCGCTCGACGAACTCGGCTTCCAGACGGTCGGCTACGGTTGCATGACGTGTATCGGCAACAGCGGCCCGCTGGCCGAGGCGGTCGCCGCCGCGGTGGCCGAGGACAATCTCGTGGCTGCGTCGGTCCTCAGCGGCAACCGGAACTTCGAGGGCCGGATCAGCCCGCACGTTAAGGCAAACTACCTGGCCGCCCCGCCGCTGGTCGTCGCCTACGCCTTGGCCGGAACGGTTGATATCGATCTGGAAACCGAGCCGCTGGGGACCGGCAGCGACGGCCAAGAGGTCTTTCTCAGCGATATTTGGCCTTCGGCCGAAGAGATCGACGCCACGGTGGCCGAGGCGATCGAACCCGAGATGTTCCGCAAGGAATACGGACGCTGTCTCGAATCGAACGACCGCTGGAACAAGATCGCGGTGACCGAGGGCGAATTGTTTTCGTGGAACGCGGCAAGCACGTACGTCCGGGAACCGCCGTTTATGACCGGACTGGCCACCGAGCCGGGGGCGATCAAGCCGATCGTCGGCGCCAGGGCGTTGCTTGCCTTGGGCGATTCGGTTACCACCGACCACATTTCACCCGCCGGCGGGATCGCCCCCGACGGTCCCGCGGGGAAGTACCTGCGGGAACAGGGCGTCGAGCCGAAGGATTTCAACAGTTTTGGTTCCCGGCGCGGTAACGACCGCGTGATGACCCGCGGCACCTTCGCGAATATCCGCATCCGCAACCTGCTGGCCCCCGGCACCGAAGGCGGCGTTACGCGTCACCTGTCCGATGGCGAACAGATGAGCATCTACGAAGCCGCGATGAAGTACGCCGAGGAGGGCACTCCACTGGTCGTGCTTGCCGGCATTGAATATGGGACCGGTAGCAGCCGCGACTGGGCCGCCAAGGGTACCTATCTGCTGGGCGTCCGCGCGGTCATCGCTTCCAGCTTCGAGCGCATCCACCGCAGCAATCTCGTGGGAATGGGCGTTCTGCCGCTCGAACTCCCGGAGGGAAAGTCCTGGCAATCACTCGGCCTGACGGGCGAAGAGACGTTCGATATTCCCGGTCTATCCGACAACCTCGCGCCGGGCTGCGAGCTAACCGTCAAAGCCACCGCAACCGAAGGCGGCGTGACCACGTTTCCCGTCACCGTGCGGATCGACACGCCCGTCGAGTTGGAATACTACCGCAATGGTGGGGTATTGCAGGCGGTATTGCGAAAGCTCGCAAAGGGCTGACCTCGCAAGCGTGGAACCTTAAAAAGAACGAGGCTCACCCTCCCCTCGAAGGTGAGCCTCGCTCCATCACAACGATAATGGCTGTTGCCACACTTCGCCCGACGGACCAGTCGTTGTCTTGATGATATTATCTATGAGACCGCCCGGTCCGTCTTTCGCCGTTGTGTTCTCCCAATCTGTTTAGCGGCCCATCGCATTCATCTGGTTGATCAGGTCACCGACATGGCCGTGGACTTCACCCGTCTGGCGGATGATCAGCGCGCGTTGCGGTCGCCAGTAGTAAATGGTGCCGGGCCCGCCGTTGACGTCCCAGGTCAACGGGGCGATGGTTTTCTGGATGAGGTCCACCAGGTCGGGTCCGGCGTCGTCGGCCTGGTTGCCGAAGGCGCCGCCTCCACCGGGCATTCCGCCGCCCATCATTCCGCCGCCCATTGGAGGTTGGCCGAAGCCGCCGCCGAACATCTGGCCCAAGGCCGGATTGCCCTTGCCCGCATCGACCGACTTGGGCTGCTGCCCGGCCAGCCGCCGTTCGATTGCCGCACGCTTGGTGATCCGGGTACTCAACGCCGCCAGGCGGCCGCGAACCTTGCCGCGATATTGTTCGCGTTGTGCGGCGGCCATCTTCGTATCGGCTTCGAGTTCCTTGTAGAGCACCAGGAACTCGCGGGCGGCCTGCTCGGCCTGCTTGTCCTCGACACGTGCCCAACGCCGCAGCGCATCCCGAACGGCGCCGCGAAGTTCTACGCCGGTGCGTAGCGGCACCAGCGGCTGTTGAACTCGGGTAGAGGAAAGTTCCGCCGAGGCAGCGGGCAGCACAGTTGCACCGGGGCCCGCCCCCAATAAGATCGCCGCGATCCAAACGGCCGACATAATAGACCCTCTTCGTGCTCTCTCCGGACCCGCTGCTGACCTGACCCTGACCCTGACCCGTGGGGCATCTGCCAACACATTTTCTATCCTAGCGATTTGCTACAGATTCGGCAACGGATTTGCGCAAAAACCCCGGGCGCCCCCCGAAAGGGAGGGTGCGATAATCAGTGTTGGGGGTGCTTCAGACGACCCTCGGAGAATCCACTTTCCCCAAGCAGCAAAAATAATGCCGTGTCCGCGGCCGGGAATGTTGGTTCTCCAGGCGGCGTCCAGAGGTTGACAAGTGCGCGTGCAGGGGATACGCTTTTGAGTATCAGCGATTCATCTCTCTCAACATGGCAAAAGGACCTTCGATGGTTGATCGAATAGAAATCGATCCGCGCCGTTGCGGGGGGGCACCGGTGATCAAAGGTACCCGCATTCCCGTCACGGTCATCCTCGATCAACTCGCCAACGGCGAGACGTGGGAATCTCTGCTGGAGGGTTATCCTGAGTTGAGCCGGGAGGATATCCAGGCGGCGTTGGTCTATGCCAAGGCTTCGATCGAGCACACGGAAATCATTCCCATCGAAGCCAAGTAAATTGCTGATGAAGCTCTACCTCGATCAGATGTTCCGCGTCGATCTTGCGGAATTACTACGTTCCGAGGGGCACGATGTTCTTCGAACCAGCGAAACCGGGCAGGCAACTGCCGATGACGCCGAAATCCTACAGTTTGCTATCGATAATGACAGGACGCTGGTAACTCTCGACGAGCATTTTGGTGATTGGGCTGTGTTGCCCCTAGACAAGCATCCAGGCGTTATCCGTTTGAAAACCCATCATCCGACGACCACGGCCAATGCAGCCCAGTTGTTGGTGCCATTCCTTGCGGCATACCGTCAGGAGGGGTTACGCGACCATCTGATTATTCTCTCCCGCAGCGCCGAGCGGTGGATTGAGACATCTGGGGATACGAGTTAGGCGGGCTACTCCCGCGTGATTTCGACCTTCAGCGGATTGGCCCATTGCTTTTGTTCGGAGGTGTAGTAGAGATATGCCCGGGATGCGGGGCCGATATATTTGCCGGGGATGGCAGCGATCAGGTCGAGCTTCACGGCGACCTTCTGCTTCGGCTTCAGGCATCGCCAGTAGCAGATGACCTCGCGGGCACGCGTTTCGTAGTAGTCGAGCGTGCCGGCCTTCTTGAGTTCTTCGAGCTGATCCGGCCGCGGTTCCAACCCGGCGGGCAGACCCAGGATGGCGATCGTCATCGGCTGGCCTTCGTCGGTCGTGTTGACGAGTTCGGCTTCCAGGGCGACAGTCTCGCCGGCGTTGATCTTGTCCTTGGCCAGCTTCGTCGAAAGCCGCAAGGGGCAGTTTTCGTCGGTTTCGGGCTTTCGGGTGCAGTACGCGACGTCGAGCGAGTAGGGCATCTTGTTGTCGCCGGCGAGGCTCACGGTCAGCATGTTCTCACCCGACTTTAGGCTCGCCTCCAGCCCGTCGATGACGATGGTCTCCATCTGACCGGCGCCGAAGGCGTGTTCGCCGATTTGCTGGTCGTCGCGTTTGATCCGTAGCGTGCCCTCGCTGAGCGTCTTGCGGCTCGCCTTGGAGTGTTTGGTCAGTGCCTTCAGGGCAAGGATGGTCGCCTGTGTGGAGCCGAATCCGCCGGCGCCGCCGCGGCTCTTGATGATCCAGCCGATTGCCTTGTTGGCCTGCTCCGTGAACGCGGGGTCGGCCAGCCACGCCATTGCGGCCAGCGCGGTCGTTTCGACCGCCAGCGACCGGCCGCCGCTTCGGGTGATCGAGCCGTCGGTGCCTTCGAGGCGCCCGTCGTCTTTTTGGAGCCTGGCGAGCCGTTCGAGCAGTTTCCGGCCTTTGCTCTTTTCGTTGGCATTGAACGCACTTTGGGCGGCTAGCGAGATAAGGTACGGATCTTCCGATTTGCCGGCCGACTCAATAACGCGGTCGATTTCCTTCTTGATCCCTTCCTGGCCCGATTCGGAGAGCGCCCAGGTGATGTAGGCGTTGGTGATGCCGTCCGGCGCGCCGCCGAAGCTGTCGAGTGCCTTGGCGTTTCGCTGGAATCCGCCCTTGCCGTCGCGGCGCTGGAGGAGCCACTTGGCGGTCCGGTCGATCATCTCCGCGTCGACGTCGTAGACCTCGGCCATGTCGCGGAACTCCATCAGCCCGTAGGCCGTCAAGGCCTCGTGGCCGGGATCGCCGCCGAACCACTCGTAGCCCTTCTTCGGGCACTCGTAGCCGGCCAGCTTGACGTAGCCCTTCTTCAACAGGTCCTTGGCCCGGCGCGTAACCGCCGGATTGGCCACGTCGTGCTCCTGCATGTATTGCAGGGCGAGCACGTTCGGGTAGTTCGACGTCGAGGCCTGCTCGAAGCAGCCGTACGGCTCCTGCATAATGCTTTCCATCCCTTTTTGCAGATCGGCCAGCGTCGAAGGATAGGCGTTGAGTGTGACCTTGAGCGAGCCGGGGACCCAAAACTCGGGCAACTCGACGACGAACTTCCGGTCGCCGTCGATTTCGCCGCTGAACGACTCATTTTTGGGAAAGCCGGGCGGGACCACGCGCAGCGGCCGCTCGACCGCGTCGGCAAGGTTTCCGGCCAGGCCGCGGAACGTCAATCCGCAGTCGCCCTCTTCGCCGGTGACGTTGAGAACAAAGTATTCCCTCGCCCGTCGGTCGGCGGCCAGTTCCAGCTTTCGCGTCGCGTCGCCGTCGAGTGTGACCAGATCGTCGTGCTCGAGCGTCACTTCGACGGGTAATTTGCTCCCGCTATCATTGACGACCGCCAACGGCAGGTCGATCCGATCGCCGGCATTGACTTCCAGCGGCAGCTTCGGCTCCAGGCTGAAGGGAATCCGCGAGGCGATTTTGCCGCGGCCGGAGCCGATCCGCCCGTCGCCGTGGGCGTCGGCCAGGACGCGAAATGTGGTGACCGAGTCGGACAGGTCGAACTTGACGGTGGCCTTGCCGTCTTTGGCGATCAGAAGCGGGTTCCAGTAGAGCGTTTCGGCGAAATCGCTCCGCACACCCGGTTTGCCGGGTTGATGCTTATGGGCGTACTCGCGGACGGTGAAGCGGAATTGTTCGAGGTTTTTGGGCAGTTTCTCACCGGCTTCGTACCACTCACCGTCAATAAATCCGTCGCCGTTATCGTCAAAGTGTTTTCGCAAATCGGCGAGTTTCTTGAGATCCTTGCCGTCGGGCAAACGTCCGTTTTCTTCCCTCTCCTTTCCTTCGTGATCGTGGAACATGATGATGTCGTTGTTGTCGCCCCGAAGGTCACCGGCCAACTTATCGTCTTTCTCCCGTTCGTTGTCCTCCCAGTGTAGATTGTTTCCTTCTCCTCCTTCGATCAGCGCCCGAGCCGCGTGCGCGTCAAGATCCACGTCGATTTTCTCGACCCCGCCGTCACATAAGCTAAAGTGAAGCACCGTGCCATTGATATCCCGCGACTTGCTCTCGGTCAACTGTGCTACTTCCATCGGCGCGGTGTCAAACGGCGAGAACGCCACGGCGCTGCCGGGTCCGCCGCCGAGCCGGCTCGGGTCGATCAGGATCGCCCCGATGATCAGACAGCAAACCGTCACGCCGACGGCCGGGACCCAGAGGTGGACGCCCTGGACGATCTTCAACAACCCGAGCATTGCAACGAACAGGACCAGCCCCAACCCGGCGAAGAAGCTGACGGTGGTCACCGTGGCGAGGAAATGGGTACGATCGGCCTGATACGCCTTGAGGCTCTCCTGGTAGTCCGTGTTCAGTTTGCCCAGGTTATCGAACATGGCAGGCGGATCGGCCGCTCCGCCCATGGCGACCAGGCGGGTGATCCGCTCGTCATCGTCGCCGTTTTTGTCACCGTCTTCTTCGCCGCCATCCTCGGTCTTTTTTTGCTCGATCTCGTCGAGGGTTTTCTCGACAAACCGCCGCCATCCCTGGGTGCCCAGCAGGAGATCGAGCGCAACGGCGGCGTCCTCCTCGTCGGAGAGATAGAAGTTGGCGTCTTCGAGGTCTTCCGGGTTCTCAACCTCGGTCAACAGGAGGAAATGCGTCGGCATGCCGGGCGTATCGTCGTCGGCCAGGTTCAGCAGGGCGTCGTCGGTCACCGCCACGCCGATCGCCGCCGCGACCGGCTCTTGATCTTCGTCCGTGACGGTCAACGACAGTTCGACCGTTTCGCCGGGCGAGAATTGCCTGTCGCCGCCTGCAATCTTGACGTTCAACTTCCGTCCCATGCGGCGATAGACGAGCCGTTCGGCGACCGGCTTGGGCGGGCTGGTGCTGTAGTCGTAGACGGTCAGCCGGATGACGCCGCCGACCCCTTTTGCAACGGGGATCACGACAAGGTTTGATCCATTCTTGGCGTCGGTGTCCACCTCGGTCACCAGCCGCTGCTGGCCGACGTGTACTCCGCGGCAGTAGGCCGCCGCCACGAGCGGCAACCCCGGTTCGGCCGCACGGATGTTGAATTCGAGCGGCGCCCCGGCGGCGAAGACCGCGTTGCTGGTGCTGATCACGATTTTCCGGTCGGTGGAGACATCGGGCAGCTTCGGCTGGTTGTTGGCTCCTTCCGGCGTAACCAGCATAAGGCGGTATGCCTGATCCGCTTGCGGAACAAAGCTGAACGAACCCATTCCCTCGTGGGTCGTTTCGACGGCGGCGTCTTTGGTTCCGCCGCTGCCGACGACTACGCCCTCGATGTGGACCGGCTTGCCGAGCGGATCCCGCGCGGTGAAGTAGACGCGGTTCTGGAGCCCGGCGACCAGATACCCGCCCTCGGGAGAGAACCGGACGTCGACCTTGCCGAGGTTGATGGGGATGGTTTTCGCGATGGTTTCGCGTGTGCCGCCGTCATCGACGACGACGGCGAGTTGGGCGTCGCCGCGCTCGATTCGCTTGGGCAGCTCGAACTTGACCTGGAAGGCACCCGTCGGGTCGGCTTCTGCGTTTTTCGTCATCACGTTTTCGCCGTCAACGGTGGCGATGATCCGCAGCTTGGCGCCGGCGGCCGGTCCTCCTTCGGCCCGCTCGGCAAGGAAGTCGGCCACGACCTGATCGCCGGGCGTATAGCTGTCTCGGGTGAACTCGAGTTCCTTCTTCAACCGCGGCAGCCGGTAGCGGCGGATGAAGAAAGTCCGTTTTTCCTCGGGGAACCCCTCGTCGAGGCACTTGGCCACGAGCGTGTACTCGCCGCCGGCAAGCCCGGGGGGAATCGCAAATGCACCGCAGCCGACGCCCCGCTCGGTCACGCCCTCAAGCTGCGAATCGGGCACGACCGCACCGCTGGGATCAAGCACCTCGAAGTGGATGGGCATCTCGCGATCCGCCGCCAGACCGGACCGCGAGAGTGTCAGCGAGCGGTAGAAGACGGTCTCGCCCGGCCGGTAAAGCGGCCTGTCGAACGAAAGTTGTGTGGCGTAGCGGATCGGCTCGACCGACAGCACCGTGTCGACCTCCTCGCGATTGTCGTTGTGCAAGGCGACAACCCGCATTCGCATTGCCGACGGCAAGATTTGCTTGGCGGGGATCGTCATGCGGAGAACGCCGTCCTTGTCGGTGGTTTCCTTGTGCCCGATGATGCGGTCCCCGCCGGGCGAATAGAGCGCGAACTCGATCTGTGCAGAGAGAGGTTTGCCGGTGATTGTACCCGTCTCGATTGTGTACACGTTGTCGACCCCGGGTGCAACTTCGGCGGGGCCGGTTACTTGAAGCCGCAGATGCTCGGCCGCGATGTCGGCAAGTTGATCCCGGTGGTACAAGTACCCGCCAAGCGAGGCGATCAGCAGGATGGCCGCGGCAATCCCGACCGTCCAATTGGCCGCCCGGGCCCACGGGGCACGAAACAAACCACCTCGAATCGGCGGTTTGGGTCTTGGGGAATCGGATGACGTGCTCATGGGTCGCTCCGGTCGTTTCAGTTCGATCCTGGGGGATTTGTGTTTCGACGCCTCGGCAAACAGCCCGGCCGTACTCTGGGCATCGGCATACGCCCGGGCAAGCTCCTCATCGGTCTCGATCCGCGAGTGCAGTTCGGCCGCTTCCGCCTCCGGCAGGAGGCCGTAAACAAGTTCCAGGAGTCGCTGGCGGGTTTCGGGGTCCATGATTGGAATGGGGGGCTGGGGATTAGGGGCCGGGGGCTCGGGACTGGGGAACTCCTCGTTCCCATGCTCAGCATGGGAACGCACCGTTACGACGTTTCGCGTCCCCCTGAGGAAACGGTCGGATCTTTCTGCTTTTGCGACGCAGAGCGTCGCCAACATCGGGTTCCCGTGCAGAGCACGGGAACCAGGGTAAACCAGGGTAATCGCATTGGGGTTCCGCAGTTGCCTGAATCACTTTTGCTCCATCGCTTCTCGCAACTTCGTTAGCGCCAATCGCATTCTCGTCTTGACGGTGCCAACGGGCGTACCGGTCGCCTTGGCAATTTCGTCGTAGGTCATCTGGCCGTTCTGGCGGAGTTGAAAGACCTCCTGCTCCTCGGGCCGCAGGCCGGACAGGGCCCGGCGGACCATCGCGAGCTGTTCGCGGCGTGTCGCGTCGACCTCGGGAAGTGCCGTATGGGAGATCAAAGCGGCTTCCTCATCTTCCAGCGAGCGCCGGCGGCGTCGCCACGCGGTCGATCGGATGTCGCGTCCCGCGTTCATCGCGATCCGAAAGATCCATGCCCTGAGATTCTCGACCTCAACAGCGCGATAACGGTTTCGCCAACACTTCACAAACGTCTCTTGTAATGCGTCGCGGGCGTCCTCGATGTTCCCGACCAGGTAATACAACATACCGAGCAACTCGTCCTGATATCGCGCAAAGGCCGCTTCGAGCCGCCCTTCGGGGCTGCTGTGTTCGGCGTCGCGGTCGTGCCGGGTTGCCAGGGTGTCTTCCATGTTTCGCTAATACAGACGATGCCGGCGGGCAAAAGGTTTTCCCCCGGGGAATTTTCCTGAAAATCCCGCCATCGAATCACCAAGCGTTTCTTCCGGCCAAGGTACCGCAATCCCCCCTCCTCGGCAAGGGTGTCCCAATGAGGGGCATTAACCGCCCAAGGCGGCCGGAGGCCGTAATCAAAGAGATTGAATTTGCAATACCCCCGCGAGAAAATATGCGCGCACGGCGCGCAGAAGCTACGACGCAAGGCTCTAATCCTTGCCTTTCCAGACTTCCCGGAGATCGTCCGAAACCTGTTTGCGGATCCCTTCGTTTTCGAGGATTTCTTCGGTTGAATCGAATAGTTCCTTGCGGCGGAAGACGAGCGTTTCGTACTTTCCGGCCAGTTCTATCGTGACAAACTCGCCCTCAACCTTGCGAAACAGCTCGACCAGGTGGCGGAGGTTCTTGACCTTGGCGTCGTTGATCTTCTCGACGACGGCAAAGCTGGCGCTGCTATATCCCTTACTGATCCGGTGCGGAAAGAGCCGCGGGCCGAGGGCCACCAGTTGCTCGCCCTCGAAGGCCGGCGGATCGAACCGCCGTGTCATGATCGGATTCTGCGTTGCCGTCATTACCGACGACGGCAACTTCGCGGCCAGCTCCTGCGTGGCATTGGAAAAAACCATCGGACCCAAGACGAAATGGCTCGGATACGTCCCCTTCAGAAACGGGAGCAGCAAGTCGCAATCGGGGCTGACGGGCAGGTCCACCCCGATCGGCTTCTTGTCCCGGACCACCCGAAGCGGCACCTTGCCGTTCCTGGCAAGTTTCGCCGTGTAGTAGCGGAACCCGAGCCGCAGGTCGTCCTTGACTTGGACGTTTCCTTGATTGTCGATTGCGTGTTCGCCGATGTGGGTGATCACGTCCCAGCGCCGGAGCGGATAGTCGCCCTCGGTGCGGTAAGGCTCGTTGACCATCACGCCGCCGGTTCCTTTCTTCAGGCCCAGCTTGGCGCGGAGGGCCTCGTTTTCGGCCGATTGCAGGGCGTCGAACATGCGGGGCTTGCCGTCGTACTTGCCGTCCTTGATGTCCGCAAGGAAGGCGGCGATTTCGTCGGCGGCGACCAGGTAGCCGATGTTTTCCGCGCCGGAGAGGATGCTATAGACGAGGCCGACGATCTTTCCGCCGCTGACGGCCGGTCCCCCGCTGTTGCCGGGGTTCAGCGCGGCATCCACCTGAATCCGCAGGCCGTTGACCATGCAGTAAAACCCGGCAAACTCGATCCGCGAGATGATGCCCTCGGTCACCGACTGCTGGGCGCCGCCGATCGGATAGCCGTAGCAGTTGACTTTGTCGCGGATGTCCGGAATTCCCTTGGCCAGGGGCAAGGCCCGTCGCCCCTTGAAGAACGACTCGTCGTCGAGCGTGATCACGGCCAGGTCCATGCCCGGCGACATTGCCGCCACCCTGGCGGAGAGCTTCTCGGTCGACTGGTTCGGTTGCACGAATATCTGGTCGGCGTAGATGACGACGTGGGCGTTGGTCAGAATCCGGTTTCCCTCGATCACGACGCCGGAGCCGGCGCTTTTCCGCGGGCTCGCCTTGGTCCAGGGCTGTGTGAAGCTCGGAAACCGTTGCGTCACGTGGACCTTCACAACGGAGTCGCGGATTTCGTCCTTGGCCTCCGCCGGCGAAAGGGTAACGATGAAGCCGACCAGCGCCAATAACCCGGGAACTCGCATGCCGTTTCTCCTTTGAGCACATCAAGAGGTCATGGAAGTACCGTATTGTACGCGAAGTGCCGGGCAGTGCAAATGGGTTGCCTGAAGTGACGGAAACGGCGATTGCCGGCTGCCCCTAAGCCTAAGGAGAGCAGCGGAAGAGAATTTACCTGTAGCCACCGTCGCCAGACGGTGGAATGCGGTTCGATCCACGGTCTGGTGACCGTGGCTACGGGGAATCCGCACCTGCCGCTCGCCTAAATACATATTCCAACCCGCCCCGGGTCACCTGTCGGCCGCTTCCACCAGCGGCAGTTCGACGGCGATCCGAGTCCCCTCACCGGGCGCGGCTTCGACGATCGCCCGACCGCCCAGCAGTCTGGCACGTTCGCGGATTCCCTGAAGGCCGAAGCGGTTCTCCTTGATCTTCGCCGGATCGAAGCCGATTCCCCAATCTCGGATCTCGACACGTACACGATCGTCCTTTGCAACAAACTCGATGCGGACCTTTTCACTTTGGCTGTAGCGGCGGGCGTTTGTCAGGGTTTCCTGGACAATTCGGAAGACAGCGGTTTCCAAGGGGGGCGCCAAACGGTTGAAACGGACGTTGTGGTGGAACTCGGTTTTCGGCCCGTCTTGCTTATTGTGTTCGTGAACGAGAAAGTCGATGGCAGCGACGATGCCCGCCTCGTCGATAATTGGAGGCCGGAGCCCGCTAATCAGCCGCCTCGCTTCGTTGACACACCTGGAAAGAAGATCGAGGGCCTCGTCCAATAGGACTTGCACCTTGTTGTCCTCGGTCTGGTGTTGCTGTGCAAAGGACTGGAGCCGCATTTGAACGCCGGCCAGTTGTTGGGCGAGTTCGTCGTGGATTTCGTAGGCCGTCAGCTTGCGGTCCTGTTCCTGCAAGTGCAGCAACCGCCGGAGCAGGCGTTGTTCCTTCTGTATTGCTTCCTCGGCCAGCTTGCGCTGGGTGACGTCGGTGAAGAAACCCACCATGCATGCTTGTCCGCCGAGCATGATCTTGCCCGCACTGATGTCGGCGTAGACCGTCGTTCCATCCTTTCGCAAGCAGGGGAGTTCTGCGGCGAGTGCGAATTCCCCCCGCGCCTGGGCCTCGAATTGCGAAAGGACGTACTCCAATGCCTCTTTGGGATGAATATCCGCCACGCTCATCTGCTTCAGTTCCTCTTCCGTGTACCCGAGCATTTTGCAGATGGCCGGATTGACGTAGTGAAACATCCTTGTTTGCATATCGGCGACAAGGATTCCCTCGGCGGCGCCTTCGAACAGTGTCCTGTACTCCTCCTCCGATTCCCGAATCGCTTCCTCGGCCAGCTTGCGATCGGTGACGTCTTGGCTGCTGCCGATGCATCCGACGATCTGCCCGCCGGCGTCCCGCAGGGGCGCAATCTGCACGCGGAACGGCCGCCCTCGCCAATCGAACTCCCCGGTAACCCGCTCGCCTTGAATTGCCCTGCGGCAGGCGGCAATCGGGGGCCAATCCTCGTCGTCGGTCTCGAAAAGCTGGAACAGGGTTGCCCCGACCAGTTCTTCAGGCGCAGTGCCGGCCGTGTACAATCCGCCGCCAAAGCACGAAGTAATCCGCAGTTGGCGGTCCACAGACCACAGGACCACCGGGAGTTGCTCGACCATTTGGCGAAGCGCCGCCTCGGGGTTTTGGCAACCCGTCGGCGTCGGCTTTTCCTCACTCATGTGCCTTCCAGACTAACAAGGACGTGTGATGCGGGTCCAGATTCGCCTCGTTGGAGAATTCTATCAAGTCGCCGGCGAAAGGCAAGCCTCATGGTGGCTTTTTGCGTCCCGGCTATTGAGAAAATTACAGCCTCGTTGGTCGTGACCGGCGGCTACTCCTTTTTCTTAGTCAGAATTTCCTGCCATTGTTGAAGCAACTGTAGCGCTGCCATCGGACTTGTCTCGTTGACGTCGATCTTGCGAAGCTCGTCGAGGAGCGGATGCTCGGCCGGCCCGAACAGGGTGAGCTGGATTTCGGCCGGCTTCGGGGCATCAACCGGCCGCGAAATCTTCGCCCGGCCGCCCGCATCGAGATGCTCCTCCTCCAATTGAGAGAGAATTTCCTTACCCCGCTCGATCACTTCCTTCGGCACACCCGCAAGCTGGGCAACGTGAATCCCGTAGCTCTTGTCGGCCGGCCCGTCGACGATCTTGTGCAGAAAAACCACCTCGTCCTGCCACTCGCGAACCGCCACGTTGAGATTACCCACGTTGGCGAGCGAGTGCTCCAGGTCGGTCAGCTCGTGGTAGTGCGTGGCAAAGAGCGTCCGGCAGCCGATGTGCCGGTGGAGATACTCGACCACCGACCACGCCAACGAGATCCCGTCGTAGGTGCTCGTGCCGCGGCCGATCTCGTCGAGGATCACCAGGCTCCGCTCCGTTGCCGTGTTCAGGATTCTGGCCGTCTCGATCATCTCGACCATGAATGTGCTCTGCCCGCGGGACAGCTCGTCGCTTGCACCGACGCGTGCGAAGATGCGGTCGGCGACGCCGATGGCAGCTTTCTTGGCGGGTACGAAGCTGCCGATCTGGGCCATGAGCGTCAGCAGGGCGACCTGCCGGATGTAGGTGCTCTTGCCCGACATGTTCGGCCCGGTAATCAAGAGGATATTGGGCGTCTCGCCGCCGGCGGCCGTGTCGTTGGGTACGAACGTTCCTTCCGGCTCGATGATATCGAGCACCGGGTGCCGCCCGTCGCTGATCCGCAGAACCGGCTCGTCGACCATCTCTGGCCGGCAGTAATTCCGCCCGCGTGCGAGTTCAGCCAAGGCCACGAGCACGTCGATCTGGGCGAGCACGGCCGCGGTCGATTGCATCCGCCGCCGCGACGCCGCCACCGCGTCGCGTAATTCGAGAAACAGCTCGTATTCGAGGTCCTTGGCCTTTTCGTCGGCCGTCAGGACCTTTTCTTCGTATTCCTTCAGCTCCGGTGTGATGTACCGCTCGGCATTCTTGAGCGTCTGTTTGCGGATGAAATCGTCGGGGATTTTGTCGCGGTGGGTGTTGGTCACCTCGATGTAGTAGCCGAAGACCTTGTTGAAGCCGACCTTGAGGTTCGGGATCCCGGACCGCCGGGTGATTTCCGCCTGGTATTGGGCGATCCATTGCTTTCCGCCGCGGGCCAATTCACGGAGTTCGTCGAGTGGGGCGTTGAACCCTTCGCGGATGAAGCCGCCCTCGCGCGCGGCTAACGGGCAGTCGTCGACCAAAGCAGCGTCGAGTTGGCTGCGAAGGTCCGCGCACAGATCGATCTCCGCCTCCAACTCGCCCAGCAAGCGGCTTCGTCGGGCGGTCAGCTTTGCCTTCAGCGCCGGCAGGCATCGTAGCGTCCGGCCCAGGAAATTCAAGTCCCGCGGGGTTGCCCGGCCGGTGACAACCCGGGCGATCAGCCGCTCGACGTCGTAGACCTTCCGCAACGCCTCGCAGAGGTCGGCGGTCAGGGCCGGTTCGCCGACCAATTCTTCAACTGCGTCGTGGCGCCGGCCGATCGCGCCCGCGTCGGTCAGCGGATTAGCGACCCAATCGGCCAGAAGCCGCGAGCCCATGGCGGTCACCGTACGGTCAAGGACGGCCAAGAGCGATCCCTCGCGCCGGTGGTCGCGGATCGTCCGTGAGATCTCCAGACTGCGGCGGCTGGCCTCGTCGATCTCCAGCGTGCCGGAAGTGCGATAGGGGATCAAGCTGTCGACGTGGTCGAGCGACGATTTCTGGGTCTCATTGAGGTAATCGAGCACGGCCCCGGCCGCGCGGATCGCCAGGGCGTCGGCGTCCTTGTCGGCGCCCCAGCCGAACCCCTCCAGCGACGCGGTGCCAAAATGCTTCGCCAGGGCCTCTTCGGCCAGTTGATGCGAGAAGGTCCAAGTCGGGCGCCGGGTAACCATCATCTGTTCGCCAAGCGGCGGCGGCAACGGAGCCGCGTCTTCGCTGATGAGACATTCCGCCGGGGCGATTCGGGCAAGCTGATCGACCAGCCGTTTGGCGGGAAACCCCGCGGCGACGAACCGTCCGGTCGAAAGCTCGACCCAGGCGACGCCCGCCTGCTCGCCCGGCTTCGTGCCGTCCGAATTGCCGCCGACGACCGCTGCCAGGTAGTTGCTCTCGCGGGGATCGAGAAGCTGCTCGTCGGTAACGGTTCCGGGCGTGACAATCCGCGTGACTTCGCGGCGGACCAGCCCCTTGGCTTTCTTGGGGTCTTCGACCTGCTCGCAAACGGCCGCGCGGACGCCCGCCCGGATCAGCTTGCCGAGATAGCTTTCCAACTGGTGATGGGGGAATCCGGCCATCGGGATGGGATTTTCGCCCTTCTCCCGGCTTGTCAGGGCCAGCCCGAGCAGAGTGGCGGCCTTCTTGGCATCGTCGTGAAACAGCTCGTAGAAATCGCCCATCCGAAACAGCAAGAGCGCATCGGGACACGCCCGTTTCGCTTCCTGATACTGTTTCATCATCGGGGTAGTAGCCATGGATCGCATCCTAGCAGAAGAAGGGGGCGGGGGGTAGCTACTCCGGCGGTTTTGTTGCGGCGGCCTCGCGCTTGGCGCGGTGCAATAGATGATGGAACCGCGGAACGTCGGGACGGCGGCGGACCAGCTCCTCGGCAAACATGATCGCGCGGGCCCAACTCTTCTGCTGCGTGTAGAGGATGGCCAGTGCGTGGAGGTAGTCGGGGTCGCGGGGTTCGAGTTCGTAAGCTTTGAGTAATTCCTTTTCCGCTCCGTCGGGGTGCCCCAACTTCTGCAAGGCGAGACCGTAGTTGTAATGGATCTGTGGATTCTGTGGCAGCATTTCTGCGGCTGCTTTCAATTCTCCAGCCGCCTTCCCCAAGTCCTCCTCCTTCTCCGCCAGCAACAAGCCGAGCGAGTAGTGGGACCGGCCCAACAGGGCGTGCGCGTCCGCAATGAGCGCCGGGGCCGTTACTGTCCGAACTCGTTTTTCCAACAGTCTGATTACCTCGCGTAGCTGTTCCATGGCCCCGGGCCGCCGACCCAGTTCGCTGTAGAGCATGGCGAGATTATTGCGGGCGTGTACGAACTTCGGATTGAGCCGAATGGCCGTGAGATACTCCTGTTCGGCCTTATCAAACCGGCCGAGGTTGTAGTAGACGACCGCCATATTCAGATGCGCCGGGGCCTGGTCGCCGAGGTTTTCCTGCCCGGCCACGTACTCCGCCAGCGCGGCATCCAGCGTCTTGCGATCCTGCGGGTCGAAGGAGCCGGTTGGTTTCTTGGGGCGGTCGGGCGGTCTGTTGCCCCGGGCCTCGGCAATTTGCGCAAACTTCTTCCACTGGGCCAACTGTTGCTCGTAGTTCTTCTGTGCTTTTTCAAAATGCCTTGGTACCGGTGACAGGAGTCTGGCGGCTTCGGCGCGGACTGCCCTGCTCGAATCGCGCAACATCGGGGCCAACAGGCGGTACAGTCTGTCGGGAGGCAATCCTTCAAGGCTCTGGACGGCCGCCACGCGGACCAGCGCTTCGGGGTCCTCCAATCCGCGTATCGAAGCGGCGTGCCCCTTCTCAGTCGGGTATTGCCCCAACAGCAAGATTGCGCCCGCCCGCACCGCCGCACGCTGATCCTTGTTCCGCGTGACCTTGTCGAGGGCATCGAGTCCCTCTATCTTTTGCTGGCGTCCGGCGGCAATCGCATGGGCAAAGTGCGCGGGAAGCTCTCGTTTGCCGTACCACTGTTCGAGCTTCTCTTCCGCCCACTGAGCCGTTTCGCCTTTCGATTTGTCGTTGTGGCAATTGTTGCAGGCATTGGGGATTCCCAGCGCAATGGTCAGATCGGGTCGCGGGCTCCGCATGCTGTGATCGCGGCGCGGGTCGGCCACCATGTAACTTGTCTCCGGCATGTGACACTCCACACACTTCGTACCCGGCTTCGATGCGTCGGGGTGATGATGGTGGGCCGGCGTGTCGTACTTGCCCGCCGGATGCGTCTCCATGTGGCAATCCGTGCAGAGCCGGTTGTCGGGCGGCTTGTCCCAAGGATCGCCCGGGGCCGTGTGCTTCACCCGAACCGAATGCGGATCGTGGCAATCGGTACACCGGACGCCTTTCTCGTACATCTTGCTCTGAATGAACGACCCGTAGACGTAGTCCTCGTCGAGGATTTGTCCGTCGGGGTAGTAAACGGGGTTGTCCAACAGTACGGGGATGCCGGTGTCGAGGAACTTCCCGCCCGCCTCGAATCCCGGATAGACGACCCGGCGGCGGACGTGGCAGGGGGCGCACGTCTCGATCTCCACCCGCGAATCTTCACTCTTCAAATCCGGCAACCCGTAACCGATACGCCGGTCCCAAAACAGGCTCTTCGCGTCGGCCAACTTCACGTGCAGGCTGCCCGGACCATGGCACGTCTCGCAGCTCACGTTGATCTCGGACCAGGTCGTATCGTACGCATTGGCTTCCAGATCGAAGTTCTTCCGCAGATTGGTCGAGTGGCAGGCGGCGCACATGTAGTTCCAGTTCTGATGTGCTCCGGTCCAGTGCAGCTCATCGCCCGCCGGAATCGGCTCGGTCGGGTAAAGATGGAACCACGCCTTGCGAGTCGTGTCCCAGGCAATCGGAAGACATTGCATGCGACCGCCGGGAAACTCGATCAGGTACTGCTGCAAGGGACACACCCCGAAAACGTACGGAATCTCGAACGTTTTCATCGCACCGGCCGAGTCGTCGGTCGTGACAAGGAACTTCTCGCCTTCCCGGAAGAATCGGGTCTTCACGGCGAAATCGATCTTGACCTTTCCTTCCCGCTCGAGGCCGCGGATCACGTCGGCGATTTCGTTCTGAGCAATCACCGAGTCGCACGGCCGGACTGAGACGAAGTTTTCCATCGCCGCGGCGATCTCACCGGCGTGTTGCTCCGCCATGCGATCGAAGATATTCTCCTGGAGTCCTTTGGGAACGTTGTACAGCGCCAGCGCCCATTGATTCGTCGTGACATGTTTCAGCACGGTTTGCACGTCGCCGTCGCTTAGCTTGGGAATATCCTCGAACGCGATATGAATGAACTCGATGTCGTTGAAATCGCCCAGGACCGTCTCCAGTGTGGCCGGCGCCATTGATTTGTCGTGGTCCGAGTTCTTCCAGAGATCGCACTCTTGCTCGTGACACCGCCGACATTCGTCACGCCCGACGTACGTTGCTTCAGCATCGGCCGGCAGACTGATCCACCAATCGCCGGCAACCAGAAGCGTAGCAACGCCCACCAAGACAAGCGGTACGACGATCAGCGTTCGGCGAAGCGTCATCGGGAAACCGGAGAGGGAATGAACAGTCCAGGGGCCGCCACGAAAATACAGTTTAATCCCCCGCCTGCTCATCCTCAACGACCTGTTCGTCCTGAAAGATTTGGAAGGTGCAACAGGGCGATCCTTCGTAGCGGCACGCGGTTCGGCGAACCGGCCGGCCCACCACCTCCGACATCATCTCCTGGCCAACGCAGCAAACCTTGCGATCGTGGTCGTGCAGGCCGACGAAGGCACAACTGCGCTTCCGTACGAGTGGTTGCCCGCTTTCCTCGTCCATGTCGATCAACTCCCCCGATTCGCGAAACAGTTCGATTAACTGCCGCATTCGTTCCAGGGGGTCCTCCGCGTCGATCCGGCGGCTGTAGTGCTTGGCCAACTCGTGGGCAACGGATTTCAGCACCTCCTCGAGCGCCTCATCTCCGACCACGTGGGCAATGGCCCGCCAAATGGCGGGGATAACCGCCCAATGGTTGGCGAAGAGCTGGAGGCCCGCACTTGTAGCCCTATAGAGGTGTCTTGGCCTCCCCCGGACGGCGCAGTGCTTCATTTCTCGCTCAACAAGCCCCGCTGCGACCAGTTCGTTGAGTTGTCCCATGATGGCCGTTCGCGTGACGCCGGCCGCTTCCACGAGATCGGAAACTGTTTGGGGAGGAGTTCCCACCAGTAATCCCACAATTCTCATGCCTGCCGCACTAACCGGGGGGTTTAAACTCACAGCTTTTTCTCACAGATAGGCATTAGGGCAGTTTCAAAATCCCAATGGGATAATTTTTCCTATTATGCCTGATGATAACGTCTTTAGCATCGCTTGGCAAACGGAGTTCATGAGCGGCCCCCAACCTGGGGGGGTGCCTGGTTTGCACGCCGATCCGGATCTCGTCGAGGAACTACGGCGTGTTTAGGCGAGCGGCGGGCGAAGATTTCCCCGTAGCCACGGTCGCCAGACCGTGGATCGAACCGCATTCCACCGTCTGGCGACGGTGGCTACAGGTAAATTCTCTTCCGCCGCTCGCCTTACGGAATCGCCCGGGAAAGGTGGGAAGGGGCAACTCTTGACACTTGATGCTTTACTCACTCGGAACGGTGATGGTCAACTCGTTCCGGGCGGCTTTCTCAATGTGAAAGTCTTCCTCCACGCGCTTGCCTTTTGCCTGGGTGACAACCCGGTACGTTCCATGGAAACCGCGGAAGGGAAACCGGCCGGTGGCGTCGGTCTTGCCCGTGGCTTGGGTCTTCCAATCCCGGTGGATGAGTCGCTTCAGGGCGTTGTAAACCGGTTTTGGCGACGTGTCGGCGCGGAGCATTCCGCCGCCGGGGAGCCAGGAACCGTTGTCGCAAAGGTCCCACCAGGTGATGCCTCGCATCGCCGGGTGGGCGAAGCAGACACGGTAGAATTTCTCGGCGTAGTCGGCCTGGGCCGCTTCGTCCCAATTGCCGGCCAGGTGCGAGCCGGTGATCTTCTTGCCGCTCGAGGCGGGCGTGAACTCGGTGACGTGAAGCTCCTTGCCGAGCATGGCGTAGCGGTCGAGAATCTCCCAGACGCGGTCCAGGGGGAACCGCATCGTCCGGGGTTCGTGTGCCTGAATGCCGATGCCGTCGAAGGGAACGCCGTCTTTGATGGCCTTCTTGCACAACTCGAAGAAGGGCGGATAGCCGTCGGCCATCACGTAATAGTCGTTGACGATGGTGTAGGCGGTCGGGTCGGCCTCGCGTGCCCAGCGGTACGGCCCGTCGATCTTCACCTTGCGGCAGTGCGACGGTTCGTTGACGACCTCCCAGAAGTCGATCTTTCCATGGTATCGCCGCATGATGTCGAGGACGCGTTGGCGTTGCAGTTCGGGTTTCGGCTGGCCGCCGGCCCAGGGCGGCTCGCCCGCATCATGTCCCCACAAGAGCGGATGTCCCTTGAGCTTGATCCCCCGCTCGGCACACCACGCGACGACTTTGTCGGTGTAGGCATATTCGGGTTTGCCTCGCTCGTGCTCGTACCATCGCCAGTAGAAGCCGACGGTGGCGTAGTTGAAGAGTTCTTCAAAACGCTTTTTGTAGGCGGCATTATCCGCTTCCTTCTTGAAACGATCGAAGCGGTAGATGTTGCACCCGAACAGGAAATCGTGGCCGGTCTGCTCGACTTGGATCGGCGCACCGGCGACGGGGCGACCGGCAGCGTCGACGACGCGGATCGCGGCGTCCGATTTGCGGTTCTTTTCGATCTGCTCGTCGGCAAAGCGGACGGTCTTTTGCTCGCGGCGTTTCGACTTCCCGGCAAGTTCGGCCTTGCCGACCGGGGACGGATCGGCAACGCCGGCCGGGGGATGGATGGTGATGTGGTCGAGAAAGAGATTGCGGTCCTCGTTGCCTGCGAGGTGGTCGTTGAGGAAAGCGACGGCGATTTCATGGGTTCCGGCCGGCAGTTCGGCGGAGAAGCGATAGTCGGCCGGATTGCGGCGGTTGACGTCGAGGGTGGCCAGCGTGCGGCCGTCGAGCATCAGGGCCATCCGGGGCCAGACGCCCGCGGCGGGGCTGCCGTAGGCCCGAACTGTGATACGATAGGCGCCCGGCTCGGCGATTCGAAGGTGGTCACCGACGCGCCCGTTCGACCAGAGATTCCAGACACCACCGGCGATTTCCCCTCCCTCGGTGTGTATGGCGGCCTTTTCGGCCTGGATGACCGTGGCGGCAGCGGCAACGGCGGCTGAGGCGGTCAAAGCGGCCGTAATCGTCAGATATGCCAACGTCTTTTCCATCACTTTTCTCCCGGGTACTGCCCGCAAGTGGCCTTTTCTCCGAAACTGCGATACGATATAAGGTAGCAGAATGAGTCGGAGTGTACACTATGGGGAGTGTTCCGCAGACCCTACCTGGAGATTCTTAAATGAGCAAACCCGTTGAAACCCTCAATGCCGTGAGCACCTTTCTCGGCACCTCGCTTGCAATCGTGATTGTCGGATTGCTGACGCTGGGCGGCTGGTACGGTTACAGGACATTGAACAATGACCGCATCGAGCGCGAACAAAGGGAGCAGGAGATCGAAAATCACAAGGCCAAGATCGCCGCGCTGAGCAAGGACTTGACGGCACGCGACGAACAAATCGGCGAACTCAACGGCGAGATCGACGTATTGAACGAGGACATCGCGGAAAAGGAGGAGGAGATTCGGCGGCTGGATACGGCGATCCGTCTTTTGAAGGTTGACCGGCGAGTTGCCCGCGTCGAAGTTCTTTCGCAGACGGGTTCGGCCGGCGAGGGCGACCTTGCGACGGAATTCAGCTTCGTCGAGATCGACGGCAACGGCAAGCCGCTCGAGGAACCGCGGGTATTCTCGGTCAAAGGCGACTTGATCTACCTGGACGCGTGGGTGGTGAAGTTCAGCGACGAGTTGGTGGAGGTGGGTGACCCGTTGCGGGCGGCATCCGTGTGCCTGTTCCGTCGCGTCTTCGGCGAAGCACAACAACCCAAGGACGGTTTCGTGCTCGACAAAGACGGTGCCCAACCGGCCGCCTACCGAAGCGGCGGCGACGTCTCCGATTTCGAGCGGGAGATATGGACGCGATTTTGGGAGTACGCGAATAACCCGGAAACGGCGCGGGAAGCGGGCATTCGGGCGGCGCACGGCGAAGCACCCTCGATCCGGCTCCAGCCAGGCAAGAGTTACAAGGTCCAGTTGCGTTCATCCGGCGGGTTGACGATTGTGCCGGAGGACCGGCCGCCGAAAAAAGGCGGCGACGCGATGTAAACGGAGACGGCACATTCCGCCACCGTGCTAATACTACAGCGCTAAGTTGCTACCGCAGAGTAACGGAAGTTGTTGTTGAGTAACAACTTGCATTAGCGGTATGAAATGTACAGCGGGCGGGCTTGCCCGCCGCTGTACATCCGATTTCTCACAACCTCGGTGGCGGGCAAGCCCGCCCGCTAAACCGTGGTGACGCTCAGCTTGGCGCTGTAGAGTATTAGTGGACATCCATGTCGATTTGAATCTCCAGCCGGTTTTTGCCCCCGAGCCGGTGGTAGTCGATGCTTTCCGCGATGCTGCGGATCAAATCAAGACCCGATTTGCCGTCCCTCCTTTCTTCAAACGAGGCGTCGTGCTCGGGAGCCTGAAGAGGATCGAACGGCCGGCCTTCATCCTCGATCACAACAACAAGGTAATCCTCGTTGGCGCAAAGGCTTACCTGAATCTGGTACGCGTTGTCGTCGTCGCCACTGTGCTTGATGAAGTCGGTCACCAGCTCTTCAACGGCAAGATCGACGATGCCGGCGGCCCTTGCCGGCATCCAAACCCGCGACAGAAACACCGCGACCACGTCGTTCAGCCGCGGGATCTCTGCAAGGTCGTTGGTAATGGAGAAGGATATTCGATCGGCCATCGTGCGCCTGCTCTAAAAACAACGCAACAACAATATCACGATTCTAGCACGTCAAGAACGAGAGGACAACGGCGTCCGTCGGCTGCTCGTTCTTCACGTCAAAAAAGCGTACCGCCCGTCGGATGGGACCGCACCCTGTCGCGCGGGTCGCGGCTTTGTGGGAAAATGTTCCAGGCGTTACAACGCAACCGCGTTTCTTGACATGCGGGAACGGAGACGCTATCAAAGAAAGGACGTGTGCGGATTTCGAGATCCGGGAGCAGAAAAGGAAAACAACCATGAAACGGTTAGCCTTGTTCGTCGCCATGGGATTGTCGGCGTTTGCAGCGAATGCCCGGGCGGCCCCCGGGCGAGCCGAGGTGCCCGTGCCGCCGTCGGGCACGCGGCCGAGGATCATCGCCACCACCGACGGCGAGATCGACGACCGCTGCTCCATGGTCCGATTCCTGCTCTACGCCAACGAGTGGGACATCGAGGGCATCATTTACTGCAGCTCGAAGTTCCACTGGAAGGGCCACAGTTGGGCGGGCGAGAAATGGATCGAGCGCGACATCGACATGTACGCGAGCTTCTACGACACGCTCAAAACCCACGCCAAGGGCTTCCCCGCGCCGAAGCAACTCCGCGATGTTACGTTCATCGGCAATATCGACAACGTGGGCGAGATGACCAAGGTCACGCCGGGATCGCAACGCATCGTCAAGGTCCTGCTGGATGACAAACCCGGGCCGGTTTATCTCCACGCCTGGGGAGGAACGAACACGATTGCACGTGCCCTGAAGACGATCCGGGAGAAGCATCCCGACCAGATCGACAAGGTTACCAAGAAGGCGATCATCTATATCATCCTCGACCAGGACAAGACGTTCCGCCGGTACATCCAGCCGAACTGGCCGGATTTGCAGGTGTTGGGGAGTTTTCGCCAGTTCGGCACGATTGCCTACTCCTGGGACCGCAAGATCCCCCGGGAACTCCATAATTCGACTGTCTAACTTATGTTGACGTGACGTAAAGTATTTGATATTAGCACCTTC
>CAZJRB010000034.1:0-57107 GCA_964547995.1 uncultured Planctomycetaceae bacterium | reverse complement strand
CGAGGAATTGTACATCCCGCGCGACGTGGGCGTGTGGTGCGAAGAGAACGTCGGGTTGACTCCCCAGGTCCTGGAAACCTGCCTTACCGAGCGTCTGGATGCCTGGGCTACGGCATTCCGCGGCGCCGAGCACAAGCTGGCTTGGGTCGGTGCGGGCAACGACAGCGGTCGCGGGCGCATGGACTATCGCGGCATGGGCAACCGCGTCATGAAACACGCTTACGACCTGGGAATGGGACAGCGATGTGGCTTTGTCGAGAACTACCTGTATCAACTGAATAACCCGTGGCTTGGGCAATCCGTCGATGGCGATGGCTACCAGATCGTCGACGAGCGTTGTCCGCCGATCGCTAAGGGCCGCGCGTTTGGCGACGAGAACGAAGAGTACGGACCCTATTGGACCGGCCGGTTTGGGCCGCTGGAAACGCATGCCTACCGCTACCACCAATCGATGGTCCGGGTGCTGCAGATGCGCCGCAACTATCTCTGGATGTCTTCATCTTCGGTCGATATGAACCCGGCATTGACCGCCTACATGAGTCTGGCTTTGGGCCGCAACGTCAGCGATGCGCCGGACGCGTTCTGTTATCTCCGCGAGAGCACGGTTCGCGCATCGGCGGCGGGAAAAAATGGAAAGACGTTTCCCATACGCAACTTCGAACGGTGGCTGGTGCAACGCGACCGCGACGGTTACCGGACGAAGCCGGCGATGCGCGCCGCCCAGCATAAGATGATGTGGATGGTGCCGCAGAAATACAAGTTCGATTGGATTGCGCGGCGCACGGATCTCGCCAGTGGCAACAGCCGCATCGGTTTCGCGCTGGATGATCGATTCTTGCACGACGGGCCGCATTCGGCAGCCGTCAAAGTTACTTACCACGATCTGGGCCGGGGACACTGGGATCTGGTCTATCGCGGCGGCAATGGAACCCGGCAACGCCGATCCGTCCAGTGCAAAGACACCGGCCGAGTGCTCACGGTCACGTTCCTGCTGGACGACATCTGTTTCCCCGCGGATGCGCAAGAATTCGACTTCCACATTGAGGCATCCGGCCACGATGCAACGGTTGCCTTCGTGCGAGTTATCAAGTTGTCGGCAGACAGGCGGACTGCCAAGCCTTAAGTTGCGAGTGGTGTACCACTATTGGCGGCCACAACCGGAATCGGCCCGCCTGTCTGTCAAGTGGTGGACAATTTCGCCCGGTGTGGTAGCATGGCCGGAAGAAGATCGAGCGGGATGTCGTCGGCATCAAGGGAAGAACTGCCCTGAGGTCGACCCGTTCATCGGACACGGATGCCACAAGGGCTGGACATCCTGAGGAGACAACTCAAAAAGGAGCTTTCTCATGACAAGAGCTTTCTCACGCCGTGATTTCATCCAGAAGGGTACACTCCTGGCCGGGGCGGGTGCTGCGGTCATCGTTCCGCGGCACGTGCTGGGCGGACCGCGCCGGATTCCGCCGAGCGAAAAGATGAACGTCGCCGGCGTCGGCGTCGGCGGAATGGGCGGAGCCAATATCCGCAACCTCCGGTCGGAAAACATCGTCGCCCTGTGCGACGTCGACCCCGACAACTACGCCGCCCATACCATCAAGCAATATCCCAAGGCCAAGGTCTACGTCGACTACCGCGAGATGCTCGACAAGCAAAAGGATATCGACGGGGTGGTCATCGGCACGCCCGACCATACCCACGCCGTGATCTCGATGGCGGCGATCCGCGCGGGCAAACACGTCTACTGCCAAAAGCCGCTGACGCACGATGTCTACGAAGCCCGCATGTTGGCCAAGGCCGCCAAGGAAGAGAAGGTCGCCACGCAGATGGGGATCCAGGGCCATTCGGGCCAGGGCATCCGCCTGATCTGCGAGTGGATCTGGGCCGGACTGATCGGCGAGGTCCGCGAGGTCGACGCCTATTGCAGCCTGACCTACTATCCCTGGGGCCACGCCGGCTGGAGTTCCCGCTGGTCCCAGCGTCCCAAGGAGACCCCGCCGGCGCCGAAGGGAATGAACTGGGACCTGTGGATCGGGCCGGCCCCGATGCGGCCGTACCATCGGGCCTACCACCCGGCCACGTGGCGGTGCTGGTGGGATTTCGGGTCGGGCATGATGGGCGACCGCGGCGCGCACACGCTCGACCCGGTCTTTTGGGCGATGAAGCTTACGGCCCCGACGAGCATCGACGCCACCACCTGCGGCAACACGGCCGAGGTACATCCGCTTTCGGCGATCGTCACGTATGAATTTCCTGCCCGAGAAGGCTTGCCGCCGCTTAGGGTAACGTGGTACGAGGGCACCCGCCCGCCGCGGCCGGAGGATCTGGAAGACGGGCGGAGAATGCCCCGCGAGGGCGGCGCGCTGTTCAAGGGTACCAAGGGCACGATCATGTGCGGCGTCTACGGCGGAAGCCCCCGGATCATCCCCGAGACCAAGATGCGGGAAGCCAAGCTGCCCGACCAGACGATCCCCCGCGTGAAAGGATCGCACGAGCAGGACTGGGCCCGGGCGTGCAAGACGGGCGAGCCGGCCGGCGCCGACTTTGCCTACGCCGGCCCGCTGGCGGAAATCTGCTGCCTGGGCAACATCGCTCAGCGCGTTGACACCCGCATCCACTGGGACGCCGAGAACCTCAAGGTCACCAACGTACCCGACGCGAACAAGTACGTCCGCAAGGAGTACCGCAAGGGGTGGCAGTTGTAGCGCGGGTGTACCAACAGCCTGCCCTGGCGAGGAGTTGTTTTGCCGGTCGCCCCTTCCATCGTCCGGGTGGGCGCCGCTCTCGCCGACGTCGACAACGCCGGGCTGATTTGCGCACAGGGCGCATCGCCGTCTCGCAGGCATTGCCGAATTGCGAGATTATTCTCCAGCCAGCCGCCGCCCGCCGAGCCACTCGATCAAGGGTTGGAGGTGGGCCTCGTACCGCTTCCAGCGACCGATCACATCGCGATAGATGGGCTTGCGGACCTCGAGCTTGGTCGGGGTGCGCACTGCGCGGTCTGTTTCGTAGAACGTCAGACAACGGCTGTCCCAATCCAGGCCGCAAAATGCCACGAGTTCCCGCATGACGGTCTCCTGGTCGTCGACGAGCCGCTCGTAGTCGAGCGGATACACGGCAATCGGCAGCACCTTTCCTCGAATCTCAGCCGAATCTTGAGCAACGGCGACGCCACGCTGTCCACGGGCGCATAATGAGTGACGGCCGGTTCCGGGTAGGCCGGTGGCCAACATCAGCCAACCCGCCGCCACCTGCAACGGGTGCCAATAGTGCGTGCGGCGGTTGGTTGCGAAGTGCCGGATTCGTGGTATCATGGTGACGGGGAGTGGCGGAAGATTTTGACAATACGTGATTGCTTTAGAAAATGGAGATGTACATATGAGTGCTATGGATAGTCCACCGTACCTTTGGCATTCGGCATCGCAGCAACGGAACAGCAACGTCCCGTTGCTGACCTCCGCCTGTTGCACGTTCTTCACGGTCGCTGCTTTCGCTGCCGAGCCGATTGCGGATGTCAGCGCCCGCGCCGCTCGTCCTCTCCCGCTGTCGGCGGTCCGGCTGACCGGCGGACCGTTGAAGCACGCCCAGGAACTCGACGCCGAATACCTCCTGAAACTCGAACCCGACCGGATGCTGTCCTATTTCCGCCAACGGGCGGGTCTGGAGCCGAAGGCGAAACCTTACGGCGGCTGGGATGGCGGCGGACGGAATATCACCGGCCACATCGCCGGACATTACCTCTCGGCCGTGAGTCTGATGTGGGCCGCCACCGGCGACAAGCGATTCAAAGAGCGAGCCGACTATATGGTCAAGGAACTGAAGGAGGTGCAAGACAAGCACGGCGACGGCTTTCTCTGTGCCATGGAGGGTGGCCGCGAGTGCTTTGATAAGGTAGCCAAGGGAGATATCCGCTCCGGCGGATTCGATCTGAACGGCCTTTGGGCGCCGTGGTACGTCCTGCACAAGATGTATGCCGGCTTGCGCGACGCCTATCGCTACACGGGCCATCGCACGGCCCTGGAACTCGAGGTCAAGTTTGCCGAGTGGGCCGAGCAGATTCTCTCGAAGCTGACCGATGCCCAGGTACAGCAGATGCTCAACACCGAGTTTGGCGGCATGAACGAGGTGATGGCCGATCTCTACGCCGACACGGGCGACCGGCGGTGGCTCGACCTTTCCTACCGATTCGAGCATCGCGACGTCGTCGAGCCGCTCAAGCGCCACCAGGATTCCCTGCCCGGCAAACATGCCAACACGCAGGTGCCCAAGCTCGTCGGCGCGGCCGATCGCTTTGCCTATACGGGCGATCCGGGCGATCTGATCGCGGCCGGTTTTTTC
Source organism: uncultured Planctomycetaceae bacterium (assembly GCA_964547995.1). Classification (GTDB taxonomy): domain Bacteria; phylum Planctomycetota; class Planctomycetia; order Pirellulales; family Thermoguttaceae; genus CAZJRB01. The sequence continues at coordinate 52,775 of CAZJRB010000034.1, read as the reverse complement.
TGGGACCAGGTGGTGCAGCACCACAGCTTCGCTACCGGCGGTCACGGCAAGGCCGAGTATTTTGCCAAGCCCGACATGCTGAGCGACCGCGTCGACGGGCGGACTGCCGAGACGTGCAACGTCTACAACATGCTCAAACTCACCCGCCGCCTCTTTTCGATTCGGCCCGACGCGCACTACGCCGAATTCCACGAGCGGGCGCTATTCAACCATATTCTTGCCTCGATGGATCCGGAGGACGGGCGGACCTGCTACATGGTGCCGGTCGGGCGGGGGGTGCGCCACGAGTACCAGAACATGTTCGGCAGCTTCACCTGCTGCGTGGGAACGGGCATGGAGAGCCACGCACTTCACGGCGACGGGATCTACTACGAAGCGGGCGACCGGCTCTGGGTGAACTTGTATGTGCCGTCCACGGCCGAGTGGAAATCGGCCGGCGTGAATCTGGCCATGGAAACCGATTTCCCGGAAGGCGAATCGGCAACACTGAAGCTCAACCTGAAAGCACCGGAGCGGTTCACCTTGGCGATGCGGCGTCCGGCTTGGGCGGGTAAGGGATTCAGCGTCAAGGTCAACGGCAAAGCCGTCAACAAGTTGCCCGAGCCGGGTTCCTATGTTGAATTGGAGCGTACTTGGAAGACCGGCGACGAGGTTGCCCTGACGCTGCCCAAGACGCTACGGCTGGAGCCGCTGCCCGACAACTCGCGGCGTGCTGCGATTATGTGGGGGCCGCTGGTGCTGGCCGGCGACTTGGGCCCGGAAAATCAAAAGGACCTCAAAAGAGACGCCCTCACCTGGCAACTGAAAGTGCCCGTGTTCGTTGCGGCCGAGCGGCCGGTCAGCGAGTGGCTCAAGCCGATCAAGGACAAGCCGGGCCAATTCCGTACCGACGGCGTTGGCCGCGACCGTGACGTGGACTTCATGTCCTTCTACCGCTTGCACCGGCGGACCTACGCCGTCTATTGGGACCTGTTCACGCCGGCCGAATGGGAGAAGGAAAAAGCGGACTACGCCGTTCGGCAGGAGCGACATCGCAGGCTCGAAGCGGCCACGGTCGCCTTTGTGCAACCCGGCGAGATGCAGCCGGAGCGGGATTTCAACTATCAGGGCGAGGACTCCCGGCCGGTCCGGGTGATGGGTCGCGCCGGCCGCCGCGGGAAGAAGTGGTTCTCGTTCGATCTGCCGGTCGAGCCGGCGCACCCCATGGCTTTGATGGTCACCTATAACCATGACGAATGGCGGAAACGGACTTTCGAGATTCAGATCGACGGGCAATTGCTGAAAAAGCAGACGATCCCGAGGCGCGGTCCTCTGCGGTTCTTTGACGTCGAGTACCCCGTTCCCGCGGAGTTGGTCAAGGGCAAAAAGAAAGTAACAGTCCGTTTCCAGGCGATCGGCGGAAACGAAATCGCGGCTGTCTTCGGCATCCGAATGATCCGCGCCGGCGCGGAACGCTAGAAGATCGTCGCTTGCGGCTTCGCAGTGGGGTTGGCCGCCCCCTACCGCCCACAATTGTTCTTTACAGGAACTCGCGGTATATTTGTTGGAGAATACATCCTTTCTTCGAGAAGGCCATGATCGTTGCAGTACCTCAAGAAAGCTATCCTGGTGAAAATCGGGTATCGCTGATCCCGGCGTCCGTCGCGCAACTTGCCAAAGCCGGATTGGAAGTGCTGGTGGAGAGTTCGGCCGGCGAGTCGGCCGGATTCCCCGATCAGCAATACGTCGACAGCGGGGCAAAGATTGTTTCCGAACGCGAGGACCTTTTCGCCGCTGATGTGATCCTGCAAGTCCGCGCCGCCGGCGCCAATCCGGACGCCGGTCGGGCCGACCTCGAACATTTCCGCAAAGGTCAGGCAGTCATCGGCATGTGCGATCCGCTGGGAACTCCACACGCGGCTGAAGCGCTCGCCGGGCGCGGCGTGACCCTGTTCGCGCTCGAATTGCTTCCCCGAATTACCAGGGCCCAGAGCATGGACGTCCTCTCGTCGATGGCCACGGTGGCCGGCTATCGGGCAGTGTTGCTGGCCGCCGAGAAGCTGCCGAAGATGTTCCCCATGTTGATGACGGCCGCCGGAACCGTTGCCCCGGCAAAGGTATTCATCATGGGGGCCGGTGTTGCCGGGTTGCAGGCAATCGCCACCGCGAAGCGACTCGGAGCCGTCGTGTCGGCGAACGACATTCGCCCTGCCGCGGCCGAGCAGGTCGAAAGTCTCGGGGCAAAATTCGTGCAATTGGAACTCGAGACCGGCGACGCCGAGGACAAAGGTGGTTACGCCAAGGAAATGGGCGAGGAGTTCCTCCAGAAACAGCGTGAATTGGTCGGCCAAACCATTGCCGAAAGTGACGTCGTTGTGACCACGGCAGCCGTTCCCGGCAAGAAGGCCCCGACGCTGGTAACCGCCGAAATGGTCGACCGTATGGTGCCGGGGTCGGTCATCGTCGATCTGGCGGCCGAGCGGGGCGGTAACTGCGAATTGACCTCGCCCGGCGAAACCGTCGTCATCGGTGGCGTATCGATCCTCGGGCCGACGAACCTGCCCTCCGGCGTGCCGTATCATGCCAGCCAGATGTACGCCAAGAACATCACTACCTTCCTGCTGTACCTGGTCGCCGAAGGTAAAATCAATCTCGATCTGGAAGATGAAATCATCCGCGACACGTTGATTACCCACGACGGCAACATCGTTAACCCGCGGGTGTGCGACGCGCTCGGGATCGAGCCGTCCTCGCCGCCGGAGGAAGCGGACGTGCCCGCGACTGAGGAAGCAAAGTCGCAGGAAGCAGCAGCGGAAACCGCCGGACCGGCTGCCGGTGCAGGCAATGGCGAAGAAGACGCCGACAATGACGGAGGAAATAACTGATGAGCACGGGCTGGATTTTGTTTGCCGCCGAAGCGGCACAGGTTGCCGAGCAAGGGGCCCTGGCGGGTGCGACATTGCGCGCGCCCGTATTCTCCTTGATGGCCATGATTACCATTTTCGTGTTGGCGATTTTCGTCGGTTTCGAGATCATCACCAAGATCCCGCCCACCTTGCACACGCCGCTGATGTCGGGCTCGAACGCCATTTCGGGAATCACACTGGTCGGTGCCATTCTTTTGGCCGGCGCCGAGCACGTTACGCTCGCATCGGTGTTGGGTATGATTGCCGTTATCATGGCAACGATCAACGTGGTCGGCGGGTTTCTCGTTACCAATCGCATGCTGTCAATGTTTCGCAGAAAGACCTGACTGTGGAAAAGGACACCTTGATCCAACTGGCTTATCTGCTTGCGGCCGTTCTGTTCATTTTCGGACTGAAGGGGCTCACGCATCCGCGCACGGCAGTACGGGGAAACCTGCTCGGGGCGATGGGGATGCTCATCGCGATAGTAGCCACGCTGTTCCATCAGGAAGTGCTCGGTTTTGGGATGATTATCGCGGGGATTGTCATCGGCGGGGCGATCGGGGCCGTGCTGGCAATCACGGTCAAGATGACGGCGATGCCCCAGTTGGTGGCCTTGTTCAACGGGTTCGGCGGCGGGGCCTCCGTGCTGGTTGCCGGCGCGGAACTGATCAAGAGCGTCCGAGCCGGCACCCCGCCCGAACTCGACGTCGCCGTGGCCGTCGCCGCTTCCGGGCTGATCGGCGCCGTGACTTTCTGGGGAAGCCTGGTCGCCTTCGCCAAGCTTCAGGAGATCAAGGCATTCAAGAAACCGTTCCAATACCCGGCCAGACAACTGCTAAACCTACTGTTGGGGATTGTCGCCGTAGCCTTGGCCTGCTACGGGGCAATCTACCCGGAGCATATTTGGATCTACTTGCTGCTGGTGGCGGTGGCCTCGGTGCTGGGCGTAACGCTCACGAATCCAATCGGCGGGGCCGACATGCCGGTTGTCATTGCGCTGCTGAATTCTTATAGCGGGCTGGCGGCCTGCGCGACCGGATTTGTGCTGGGTAACAGCGTGTTGATTGTTGCCGGTTCGCTGGTGGGTGCGTCCGGGTTGATCCTCACGTCGATCATGTGCAAGGCCATGAATCGCTCGCTGGCCCATGTGCTCTTCGGCGTTCTCCAGCCGTCGGAAGATACGGCCTCCGCCGACGAAATCTACGCAGGCAAGATCAAGTCGACCTCGGCCGACGAAGCGGCAATGCTCTACGACACGGCCCGGCGTGCGGTGATCGTGCCCGGCTACGGCATGGCGGTTGCCCAGGCACAATACGCCGTCCGCGATCTGGCCAACCTGCTCCAGTCGCGTGGCATCGAGGTCGAGTTCGCAATCCATCCGGTCGCCGGCCGCATGCCGGGCCACATGAACGTGCTGCTGGCCGAAGCGAAAGTCCCTTACGAGCAACTCAAGGAGATGGATGCGATCAATCCGACCATGGCCCAGACCGACGTGGCCCTGGTGATCGGGGCCAACGACGTGGTGAATCCGGATGCCCGGACCAATCCCCAAAGCCCGATCGCCGGCATGCCCATCATCAACGTCGATCAGGCGCGGACCGTGGTCGTCATCAAGCGAAGCCTCAGCCCGGGATTTGCTGGCATTCCGAACCCGCTGTTCGCCATGGACAACACGCTGATGTACTTCGGCGACGGCAAGAAGGCCATCCTCGATCTGGTGGCCGCGCTGAAGGAAAGTTAGACCGGCTGCGTTCCGTCAGGCCAACGGATCTCCACTCGCAGCGGATCCGTGTGCGCTGCGAGCCCAAAATGCAGCGTAAGGTCGTTTTGGTTTCCTTGGCCGGTTGCGCCTTCAACCTGCCGGGTGAGTATTCTGTCGCCGAGCCGAATGCGAACCTGGGCGCCAATCTCACTGGCGTTGGCCTTTCTGCCGCCGGCAAGCCTCACTTTGAGCCAGTGATTTTTCCTTGCGGGATTGTGGAACAGCCGCCCGCCGGTGACCAGATCGAGATAGCCGTCGACGTCAAAATCGCCCTTCATAGAGGATTCGTAACACTTTAGCCGAATGGCGAAACGCTCCGTACGACGGCCCTCCGAGGCCGTCGAGGGCTTGCGATGCCACAGCGACGGCCTCGGAGGGCCATCGTACCGCAGACGGCTGAACTGTTACGAGGATTCAAGTGGCCTCCCTGGCCCCCCGAATTGGAGGCCCACGGAATACGGCAAATGGCGGGCAAACATGCCTTGGGGTGACCCTATCCTTGACAATAATACCGACTTCCGCCACTATAGAAGGTGGTGAGGTCTACAATAGGGGCCGGTTTGACCGGCAGAGATATCCATTGTGGTTCCACCGCGTACGGATCCTCCAACAGGGGGTCACTTGTCTGCCGGGCTGGTTGGGGACGTGGGTATACCTTTCGACAAAGTGTCCGGGGGTGGCACGGGGTAAGTATCAAGGTTGGGTAGCAGAGCGGGTGGTCCACATCCTGGCGGCCGTGAGGGGGATCTGCGGTCTTTGCAGGTTGTGCCAGATCCATGGGATCGAGGGCCACCGGAAATCGACGAATCACAAGGCGATAGATCGGTAGAATTGACATAACAGGAGAGAATACAGGGTTGATCTTTGCAAGAACGAGAGAATCCTTTACCGCCCCTTGATTTGTTCGTGGCGCCGGGCAAAACTAGAGGTACGGATGCTCATCCGCACCATGAACCAAGGTCAATCGATGCCGGCGGCGTCCCGGCGGTTCTCCTCCCTGGAGGCCCTTAGGACATCAGGCTGAAGGCATCCCGACGACTCGTTCCCGCAAAGGTTGGCACTTGGATTTCGACACGCTCGATGGTCCCCGCACCACGGGTCACGCCCTAATTTCAACAAAGCCCATGACAGAAACCACGTTCAGGGGATGGAGAGACCGGTTGCCGCGGCCCGCGGTCCTTGTGGGCTGGCTGGTGTTGCTCGGGCTGTTTCTGTTCACCTATGAGAGGCCGATCTCGCTGCTGGTCGGTCGCTGGTGGGTCGAGTGGGAACACTATGGCCACGGCTTCCTGGTACCTCCTTTTGCCTTGCTGTTGTTGTGGCTTCGCCGCGACATGGTGGACTTCCAGTCATGGCGGGGGAGTTGGTGGGGGATCCCCTTCCTGGTGGTCTGGGCGTCGATGCGTTGGGCATCGGCCTATTTCATGTTCCAAACGCTCGATCCGCCCTCGATGATCCCGTTCTTTGCGGGGCTGACGATACTGATCGGCGGCTGGCGGGCGTTTCACTGGGCGTGGCCGTCCATCCTCTTCCTGGCTTTCATGATGCCGCTGCCCGGCTTCCTAGCAACGCAACTGAGTCTCCCGCTGCAACAGGTCGGGGCGGTGCTGAGCACCTTTGTGATTCAGACGCTGGGCATTCCCGCGATTGCCCAGGGAAATATAATCCAGATGGAGACGGGCAACCTCGATGTCGCACAGGCGTGCAGCGGGCTCCGGATGTTGATGTTGTTCTTTGCAGTCTGCGTGGGGGCCGCGTTTGTCCTGGATTGCGAGCTATGGAAGAAGAGTGTCATTGTCGTAAGCGCCGTTCCGATTGCCATCATCGCCAACGTGGTCAGGCTGACCCTGACGGCGATCCTTTACTATGTCGTTAGTCCGGAATTTGGGGCCAAAGTGGGCCATGACATGGCGGGCCTGCTGCTGATGCCGCTGGCGCTTTTGCTCCTGTGGGGCGAAATGGCGCTGCTTTCCAGACTACTGCTGGAGCCGGTCGAGAAAAGTCTGCTGAGTGTTTCCCTTGCCACGAAGATGCGCGAAGGTAGTTCGTAGTAGTCTGTGCGGAGAAGCCCTGATATGGAATCCTTGACATTTCGTACTTGCCCGGACAATTGAGAAACGAATCCATGTCGACGAATGAAGATACACCGTTGCCGAGCCGCCCCCCTCAAAGTCACGCGATGGCCAACGTCCGGCCCGCCATGTTGGTACCGGAGGCGGCGTGGGGTGGCGGGGGAGGACCGATGGCTGCGGGATTTTCGCCCAAGCCGAGTCCGCTAATCCTCCTGCACGCCCTGCGGCGTCGATGGCTGATGGCAGGAGTCCTTGCCGTGCTCTGCGCGGGGCTCGTGGCACCGGCCGTTTGGTTCAGTTATGGGGAGAGATACACCGCCACGTCTTATCTTCAAGTCTCGTCGTCCCCACAGAAATTCGTGTTCGACACTACCGAACGGACGGCCCAGGCCAGGTTCGACGTGTACAAGGGCACCCAGCAGCAGTTGGTCAACAGTCCCTTCGTCGTTACCGCTGCGTTGCGAAAACCCGAGGCGAGAAAGCTGCCGTGTGTCTTTGAGCGGTCCGACCCGGTGGCATGGCTTGCCGGCAGGATCAAGGTTGCCTTCCCTGGAAACGCCGAGATCATGGTGGTCCGTCTTACGCTGGACGATCCGTACGCGGCGACCACCCTGCTGCAGGCCGTGGTCGACTCGTACGTCGACGAAGTCGTCAACGTCGAGCGGAACCGGCGAAAGCACCACCTCGGCGAACTCGACCGAGTCTACACCGATAAAGAGACGGAGGTGCGGAGAAAGCGAACGGAGTTTAAGGAATTGGCCAATCAGTTGGGGACCGGAGACAGCAGGGCTCTGTTTCTGAAGACGCAAATCGCGTTGCAGCAGTTTTCCACCTACCGGACCGAATTGGTCAGACACGAACTCGCCCTCAGGCAGGCCCACGGCGAACTGACGGCCAAGACGGCCATGCTCAAGAGCATTGACATCGATGAAATCTCCGAATTCGAGTTGGACACCTACGTCCAGTTGGACCCGATTGCCCAGCAGATGCTCGCCGAGATCGCCTGGCGGCGAAGCGACATGAACTACGACGCCATGATCGCCGTGCCGGGCACCAATATGGCCCACACGGAAAGGCAACAACGGGAATTGCAGCTTGCCCAGCAGCAATACGACATGCGGGTGGAGGAACTCCGGGAGGAAATGCGAGGCAAGAGGCGGGGCGAGTTCGAACGGGACATCCGGGAATTGAAGGTCGCGATCGCCATCAACGAGAAGCAGGTGGCCCTACTCAAGGAAGACGTCGAGGGGCAAAGAAAGGAGGCCGAGAAGTTCGGGGAGTCGTCGATCGAGGTCGAAATGATGCGGGACGAGATCGATCAACGCATGCAGGTGCTTAAGGGAATTGCCGACGAAAGGGAGAAACTGAAAGTGGAACTGCGGTCCCGGTCGCGGGTGACGCTCCTGGAACGGGCGAAACAACCAAAAAGCCCCGACGGTACCGGCCGGCTTGCGATGACCACCCTGGCCGCGTTTTTGGGCCTGTGTCTCCCCGCCGGGCTTATCGCATGGTGGGACTTGCGGGCCGGCCGCATCAACACGGCGACCGAGGTTTCCCGGGGGCTCGGGTTGCCGGTGATCGGTTCGGTGCCGATCATTCCCACCCGCGCTATCCGCCAGTTGGGCTCGTCCCCGAAGCGGCAGATGAACTGGCACACGCGACTGACGGAAGCGGCCGACAGCATTGCCGCCAGGTTGCTTCGGAAGGCCGCTCTGGAACAGGTTCGGGTGGTGCTGATCACCAGCGCCATGGGCGGGGAGGGAAAGACCACGCTGGCAACGCAATTGGCCATGAGCCTTGCACGGAGCGAGCGCAGTGCGGTACTGGTCGACTTCGACCTCCGCCGTCCGGCGTTCGACGAGATATTCGGATTGCCGTTGCAACCCGGGGTGTGTGAGTTCCTGCGGGGTGAGTGCCAATTGGACGGGGTAGTCCAACAGACGGCCACCCGCGATCTGGCCGTGGTGACTGCCGGTCGCTGGAATCGACAGGCGCTGACCGCCCTGGCCAACGGCGCCGCGGGGTCGCTTTTCGAGAGGCTTCGGGAGGAGTACGATTTCATTCTTGTCGATGCCAGCCCTATTCTGCCGGTGGCCGACACACGATTTGTCAGCCAGCACGTGGATGCTGCGATCCTCTCCGTTCTCCGCGACGTCAGCCAGGGCCCAAAGATCAACGCGGCCTGCGAGATACTCCGGGCGTTTGGCGTTGGGGTTGTGGAAACCGTCGTCACCGGCCCGAGCGAGAGCGGGCGTTACAAGGACCTTGGATATGAACCCCGCCTGCCGTCGTAATACTGTGTTGTAATACTGTATCGTGCCAATCGCCACATCAATTCCGTTCTCATGCAGTTCAAACCGCCACTTCAGAGATTGACAACATCATGAGTGCCCTGATCCTTCCACTGGTAACCGTCTTCCTCGTTGCCTGCCTGGCCAGCCTGGTCCTTTCCGGGCTGGTCCGCAAGGTTGCTCCCCGTCTCGGATTGACGGACTGTCCGGACGGTCACCGCAAGCTGCACGGGCACGCAATGCCGCTGGGGGGCGGTGTTGCCATCTTCCTGACGCTGGTGGGTACCGTCAGTGCCTTGTATTTCTTTCCCAACCCGTTCCAAGAGACACTGCACGACAAGTTGGCCCATCTCCCGTTCCTGCTGGCGGCCGGGGCGGTGATTGTCGCCGTGGGGCTCTTCGACGACCGTTTCGGGCTTCGCGGGCGCCAGAAGCTGGCAGGCCAGATCGTCGCGGCCTCGATCCTGATCCTCGGCGGGCTTCAGATTCGGGCCATCGGCGTCTTCGGTTTCGAACCGTTCGACCTGGGCCTGTTTGCCGTTCCCGTTACACTCTTCTGGCTGCTGGGCGCCATCAATGCCTTGAACCTGCTCGACGGGATCGACGGCTTGGCCACGATGGTGGGGATTATCCTCGCCTTCACGATTGCGGTCATGGCCCTGCTGGTCGGGCGTGTCGAGGTCGCCGTCGTCGGAATCGCGTTCGCGGGCAGCCTGGTCGGGTTTATCCGGTACAACTTCCCGCCGGCCAGCGTCTTTCTCGGGGACACCGGCAGCATGCTGATCGGACTGGTCGTTGGGGCGCTGGCCATCCAGGGCTCGCTGAAGGGGCCGGGAACAGTGCTGTTGGCCGCGCCGCTGGCGGTTTGGGCCATCCCCATCTTCGACGTGGTGATCGCCATCCTCCGGCGGAGACTGACCGGGCGGAGCATCTACGTTTCCGACCACGGCCACTTGCATCACCGGTTGCTGGGGCTGCTGGGGAGCAACCGCAAGGTCCTTGCCCTGGTGGCGGCCGCTTGTTGCCTGACGTCCACGGCCGCTCTGCTGGGAGTGTGTCTTAACAACGACCTGATCGCCTTGCTGGCGTGTACCGCTGTGGTGGTCATCTTCATTGCCACCGGGCTGTTCGGGCGGATCGAAGTTCTTTTGCTGGGGAGTCGCCTGGGACAGATGGGGAAGTCGCTCGTGCCGTCTTTTTCCTTCAAGGAAAACGGCGCCCGCGAGACCATGGTCCGGCTGCAAGGCTCCGGTGAGTGGGACGTGCTCTTTGAGACATTGACCGAATCGGCAGACAGATTCGGATTGCACGAGATTCACTTGAACGTGAGTTCGCCCATCCTGCGAGAGGACTACCACGCCTCGTGGGTACGGGCGAATGGAGAAAAGGACCGCCAGCGCCGTTGGCAGATGGAACTGCCGCTGTTGGTTGCCGATCATCCCGTCGGGGTCCTGAAGGTCGCCGGCGACCGCTGCGAGGAATCCTCTTGCAGCAATATCCAGGAGTTCCTGGATATGGTTAAACCGTTGGAAAAGGAGCTATCGGTACTCTCCGAAGGAGACGTCCCCGCACCGGTGCTGACGGCCGGGGAGGGGCATGCGTCGGTTGCGGGGCACGAGCACGCGGCTCCTTTGACTCGGCAACACCCCAAATAGCGGGCATTTTGACATCACCGTTCCTATCCGTACACAACGAATTTGATGACAAGAATCTGATGACAAAGACAGCCGTACGTTTACTGATGATGGCGATCCTCGTTGTTCTCGTCTATGGCGGCGCCAAAATGATGCGGCGGCAGCCGAGTGCGGAAATGCCCCCCTGGGACATCAACGACCTGCCGCTGGACGTCAATGGTTGGGTAGGTGGGGAGGCGGAACTGGACCCGGACGTCTTCCAGCAAATGGGCGCGCGGTTCGCGATCCAGCGCATCTATCAGCAGGGTGAGCGGGAACCTGTTGCGCTGCACGTGGCGGTATTCGATCGGTACGATGTCGGTGCCTTCCATAACCCGGCTAACTGCTACCGATCCTCCGGTTGGCGATTGCTTGGTGACACACCCCTTAGAATTGAGGCCGCGGACGGGGCGCCCGTGTCCGTCGCCCTTTCAACATGGGAGAGGCGCGGTGAACGTGTGACGGTGGCCTACTGGTATCAACTTGGCAGTCACGTCATCGCCGACCGGGTCCAAATGGGGCAGGCCCGTTGGGATTTGCGAGGCAGCGAGAAGTGGCCTGCCCTTATCAAAGTACTCATAGAGACCTCCACGGACAACGTGGAACGCTCCGAGGAGGGCGTGCAAGAATTGGCGGGTTTTGTGTACCGCTGGTTGAACGATCCGGAATTCCGGAAATCCTGCACAACCACTACCCCAGGGGAAAACATAGGTAAGGATCCCGCAACAGGGCCTTCGGCATCCCTATAGCTATGGGGTATTGTGCTATCCTTGGGTAGCAATGTTTACCCCATCCTGTCCGAGCGAGTGATGCGGGTACCCCCCCCTTTTTTAGGGGGAGCAAACCTTCTTGGCAGGGTGGACATTTTCTGTGGAGAGACTGAGTAGCACAACCTGGGACACTGGTCGGGACCGACTTGGGTCCCGGCAGCCCTCCAGTTTGTTGAAGCGCCAGTTTGTTGAAGCGCAAGGACGCACACTCACAACAACGGTTCATGGAATTCATAAATCGAGATCGTCTGCAGAAGGTGCTCTGTCACCCACGAGAACGGAGTGTGCGCCGACCGCGCAGCGGGTCCCCCTGATCCGCGGTCTGCTGCCTGTAACCTTCCATGCACGAACAAGACAACCTTGACATTGCCGCCCGGACGGTGGGGCCTGTCGCAGGCGGGAATACCGACACCGCTGTCGAAAACGGGTCGCCGCGGTCCGCGGCTGCCGAGCCTCCGCTTATGGTAATCGAGCCCACGCCGGGCTGGCGCCTGGTCAATCTCGGCGAGCTGTGGCGATACCGCGAGTTGCTCTTCTTCCTGACATGGCGCGACATCAAGGTCCGCTACAAGCAGACGGTCCTCGGCCTTGCCTGGGCGGTTATCCAGCCCGTAATGGCCATGGTCGTCTTCACGATATTCTTCGGCAAGCTCGGCAAGCTTGATCAATTCACCACCGCGGCCTACCCGATATTCGTTTTCGCCGCGTTGATCCCTTGGAATTTCTTCGGACAGGCCGTCTCCCAAAGCGGTCAGAGCCTGATCACCGAGGCCAACCTGTTGAGCAAGGTCTATTTTCCGAGATTGATCATTCCCTGTGCCTCCGTAGGCAGCCTGCTGGTCGATTTTGCCGTTTCGTTCGCGGTCATGTTGGGGCTGATGGTCTGGTACGAGGTGCCGCCGACGCTCAACCTACTGATGGTCCCCGTGTTGGTTCTCGGCACGATATTCACGGCCCTGGGCGCCGGTACGATCCTGTCGGCCCTGGCCGTGGCCTATCGCGACTTCCGCTATATGATTCCTTTCATGGTCCAGATCTGGATGTTTGCCAGCCCGGTGGCCTATCCCTCTAACGTGGTCCCGGAAAGGTGGCGATTGGTCTACGCCATCAACCCGATGGCCGGTATCATCAGCGGCTTCCGGTCGGCCATGCTGGGCGATGAGCACGAACCGTTTCAGTGGGGCCAAATGGGCGTGTCGTTTTCCGTTGCCGTTGTGCTTTTCCTCATCGGTGCCTTCTACTTCCGCCGGATTGAACGCCGTTTTGCTGATATTGTATAGGAAATGACACACCCTGCCGTACGTGTAGAAAACCTCGGCAAGCAGTACCAGCTTGGCCTGCGCGAACAGGGATACAGGACTTTCCGCGAGACGATCATGGACGCCGCCGCCGCGCCGCTAAGGAGGTTTCGTCACCTGTCCGGCACGAGCCGGGATGCGGAGAAGATTTGGGCCCTCAAAGACGTCTCGTTCGATGTCGAGCCGGGCGAGGTTATCGGCATCATCGGCCCCAACGGCGCCGGCAAGACCACGCTCTTGAAGATCCTCACGAGAATCACCGAACCGACCACCGGCCGGGCCGAAGTTCGCGGCCACGTCGGCAGCCTGTTGGAGGTCGGCACCGGTTTCCATCCCGAATTGACCGGCCGCGAGAACGTTTTCCTCAACGGCGCGGTATTGGGCATGTCCCGCGCGACGGTAAAACGCAGGTTCGACGAGATCGTCGATTTCTCCGGCGTCGAAAGGTTTCTCGACACCCCGGTGAAGCGCTACTCGACGGGGATGCGGGTCCGGCTCGCCTTTGCCGTGGCCGCCCACCTCGACCCGGAAATCCTGTTGGTCGACGAAGTCCTGGCGGTCGGCGATATCGGGTTCCAGCAGAAGTGCCTGGGAAAAATGCGCGACGTAGCCGGCCACGGCCGCACGGTGCTCTTCGTGAGCCATAACATGGGTGCGATCGAGGCGCTTTGCTCACGCGTTATTGTGCTTGAGGAGGGCAACATCGGGTTTGAAGGGCCAACCAGAGAAGGCGTTGCCGAGCATACTCGGAGATCGCTTGCCGGTCGCGAAAAGGATAAACCGATTCAGGTGATTCGGCAAAACTTCGAGACGGGCTCGGCCCAGCGTATCACAGACCTTGAACTCCTTAATGAACGAAGCGAATCGCTTTCTGCGGTAACTACCGGCGACTATGTTTGTTTCCGCCTTCACTTTGCTGTTGACGAGCTGATACCGAACCCGGGCTTTCGGCTGCGGATCTTTTCGGAAGATCGAAACGAGCTGTTTCGCGTTTCGACGGACCCGATCTCGGGCTACCATGTTCCGCCGCTGCAACCGTGTCAGGGACACATCGATTGCATACTCCCACAATTCCCTTTCACGGCGGGCACCTATTTCGTGGACGTGGGAATCACCCTCGCCAACACGGCCTTTGTTCACGACGTGGAAAACGCAGCGGTGCTGGAGATCCAAGGGAGGGATGTCTACGGGTCCGGAATGCACCTGACAACCAAGGCAGGGTATTTCGTGTGCGATCATCAGTGGCATTTTGGACCACCCCGCTGACAGGCAACACAACGGGCGCAAGTAAATATCCGACGATTTATGTCTAAAGGGCGACTACCCACGTTTCTTTGCATTGGGGCCCCGCGCTCCGGCACAACCTGGCTGGGCGAGGGCCTCAAGGCGCATCCGGAAGCATTTGTGCCTTCCACTAAGGAGATCTGCTTCTTCATTCGAGACGATTTTCGAAGCAGGTGGGCAAAAGGGCTCGACTGGTATCGATCCCAGTTTGACTTCCCGGAAGAGAGCGGCATCAAGACTTGGGGAGAACTGTCGCCCCGCTACTATTACCAGGAGCAGACCCCCGGTCTGATTCGAGAGGCGGTTCCGGATGTCAAGATTATCTATCTCCTGCGACATCCGGTAGAGGTGCTTCACTCCCTGGCTGCATACCACCTCAAAATGCACCCGAACGTGATCAATGGTTGTGGATATGGTCTGTTCAGCTACTTGGATCATCACCTTGCCGTCCCTTTAGGGTTCTACGCGAAGTACTACAAACGTTACGCAGCCTGTTTCCCTCGCGAGCAAATCCTGGTGAAGTTCTACGAGGACTTGAAACAGGACTCGACAAGCGTTTTCTCGCAAATATGTCGTTTTCTCGAAATTGACGAGAGCATTACCCCTCCGATTGTCGAGCAGCGAGTGAATCCTGCCGTGGTACCCAAGCGATTCTGGCTTTCGGTTCTGTTGCGAGGGTTGTCACGCTATTGGCCTCCGTTCGCCGGGATGGACAGGCGTTTCAATCGCACCGATTTCAAGAAATGGAAGGGCCGGGAAGTCAGCCTTGTCAAACCCGAAGTATTCGAGAGGTTGATGGAGATCTACGAGGGGGACGTCCACGAACTGGAGGAACTGGTCGATCGTGACCTCAGCGGGTGGTTTGACTACGAGCAAATCGATCCGTCGATCCGCAGCAACATCATCGAGAACGGCGCCGCGTAGATGGATTTTTTCAACACCCACATCGGCCTACGTGCAATGGAACTCGCCGCGGAAACACTTCGGTCGTCGTTCGTCAGTGAGGGAACCCGGGTCAAGCAGTTCGAGACTGCCTTGTCCGCCGAGTTGGGCTTGACCCGTCCGGTGGCGGTCAACAGCGGCACGGCGGCGTTGCACCTCGCCCTGGCCGTGGCAGGGGTGGGGCCGGGGGACGAGGTGATTCTGCCGCCTCAGACTTTTCTGGCCACCGGTATGGCAATCCTCGTGCAGCAGGCGACGCCCGTCTTCGCCGACATCGATCCCGAAACCGGCAACATCTCGCCCGCCTCAATCGAAGAGAAGATTACCCGGCGCACCAGAGCGATCATGCCCGTCCACTGGGCCGGCTATCCCTGCGACATGGACGAAATCAATGCGATCGCCGACCGGCACGGCCTGGCGGTGATCGAGGACGCCGCCCATGCCCTGGGGGCAACCTACCACGGGAAACCGATCGGCGCCGTCTCGCGGTTCACCTGCTTCTCCTTCCAGGCAATCAAGCACCTGACGACCGGCGACGGCGGGGCCCTTTGTTGTCGCGACGAGGAGGACTACGACGAGGCCCGGCGGCGGCGCTGGTTCGGCATCGACCGCGAGGCCGCAAGGCCGTCGATCCTGGGCGAGCGGGAGTTCGACGTCGATTCGGTCGGCTTCAAGTATCACATGAACGACCTGGCCGCCGCGGTCGGCCTGGGAAACCTTGAGGCATTTCCCGAGATGTTGGCCCGGCGTCAGGAGATCGGCCGGCACTACCGGGAACAGCTTGCGGACGCGCCCGGGGTTACGCTACTGCGCCCGGACGCCGACCGCACGCACGCCTACTGGCTCTTCACACTGCTGGTCGAGCGCCGCGAAGACTTCATCCGCAAATTAAAGGACCGGGGTATCCCCACGTCGGTCGTCCACCGGCGGATCGACCGTTTCAGCGTCTTCGGCGGCCGGCGCGGAGACCTGCCGGGGCAAGCAACGTTCGAGCAACGTCAAATAGCACTGCCGCTGCACCCGGGGTTGACAACGGAAGATATCGAAAGTGTGGTTGGGGCTGTAAAGTCGGGATGGTGATTGTTCGGTTTGCGCAAAGAGAAAGGTCATGATCACCGGAGAGGACGTCGTAATTGCCGATCAAGTGTCTATTCGGCTACCCGAAAAGATAATACTAGGTAGCCACGTCGCAATTGACAGCTACTTCTACTGTACAACGCGGCTTGAGATTGGTGATTATGTACACATTGGGCCGCACGTTTCGGTAATCGGTGGTGAAGATGGACTACTGAAAATGGGGCACTTCACCAACTTGGCTGCGGGATGCCGCATCATTTGCCGGACCGATGCGTTTCTCGGCGAAGGGCTCATTGGTACGGGGCCAGTCATGCCACGACAGTATCGCGACAAATCGATTTGCGAGCCGGTTATCATTGAGGATTTAGCCAACGTTGGTACGAATGTCGTGGTATTCCCGGGTGTAACCATCGCACAAGGCAGTGTGATTGGGGCAGGTGCTGTGCTGAAAAACAGTACACGACCGTGGACTGTTTATGTGGGTAGCCCTGCGCGACCAATCAAAACCCGTTCCCATGCAAATATGCTAGAATTTGCCGGAAAACTCGGGTATCCAATCAAGCTTTTGCTGGACTAACATGCCCACTGTAATAGTTCTCGGCGGCACCGGATTCCTCGGCAGGCATGTGATGCGCCTGGCCGTGGAGGCGGGGTATGACGCTCTCTCGCTGTCGCGGCGCGAGGACTTCATCGAAGGGACCGAATAACCGCACGTTCGCCAAGTAGGGGGTAGGAGTAACAAGGTAATGCCGAGTTCCTTTGATCCTTATCGCAAGTGGCTGGGAATTCCACCCCAGGATCAGCCGCCGCACCATTACCGGCTGTTGGGGATTGAACCGTTCGAACCGGACCCGGACGTAATCGCCATTGCCGTCGACGGCCGAATGGCCCAGATCAAGAATTTTCAAAGCGGGAAATACTCGAAGGAGTCGCAAAAAATCCTCAACGAGATCGCCAAGGCGAAGGTCTGCCTGCTGAACTCGAAGAAAAAGGCCAAATACGACGAGGCCCTGCGACAACGGTTGGAGACAGAAAAGAAAACGGCCGTCCCCCCTCCGCCCAAAGCCGGGCCCAGGCGTTCGTCTGGGACCGCCGTCACCGCAGGACCGGAGATTCCCCATATAGATTCCACGTCGGTCGCCTCGCGTCTGTCGGGCCATGCCAGTAAGGGAAGGCCGTGGCTGCTCCCCGTGGCTATCGGTGCGGTTGTCGTGTTGATCGCCGCCGGTTTGGCCTTCCTTTTCAGCCGGGATAGCAGCACGAACGACGAGAATGTTGCGGAACAAACCAGTGTGACGGAACCGCCGCAGGCCCGGTCCGATGACCGCCAAAACAATGCCGCTCTTCCGGCGGAACCGAAACCCGAAGGGCCCAAACCGGTGGAGCCAAACGTGCCGGCCCCGAAGCCAACACCGCCGCAGCCGCGAGCCGCTTCACCGGAACAACCTGACTCAAAGGACGAGCCGGTCGAACCCGGCAACGTGGAAACCACACCACCCAAGGATAACAAGCCGGCGCCTTTGCTGGGCGATTTGCTCGGTGCAACGGATGAAACCAAGCCTGTTGCCCCCGGACCGTCCGGGCCCGGTCCCAAGGCCCCATCGCCCGAGCCGCCGCAGCCGAAATCCCCGCCGGGCAAGAGGAAACTGCCCGTCCCCGACCGCACTGACCAGAAGAAAGTGGAGCAGAAGATCCGAGACATCTTCGAGAAGGAATTCGACGGCGCCAAGACGCCGGATGGAAAGCTGGCGTTGGCCGCGAAGCTGTACAAGCAGGCCCTGGCAACCGACGATGTCCCGACCGACCGGTTTGTTCTGATGCGAATGGCCTGTGAGACGTCTGCCGGGGCGGGCGAGCTGACCAATACGTTTGACATCGTCGACCGGATGCAGCGGCTTTATAGTGTTGACCCGCTGGCCGTGAAGGCCCATCTGCTCACAAGGGTAGTCGATTCGATGCGGGCGGGACCGCGGGGCACGGAAACGGGTCAAGAGGTCGTCGATGCCGCGCTGCGACTCGCCGAATCGGCCACGGACCGAGACGACTTCGACGTGGCAGGGCATTTCACGAAACTGGCGATTTCAGCCGCCAAAAAGGCAAAGAATACGCAGCTCGAGCGCGAACTGAAGATGCGTGACCGCAAGCTGGATCGGCTGAAGCTGCAATTCACCTCGGCCAAGAAGGCCCTCGACGTGCTGAAGGATACGCCAGACGATCCGGAGTCGAACCTGGCGGCGGGCAGGTGGTATTGTTTCACCAAGTCCGATTGGAAGAAAGGGATTCCCTATCTTGCCAAAGGCCGGGATCCAAAACTGGCCGATCTGGCCCGGCAGGAAATGGACCATCCTGCAGATCCCAACGATCGGACAAAACTGGCCGACGGTTGGTGGGACCGCGCCGAAACGGAAGAAAGCCTGGCAAAACCGGAAATTCAGTCGCGGGCAGTATTCTGGTACAAACAGGCCTTGCCGAAACTGAAAGGCCTCGACAAGGTAAGAATCGAGAAACGGTTGGAAGAGTTGACAGCAGCCGCAAAACCCTCCGAGCCAAAACTGCGCGGTGTCGTCCAACCGGGTAATGTGGCATTGGCCCGTAACGGGACTGCGGTTACCGGCGTCGATAAGCGCGCACCAGTATTGCTCGATGGTGACACAAGAACTATCTCTGATCGCGAAGGATTCGCATACGGTGATTACCCTTGTGAATGGACAATCATACTGAACAAAGTGTACCAACTTCGGGAGATTCGCTTGAAGCTTTGGGATGGCGACAACCGATTCTACCGCTATGCTATTGCAACCTCGCCGGACGGCAAGAATTTCATTCCGCTTGCGGATCGCAGCAAAGGCCAATGGCGGAGTTGGCAACAGGTTCAGTTTCCCGTGCGATCGGTAAAGGCAATCAAGCTGTTCGGTTTATATAATAGTGCTCCTATTCCTCGGTTTCACGTCATTGAGTTCGAGGCCTATTGCATTTCGCCGAAACAGCCCCCGAGATAGCTGCGTGAAAGACAACTCGACATGGCAAAGGTAATAATTCTCGGCGGCACCGGATTCCTCGGCAGGCACGTGATGCGCCTGGCCGTGGAGGCGGGGTATGACGCCGTCTCGCTGTCGCGGCACGAAGGCTGCGATTTGGCCGATCTTAACGGCTTTGTGGAAAGACTCGAAGCCGAGAAGCCGGATGCCGTGATCAATTGCGCCGCACACGTCGGGGGCGTTCACTATGTCACACGTTGTGCGGCCGAGGTGGTCCATGATAACATGGAGATCATCCTGAATCTCTACCGCGGTGTACGTGAGGCGTGCCCGGGTGCAACGATCGTCAACCCAATCTCGAATTGCTCGTATCCCGGCAATGCCGACATCCATTCGGAGCCCGACTGGCGGCAGGGACCGGTACATGACTCGGTGCTTCCCTACGCCATGCCCCGCCGGATGATCTATGTCGTTGCGGAGTGCTACCGAAAGCAACTCGGTATCAAAAGCGTCAACTGGCTTACGGCCAACGGCTACGGCCCCGGCGACTATACGGATCCCGACCGGGTGCATGCGCTCAACGGAATCCTTATCCGCATGATCCGGGCGCAGCGAGCCAGCGACAAGACGTTTGAAATCTGGGGGACCGGCAAACCGGTTCGGGAATGGTGCTATATCGAGGATGTTGCCCGGGTGCTCGTCGACTCGATCCGCATGGACGAGCAGACCTATCCGGTGAACATCGGCCGGAACAAAGGTTATTCGATCGCCGAGATTACCCGGATCGGCGCCGAGGTGCTCGGCTACGACGTCGAGTTCAGGTTCAACACGGACTACGCGGACGGGGCCCCGGTCAAAGTGCTGGACGACCGGCGGTTTCGCGAACGTTTTCCGGCATTTGAGTTTACACCACTCGACACCGGCATCCGGAACACGATCCGTTACTACCAGAAACATCTCTGACTCGCGGGAAAGACACACGATGAAGATACTCATTACCGGCGGCGCCGGCTATATCGGGTCCGTGCTGACGCCCTTGCTCCTTGAGAAGGGTTATCGGGTCCGGGTGCTGGATATTCTCATGTATGGCGGCACCTCGCTGTTGCCGCACTTCCGCAACCGAAACTTCGAGTTTATCAAGGGCGATATCCGTGATCCGGAGACGGTCGAGAAGGCGGTCGAGGGGTGCGACGCCGTGATCCACCTGGCGGCGATTGTGGGGTTCCCCGCCTGCCGCAGGTATCCCGACCTTGCCCAGACCGTCAACGTCGAGGGAACGAAGGTCGTCGGCCGGGCGGCGGGCAAGGACCGCCTGGTCCTGTTGGGATCGACCGGCAGCAATTACGGCGCGTTGGAACAGGAGATCTGTACCGAGGAGACGCCGCTGAACCCGTTGAGCCTCTACGGCAAAACGAAGACCGCGGCCGAACTCTACCTCCGGGAGAACAACCGCACGATCGCGTACCGGTTTGCGACGGCGTTCGGCGTTTCTCCGCGGCTGCGGCTGGACCTTCTGGTGAACGACTTCGTGTACAAGGCCGTAACGGAGAGTTACCTGGTCGTTTACGAGTCGCACTTCATGCGGACCTTCATTCACGTCCACGACATGGCCCGCTCGTTTCTCTTTGCCATCGAGAACGCGGACCGCATGGAGGGGGAAGTCTACAACGTCGGCTCGGAAACGATGAATTACAGCAAAGCGGAAGTCTGCGAAATGATCAAAGCGAAAGTCGACTACTATCTCCACTACGCCGACGTGGGCGAGGACGTCGACAAGCGGAACTACACCGTTTCGTATGAGAAGTTCAACAAGCTGGGCTACCGGACCACGATCCCGCTCGAAGAGGGGATCGACGAGTTGGTCAGGACCATGGCGGTCGTCGACGTTCACAATCCGCATTCCAACGTATGAGGCAATAACCCATAGGACAACGAAACGCGAGATGGTAAGAGTCAGTTACATCCTCACGACCCGCAACCGGGCCGAGTTCCTCGACAAGGCCCTGGAGAACGTCCGGGAGTATATCACGGCGGAGGACGAGCTGATCGTCATCGACGGCGCCTCGACCGACAACACGGCCGAGGTGATCGAGAAACACCGGGACATCGTGACCCTGTTCCAATCGGAGCCCGACTGCGGCGAGGCCCACGGTCTCAACAAGGGAATCCTCGCATCCAGCGGCCGCTACATCAAGCTGATCACCGACGACGACTACTTCTATCCGGAGGCGATGCACCGGGCAATCGCCGTGATGGAGGAGCATCCCGAATTGGATGCCGTGATGTGCGGGGGAGAAATGTACGAAGCGCATTCTGGAAAAAACAACGACCGAGTCGCACGTTATTTCAGTGCTTCCCAATCTTGTTGTTCTAACGGCGCGCTTGAGGATGTCCTATATCGGATCAGCTGTGGTCTCGGGCTTATTCTGGCTCGCAAGAGTCTCAGTCTCGTCGGATTATTTGATGCTACATTTCGAGCTGTTGATACGGAGTACCTCGCACGACTGATGGCCTCCGGCGCCAATTTCCAGTACTTGAATATCAAGCTTTATCATCATACCCGATATCCTCATTCGGGTGCATTGATTAAAGCGGAATGCCAACGTGATATGCTCCGCGTGCTATTGCGCCACAAGAGATGGGGGGGTATAGTACCACATGGTCTCGACCCTCTTGCGACATCAGTCGGGCATATTTTGGGAATAAACGAGCTTCCCGGCGGCCGCTCTCTGGCAAAAACAATCTGGTATGCAGAGAGCTTGCGGCGGAGCCGGTTCCGCCCACTCTTGTCGCTCCTCGCCTTAGTGCTTGAGACGATCTATCGGATCGCGACGTGCTGTCTTCGCATATTGTCCCCTATGACACGTGGCAGAACGACTGTCGCATCGGAGATTCGGCCGCCAGTTGAACCGGAGTGGGATGGAAAACTGATGAAATTCGGCAATCGCCGGAGCAGGTTTTCAGAAATCACCCGAGATGCGGCTGACGAATACACGGCGCAACCGGACATGTGACGACAATACATCCAGGCAAGAGCACAAATAGTCCGAAGGCTATGTCATTACCGCTCGTTAGCATTGTCATTCCTTGTTACAACGCCGAGGAGTACATCGCCGAGGCGATCCAAAGCTCGCTCGACCAGACATACTCCAAGGTGGAGGTGATTGTCATCGATGACGGCTCAACCGATGGCAGCCTAAACGTAATCCGCTCGTTCGGTGAGGCAGTACGGTGGAAAACCGGGCCAAACTGTGGGCCGGCGGCGGCACGTAATCGCGGTGTCGAAATTTCCCGCGGTGACTTCATCCAGTTTCTTGACGCAGATGATCTCCTCTATCCGCGAAAGGTCGTCCACCAGATACCCCTTGTTATTGAAAACGTTGCAGATATTGTCGTATGTGACTGGGAAGTCGGACCGATGGACAAGCCGCAGCAAACGACGCGGTGCTCGGGAGCGTTCGACGGAGCCGATCAAGTTGTGCAAACCCTGTTTAAGGAAGTCCATACACCATCGCCAATCCTCTCGAAAGAACTCTTCAACTCGGTGGGTGGTTTTCGTCGCGAACTACCGTGCAGTGAAGACCATGATCTGTACTTGAGACTTGCATGTGCAGGTGCAACATTCGCTCACATGCCAGAAGTCCTCTACCGCGTTCGCAAAGTGTCGAACAGCGTATCAAGCAATAAACTTCGATTATGTGACCAGTACGCGACGATTTATTGGCCAGCATACACTCAATTGCAGGAAGATGGCAAGCTTACACAAGAACGAGCCGAGGCATTTGCCAAAGCGATGTTTCGCACGGCTAAACGCTACCTGCGTCTCGGGAAAACGGCTGAAGCACGCAAGCATTTTCAGTTTGCCCGTGACATGCACATGGGTGGAGGTATTTCCGGGCGATTCAGCCGTCAATACCAAACCTTGAGCCGCGTGGTCGGCCCTGTCTTGAGTTGCCGTATCGCCACAACGCTGCATGTTCTTTGGAAATGCTTGGTATACAGCGTGCGATGGGCTTGGATCGGTAGCAAGACTCACCGTCGCACGCCACGTTGACGATCGTGGGGGACAGTTCCATGCATTTGACCTACGAAGGGCTCCATGCATTTGACCTACGAAGGGCACATTTTCCGCAAGCAGGGTATAACAGAATCCCATTTGTCATTCAGCAAAAGATCGCCCCTCTACAGCAAATGTTCGGTATATCCAATTGTAATAAGCAGTGTGACCGCATGAAAGCACCACTTACATGAGAATTGCGACTACTCCACTCGTTAGTATCATCATCCCCTGCTACAACGGCGAGGAGTACGTCGCCGAGGCGATCCAAAGTGCGCTCGATCAGACGTATCCGAATTTCGAGGTGATCGTCATCGACGACGGCTCGACCGACGGCAGCCTGGAGGTAATTCGCTCGTTTGGCGGCGCGATCCGCTGGGAGACCGGCCCGAATCGCGGGGCATGTGCCGCAAGGAACCGCGGCATCGAATTGGCCCGCGGCGAACTTATCCAGTTCCTGGATGCGGATGATGTGCTTTCCCTTCGCAAATTGGAGCGACAGGTCGATGCTGCCATTCTACATCGTCCGGCGATCACGTTTTGCTACTATGACATCTTGCAGACATGGGGCGAGCGAAAACGGTTAAGACCAATTTCTACAGGAGAAGATCCCGTCGTTATCGCACTTTCGAACAACTTCGCAACTCTCGCCCCTTTGCATTGGAAAGAACAACTGAACGCTGTGGGTGGTTTCCAGGAACATCTTCCTTATACTGAGGAATGGGATCTCCACTTGCGGCTCGCCTGTAATGGTATTCCCTTTGTTATGTTTCCTGAAAACCTGTTTACGGTCCGCAGACGCATGGGTGGGCTTGGCGGTGGCATTGTGAAGCACCTTGATCAGCGAGAAGGGATTCTATGGGATGCCTACCGGGATCTGGAGCAGAAAGGGCAACTGACATCCGGGCGTCGCGAGGCGTTCGCCGGCCGTATGGCCAAGGATGCGAGGCTCTACTTTCGCCACGGTGCGCGGGAGAAGGCCCTTCACAATTTCCAGGCGGCCCGCGAAATGCACCCCAGCGGCGGCCTCTCAATAGCCTATCGAACCTGGCTGGGCCGCAGGGCGCACCATCTACTCGGCCCCACGACCACCAATCGTCTTGACTACCTGAGACGGCAGATACTGCGCCTTTGCCCATGGCGGGTGTACCGAAAAATCGTGCGAGACGTACACCACGTCCACCAAGTCGGCTATCCGCAATGACGGTGGCACAAAGAGATGTTATAATGCCATCATATCCGGTTACTCTGACCGTATTGCCTGGACGTACCGGGACAGCGTTTCTTACCAGAACGTTTACAAAGACATTCCCTACATGCCAGACGATAATGCACGAGTTACTGCATGGCAAGATCACGAAACCCGCCGTTTTTCACCGCGCCTACGACCACCAGACGAAGGCGGAGATTTTGTCGCAGCCGATCATCAAGAACCTGCTTCAGTTGTGGCAGAGCCAGGCCGAGAAGGGGCCCGTGGTTGATTTCGGCTTCACAATGAGCGCGATTGTGCCGGTATTTCACGATGTGCTCGGGGATCAACTCAGGGTGCTGGTTCTCCATCGGCATTCGATCGCCGTAGCGGCTTCTTG
Organism: uncultured Planctomycetaceae bacterium; assembly: GCA_964547995.1. Lineage (GTDB taxonomy): Bacteria > Planctomycetota > Planctomycetia > Pirellulales > Thermoguttaceae > CAZJRB01. The sequence continues at coordinate 28,094 of CAZJRB010000034.1, read as the reverse complement.
CGCAACGCTTGGCTGGTACACGCAATACTCCGACGAGCGCGAAACACAGCCTCGAATCTCGCCGAATCAGGTCAAACAGCTTGTCCGATGGCGGTAGAATTATGATGGTAAAGGAGGTACTACTGAACAAGTTCAGTTTTCTTCGCGGTGGTGCTAGACGTCTTCGGTCTCGCACCCGTAAACTCTTGCAGAACATTGTTAGAGTTCTTGCCGCTAATTCTCTGTTGAGAAAATGGTTAAACGCGATGTACGCGAGGCTAACCTCTTCTCAAAGAGTATCATTTCATAGACGATTTGCAAGAATATTCCGGCGTGAGCATCAACGGGTTACCCCAGGATTCTGGAGCGTGGAATTTCTTGGGCAGCAAATTCAACTACCCTTGAGGCGAGAGTGGTTCTGGCTCGATTGGGATAGCGCAGTATCCATAGTGGGTCATGACATTGAGGTAAAAGAAAGTTATGCTTCATTGATTAGTTCTCCCAAGCCACCTGAACTCTTTGTCGACATCGGTGCTAATTATGGTACTCATTCCTTATTGTTTCTTGTTCACAAAATCGACGCGATAACTTTCGAACCCAACATCTCATGTCATGAGTACTTCCAGGAAATCTGTGCATTGAACGGCGTGGAACCTCGAATAGAAGGCGTAGCACTGGGACACTGCAACAGTTATGTAGAGCTTTGGTATCCAGACGGCGATACATGGCTCGGCTCAACCGACGCTAGCGTTAAACGAAAACTCGAAGTCGAACACAAACTGACTATTCAAAGAGTCGAGCAGAAAATAGTTGATGACTATTTGGCAGAGTTTGGCAACCGTCGTATTCTCATAAAGATAGATACTGAGGGCAACGAGTATCAGATTCTGCAAGGTGCTCGGAACACCCTTCAGAGGAATCGACCTATGGTTATTTTCGAGAGTTGGCGTGGAGAGGGCCGTCGTAAGGTGTTTGACCTCTTTATATCACACGACTATAGAATAGCGCACCTACCGTGGATTCAGGATAAACCAGTTCATTTATCTGATCTTACTAAGTTTCTTGACAGTCCGGCTACGAATTTCATGGCTGTGCCTGAGGAAACAAGATATGGGTACCGCACGCCAGCGGAGGTCTATCGAGCGAGCGACTAAGGCCGGCCGCTTGGCGACGAGGAAAATTAACAAGAAGTCGCTCGCAACAAATGGGAAAACGTACCCGTATTGAGAACGAGACTCAACTTCTGCGTCCGCGCGAGACCTGTGCGGGGTCTCGCGGTTCGGGGACATGCGTTTGATGCGCTGCTTGTTCACCTCAAGTAAGGTTCGCCGCGTCTACAACCAAACCCGGCTTGCCTGCGCCGTGCTTCGAGACCGCGCGCTGAAACGCGAAACGATTTACCTCTCCTACTCCGGCATGTTGAATGCAGGCGACCTGTTGACTCCGTTTCTCTATCGCGCCATCGCCGGGCGCCAGCCACCCCCGAATGTGGGGTATCGCAACTCATACCGATTGAAGAACGTGATGGCGGTCGGCAGCATACTCCGGTTCGCGGACGAGAATACGATAGTCTGGGGAAGCGGGCTGGATAATCGCGATGGCAAACTGGGTTGCCAGGGCTGGGGGGACGACGGCAGAGAGGGCGACTGGGTCAAGGCCATCCGAGTCCTAGCGGTGCGCGGGCCGCTGACAGCTTCCGTCTTGCGGCAGAGAGGCGTTGATTGTCCGGAGGTGTTCGGTGATCCGGGATTGCTCATGCCGATGTTCTATCGACCATGCATCGACCTGACATCGAAGCTGGGCCTCGTCCGGCATTTTAGTCATGAGTCGAGTATCGCGTTCACCTCTTTGATCGCCGACGAGGGCACGAAACAAATCGCCGTAAGGCAGCGGCCGAAAACGTTTGTTAACGAGTTGCTTGCCTGTCGATTCATCGCGTCAAGTTCGCTTCACGGCATCATCCTTGCGGACGCGTATCGAATTCCTTGGGTCTGGGTTTGGCCCGCCGGTAACCGAAATCGTGAATGGTTCAAATATCACGACTATTTTTTGTCGCAGGGCAGAGATGTCGAGTCGCCATGCGTAGTCTCGCCAGAACAAAATGTTGAGCAGATTGTGGATCAATGCTCACTGTCTCCTGAGTTCGTGGACCGTGAGCAGTTGCTTAAGGCCTGTCCGTTTTAACCGCCGCGCGAGGCCGACGTCACTCGGACGCTAAGCGGATATCGATGGAAGAACTGCGGCATCTGACCGAAACATGCGAATCACTTTTCTAGCTCCTCGGCTTCCCCCCACCATATGCGGTGTCGCCGATCATACCCGATTCTTGGCCGAAGCGATGGTAGACAAGGAAATCGAAGTCGGGTTCATTCATCTGAAGCCGTTGCAACCCGGAGGGGCGTTACCGCCGGGATCCGTCGACCAGTGGAATGGGTCGGTTGCCAACTTGCGGGCTTGCGTCGAGCGTCAACAACCCAATTGGCTTTGGACACAACTTTCCGGCTACGGCTACTCGCGTTGGGGCGCGCCCTATCGACTCTGGCAGGGATTGAAGGCGTTGCGCCGCTCACACCCCAATGTGTTTCAGGCCGTCTACGTGCATGAGACCCACTGCGCACCACATCACTTGGGTTGGAAGGGACTAGTGCTCTCGCCTTGGCAAAAATTCACTGTGGGCACCATCTGCCGTCAAGCTGAACTTGTCTTCACATCAACTCCGTCTTGGCAGAGAATCGTAACCGATGTCTACGGATTGCACTCCGATGATGTTATCCTATTGCCAATCGGAACCAACATACCCGTTGCAGACTTGTCACCATCGGAGCGGGTTGTCGAACGATCTCAGCATGGGCATGACGCCGACAAGATAATTGCCGTGGCGTTCGGCTCTTGGGCTACGCAGTTAAGGGTACTGAATCTGTTTGGCAAGTGTCTTGAGTCGGCCGTTCGGGCAGGGAAGCTCCACCGAGTAATTTGCATTGGGGGAAATGGTGCAACCCCGCCTGCGGCGCTTGCTTCTCGACAATCGTCGGGACCTCTGGCCGGTCGCCTGGAGATTCTTGGATACCGTAAGGATACGGAAGTTGCCAGGATCTTGTCCTACTGCAACTTGGGACTTGTTCAAACGCCCAGGCACATCATCTGCAAGAGTGGTGCATTTCACGCGATGGTTGCCAACGGCTTGCCCGTGTTAGTCGATGGTGAGGGCGACCCGGGATACGGGCTTGAGACGCTGCAAGGCTGCATTTCACCGGAACAGTTCGAGGCAGAGAGCATTTCACCGGCGACATTGGCAAAATGGGGCAGCGAATTGCAGGAGCTTGCCAGCGCGAAATTTGCGTGGCCACAGATTGCCGCTAAAGCAATACGGTATTTTGACCGTCGGCAGAGCAAGGACCAACGTCGCCACTCATTGTCTGGAGCGAGCAACGCGCCGCTATGAAGGCAGAAGGGGTTCTCCGCCGTCTCGTCCCGAGGGCCGTTCGCAATCAGCTTCGTGATCCTCGTCGAACGGCCGTTCAACTCTACAATTACCTCACCTATCACTTTGGCTACAGGCCTCACTTTGAGGTCAGGTCGGACTGGGCCTTTAAGTGTCATCCCGTTTGCCTTCGCGTGTTTCGCCCCTTCAGGAATGATCCTGCACAGAAACAGGAACTCGATGGCTTCATCGCGAGATGCTGCCGGTCTATGCGATTCTTCGACATCGGTGCACACTATGGTTTCTTTACGTTGGCGGCGCTCCATTTCGGCGGTGCGGAAGCGCGTGCCGTGGTTGCGGAACCCTCCGGCAAAGCGTTAGGAGTGTTGAGGGCAAACTTGAAGATTAATCGCATTGCCAGGCGAGTGACAATAGTCCACGCCGCCGTGGGGGAAAAGGACGGCAAGTTGCCGATGCTCACTACCGGGCCGCAGTCGGCAGACTACTTCGTTGCGCCTTGCACCGAACGGTCGGACGTTACCTACGTACCCGTGAAGTGCTTAGACACCATTGTTGAGGAGAGCGGCCTTGATCCGACGCACATCAAGATTGACGTCGAGGGATTCGAAGAGGAGGTGATTCGCGGCGGGCAGTCGGTCCTGTCCCGCCTGAGACCTATTCTATTTCTTGAACTCCATGGTCGCATAATTCGCGCTCGCGGCAGGAATCCTGAAACGGTACTCGATTCCTTGGAAGCGATTGGATATCAGCACTTCGAAGCTGACGGCCGGCCGATTGAACGAAATGGCATGCGCTCTCGCGAATACAATTGCCGATTGATCTGCACAACGTGACCCATGCGCGTGTTGCTCCATTCGAAAGTGTTTTATCCGAGCGTAGGTGGCTTTGAGCGGGTATCAGAAACACTGGCCGAGATACTGCATACGCGGGGAATCGATGTGCAAATTCTGACAGACACGCCTTTGTCCGGCGCCCCGGAAGTAGGGCCTTATCCGGTAATTCGCGGCAGTTCGTCTACAGAGAAACGCAAATTGGTTCACGAAGCGGACATTGTACACGTCAGAGGATTTTGCCTGGAATTGTTGTTTCCCTCCCTCCTGTACCGCAAACCGATTGTATGGACCCACTCGGGACATCAGGCGAGTTGTCTCACCGGCAACGGTTTTCACGAAGGCCGATTGTGCAACCATCGCTGGCACCGGTGTCTGCCACTGACGTACCGGCAATACGGGGCTCGCCGCACTATCACTCGTGCGGCACGTTTGTTGCTGGGCCGCCTTGCACTACACCTGGCCAATCGGAACGTGTGTGCATCAAAGTGGGTCGCACAGCACATTTGGGCTGTGCGGTCAAGTGTGATTTGGAATCCAGTGAGAGTCGGTTCCTTCAATCCGTTGGCAACGCCAAAATATCCGGGGCGGTTCACCTACGTTGGCCGACTTGTGACAGAGAAGGGTGTGGACGTGTTGCTACGCGCATTATCCGTTTGTCATGAACGGGGCAAATCATATGGCCTGGATGTGTACGGCGACGGTCCGGAACGTGATAATCTGGAGCAGTTAGCATTGCGTTTTCGACTGTCCGGCAAGGTGATGTTTCACGGCACGGTTCGGAATGAGAAGTTGGCACAAGCAGTGAACCAGGCTTGGGTGGTCGTCGTCCCCACCGCTTGTGAAGAGGCAATGGGGATTGTCGCGGTTGAAGCGATGGCGGCAGGAAAGCCGTTGATCGTCTCCCGGAAGGGTGGTCTGACCGAGATTTCTGAGGGATGCTCACTGACATTTGAGAACGGCGATCATAGAGAACTGGCTGATCGAATGATTTTTCTGGCCGAGAACGAGGATTTGCGGGTGTCGCTCGCGCAGCACGGCCCTGAACGGGCTCGACTCTTTGCCCCTGAACGAATCATCAATAACTACTTGGCGATTTACCGCGAAATACTCAAGAGATGATCCGATAAAGCAACTCTCTCACACAATATGTACTATGATGTAGCAACTTCGGATATTACACGGTTAGGATTGCCGGCGAATCAGTCTGTTCGGGCAGAGTGGGGAGGCAAACTGATTCTGTTGGCCCTCCTGCTGACGGTATTGGAAGGCGCCTTCCGCAAGTGGGTTGTCCCCGGATTGCCTCCCGCGCGGTACCTCGCCTACATATCCAAGGACGTTGTTATCTTGTGCGCGGGATTGGCGGGCATGCACCTGACATTACCCCGGTACAGGAGGGCTGCCAGCTACTTGCTCGCTATTTCCGTTGCCTTGATCCTGCCGTCCACGCTCTTTAATGCGGCAGTTAATCCGGCCGGCATAAGCCCCGTGGGTATGGCGCTGTCGTTGCGTTCGTACATCGTGTTTCCAATGTGTGTCTTTTTCGCTGCCGGCACGATTCGCTCGATGCGCGATATTGATCGGATACTGGTCGTCATTGGCATTCTTATGATCTTCGTAACTTGGCTCGGCTACGTCCAGTACTACCTGCCAATCGGCCATGTCCTCAACCGTTACGAAACGGAAGGAAAGGACATAGCTGCGATCGGCGGCCATGCTCGCGTTACCGGTACTTTTTCGTACATTACGGGGATGGCTCTCTTCGGCGTAGTTGGGGTATGGGTGGGACTCTGCATGTTGTTCACGGCATCCAGTCTTTTTCGCCGCGGGTTTGCCGTTGCCGTGATACTGGCGGGCGTCGGTTGCGTCACACTCACCATGTCCCGTGGTCCTGTGCTCTTCTCGGTCGTGATCGTCGGTTTCTCACTGCTTCTGCTCCGCCGGGTGAAAGAAACCGTTTGTGTGGCTGCAATGCTAGCAGTGCTGATAGGTGTTTTTGTTGTCTTTCCCCCGGAGCAACTCAAGGACAAAGGTATCCATAAAGGGCTGATGGCCCGCTTTGAGGCGGGGGAAACGGGTGGCCAGGGCGTGCGGTATAGGATCGCATATTTACTCAGCGGTATCACAACGGGGCTACAACACCCGCTTGGCGTGGGCCTCGGTGCGGGGCAACAAGGTGGCAACTATGTAATCTCAGGGGCCAGAAACTGGGGACAAGGTGCGCCCGAGGGGAGCCTGGGGAGAATCTGCTATGAAGTCGGTTGGCTCGGTTTTCTGGGGGCAATGATTTGGAAGTTTGCCATTTTGCGCATCATGTGGGTGGGGTTTCGTTCGTCGAAGGATCCCCGCATTCGAGCCCTGCTCGCCGCATCGTTGCCCGCATTTGCAGTCATGGGCCTCCTGAATAGCTGGTTTATGCACACGGGCGCCGCTTTCGCGTGGATTATTGGGACTGTGTCGCTCGGTGCAATCGCCCTGGAACAACAGTTTCTATACCGTGACGTGCTCCAGCCGGGCATTCTTCCGTATGGCACCACAGAGAATTAGGCGGCCGGAACGACGGTGCCTTCCATGTGTTTACGGCCCGCTCCATCGATGAAATCCGTCCTCGTCAGTCACCCCCAGACAAAATTCGACGCCCAAATGGTGGCAACCGGCCTGTCTGCGGTGGGACGACTGGGCGCCTTTTTTACTGGAGTTGCGGCCGTGCCGGGTTCCAAGTGTGCGCAGGGTCTATCCTGCACAAGTCGTTTAATGCCGCAACTGGCGAATCGATTGGTGCGGGGAGTGAAGCACTCGCAATTGCACTCCCTGGCAGCCGTGGAAATCAGCGCCCGTACCCTTGGGCAAGTTAGCCGGCAAATCAGCACATGGTTGCCGTCGGCTCCCGATTGCACGTTTACCGCTCATGATGCCATGGTTGCGTTACTTCCGTGGCCGAAGTCGATTGACGGAATTTACGCATACGAAGACGCGGCGTTGAGAACGTTTGGCCGGGCGGCGCGAAAATCGCTCCCGCGCGTGTATGACTTGCCGACACCTCACTACACAACCGTCGAGCGAGTGCGGCGCGCGGAGTCTCTTCGCTGGCCGGGTGCCGTCGGGAGCAGACCGCCGGTGGAGCCGCGCTGGAAAAAACGCCGAAAGGACCGTGAACTCGCACTGGCAACGCATGTAAGCGTTGCATCACCGTTCACCCGAGAGTCGCTTGAAGCGATCAACGGCAAGTTGCCGATCCGTGTCACACCCTATGGCTTTCCAACAGACGTCTTTCCCTGCAAAGACTCCGCCGCGGACGGGCCGTTTACAGTGCTCGCCGTCGGCAATCATAATCTGCGTAAGGGGACCCCCTACTTGCTCGAAGCCTGGAAACACGCAGGTCTGAAGGATGCTCGATTGCGACTGATCGGCCCGATGAAGTTGACTGCCCAATTTCTTGAACTATATCGCGGCCTTTTTGAACACGTGCCACACTTGCCGAAGACGCAACTGGTCGCGGAGTATCAGGCGGCCGATGTGGTTGCTTTTCCTACCATTTGCGATGGTTTCGGGCTCGTAATCCAGGAGGCCATGTGTTGTGGCACCCCCGTCATTACAACTCGATGTGGAGGGGGACCCGCATGTATTGATCACGGACACAACGGCTGGATTATCCCTGAGCGAAATGTTGACGCCCTGGTGTCGCAACTTCGCGCCGCAGCCGACGATCGGCAAGCCACGTTCAAGACGGGGCAGGCTGCACGTGCCCGGGCGGAGCAATATACGTGGCAAGAAGCAGGCGCTGCGTTCGCCACATTTCTTGCCGAGATATGAATTGCGTGTGCGGCGTTGCACAAGAATTCCAAGTGAAGTTAACCTACTACCATCGCCGGTCGCCCAAGGTCATGCTGGACTTATGGCATTAGCAGACCAGCAGCGAAAGGTGCGCATCAGAAGGATAAAGGAAGTTCTTTCCCAAGTAGCGAGGGAATATCCGGCAAATCTCATTGAAGGTCAAATTAGAGATATTCCCCGGATTGCATTCAATATTGTTCTTGCAGTGGGGAACAGAGACCCTTCAGGACTGCGGGTCTGTGACATCGGTGGCGGCATAGGATTGTTTTCGATTGGATGTGCAGCACTAGGTTTCAAAAAGGTCGTTCTGGTTGATGACTTTCGAGACTCTATTAACCTGGAGCTTGGAGATTCGATTCTTCAACTACATCAGCACTACAACGTCAGAGTTGTCTCGATCGATGTGGTACGGGATGGACTTCGCGGAGTAGAAGGAGACTTAGATGTGATCACATCCTTCGATAGCATGGAACATTGGCACCATTCACCTAAGAGGCTCTTTCATCAAGCGATGGATTTGCTTGCTCCCCAAGGGCTATTCGTTCTCGGCGTGCCAAATTGTGTCAACATGCGAAAACGGATTACGGTTCCGCTGGGAATTGGAAAATGGAGCAGTCTGGAAGATTGGTACGAAACGGATGTGTTCAGGGGCCATGTCAGAGAACCTGATGCAAGTGACTTGAAGTACATCGCTGAAGATCTAGCCTTAAAGAACGTTAGACTTGTCGGGCGCAATTGGGCCGGTTACCGATCATCCAGGAGGATGATACGTTACGCCACGGTTGTCATGGATTATCCTTTGAGATTGGTCCCGTCTCTGTGCTCCGACCTCTACATGACAGGCGAAAAGGCTGGAACTGGTTCTGGTTGCGCATGAAGGTTACCTACTACCACCGCCAACCGCAAAAGAACAACACCAGTATCGAACGGGTGTTCGAGACGGTGCGGAAAGCTCTTCCTGCGGGCCTCCGATACGAAGTTGCGGTGGCGCGTTACGAGAGCCGCGGATTCTGGCCCCGCATTTGGAATACGATCGAGGCAATCTTCCGTCAGGGAGACGTGAATCATATCACGGGTGACGTACACTATCTCGCCTATTTCTTGCGGAAGAAAAGAACGCTGCTAACCATTCACGATTGTGTAACGCTTGAGCGTCTGAAGGGATTGCGCCAAAAGGTTTTCCTCTTCCTCTGGTATTGGCTGCCGGCGAGGCGGTCAGCACTCGTTTCCGTGATCTCGGAATCTACAAAGCAAGAGTTGCTTCGTTACCTCCGGTGTCCACCGGAGAAAATCCGAGTAGTTCATGATCCTGTCTCCGATGATTTCCAGCTACACCCGGTTGAGTTCAATGTCCGAAAACCGGTCGTCCTGCAGGTAGGCACCGGACAAAACAAAAATCTCCTCCGTGTCGCCAAGGCACTGCAGGGCATTCCATGCCATCTACGGATTATCGGCAGTCTCTCCGATGAATACACCCGCAAACTCCGGGAATGCGGCCTTGAGTACTCGTCCGCGGCGGGCATCTCGGACGCGCAGGTTGTCGAGGAGTATCAGAACTGCGATATGCTCGTTTTTGTCTCAACATATGAAGGGTTCGGCCTCCCTGTTGTGGAAGCCAATGCAATAGGACGGCCGGTTGTAACCAGCAATATACTATCAATGCCGGAAGTTGCCGGCAACGCCGCATGTTTGGTCGACCCGCTCGATGTGGACGACATTCGGAAGGGAATTCTCCGCATCATCGAAGACGCCGATTATCGTGAGCAATTGATTCAACACGGGTTTGACAATGTCAAACGTTTCCGACCAGAAGCGATCGCTGCTCAGTATGTAGAGCTATATCGTGAATTGATGACGGGCGCCAAATTACAAGTATGAGTTGGCCTTCACAACAGCACAAGCTTATTCATGCTACTTGTTCACTTCGTACGGTGTAACGGATGCGGATCCTTCACGTAACCTGGAGCCTTGACCCGCATACCGGCGGTCCCGGCAACGTAATCCGCAACATCGTCCGTGAACAGATTCAGTTAGGGCATGAGATTGCAGTTGTAGCAACGGCTACCCAGAAAACCGAGCCGCGGGTATCCCACGAAGAATTCGTTCAACGGATTTCGAACGAATCGGATTTCCGGGGTGCTGAACTGTATCTCGGACGCGCGTATGGACGCCGCAAACCTTGGTCTACTTTTGGGTTTTCGCCGGAGTGCAAGAGGTGGATTTGTCGAAGGCTGTCGGACCGGAAACGCGCTGCTGATTTGATTCACATTCACGGCATTTTTGGCCATATCTTGAGCGTTGCGGCTGCACGGGCCCGGCGTTACTCGATTCCATACGTTCTCAGGCCTTGTGGAGGGCTGGACCCGGATTGTCTGGCAATGGGTTCCCATCGACTCAAGAGGGTTTTTGCACGCCTCATTTTGCAGAAGGACTTGCGATGCGCCGCTTATGTCCACGCGGCTTCACAAATGGAGGCCGACTACCTGTGCGATTGGATGCCGAAAGAACGTATTCGGGCCATTCCCCACGGCGTTCAGATACCGGCATCCGACGCAAGCGACGCTTCGCGCAACTTTCTGGCTGCGTTTCCTCAACTTCGGGGAAAACGAGTAATTCTCTTCATGTCGCGCATTACCCCTAAGAAACGCCCGGAAATCATTGTCCGAGCCATGGCACGTCTGCGGTCTGAATATCCGAATCTAACACTGGTGTTGGCGGGCAACGACGAAGGGCCCTTGGCAACGGTTCGAGCAGTTGCGGAAGAACACGGCATTGAGAATTCGATCGTTTACGCCGGATTCCTGCAAGGGGACCTGAAACGGGGGGCATTCGCAGTCGCCGATTTGTTCGCCTTGCCGTCGATGGACGAGAACTTCGGGATCGCGCCCCTTGAAGCCATGGCACACGGGGTGCCGGTTCTGGTGACGCCGGGGGTGGCCAGCCATGTATATGTAGATGAAAGCAGCGGGGGACTCACGGTTGAGGGGACTGCCGAGGGCTTTGCCGAAGGTATCAGGAAGCTGCTCCACGCCGATCGAGAAGCCATGGGACGCAGCGGGCGGGAGTTCTTGAAGGAGAACTTATCGTGGACCAACGTTGCCCGACAAATTGAGGACTTGTATCAAGAGATTCTTGCGAATACACAGACGAAGTAGCTTCACGGCGAGGCTTTTGCAAGACGCGACGTAAGATGACCGATATCCATGCACAAACCGTTGTCGCCTATACCGGTTCCGGCGGAGAGTATCCAAAGGCTACGCCGTTTCATCCACATGTTGACTATCCGGAATATGCGTTGCAGAACGTATCGAAGGATGCCAACGATGTCTACGATGCCGTGCGGGAGTGTTTTCGCCTTGCGAAACTGGATGTCGAGCACGATGGGACGGCGCACTGGAACCCGTTGAAGGGACTGATCCGACCCGGCGAAACGGTATTGTTGAAGCCGAATCTGGTCAAGGAATGCCACCCGCGTGATCCCGACGGTTGGCAATACGTCCTGACACACGGCAGCATCATTCGTGCCGTTGCGGATTATGTTTTCAAGGCTGTCGAAAATGAAGGCAGGGTGATCATTGCCGACGCACCGCAGACCGATTCCTCGTTTGAACGGATCCGAGCCATTCTTGGTTTGGATGCGATTCGGGATTTTTACCGCCAGCAAGGGCTGGATTGCCGGATCATCGATCTTCGAAAAGAGGAGTGGACCAACAAGGGCGAAGTGATCATAAACCGCAGGCGGCTCGACGGCGATCCCAACGGCTATGTGCCGTTTGATCTTGGTGATAGCAGTGAATTCGCTGACCATGTTGGGGAGGGGCGCTACTATGGAGCCGATTACGACGACGGCGAGGTCAATCGGCACCATTCGCAGGAACGGCACGAGTATCTGATCGCCGGTTCTGCGATTCAGCCGGACGTTGTCTTCAGCTTGCCGAAACTCAAGACGCACAAGAAAGCCGGGATCACCGTGAGTTTGAAGAACCTGGTGGGAGTCAACGGCGACAAGAATTGGCTTCCCCACCACACGGAAGCAGGGCCGGGCGATCCCGGTGACGAGCGGCCCTCGCCCAGGGCAAAACACAAAGTTGAGCGAGTTCTTGTGCGACGTTTTCGGCATCTCTCACTTGCCGTGCCGTGGATCGGGTCACGATTGTTCCGGCTCGCACGACGCGTGGGACGCCGTGTTTTCGGCGACACGGAAGAGGTGATTCGCAGCGGCAACTGGTGGGGCAACGATACGGTCTGGCGGATGTGCCTCGATCTGAACAAGATCATTCTTTACGGAAATCCGGACGGGACCATGCGCGAGAGCATTTCCACAAACCGGAAACGCCATTTTGTGCTCGTCGACGGGATTATCGGCGGCGAAGGCTCGGGACCGATGAACCCCGACCCGGTGCCTGCTGGCGTAGTGTTGTTCGGAACCCATCCCGCCAGTGTGGACGCGGCCTGTGCCTGGCTCATGGGATTTGATCCTGAAAAGATCCCCATCGTCCGCCAGGCGTTTCGCTGCCGGCGTTATCCATTGGCCGATTGGGATTGGCGGGACGTTCGCATGGCAAGTAACCATCCCGAGTGGTGTGGTCTTCTGCCCGAGATTTCCGACGAGACAACTTTCCATTTCACGCCGCATTTCGGCTGGAAAGGGCATATTGAGCGGAACCCGCAAGGCGTTTTGCAGGACAGCTGACCATGTATTGGGAGTCCCTTTATCAAAGATTGCCGATCTTCCTGCAGAATGCGGCCTGCGGATTAGTTGGGCGGCGGATTCAACGGACGCGGTACGGTCCCGGCTTCCAGCGGTATTTGAAGGAAGCCGAGGAAAGGGCCGGTTGGTCGCAAGATCGGATGCTCGAATACCGCGACGAGCGGCTGCGAGCATTTGTCGATCACTGTGCCAAGACCGTGCCCTACTACCGGCGTCTGTTCAAGAAAGAAGGAATTGATCCCAAACGAATACGTACCTGCGACGATTTGAAACAGGTACCCGTTCTGACCAAGGCAGAGGTGCAGCGGAACTACCCGGAAATGCTCTCCGAGGCCGTTCCGCCGCGGCGTCGCGTTCGAGCACATACGAGCGGTACGACGGGGGCGGGCTTGCGATTCGCTTCCACGCTCGACGCAATCCAGCAACAGTGGGCCATTTGGTGGCGATACCGCCGCTGGCACGGGATCGAGATGGACAATTGGTGCGGCTATTTGGGAGGGGCGTTGATTGTGCCGGCCGCTCAAACGTCTCCCCCCTTCTGGCGCCATAATCGACCGGGCCGACAGATCCTCTTCAGCGGGTATCACGTCAGTCCCGAGAATCTGCCGCATTATGTTGAGCAACTGCGTCGGAGTCAGCCGCCCTGGATTCACGGTTATCCCTCCTTAGTTACTTTGTTGGCATCGCATCTGATCGAAACACAAACAGATATCGGTTATCAGGTTGGTTGGATTACTGGGGGCGCGGAGAACCTCCTGCCGCAGCAAGCGGACACGATCGAACGTGCCTTTCGAGTCCGTCCCAGACAGCACTACGGTATGGCAGAGGCCGTAGCCAACATTTCGCAGTGCGACCACGGGATGCTGCACGTCGATGAGGATTTCAGTGCCGTTGAATTCCTTTCCTGTTCCAATGGTTTGGGATACCGCATTGTCGGCACGAACTTCAGTAACCTTGCCGTGCCGTTGCTCCGATACGATACCGGGGATATCGCCGTGCTTGCCGACAGCCGTTGTCCCTGCGGGCGCCCGGGGCGCATCGTCCAGGATATCGACGGACGGCAGGAAGACTATGTCGTACTGAAAAGCGGCACCCTGGTAGGTCGTCTGGACCACATCTTCAAGGACTTGATAAACATCCGGGAAGCCCAGATCCAGCAGTCACGGATTGGCGAAATCACCATGCACGTTGTGCGGGGCAACGCCTATTCTGACACCGACGAGCGGCAACTCCTCCGGGAAACGCGGCAACGGTTGGGTGAAGACATGGAAATCCGCATACAATATGTCGAGAGCCTGCGGCGTACTGCGGCCAGCAAACTAAGGCTGGTCGTGTCCAATCTTGAGCGAGGTCAGTTGGTTCTTCCACAGGATGGTCAATCTGTTGACGAAACTGAGCCTGACACCGGAATCAAAGTGCCCAGGGCGTCTAGCGGCTGAAACACAAGGAACCAGCGTGAAACAACTCATCCAGAACCTTCGTTGAGAGCATGCTGTTTTGCATCCATGAATGAATCCCGCCGATCCCTGGCATTTCGTTTGAACTGGCCCGTCGTATGGTTTTCTCTGTCTTTGCTTTTTCCTTCAACGGCCATAGTCCAAAAATTCTTCGGGATTTCCGGGGTCATCGCTTATTTGGTAGCGGCATCCTTCCTGCTTTGGGTGGGATATAAATGCATTTTTCCAGCATTCATTTCGAAGGTTACGGATAAATGGGCCGTCTTGCTTTTGTTGTTGTGCTTCCTTGTGCTTCTTGTGTCGTTTTTCGTAATATACCCTATAGCCAATTCTGGTGTCGTCGGTTCCGGCAGCGACGCTGACGAAGCTCTGAATACTGCGACATGGGAATTACTAAGAGGTCGTTATCCGTACTATCCGACTACATACCTAGGGAATCCAATCAGTCCGCTACCCGGCTCGTTAGTGCTCGCCGTTCCCTTTGTGCTGTTCGGGAATGAAGCGTATCAGAATTTGTTTTGGATGGCAGCTTTTCTGGTCGCGGCCGCGGTATACCTGGACAGCTTTCGCCAGTCGTTGCTCCTCTTCATCACTGCCATGGCATTATCTCCAGCAATTCTGCATAGGTATGTGATTGGTTCAGATCATTTAGCCAACAGTCTATTCGTACTGGTTTTCGCGTTATGGACGATCACTTCTTGTTCTCAGGCGAAGCTTGCAGTCTGGAAGAAGATTGCTCCCGCTGTCTTGTTGGGCATCAGTCTGTCTTCACGCACCAACTTCGTTCTGCTTCTGCCTCTAATACTCGCTGCACTGGCTCAAAGGTCGAATTGGAAGACAGCAGTAGGATATGTTGCAGTTGTCAGCACAAGCTTTGCCCTTGTTACCCTTCCTTTTTATCTCTATGATCCTAGCGGTTTCTCTCCGCTACACACCTATAATAAACTCGGTCAATTCGACCGATTTGTCCCTTTTGTTGGAATCATGGTGCCTTTGATCGATGGCGTTATTAGCGTATTGCTTGCATTGAAAGACAATCGCGAACCTGGATTGTTCTTCAGGAATTGCGCCGTTGTCTTGGCTTTTCCTGTTGTGTGTGCGGTGTTTCTTTCGAGTGTGCGAAGTGGCAGACCCGATTGCACGTTTGCATCTTTTGGCATATTTTTCCTGTTTTTCGGCGCAATGGCGTGGTGGCCGCAAGTTCTCGAAACTTCAAGATTGCAGTATGAACATCGCGCTGCCTGACAGAACAAGATGGTTGAGCTGGCAGAAATAGGGTCGAAACCTTGAAGCAACTCCTTCAAAATCTTCGAACCGGTAAACTCTCCGTCGAGGAAGTGCCGGCTCCGCTCCTTCGCGAACAGGGGATCCTCGTGCGCAATCGTGTTTCCCTCATCTCGGCCGGGACGGAACGCATGATGCTGGAACTGTCCCGCAAGAGCCTGATCGGGAAGGCCCGCGAACGGCCCGATCTGCTTCAAAAGGTACTCGACAAACTCCGCAGCGAGGGGTTTCTGGCAACCTTCAAGGCCGTCCGAAACCGGCTCGACAGCAACGTGCCGATGGGCTACAGCGCCTGTGGCGAGGTGCTGGAAATCGGTGCCCGGGCTCGCAAGTTCGAGGTGGGGCAAAGCGTTGCCTGCGCCGGTGCAGGGTATGCCAACCATGCCGAAGTCAACTACATCCCGCGGCTACTGGCGGTCGCGGTGCCGTTGGGTGTTAGTGCAGAATCGGCAGCCTATTCGACCGTGGGCGCCATCGCACTGCAGGGCGTTCGCAATGCCGACGTTCAAGTCGGAGAGACGGCGGTCGTGCTCGGCATGGGTCTGATTGGACAGTTGACCGTGCAACTGCTGAAAACTGCCGGCTGCCGCGTCGTGGGGCTTGACCCCGGCAAGGATCGGGTTGAACTGGCCGCCGCGAACGGGGCCGATCTGGCCCTGGTTACAGAAGGCGAACCAACAGAACAAGAGGTTTTGCGTTTCACGCGAGGGCGGGGCGCCGATACAATCCTGATCACCGCGGCAACGAAGGTAAACGAGCCCGTGGAGCAAGCCGCCCGGCTGGCCCGCGATCGGGCCCGGGTTGTGATGGTCGGCGTGACGGGTATGAACATTCCCCGCTCCCCCTATTTCAAGAAAGAACTAACCTTCATCGTCTCTCGCTCGTACGGCCCCGGGCGCTACGATCCGCAGTACGAAGAACACGGCCACGACTACCCCGAAGGATACGTGCGTTGGACCGAGAACCGCAACATCGAGGCATTTTTGGATCTAGTCGTGGCAGGCAGTGTCCGCCCCGAGGTGTGCACCACGCACCGCTTTCCGATCACCGAAGCAGAAGCGGCATTCGACCTGATTCTCGCCGATAAGGAGCCGTATCTCGGTGTCCTTCTGACGTATCCGGAGGAATCCGGCAGCGGTGCTGTGGCGAAGGAGCCTTGCAAAATCTCGCTGAGCACGTCCGCTGAATCGAAGCCCGTCGACAACATCGGCGTATCCTTTGTCGGGGCAGGCAACTTCGCGCAGGCCGTGCTGTTGCCGGCCGTTGCGAAGTGCAACCACGTCGCAATGCGAGGCGTCTGTACTTCCTCTGGAATCTCGGCCCGCTCGGCCGGCGAGAAGTTCGGCTTCGCATTCTGCACTTCCGGAATTGAGGAGATCCTGGAGGATACGGAAACCGATGTGGTGTTTGTTGTTACGCACGATTCACAGCACGCCGACCTGGCCGGCCGGGCCCTGGCCGCCGGAAAGACGGTCTTTGTCGAAAAGCCGCTCGCCGTCACGCTCGATCAAGTGAAACAGCTCCATTCGGTGCTGCAAAAAACGTCGCGGTTGATGGTCGGTTTCAACCGGCGATTCGCTCCTTTGTCCGTTCGTCTGAAGGAGTCGTTCAGCGGGCGGGTCCCCTTGTGCGTTCAGTATCGTTGCAATGCCGGTGCGGTCGATCCGGATCATTGGGTCGCCTCCGCGGAACACGGGGGCAGAATCATCGGTGAGGCCTGTCATTTCTTCGATTTCTTTGCCTTCCTGACCGAAAGCGCGCCGCGGAGAGTCTATGCCGTTCGGCCCGGCGATCAGACCGGCACGAACGATGCCCAGGTCACGGTCGAATATGTCGATGGGTCAATCTGCCAGCTCCTCTATACGACACAAGGTTCTCCTTCCTTCAGCAAGGAGCGAGTCGAAGTATTTGCCGGGGGCAAGGTGGCAGTGCTCGAAGATTTTCGGCAGCTTCACGTGGCAATTGGAGGCCGTAAACCCAAGCGACATCGCCTCCTTCAAGCGGAGAAGGGACATGCCGAAGAGGTCCGGGCCTTCTTGGATGCCGTCCGGACAGGACGTGACATGCCCGTCGCAATCGATTCGATCGTCAATACCACGCTGACCAGTCTGGGGGCCGTTGCAAGCATGCAACGGCGCGAGCCCGTCGAACTGTCGGAATTCTGGGCAAAGCTGCGCAGCCGGCCTGAACCGCCCGAATGACCGGTTATCCGCTTCCTGCGGGGCAATGCTGCGGCCAAAAGTGGCTGCAAAGAGCGGCACAAGGGAGGTTTTGTACCCTATTATTGTTGTATTGAGCAAGAACAAAGTTGAAGCTGAAGCGGCCCACACCGGAACGTGCGGGGAAATCGCACAACAACCAAGACGGCGGGCACCTGAGGGCCTCCTATGAGTGTCATTCTCGGAATCAACACCTTCCACGCAGGGGCGTCTGCCGCATTGGTGGTCGACGGACAACCGGTTGCGGCGATTGCCGAGGAACGCCTCAACCGCGTCAAGTACTCGGCCGTCTTTCCTAAACTTGCGATTCAAGAGTGCCTTGCATTCGCGGGGCTGGGGTTTGGCGATATCGACTACGTTGCCGTCGGCCGGGAACCTTCCGCCAACCGGGCAAGGAAAATTGCCTATGTTTTGAAGAATCCGACCAAGCTCCTCAACTTGATGAAGATCCGGTCGGCGAGGGGTCCGTTTCTCGACGTCAAGACGCTCTTGTCCGAGCAATGCGAGGTCGACCCGGCCAAGCTCCGTTTTCAGCAGGTCTTCGTCGAGCATCATCTAGCACACGTGGCCAGCGCGTATTACGTCTCGGAGTGGGACAAGGCGGCCGGCTTCTCCATCGACGGCTCCGGCGATTTCGTCACCTGCATGCTCTGTGACTGTGAAGGAAACGAAATTGCAATCAAGAAACGGGTCTACGTCCCTGATTCGCTTGGCTCAATGTACATGATGATCTGCGAGTTCATCGGGTACGACAAGTACGGAGACGAAGGCAAGCTCATGGGATTGGCCCCCTATGGCAGCGATGCCTACGCCGAAACGTTCCAGGATATGCTCTTGCTGCGGAAAGACGGTTTCAAGCTGAACCTGGCCTATTTCATGCCGCTCGGCTTCACCCAGGGAATCACCATTGCCGACAACGGACAAGTAGTTCTGGCGCGCCACTACTCCGACCAGATGGTAAAACTGTTTGGCGAACCGCGAAAACGCCACACCGAATTCACCCAGCGCGACAAAGACCTGGCATACGGGGTGCAGCAGGCATTCGAGCGGGGGTATATGCACCTGCTCAATCTCCTCCATGAAATGGTGCCGGTCGATCGCGTGGTCATGGCCGGCGGCTGCGTGCTCAACAGCGTGGCCAACGGAAGGCTTCTCGAAGCAACCTCCTTCCGACAGACCTGTATTCAGCCGGCGGCCGGCGACGAGGGCCTTGCACTGGGGGCGGCCTTGTACCACAGCAACGCGACGCTGAAGGAGGGCCACCGGTACATGATGCGAGACGCCTATCTCGGGCCGGAGTACGGCAATTCCGCCATCAAAACCGCGCTGGAAAAGGCGAACGTGGCATACGTCGAGCACGACCGCGATTCGCTGCTCGATGAAGTTGTGGGAGCGATTGCCGACGGCCTTGTAGTCGGTTGGTTCCAGGGGCGCATGGAATGGGGCCCGCGGGCGCTCGGCAACCGTTCGATCCTGGCGCATCCCGGTTTGCCGAACATGAAAGACGTGCTAAACGCCCGCATCAAGCACCGCGAGTCGTTCCGGCCGTTTGCACCCTCCGTGCTCGCGGAACGTCAAAGCGAGATCTTCGAACACGATCACCCCTCGCCCTTTATGTTGCACGTCTTCAAGATCAAACCTGCCTGGCGAGAGCGGCTTTGCGCGGTGAACCATGTTGACAACACCGGCCGGTTACAATCCGTCGCTCGCGACGAGAATCCCTTGTACCACGAACTGATCACCCGTTTTGGCCGACGGGCGGGCATCCCAGTCGTATTGAACACCAGCTTTAATGAAAACGAACCCATTGTCTGTTCCCCCGAGGAAGCTATTGATTGCTTTGCGAGGACCAAAATGGACGTGTTGGCCATTGGTCCATTTGTCTGTAAGAAAGAGCAATAGGACTTGAAAGAAGAACTGTGGGAATAGCGATGCAAAACCCGAAATGGACCATCCGGGAAGAACGTGGCCTGCGGGGATATTGCGTCGAGTGGGCGGCACGCGACGGGCTCATCCTCTCACGCCGCGACCGGATTTACCGGACGGCGAATCTCGGAACGCCCCGGGAGCGCCTGGGGCGGTTTCCGGGCAAAGGATGGAAAAGGTGCGCCGCACGAGGACGCTGGCTGCAACGCCTCTTGCGATATCTGTTCTACAACGTCGTGAAGCTTCGCGACGACAGTCTGTTTCTTACGTTTGACAAGGGCGTCGGACGCTGGTCGAACGGACGCGTTGAGCCGATCAGCGGCCTTGTGCGCCCCACGCGCGTGCTTCGATCGGCCTGCGCCGTCGACGATTCGGGAGATGTCTATTTCGGTGAATACGTGACGAACGCTGCGAGACATGAGATACACGTCTATCGGTACGTTCCGGGCCGCGAGGACCTTGAGATCGTTCACACGTTCCCCCCCAAGTATTGCCGGCACGTCCATGGCGTCTATTACGACCAGTACGGCGATTGCCTCTGGTGCGTGACCGGCGACCAAGGAAACGAATGCCGCATATTGCGGACTTTCGACGGTTTCAATTCGGTCGAAGTCGTCGGCGAAGGCGATGAATCGTGGCGATGTGTCAGCCTGGTCTTCACGCCGCAGAACATCTACTACGGATCGGATGCGGAATTCTCGCAGAATTTCCTGTACAAAGTCGATCGTGAAACGGGCGAGCGTACAAAGCTCGATGAGATCGACGGTCCCGTCTACTACTCCCGGGCGGTCGACGGCGATCTGTTTTTCGGCGTAACGGCGGAACTCTGCCCGAGCCAGCGGGGCAAGGAGGCGTCCTTGTGGTGGTTGCGCGACGGCGAGTCCGCTTGTCGCGTAGCGGCTTCCGATAAAGACATGTTGCCAGTGAAGTATTTTCTCGCAGGAACGTGGTATTTTCCACAAGGCCCCGGAATTCCCGACGGCCTGTTGCTGCACGGAGTGGGCCTCCGCGGGGCGGACAACCGTACCTTCACATTGCAGAAGCGCTGACCGTAGCGGGCAACTATGAAAATTCTCTTCTTCACTCACTACTTTCCGCCCGAGGTCAACGCCCCGGCAACGAGGACGTTCGAACACTGTGTCCGCTGGGCCGAGGCGGGGCACGATGTAACCGTGGTAACTTGCGTACCAAATTGCCCTACAGGCACCCCGTTTGCCGGGTACCGAAACAAACCATGGCCCCAGGTAGAGCATGTCGACGGGGTGCGCGTGGTGCGAGTCTGGACCTATCTGGCAGCGAATGCCGGGACGTTCAGACGCATCGCCAATTACTTGTCATACATGTTCAGCGCGATCCTGGCCGCGATCCGATTGCCGCGTCCCGACGTCGTCGTTGCCACCTCGCCTCAATTCTTCTGCGGATGGGCCGGCGTGCTGGTCTCGCGGTTGAAGCGGGCGCCGTTTGTCCTTGAAATCCGCGATATCTGGCCCGAGTCGATCGAGGCAGTCGGGGCAATGCGCAATCGTTGGGTGCTGAAGTTCCTTGAACGGCTGGAACGATGGATGTATCTGTCCGCCGACCAGATCGTCACCGTAGGCAAGGGGTACCGGGGCAAGGTCCTTGAAAAGGTGAGCCCACCCAAACCCATATCCGTAATCACCAACGGCGTCGATCTCGACTTCTTCAAACCGCGCGAGCCGGATGAGGAGTTCCTGCGTGAGTGGGGGTTGCGGGGTAAGTTCGTCTGTTCCTACATCGGTACGATCGGCATGGCTCACGGCCTGGAAGTCGTCATTGAGGCGGCCAGGATTCTCAAGGATGAAGGCCGACGCGACATCTGTTTTGCCATGGTGGGCGATGGCGCCTCGCGAAGGCAACTGGAAGAGGAAGCCTTGGTCGCGGGCGTGCAAGACATGGTCGTCTTCACCGGGCGCCAGCCGAAGGAGAGAATGCCGGCCGTTCTGGCAAGTTCCAATGCCTGCCTGATTCACCTCAGGGACTGCAAGCTTTTCGGGACCGTTCTGCCGTCAAAGATCTTCGAGACAATGGCCATGGAGCGGCCGATCATTATGGGCGTGCGGGGCGAGGCACGGAACCTTGTCATGGAAACGGCAACGGGCCTCGATATGGAACCCGATTCCGCGAAATCCCTCGTCGGAGCCGTGAAACGGCTTGCCGACCATCCCGATTATGCGGTACGAGCCGGCGCCGCACGCGAGTTCATCGCCACCAACTACAATCGTGACTTGCTGGCGAGGGCTTACCTCCGTCTGCTGCATGATGTAATCGGTGATGAAACGGAAGAACTCGCGGAAGACGGCGAGCCGTCGCCGGTTATTCTCGGTCCCATCGGACCTTCCGCTCGCGACAGCCGGCACCGGCATCGCCGCTCGTAGGTTGCCCGAGGGTCCGCATCCGAATTCCCTCTCATAACGTGTCTAACGAACCACAGTCTCGTCCGTCGCCGAGTGGGACCGAAAAACTCGCTCGATGGTGGTGCGTCCTCCGCTATCATCGCAAGTCGCAGTTGGCAATGCGACTGGTCGCCTTGGCGCGGCGCCGATGGTTGCGGTGGACTGGAGGGCGTCGCTACTCGCGGCCCGCGGCAACCACCCCGAGTCGGCGCGAGAACCCCGGTCTCGAATCATTACTGGCCTGGAAGCTGAAGTCGCGTCAGACAAGGGATGCCTCTTCGAGGGCCCGAGAGATTCTCGATAACCGCTTCACCTTTCTTGGGGAAACGCACACACTGCCGACGCCGGTCGATTGGCGGCTTGAACGTTGGCCCGAAACGCCGCACTTATGGCGGTTCCATCTGCACTATCACGAATTCCTCCTGGACCTTGCCGCCGAAGGATCGCGGAAGGGCGATCCGGAATGGTTCGATCGGGCATGGCAGTTCGTCAGCGACTGGATCGAGAACAATCCGCTTGGCGATCCGCGAGTGCTTGACGATGCGTGGCACCCTTACTGCATTTCACGCCGCTTGCCTGTATGGGTTCTGCTCTGGGTGGCCTCAGCTCCTGAGGAGGCTTTTGCACCGCAAATTCTGCAGAGCATAGCTGCCCAGGCGCGGTTCCTGCGGCATCATCTCGAATGGGATTTGGGAGGGAATCATTTGCTGGAGAACGCCAAGGCGTTGGCGATGGTCGGGGCATTCCTGGAAGGTCCGGAAGCCGACCGCCTGCTGCGACGCGGTGCCAAGATATTGCGCGTGCAATTGGCCCGGCAAATCCTCCCCCACGGCGAACATTTTGAACGCTCGCCCCTGTATCATGCCATTGCGCTCGAAGCGGTCCTCGATGTCCGCGACGCAACGCAAGGCGTCTTGCCGCAGTTGGCCGAATTCTGTGACGCAATGGCGGTAAGAATGGCCGATTTCCTCCAAGAAATCCTCCATCCCGACGGAGCAATTCCGCTATTGGGTGACTCATGTCTTAATGAATCGGCACCCGCCAACCAGTTGGCGGCGCGAGCTGCAATTCAGGCCAAATCGCCTCCTTCCGCTTCGACGAAGGTTCTTGGCAATACGTGGATTTTTCATGACGGCGGTGATTTTCTTCTTTTCGATGCCGGGCCGGTCGGGCCTGATCACCTCCCTGCGCACGCCCATGCCGATCTGCTAAACCTGGAAGTCTCGGTCCAAGGCCAGCGTGTCTTTGTCGATAGCGGGGTTTTCAACTACCAGGACGATGCGATGCGTCAATACTGCCGCTCCAGCGCAGCCCACAATGTCTTGGCAGTTGACGATACCGACCAGTGCGACATGTGGTCGCGGTTTCGGATGGGTTATCGCGGGTGGCCGTTCGGCTTCAGCGCGGGCGAGACACACGGCTTCCATTGGGCCAGGGCAAGGCACAACGCATATCGCCGTTGCCGGGTGCCTGTCGTCGGTCGCTGGATCGCCTGTCGGCCGGGCGGTCCTTGGTTCTGCGTCGATTGGGCCGAAGCCGCCGGCAGCCACAAACTGACCGGCATGTTGCACCTGCATCCAAAGATGGAGGCTCAACAAACGGCCTCGGACGAAGTGTGTATTCACGGCGGTGGGATCGAACTTTTCCTTCGCTTTTTATCACCCGGACAAGTCGAACTGACGACGGGTTGGTATTGCCCGCAGTTCGGCGAACGGTTGCGGTGCCACGTGGTGCAGTGGACGGCGGTCACCGCCTTGCCGGCCGTCTGTGGATGGTACCTGGCGTGGGGGAAACGGAGTGGAGAAGCTTCTTTGGCTGCGTGGAAAGGTAAAGACACTCTCTTGAACTGGGTCGACGGAGACTCCGAAGTCCGACTATGCCCCATCGGAAAGGTACCGTGCTGATCGGAACGTTACCGTCTCGAGATCTGAAGAAGGAGTGACCATCGGTATGCGTTTGATCGGAGTTCTTGCTCTTCTTCCGTGGATTGCGTTGAGTTGTGTCTGTCTTTCTTCGCGGTCCGCAGTACCCGTCATATTCGGATACTACTCTCCTCATTGGTTTCTTTTCAATGCAGCTAATCTCGTCTTTATTACGGGAGCAGTGGTGAGTACATGGCGTTCTGGGTATCGGTCGGCCGGCATATTCGCGATAGTCCTGGCGTTCCTGACGTTCCTGGTTCCGTGCAATAGCGGAATGCTGAGAGTACCTCTTGTTATAGGTTGGGTGCATTTATCAAGGCTATGTCTAAGCATGCTCGTTATCCTGTGTTCATTTGCGGCTTACCGTTGCAATCGCGGGGACAAGAAAGCCCTTTGTCTTCTTGGAGTGGGAACGTTGTTCTGTACGGTCGCTCTAGTCGACCTCATTCTTCAGGCAGCCGTAAGCCCCGAGAGATTCTTTGCTGCCCAAGAGAAGGAGTTCTCGTTCCGGTCACCGGTCGATCTCCAGTCCATCGATGACGATGCCATTGTGATTGTCGGAGACTCGTGTGTTTGGGGAGCCGGTGTAGAAGAAGAGGAAGCCTTTGCTCGCGTTCTGCAGACGGTCTTAGAATCCAGGGGCGTTAGCACGACCGTCCATAACCTGGGGCTCGTTGGAACCGGACTCTCTTCCTACATGGAGGTCCTTGAACGAGTTCGCAAAAAACGGGTTGTCGTTGTATGTCTCTACATTAACGACATGCCGCAGAGGCAGACTTTTTCTCGAAAAATCCATGAGGCATTGATTGGCATAGGACGATCCAGCGTTCTTGTCCGCGTTATTGCCGATATATTGGAACAGACTATGTTCGGCTTCGACGTGGAAAACTACCATAATTCTCTTGTGCGCAATTTTGACAAGTCTGACGCTTCGTATGCCGCAAGATGGAGACTGTTCACGAGCTTACTCGATCATACGATAAAGGAAGCAAACGACGAATCGCAATTCCCACCGATACTTGTCATCCTTCCGCTAGTTACCGATTACTCCCAGTACCCGCTCGTAGAAGCACATCACGACATCGTTCAATTCGGAGAGGGGCTTGACTGCACCGTAATCGATATGCTGCCGGTGTTCTCTCGCCGTTTTCCCCGCGGCGACCAGTATCGTGCAAAGCCAAACGATGGGCATTTCAATGCGGAGGTCCACAGAGCGGTTGCCGAGGTCTTGGCCGATGCGTTGGCTGGCGACCTTACTAGAGAAACTGATAGTGACCAAAAGAATGGCGAACCAACGTCTCGTTGATGACTTCCCTCAGATAATCTCCCTTTGACCGGTTGTACCAGTGACGGCAGTACTAGGGATTTCAGCATTTTATCATGACTCGGCTGCAGCATTGGTCATCGACGGGGAAATTGTAGCCGCCGCGCAGGAAGAGCGGTTCA
Source organism: uncultured Planctomycetaceae bacterium (assembly GCA_964547995.1). Lineage (GTDB taxonomy): Bacteria > Planctomycetota > Planctomycetia > Pirellulales > Thermoguttaceae > CAZJRB01. The sequence goes on along the minus strand of CAZJRB010000034.1, from coordinate 2,630 downwards.
CCCGTAAGAAACATGATCACGGGTTCCCCACGAATGCCATTGAATATTGCCTACGAGAGGCCGACCTGAAGCCCGAGCAAGTCGACTATGTCGGCTTCTACGACAAGCCGTTCCTCAAGTTCGAACGATTACTGGAGACCTATTTGGCCTTCGCACCGGTTGGGTTCCGTTCGTTCCTCATGGCGATGCCCCTTTGGCTTCGCCAAAAGTTGCACCTGCCCCGGGAGATGCGCAAAGGGCTAAAAGGCCAATATAATAGGAGATTTGTCTTCTCCGAGCACCACGAGTCACACGCCGCGAGTGCGTTCTTTCCTTCTCCATTCGACGAAGCCGCGATTCTCACACTCGATGGCGTAGGAGAGTGGGCGACAGCCAGTTACGGCTACGGTCGCGGCAATCGGATCACACTGACCCATGAGCTTCGATTCCCACACTCGCTGGGGTTGCTGTACTCAGCCTTCACCTATTTCTGCGGGTTCAAGGTCAACTCGGGCGAATACAAGCTGATGGGACTGGCACCCTACGGCGAACCGAAGTATCGAGACGTGATCATCGAAAAACTGATGGACCTGAAGGCCGACGGGTCGTTCCGGCTGGATATGTCCTACTTCAACTATTGTCAGGGGTTGAGGATGACTTCCGCGAAGTTTGCTCGGCTCTTCGGCGGTTCGGCCCGGAAGCCCGAATCGCCCCTGACCGAACGTGAGATGGACCTGGCTGCATCCATCCAGCAGGTTACCGAAGAGGTTGTTCTGCGAGCGGCACGACACGTTCATGAGCAAACGGGGATGCCGAATCTCTGCCTGGCCGGTGGTGTCGCGTTGAACTGTGTGGGCAACGGGCGGATTCTCCGGGAAGGGCCGTTCGAGAGGATTTGGATCCAACCTGCGGCCGGTGATGCAGGCGGCGCTTTGGGAGTGGCGCTGTTTATCTGGCACCAGCTTCTCGGTAACGAGCGCGAAGTGCTCGAATCGGACGGGCAGCACGGATCCCTTCTGGGGCCACGCTTTTCCAACGACGAGGTCCGCGAGTTTCTCGATGTACAAAAGGCCAAGTACCGCTACTTCGCAGATGAAGAGGAACTGTGCGACTACGTGGCTGATCTGATCGCGTCCGAAAAGGTGATCGGCTGGATGCACGGGCGGACCGAGTTCGGTCCCAGGGCACTCGGTTCTCGGAGCATCTTGGGCGATGCGCGCAGCCGCCGGATGCAGTCTGTCATGAATCGCAAAATCAAGTTCCGCGAGTCGTTTCGTCCGTTTGCACCCGTGGTCCTGCACGACCGAGTTGCTGACTACTTCGAGATGGACAGCCACACGGAAAGCCCCTACATGCTTCTCGTGGCGCCGGTGGCAGAGGATAAGCGCATCACCCATGACGAAACGGCTGCCACGGGACTGGACAAGTTGAAAGTAGTCCGGTCGCTGGTGCCCGCGATTACCCATGTCGACTTCTCGGCCCGAGTCCAAACCGTGGACAGACAGCGACACGGGCGGTTCTACAGACTGTTGAAGGTCTTCGAGTCGAAGACCGGTTGTCCCGTTATGATCAACACCAGCTTCAACGTTCGCGGCGAGCCGATCGTCTGCTCGCCCGAACACGCTTACCGCTGTTTCATGGCTACCAACATGGATGTCCTGGTGATGGAGGATTTTGTTCTGCTGAAAGGTGAACAACTGAGTGCCAAAGAGCACGAAATCGACGAATATCTGGCACAGTTTCAATTGGATTAACGAGGTGTACCCGCAACAATATTAGGATAGTTTATGGGTTTGGTACGAATTGATCACGACCCGTCGTGGAAACAGCTCGGTCTCTTCGGTGTCATCTGGCTGGTGTTCTTCGGTGCTCTGGGCGGGATCGTACTGAAGAGCGGCGGATCGCTGTCGGCGGCACGGTCCGTGTGGGGCTTGGCGGTGGTGGTCCCGTTGGTTGGCTGGATGATACCATCATTCATGCGAATCGTCTATGTTGCCATGGCCTATGCGGCCTTTCCGATCGGATTTGGGGTTTCCCACCTCATCCTTATCATAGTATACTACCTTGTGCTGACACCGACGGGATTGCTCATGCGGCTGTTTCGCTATGATCCGGTGGCACGCCGTTTCGATGTAGACGCCGAAACGTATTGGTGCCCACGCGAGCAAGATGAGAATCCAGAAAGGTATTTCCGACAGTTCTAATCTAGAGGAGCTTGTGTGATGGAGAACCGATTGTCTGAGATGGAACAGTCGCAGGAAGCGCGGCAGTTCACAGAGCAGGCCGAGCAATCGCAACCCGGCATCGCTACCGAGTTTCTCGAGTTCCTTCTGCACAACAAGAAGTGGTGGTTGACGCCGATTATCCTTGTGCTGCTGGTTGTGGGGCTACTGGTGGTGCTAGGCAGCACGGGCGCAGCGCCGTTCATCTATACCCTGTTTTGACTCAGCGGGAGGGGATTGGGGTCTGAGCATATCTGATGGTGCATAATTGGACCCTGAAACACCGGGGAATGACGTGAACACCGTTCTGGGCCCAGTGCGCCGACTGCTGCCAAGTCGTCTGAAACAGTTTGTCCGGCGTTGCGTGTTGGATGTTAGGCGACCGGCAGATGAGAATTTACCCAAATCGGTATTGTCGTAGTTACGTAG
>CAZJRB010000033.1:0-57959 GCA_964547995.1 uncultured Planctomycetaceae bacterium | reverse complement strand
GTCGATCGGCAGCTTGATGAGCGGCACGCTGGAGCCGGGCCTGCGCCGCGAGCCGTGTGTGGCCGAGATCGATGCGCTGTTCGCCCAATTTTGAACTACCCCCGCTCGCTGCCGGGGGGTGGGGGCGATTGCGGTCTTGCCGTCGTGTTGGTAGACTGACGGTATCCTCGGGCGTATCCCCGGCACTTACCCCCTGCCGGCGGTGTAGGTGAATGAATGGCTGTCACCACGGCGGATGAATTCCTCGATGTGCTGGAACAAAGCGAACTGCTCGTGCCCGAGCAGTTTGAGGGGGCTCGGGCTGCCGTCGAAGACGGCGACGACGCCGGCGCCCTGGCAAAGCGGCTCGTCGAGGCCCGGTTGCTTACCAACTGGCAAGCCGCCCAGATCATCGCCGGACGGCGTTCCTTCTACCTCGGCAAGTACAAGCTGATCGGGATGCTCGGGCGCGGCGGCATGGGCGCCGTGTTCCTCGCCGAACACGTGACGATGAACCGCCGCGTGGCCCTGAAGACCATCTCGCGAAAGGTCAGCAAGGAACCGAAGGTAATCGAGCGGTTTCTCGACGAGGCCCGGGCGGTTGCCGCGCTCGACCACCCCAACATCGTCCAGGCGTACAGCGTCGACGAGGAAGACGAACGGTTTTACCTCGTGATGGAATTCGTCGATGGGCAGAACCTGGAGCAGGTTGTCCGGTTGGCGGGACCGCTCGAGCCGGGTGTGGCCGCCGATTACGTCCGTCAGGCAGCCGAGGGATTAGAGCACGGCCACAGCCGCAACATGATCCATTGCGGCATCAAACCGTCCAACCTCTTGCTGAATCGAAAAGGCGCAATCAAGATCATTGGCATGGGGCTGGCACAATTGCAGGATCCGGGTGAAACTCGCGGCAAAGACCAAGGCAAAGACCAGGCGCTCGACGCGGTCGATTTTCTTGCCCCGGAACAAGCCCATGGGAGCAAAGATTTCGACCGCCGTGCCGACATCTACGCGCTGGGGTGTACGCTTTATTATCTTCTGACCGGCCGGCCGCCGTTTCCCGAGGGAATGCTGCACGAAAAGCTGATGAAGCACCGGTCGATGCAGCCGGAGGGGATCGGCAAGCTGCGGTCCGGGGTGCCTGAGAAGCTGGTCAAGGTCTGCGAGAAGATGATGGCCAAGAAGCCGGATGAACGGTATCCATCCGCGGCAGAGGCGGCCAAGGCCCTTGCAGAGTTCCCGGCCCCGCGACGCAAGGCAAAACCGGCGGCGCCGTTGAAAAAGGCGGAGCCGTTGCCGGCGGCGGCCGCCGCGGGAGCCGCGTTGCCCTCGGTTCGGGCCGGCCAAGGACAGAGTTCCAACGGCAGGAGGACTACCGCGAGAAAGAAATCCGGGCTCTTCGACTCGCCACAGAAGATGATTGCCGCCGGCGTGGTTGCCACAGGGCTGCTCGTGCTGCTGGCGATACTGGTTCCGCACATGCTCAGTTCGTCCGATTCCGGCGAAAACAATCGCGATCCCGAGGATTGGCTGACTGTGAACAATCAGAAAGACGGTCAATCCGTGCCCGAAACCGGCGAATCTCCGAAGCCCGACAAAAAACCCGACACCCCTTTACCCGCCGCGGTGGCGGCGGCGGTGCTGGGGCCGTTGCCGGTGCCGGTGCCCAACGGCATGAACGTCCGCTACCGGATCATCCCGCACGGACTCCGCGCCGGGGCAATGCCATACATCGATCGGCCTTACACGCTGACCTCCGTGCCATCGTCACTGGAAGACGCCACCTATCTCCAAACGACCAACGACGACAAACGCAGCACGGGGACCGCACTTCTCAGTTTCGCAATCAATACCGATGCAACCGTGTACGTAGGGCACGATGACAGGCTGAAAGACCGTCGGCCCTCGTGGCTGAGCGACTTCACCGAGACGGGCGAGGATCTCGTCGGGCCCGGCGCCGAGTTGAACCTCAAACTCAACTTGCTGAAGAAGGACTTTCCGGCCGGAACCGTCACGCTCGGCGGCAACAACGGAACAAGCGGCAATTGCGGCATGTATTTGGTCGTGCTCGTGCCGCGATCGGGTTCGGAACTCACCGTGAGCTACCGGGACACGGTCGGTGCGGGCAAGGCGATCGCAGCCGCGAAACCTTCAAACGACCAAGACAGAGCCGGCGAGGGAGCCGCCGAAGAACCCGCTGCGGACGCGGCGGCGCCCGAGGGGACCCCTGGAACGGCCCCGGCCACAAGCGATGCGGTTGCCTCACCTGCCCTTGCCCGTAAACTGATCGTTGCCAGGGGCCTCGTTTCACGCTTCACCTTCGATGAGGACGCCGCCGACAGCATCGGGGGCCACAAGGGTACGTTCACGGGCGACGCAACCGTCGATGAGGACCCGGACCACGGCGGCGTGCTGCAACTCGACGGCGACGGCGATTACGTCTCGCTGGATGATGTGGTCGACCTGACCGGCGGTGAGTACTCGGTCGGCTGCTGGTTCAAGACGAGTGCCAAGGGCGATCGTACGATGGTTTCAATGGTAAAGGGCAGTGATCAGCACGCCGTGTTGCTGGAGTTGAAGGACGGTACTCTGCGTTTTTTGCACCGTTTTCCGTGCGGCAGCGGCGGCGGAACGAACATTTACACGGGCGACACCTATTGCGACGGGCAATGGCACCATGTCCTTGCGGTCAAGGATCCTGTCAAGATGACCCTGTATGTCGATGGGATTGCAGCAGGCTCGGCAGACGACTCCACCAGGTTTGATGCGCCGCTGAAGGTTCGGGCTGGAAATGTGCATGGCGGCCATCTGAAGCGGCACTTCGCAGGCCAGATCGACGAGTTGCGGATCTACAAGCGGGCACTCACCCCGGAGGAGGTCGCGAAAGTGGCCGCGCCGGAACCGACCCCCTTTGACAAGCTGGCAGAAACGGGCAACATGAAACGGTTCGATAAGGAATCGGAACCGGCCGGCGCCCATCTCTTGGGTGAATTGATTCTGCCGCCCGACACAACGGTCTGCTTGACACTGCTCGGAGGCGACAATGCCGTTCGCGGATCGCGGAAGTTCAGCATGGAAGAGGTCGAGGGCGGCAAAGAATGGCGAACGTACCTCGAATCCAAAAGCAGGACGGGCGAGCCTGCCAAACGGGTCCCCATCGCTCGGATCTTACGGAAGGGCCCAATGCTCGGGTTCGAATGGGCCAAAGGCGTGGAGCGGGAGACGGCCAACTCCTTGCTCAACTGTGGCTTGAGTATCTCGGTCGACGGCGAGAGCCACTTTCTGCCGCTGGCGCGGCCGCAAGTGGTCGAACCCGTTGTCGTCGACCTCGATACCGGAGCGAGCAGAAACAATTACACGGTCGAGTCCTTGCCCAAACGCGAATCCCTGCGGCTGGAAATCGTCCGGCTGGAAGGCGGGTTCCGCAAATCGCAACGCAACCCCGGCAGCCCCCTGATTCCCAGCGGCGTTTGCGAAATCACGTTCAAGGACAAAGAGGAACCGCTCCCGAGATTCTGGCTCCGGTTGGGGTTCGACCTGAGAACGGGAAAAGTCTCCGTCGACGTTACCGCCAACATCAACTACCAGTTGGGGCAACGGCCGCCAGGCCTGTTTCGGGCCAGGGAAGCCGCGCGAATCATCAAAGATGTCACCGCCGAGCAACAGCGGTTGCTCGCGCAACTGGCGAGAACGAAGGACCGGAACCAAAAGAGCGAAATCAATAAAAAACTCAAGCAGATCGGTAACAAGATCGAAAAATTCTCCAGACTGAACGACCTCTATGCCAAACTCAAAGACAAACCCGGCAAGGTCCATTTTCGCATCTACATGGTCATCGACGAGGAACGCCAGGTCACGCTGATGCAATCGTTTCCGCTCAAGGAACCCGAATCGGGCCAGAAAAACCCTTCCGAAACAACCGTTCCGGAATGAGACATCGTCGGTCTGCCGTGTTTTTCAGTGCCCGCCCCACGGTGCTACTTCAGGCTTTCGCCGCGCTGGCCCATCTCGTAGAGTGTCTTGACTTCCTCTTTCGAGAGTGCCCGGCGCCAGATGCCCACCTCGTCGATCGTTCCGGCGAGGTTCAGGTCGTACGGGCCGCTGTGGGCCTGCCGCGAACCGATCGACACGATGTGATCGTTGACCAGCGACTCCTTCGCGTATTCCCTGCTGGTTGTCTCCGCCAGGTTCTGGTACAGTCGCAGCCGCTCGCCGTCGCTGATCGCGACGATATGGTACCACTTCCCCCGCTCGATCGGTTGCCTAGTCGTGACGGAGGTATAGGGGTTAACCGAGATGGGCCGGCGGATGAATCGAATCCCCTTGCCGGCCATGTCAAGCAGCCAGGATTCGCCGCCGGCGCCGACGCCCTTGGTGCAGAGCCCGCCGCCGTTGTCCCAATTCTGCAGTTTCACCCACATCGAGATCGTCATCGGGCCGGGGATACTCAGACTCTCCGAGTGGCCGCAGTCGATGTAGTCGTCGGTGCCGTCGAACCGGCACGCCCCGCCGCATTTGCCGTCGGGCGTCCATTGGGCCCCGACCGGCTTGCTGTTGTTGCCGTTCCCGCTGAGGTCCTTCAACACATGCCCGCCTTCCTGACGGATGATGCTCGCGCGGTCGAACGTCAAGACGAGCGCAGCGTCCTCGAAAAGATCTTCCGGAGCAGTGGTGGAACCGCCGGCGGCAGGAGCGTGTTCGGGAGTTGCGAGGGCGGCGGTTTCCGGTCCGGGACGGGGTTTCGGCGGCCGCGATCCTCGCGGGGGCTTGATGCTCGAAACCTCCTTCAACCGCTTGTCGATCTTCAGGCGGGTGAGATTCGATGCAGTCCTGTTTCGCGCCTTCCCATACCAGTGTGCTGCGCGGAGCTTCAATGCGTTTTTTTCTTGCTCATCGGTTCGGCCACCGGCAAGGTTCCACCATGCGTCGGCCAGGGCAACCTGATCGTCCGGCTCGGTCGGCGGGGAACTCGTGTCGCGCCCGGCGATTGCCGCCAGATCGGCGTCGCTGCCTTTTGCCAGGTGCGGAAGCCCGCGCTGCCAGTCGCCCTTGGTAAAGCAGTGCAAACGGCCGAAGAAGAGATTTGCCTCGGGGTCGTCCGGGTTGGCTTGCAGGTCGTCGCGCATGCTCTCGAGCTTCTTGCGCTCCGTGTAGATTTTCTGAATCCGCGTACGCCGCTCGAGCGCGTCTTTTTTGAACTTCCGTCCGGTGGCGTGCTGGGTCGCACGATAGGTTGCGTCCGCGATGCTCAGTGCGAAATCATATCGTTCCTTGGCCACCGCCTGATCGATGTAGCGTCGCGAAGCGGCAACCAGTGTGCCGATCGAGGCCGCATCCTTCGCCCGGCCGGCGAATTGCCGGAGCATCTTTCCCTTGACCAGCAAGGAGTCGATTTCGAACGACGCACTCATCAGGTCGATCGCCTGGCACATCAGCATTGCGTCGCCACCCTCGTCGGCCAGTTCCGCCGCCTTTCGCAGCAAGACGAACTGTGAGGCGGGCTTCCCGGCAGACTCCTTGCTGAGTTGAATCATCTCCCCGGCCAACTCGACCTTCTCGGCCGCATCGCGGTGCTCCGAGAGGTCGTATATCTCATTGATCTGGTCAAGCACTTTCTTCTGCTCGTCGCCGGAAGGCATCGGGTGTTTTTCCGCCGCCGAAGCGACCGCCGACGGCATAAGACACAGTCCGCAAAGGACCAACTCAAACGCCGGGAAACGCGCCGACCACAGCCGGCAACAAGTAGCAAATGGATGAGACATGGTGCACTTTTACCGCAGGGACAGACTTCGTACCTCTATTCTACTATTACCCCGAGCGGAGCAAATTGGACACCGTTTTCTGGAAACGGGTCTAAATTTCGACGTAAGCAGCAACGCGCGAGTGGGTTACGGCATTTCGGCTTTGTGGCGTGCGATTTCCTTGCAGCAGGTTCGCAACGTACGACTCGCCGCGGGGTGCCGCCCGCCGGAAGCGGCGCCCGCGGCGGGTGGGTGTTGCGCGGTACCGTAAGCAAGAGGCAAGGGCGAACGGACGATTTGTCACGGGGCGTGGTCAGCTTACTTGCCGCCTTGGGCCCTGTAGAGTTGTTTCACCTCTTTTTCCGTCAAGGCCCGATCGTAGACCATCACCTCGTCGATCAGCCCCCGAAAATGCTCACGGAAGCCGGACTTGCCGACCAGCAAAGGGTTCGGATTCTTGGGGATTTTGCACTTGTGAGGCCTTGCGTCCACCCCGGCTCCGTCCAGGTAGAGGCGCATGGCCGTTCCGTCGTACGTGGCAACAACGTGATGCCATTTGCCGGGCGCGGGCAAGTCGCATCCGACGTCCGGGCTTCCTTCGGGACCCATCATGAATTCGATTCGGTTCTTTTGGAGCCTTAGAATCTTTCCGTTGCATCCACCTCCGGCGTGGTCGGAAACGATGTTCTGATATGACGAAAAGGCAACGGGAAGGAACCACGCGGCCACCGTGACCGCTTCGTCCATCTTCAAGGTTTCGCGGCTACCGGCGTCAATCCACCCCTTACCGCCGAATGCACACGCGGCGTCTTTCTGTCCCCTGGCGCCGTCGACCCATTGGGTGCCGTTTGCTTTCCCGTGGTTCTCCTTTTCACTCTTGTCGGTAACCTTCTCTCCCTCGTCTTTGTCGAACGAGTAGTGAAGAACGAGCCCTTTCTTGAGCGTGGAAGTGAGCCCGCCGGCGGGTCGGGGTGTTCCGCCGGCGGGCAACCGAATCTTGGCAATCTCCGCCAGCCGCTTTTCGATCTTGACTTTCGTGAGACCGATGTTGGGGCCCGATTGGGCCTTTTCATACCAGAATCCCGCCCGCCGCATCATCACTTCCTTATCGTTATCCTTCTTGCCTTCGGCCAGATTCCACCACGTGTCGCCCAGTTTGACCTGATCGGTCGATTCTTGGGGGGCGGCAAGCTCCCGCCGGGCAAGGCCGGCCAACGTCGGGTCGCTTCCCTTGGCCAGATAGGACAGACCTCGCTGCCAATCGCCGTACGAGAAGCAGTACAATTGCCCGACCGTCAGATTGGCTTCGGCGTCGGCCGGATTGGCCTCGGCCGCGCGCAGGGCCTCTGCGAGCTTTTTATGATCTGCCTGAAGCTTTTGAACCTCGCGTTGCCGCTGTAGCGCGTCCTTGCGGAAATCCTTGCCTTGCACGCTCTGCGTTGCCCGGTAGACGGTCGTGGCGATGCTCAGGGCATAATCGAACCGCTTCTGCGCGACCGCCTGATCGATGTACCCGTTCGACGCTTCAACGAGCGAGGCGATCCGGTCCGCCGTGTTGGCCTTCGAGGCGATCGTGCGGAGCATCTTGCCTTTGGTGATCATCGGGTCGATCTGGAAGCCGGCCGCGATGCGATCGATCACTTCGAGCGTAAGCGCGGCATCTCCGGCTTCGGCGGCGAGTTCCATGGCCTTGCGCAACAGGACGAACCGGTCGGCCGGCTTGCCGCGGGTTTCGTCGGCCGAGTCGAGGATTTCCCGGATGAGCTTCCCCATCTCCTCATCGGTCCGCTTCTTCTGAAGTTCGTAGATTTCGTCCAGCGTGTCGAGGAGCTTCTGCTGGCCGGCCTGGGCCGGGACGGGAGCCTTTGGCGGCGGTCGTTCCGGCGCCAAATCCTCCTGGGCATTCGATAGCGTCCCGGCCGTCAGAAGAACACACAACGCAACAATTCCCCACGACCATAACCGGCAACAAGTAGCGGATGGATGAGACATGGTGAACTCTTACCTCAGGGAAAAACGCCGTTTCTTTATTCTACATTACCCGAAGTGGAATAAATTGGACACGGTTTTGCGGAAGGAAGGGTGAAGTATCAACGTAAGTGTCGATATGCAAACACGTTATGGCATCTCGCGTCGGTGGCCGCCTTTCCCTCTGGCGGCGAGTCCGATTCCCTCGGTTGGGCCGGAGGGTTGGGAAGTCCGGCCAGTTGAACGTTTGGTATCCACGTGGCCGTAAGGCGAGAGTTACCCGCGCCGGGCCAAGATTGACACCCCTTTACGCACCACTATGATGAACTTCGGTGGTTTCAAACCTCGCTTGCCATAAAGCCGCGACCGGTGGTCGCGCCAAGCGCTGCCAGAAAATACCGCGCCCCCGGCCGGCGCGACCACCGGTCGCGGCTTTATAGGTGAAATGCCGAACTTATTCTTGAGAAACCCCATAGCAACAACCTGAGAGAAACGACCATGAAACGTCAATCTCTTATTGTCCTCATTGCCTTGCTCGTGTTTCAGGCTGTCGCTGTCCGAGTAGCAACTGCCGGTGAAGCTGACGGGCCGGCCAAGGAGATTCTCTTGAACACCGGCGTTGAAGGCGGGTTCGTACTGCACCTCGGTTGTGGCGATGGGGCGCTGACTGCCGCGCTGGCGGACGACCGGCGGTACGTCGTCCACGGTATGGATTCCGACGCGGCCGATGTTGCCAGCGCCCGCAAGCTCATCAGCCGGCGCGGTTTGGGCGATCGGGTTACCGTCGAGCAATTTACGGGCAAGCGGCTTCCATTGGTCGACAACCTGGTCAATCTCGTCGTCGGGGAGGACCTCGGTAACGTTCCGACGGAGGAAATCGAACGGGTGTTGGCCCCCGGCGGAGTCGCGTATTTGAAGACGGGTAACAAGTGGACGAAAACCGTCAAGCCCCGGCCGGGGGAGATCGACGATTGGACCCACTACATGCACGGCGCGGACGGCAATGCGGTTGCGGCCGATACGGTGGTCGGCCCGCCGCGGCGGCTGCAATGGAAAGCGGGTCCGATGTTCGGCCGCCACCACGACGTGTTGGCCAGCATCAGCGCGATCGTCTCGGACGGCCCGCGGGTCTTTTACATCATCGACGAGGGCCCGCCGAGCCTGATGCACTTCCCGCCGAAGTGGCGGCTGGTCGCCCGCGACGCGTTCAACGGCGTGTTGCTTTGGAAGCAGCCGATCCCGACGTGGGCGAACTACCTTCGGCCGTTCCGCAGCGGCCCGCCGCAGTTGCCGAGGCGACTCGTGGCCGACGGCGACGTGGTCTACGTGACACTCGGGTTGGACGTGCCGGTTTCAGCTTTGGACGCGGCAACCGGTAAGAAGCTGAAGACCTATGAAGGGACAAAGGGCGCCGACGAAATCGTGCTGCTCGACGGTGTGTTGTTGGTCGTGGCGTGCGATTTCGGGGCCGACTCGGGCCAGGCGTCTCGCCGCGGAGTGCCCCCTGCCGGAAGCCCCCGGTCGATTGTGGTGGTTTCCACCGACGGCGGCAAGATTCTCTGGAAGAAAACGGGGGCGGAGACGGCGAAGTTGCAGCCGATGACCTTGGCTGCGGGTGGCGATCGCGCAGTGTTTCAGCGCGGCGGCGAGGTCGCGTGCCTGGACCTGAAGACCGGCCGCGAGATGTGGACGTTCGCCCACGCGGCAACTCCTGCGAAAGCCACGCCTGCTAAGAAGCCCGCCAGGCGTAAGAAACCCGGCTATGGGGCGTCGCATTTCGCACCGACGCTGGTAATCTGCGAGAAAGAGGGTGTCGTGTTGGCAAGCGACAAAGGCAAACTGACCGCGCTGTCGCTCGACGGCGGCAAGCCGCTGTGGTCTTGCCCCTGCCCGACGGATTTCCACGCCCCGGCCGACGTCTTTCTGGCCGACGGGCTCGTCTGGGCCGGGCTGTTCGCCACGGAAGGCCGCGACCCGAAGACCGGCGAGATCAAGCGGAAGATCGACATTGCCGGCCTGCTGACCCCGGGCCACCATCCCCGCTGCTACCGCAACAAGGCGACCGACCGGTTCATTATTTCCGACAAACGCGGCATGGAGTTCTTCGACCTGACCGGCGACGCCCATTCGCGGAACAACTGGGCCCGCGGCGGGTGCCAGTACGGCGTGATGCCCTGCAACGGCCTCGTCTATATGCCGCCGAACGCGTGCTGCTGCTTCGCCGGGGCAATGCTTCACGGGTTTTATGCCCTGGCTTCCGAGCAAGGCGGCGAGCAGAAGAAGTCCGGCGGCAAACTACAGCGAGGGCCTGCCTATAACAGTGCTGCCGACGTGGGGGCCTCCGAGGTCTCGACGGACGGGTGGCCAACATTTCGCGGCGACGTCGCGCGAAGCGGCTCGACGAAGGAAGCCATTGGCACGTCGCCCAAAAAGCTCTGGGAAGCCGAGGTCGGCGGCAAGTTGACCATGCCGGTTGTTTGGGGCGGCAAGGTCTTCGTGGCGTCGGTCAACCAGCGCCGCATCACGGCCCTGGATGCCAAAAGCGGCAAGACAGTCTGGACGTTCACGGCCGGCGGCCGCGTCGACACGCCCCCGACCATCTACCGCGGCTTGGCCCTTTTCGGGGCGACCGACGGTTGGGTCTGTTGTCTCAAGGCGTCGGACGGCCAACTGGTGTGGCGATTTCGCGCCGCCCCGGAGGACCGCCGGACGATCGTCGACGACCAACTCGAATCGCTCTGGCCGGTCCATGGCAACGTGTTGGTATTCGACGGCGCCGCGTATTTCGCCGCCGGGCGGTCGCCCTATCTCGACGGCGGAATCTATCTCTACGGGGTTGATCCGGCGACGGGAAAGAAGCTGCACGAGGCCCGGGTTTTCATCCCGCCCGACGAGGCCAAAACCCGGACGTTCGCCATGGAGGGCGTCCGGCCCGACATTCTCGTCAGCGACGGCAAGTACCTCTACCTTCAGCAGATCAAGTTCGACAAGGAACTCAATCGTCAAGAGGGTTTCGGCAGGCACGTGATGTGCCATTCGGGGCTGGCCGACGACTCGTGGTTCTATCGCACGTTTTGGCGACTGGGTTACGGCGACGCCTACGATTTCCCGAATTCGTACATCAAGCACGAACTGCAATGCCCGTTTGGGCAGCTTCTGGTGTTCGACGACCGGTTTGTCTGCGGGCTTCAGACGTTCATGTCGCCGGGAATTGTGCCTTCAATGGCAAATAAGTCGAGCCTGGGATGCCAACTCTTCGGCGATCCAAACAAGCCTTTCACACCCGATACCAAGATGACCCCCGGGCGCGATTTTCCCACGAAGGCCGGAATTCGAAAGACGCCGGCCGATCACCGGTGGACCGTAAAACTCCCGTTCCAGGCCCGGGCAATGCTTCTTGCTGGCGATACGTTGTTCGTTGGCGGTTGGCCCGGTGAGGGTGCGAATGATCTTTACGCCGCCATCGCCGGCAAGAAGGGCGGCCGGTTGTGGGTCTTCTCACCGGCGGACGGCAAGAAGCTGGCCGAGTGCGAACTCGAAAGCAGCCCTGTCTTCGACGGCATGGCCGCCGCCGCCAACCGCCTCTACGTCGCCATGAAAAACGGCAAGGTCGTGTGCCTGGCCGGAAACCAATGATCTCGTGACACAAGAAACACAAGAACCGGAGGCGTGAAAATGACTTTTTGTAGGGTGGGACCAGGAGCGAAGCGACGCCGGCCCACCAACACGAGAAAAACGGAGTAAGACTGGTGTGCCGTCCGCCGCAGAACAAGCGGCTACCGGCCGGCGTCTGCTTCGACCTTCTTCAGGGCCTGCTCGGCGATTGCGCGGACCTGTTCGAACTTGTTGTTCTTCGCCGCGGTGCGCAGGGGGCCGATCGCCCGGGCGTCGCCGATTTCCCCCAAAGAAGTCGCTGCTGCGCATCGGATGTCCGAGTACTCGTCCTCCAGCAGCGGGATCAAGGGCTCGACCGCGCGGCGGTCTTTGATCTTGCCGAGCGCCTCGGCGGCATGGAGCCGCACCCAGGAGACTTCGTGCTTGAGCAAGGCAATCAGGGGCTCGACCGCCCGGGCGTCGCCAAAGCGGCCCAGCGACTGCGCGGCATGCGACGGGACGTTGAAATTCTTGTCCTTCAGGGCGGCGATCAGCGGCTCGATAGCCCGGGGGTCCTTCGATTCTCCCAAGAGCGTTGCCGCCCTGTAGCGGACCTCCAGGTTGTTGTTGCGAAGCGCGGCGATCAACGGCTCGACGGTCCGGGGGCTCTCGATTTGTCCCAGCAATTTGACGGCCCAGACGCGAAAACGCCCGGTTTTGTTGTCAAGCTCGGCCTTCAGCGCGTCGATCACGGGGCCGACCGCTTGCGGGTCTTCGGATTTCACCAGCTTCTGCGCGGCAATCATGCGAACCTCGGCGTAGTTATCCTTCAGGGCGGCGGTCAGGGCCTTGGCAATCCGCGGGTCTTTCCCGGCCAGCACTGTCACGACGGCATGCCGGACGTATCGATCCTCGTGTTTCGACGCGGCAATCAAGGGGTCGATCGCCCGGGGGTCCTTGATCCGGGCCAACGCCCCTTTTACCTGGCATCGAACGTTTACGCTATTGTCCTCCAGTGCGGCAATCAGCGGCTCGACCGCGCGGGGATCGCCGATCATGCCCAGCACGACGGCTGCCCAGCGGCGGAAGTCTTCGTCGTTGGCGTCTTTGAGTGCTTTGATCAATCGTGTTACGGCTTCAGGGTCCTTTCGTTTACCCAGCGATTGGGCGGCCACTTCGCGGACCTGCGGTTTTTCGCTTCCGCGAAGCATGTCGACCAGGACGGTGGCCAGCCGCGGATCGCGCTGGTCGAGTTTGCCGATGGCCTCGGCCACGCCCCGCCGAACGGTCCACTCATCGCGCCCGGCGGCGGCCACCAGCGGCTCAATCGCCGGGCGGCCGATCCGGGCCAGGGCCGCCGCCGCACCGTACTCGAACTGACGGTGGTCGATTTCGAACACCGAAATCAAGGCCGCAGGCTCGGGCGGTTCCATCCCCGTCAGGGCGGAAAGAGCCGCCGAGCGGTCGTCGAACGATGCGTCCTTCTGCTTCACCAGCGCCGCAAGTGCCGCGGCCGCCCGATCGCCGCCGATCGTGCCGAGCGATGCGATCGCAGCTCGACGAATCCTCGTATCCTTATCGCCGAGCATCCGACAAAGTGGTTTGACCGCGCGGGGATCCTTGATCCGGCCAAGCGTTTCGAGGATGGCACAAGTCTGTTCGGTGTCGGCGCCGTCGAGGGCGTGCAGGAGCGGTTCGGTTGCCGGTTTGCCGATCTTGGCCAACGCAGCGGTGGCCGCGGTTCGCACCTGTTTGTCATCCAGTTTATCGATCAGGAAGGGGATCGCTTTGGCATCCTTGCGCCGCCCGGCTGCCTCGGCCGCGAGTTGGCGGACCTGGGGCCACGGATCGTCGAACGCAGCGAGCAGCAGCTCGGCCGCCCGGGCGTCGCCCGTCCGTTCCAGTGCCGCCAGTGCCGCCAGGCGGACGTCGCCGTCCCAGCTTTGCAGGGCCTCGGCGAGCGTCGCCGCGGCCGGGTCGCCCGGCTTGATGTGTTCGGCCAGGGCCAACAGCGCCGCGGCTGCTTGGCTGTGGACGTTCGTTCCGCGCATCTCCGGCTTCAGAGCCGCGCTGGCCCGGTCGTCGAGAACGGCCACGAGATGCGGCACGGCCCCGCGTGCCGCCCGGCCCATTTTACCCAGACTCCGAGCGGCCGTGGCACGTTCGCTTGCGTCGGCGGAGTACAGCCGTTCGATCTGTTTCCTCACGTCGGGCGGAAGATTCCGGGCGATCTCTTCCTTGGGGATCTTCGGCACGATGTACGGGGCAACGCCGCGGCCGTGAAGCGTTCGCCGTGCAAGTTGCCGGACGTCCGGGCGACCGTCGCAGGCAAGCCGAATCAGCGTCTTCGTCGACGCGCCCGGATTGCCGGCAACGCGGCTGCGAACGGTTGCCTGGGTGTCTCTGGCCAACCGGGAGAGAATCTCCGGCGGCATCGTCGGACACGTGGCGGCGGACTCGCGCACGCGTACGTCTTCGTCTTCGGCAAGTTCTACCAAGACCTGCTTCGGGGTGTTTGGATTTGCGGCGACGCGGCGGCGAACGTCCTCGCGCGAGTCTTTCGACAGAACGACAAGGATATCGGCCGGCGTTTTCGGATTCGCGGCGACGCAATCGCGGATATTCCCGTTTTCATCCTTGGCCAGTTCCGCGAGACTCGCCGCGGGAGTGCCGGGATTCAGGGCCACTTGCACGCGTACGGCGTACTCCTTGTCGGCGGCCAGAGCGGCCAGGAGCTTCTCGGGGCTTCTCTTGCACTTGGCGGCACACGCCCGGACGTGTGGCGATTTGCTCCGGGCGAGTTTCCAGAGCCCCGCGAGCGGGAAGCCGGGATTCTCGCAAAGGGCAAACGCTAGCGGAGGCCCGGCACGGTCGGCAAGCTTCCCGAGGAGTTCGGGCGGGGCAGCCGGGTTTCGTGCCACGAAACCGAGCACGCTCTCCTGCTCATCGCTTGCCAGCCGCGTAAGGACATCCACGGGGGTGTTCGGGTTGGCTGCCACGGCGCACCGAACGTTGAGATGCTCGTCGCCGGCCAATTGGCGAAGAAGCCTGGCCGGCGCGCCGGGATGGGACGCTGCCCGGCGTCGATCGGCCTCGTTTGCCGAATCCGTCCAGCCGGCCAGGATGTCCTGCAATGCCTTTGTGTATTTGTCCTTGTCGTGCCTGATGAGGAGACCGACGATTTCCAGTTTCGTCGACGGGTGTTGCGCCGTTTCCAGGCGGGCTTCCCAGTAGGGCAAGGGGCCGAAACGCGCAAACGTCAAGTCGTCGGTCATTTGCTTCGTTTCGTAGAGCGAGCGGTACTTGCACAAGGATAGCGAGATTTCCTTCGGCAGCTTCAGCGACTCCCATGTCAACGGAAGCGAGCGGCCGTCGACCTTGCGATAGGTTCCGAATTCGGGATCCTGGTATGCTTCGCCGCCGCCGCCAAGGAACGCCGGAATGTTTTGCCGGATCGAAAAGCCGGGCGGGGGGTTTTCGCCGCACAGCACCATCGGGGCGTCGGCCAGCAGATACAACAACACCTCGGTCTTGCCCGCGTTGACCGAAGAAATCTTCAGCGGATAGACCATTTCTTTCGAGGCAAACCGGAAGCAGACCGGCTGCAACTCGCCGACCTTGAGCTTCTTGACCTCGTCGCCGGCGAGTGCCTTGCGGTCGATCCGCATGGCGACGTAAACCCATTCTTTCTTCGCGTAGTGGTCGAGCACTTCGGCGCGGTCTTTGGGAAAGGCGTAGCCGTTCTTGTTCAGCCATGTGGCAAGCGCATTGCCGTCGGATGCGGCCAGCGTGGCAACGTCGTACACCCCGACGATCTTCCGCTCGAGCACGGTCACTTGTTGCTTGGCCCCTTCATCCATCGGCCCCCGCCTCCCCCACCTCGCCCGCCGTTGCGTGTAAAGGCTGATCTCGCCGAAGGGGCTCTTGTCGGCCTCGACGGCGCGGATCTCCGGCTTCGCCGGGAGCGGCACAATCCAGGCGAAATCCTCGGCGGGACCTTCGTACTTGACCTGCAAAACCATCGTCTCGATCCCGCCCCGGTGGCAGAGGATGGCCTTCTGGGACGGTTCGTTCAGGTCGACCCCTTTGTTCCACACAAAGCAGCCGTCGGCCCGGGCATCGGAAACCGCCATCGCCGACAATGCCGCAAAAGCAATGAAAAACGGGCAAAATCGCATGATTGGACTCCTGGGCGAAGAAGGCCGTTGTCCCTTAGCACCGTTCGAGAAGTAACTGTCGTATTTGTAGGACGGGTCTCCTGACCCGTCAGGGAAGGAGACGGGTCAGGAGACCCGTCCTACGACAGTTGTTTCTCGACCGATCCTTAGACAGTACTTTCTAGGACTTTTGAAACGCCGAACAGCAAATCTACCGGGTTTCGCGATGCTAGCACCGGTTTTCGCATTTCAGGGAGCGTCGACCAGACTTCGAAAAACCTGTGCTAGCACCCCCAAAACGCTGCATACACGTGCCAAATCAGCCTCACAAAATCCTAGAAACTACTGCTTAGATGATCTCTGCGTTGGGAAAGTTCCCCATTCCCATGTCATTTCCGCCGCGGAGCACTAGCCCCGATACAGGAAGACGGCGACACCCGCCAGCGCCACGATCAGCACGCACACGATGATCCCGATGATCTTGATCGCGCTCGACCCGTCGTCCGCGCGGAAGTTGAGATCAAGAAGCGGGACCTGCAACTCGTCAGGCCCGTCGCGATAGGACGCAGCGTTGTCCTCGAAGGCCGTCGAGGGCGGGCCGGGCTTTCCGAAGGCGTCGGGAATCCCGTCGCCGTCGCGATCCTCGAACAGGGTCCTGTGTTCCAGGGGCATTTCGTCCAGGCTGCGGTACTCGCGGTCGCCGACCTTGTACGTCGTCACTCCGTTGACCGTTGTCATCTCGAAACCGGCCCTGGAGACATAACCTCCAGTCTGCCCGACTTGCGATTGAATCCAGTCGGGACAGCCGTCGCCGTCCTTGTCTTCCAACAACCGGCGGAACTCCTCGGGGACTTCCTCCAGGGAATGATACTCCTTGCCGTTGATGTTGTAGGTCGTCTTCTTGAAGAATTTTTTCCCGGAGAAGTCCATGGGCCGCTCCTGTTTGCAGAGGGGAATCAGCCGGCTTTTTTCGCCGTTTGCAAAAGGCCCCTTTCCCGCCATGATACCACAACTCGGATTTTTGTGTATAATAGGCACTTGATTGGGAATCCCTCTCCCGAAATCAGCGAGTTTGCCGTGCCCGAATATGTATTCAATCCCGAGGAATGCGTCAAAATCAACCCGGCCGTCGGGATCGGCGTCTTTGCCGCCGAGTGCGAGAAAATGACGCTTACGATCATGGAACTCAAGCCGAATCTCGTCACCGACGAGCACAGCCACCCACACGAGCAGGTGGGGTACATGATCGAGGGAGATGCAGTGTTTATCATCAACGGCGAGCCGCATTCGGTCCGCGCGGGACAAATGTGGTGTCTGCCCGGCGGGGTGCCGCATCAGGTCAAGGTCGGTCGGCAGGGCATCCGCGTCGTCGAGGTCTTTTACCCCGTGCGGGAGGATTTCCGCGGCGGGCAGTCTTGATTCGACGCCCAGGCGTGGTAAATTCGGAGTGCGGTGACTTGCCACCGCTTTCTCTTTTTACACCGATTTCTTCCCGAAAGACTGCGTTTTGGCAGTGAATGCAAAAAGAAATGAAAAGCGGTGACAAGTCACCGCACTCCAAGGAGAGTTGTTGCATCCCATGAAACAGACCACCCGTACTTTTGTCGCCGTCGAGATCAACGATGCGAATCGGACCTGCGCCGAGGAGTTGATCCATTCGCTTTCACCCGCCGGAGCCGACGTGAAGTGGGTGGACCCGGCGAACATGCACCTGACGCTTCAGTTCCTCGGCGACGTGCCCACGACCGAGATCGCCCAGGTGTGCGGTGCGGTCGAGCGCGGGGCCGCCGGGGTCGAACCGTTCGAGTTGGAGATCTGCACGGCGGGGGCGTTTCCCAATGCCGGACGCCCCCGGACGCTCTGGATCGGCGCCGGCAAGGGCGACGGGCAGATGGTCGCCCTGCACGACGAGATCGCGGATGCGCTGGCCGAACTCGGCTTTGCCAAAGAGCACCGGCGTTACCACCCGCACCTGACGATCGGCCGGGTGCGCCGCGGCGGACCCGCCGTCAAAGAGCTTGGCACGCTGCTCCGAGCGAAGGCCGACTTCCCCGCCGGATGGCTTTCGGTCCGCGAAGTCGTCGTTTTCTCCAGCGAGTTGCGCCGCGACGGGCCCGTCTATCATGCCTTGGGGCGGGCAAAAGTCGGCGGGAAGTAGAATCGCCGGAACGACGTTCCGGCGGTCCGTTTGCGTCAGCGTGTTAAAACTTGACCTTCGGGTTGGCGAACCGCAGACCGGCATTGTCGTGATACGTGGCATATTCGGAGGCGATCCCGCCTTCCGGGCCGGCGATCATGAAGTGGAACGCCTCGCGGCGGTTCAGCCCGCACCTTTCGCCGGGCAAGAGCCGGGTGGCGTGCCTCACCGTGCGGATTTTCTCCTGGCTTTTGGGCAATTGGACCGGGCAGGGCTTCGTCTCTTCGCCCTCGCCGAAGCAGTAGACCATCCCGTGACGGCAGTGCCAGGCCTCCATCTTCGCAGGCCCGTCCTTCGTCTTGACGTGTTTGTGTTCGGGGATCTGCTGGCCGGGCAACAGGTAGATGTCGTGGCCGAAGAAACAGTTCTCCTTGTCGTTCCACCAGAAGACGCCGCCCATGCCGACATGGGCGAAATCACCCAGCCCGAAGTCTGCCACCCACATAATGTCTTGCTGCGGCTTGGGGTTGGGGTAGCCGAACCGCTTGAACATGTCGTAGTAGGCCTGTCTGGCTTTGTCTTCCTGAAAGACGCCGTCTTTGTAAAAATCTTCGTTTTTTGGCATGGGAATTTTGCTCTCCTTCTTGTCCTTGGCCAAGACATTGCCGGTGTTGGCGAGCACAATACCCGCTGCCGTGATGATGCCGCCGCCGACGGCCTGCCGGCGAGTGATTCCGCTTTTCTTAGTCATGGTGGTTTCCTCTTGCTGAAGTCATTTCGGTAAAATCGTTCTTCTGTGTTAACCGCGACCACTGGCCGCGGCTTTACATGTTTTGTTCTCCCCGCCCGCCATTCCAAACTCACTTGATCTCCAGGTACTCGACCAGCGCCCCGTCCTGGAAGAAATATGCGATGCGGACCCCCTCGGCCACGGTCAACGGGCCGACCACCGGCTCGAGGCCTTCGAGCGCCTTGTCCAGATCGTCGACCTTCCAGGACACATGAGGCATCTTGGCGACGGGGGTATCGGCCAGGGGGCTGTCGGGTTTGAACCGCACCCACTCGATCCGGTTGGGGTCCTCGTCGGGGCTGGTCCCCCAGACCTTGAGCGACTCGAAATACATCTCACCCGGCTTCTCTTCGTCGGTGATCAATCCGATGTGATGGAACTCTTTCATGTCGGATCCTTTCTGGTATGACGGCCCTAAGCTAAGTTGTTGCCGTAGTTCAGCGGAAGTTATTGTTTAGCGGGCGGGCTTGCCCGCCGTTGTATATACGAGTTTCCCACAATGTCAGCGGCGGGCAAGCCCGCCCGCTAAACCGTGCTGACACTCAAAACGCCGCTTTTCACTCCCGGCAGCTACTCTTCCTTCTCCGGGACCAAGCTCTCCGGGATCTTGATGACCGAGATTGTGTAGGGCTCGTCCCAGGTGGTGTTCACGCCGCCGGGGACGGGGAAGTCCATGTTGGCGGCGATCACTTCATCGCCGCGGACAATCACTTCGGACGGCTGATCGAGCAAACCGCCTTCGCCAGTGACGTTTCCGTCTTGCGCAAGCGTGACCACCTCGGCCGTCTTCGGATCGACGACCTGGACCGCGTTGGCAATCGAGTCGGCGACGAAGATCTTGCCGGTTTGCTTGTCGAAGAAGATGCCGTCGCAGGACTTCATGTGCGGCACCTTGGCAAAGATCGGTGCAAAGCCGTCCTCGAGGTTGGTCGGCTTGCCCTCCTTGTCGAATTTGACGATGTGCAAGGTTCCGTCGGCGAAGTTGCCGATGTACAGGTTGCCTTCTTCGTCGAACGTCAGCCCGTCGGCCCCGAACCCGACCTTCACGTTATAGGTCTTCAGCTTGCAGAGCAGGTGGGGGTCCTCATCCCGCTTCTCCTGAATTTTCAGGTCCTTCGAGTCTTCCGGCACGCAGAAGACGCCCGAAATGACCGGATCGGTGCCGGGCAGCATCGAGGTGTCGGTGTAGTAAAGCTTTCCGTCGCGGATAACGACGGCGTTGGTGACGATCGCGCCGGAGACGACGACTTCCGGCTCGCCGGCGGGGTTGTACTTCTCGTCCAGCGGCACCCGAAGGATGCGCGCCCAAGGCTTCGGCTCGTCCATATCGGCAAACCACTGGAGGTCGGTGATGTAGAGGCTCTTGGCATCCTTATCGATGCAGATCCCGAACGGGAACCCCTTCTCGCTCTCGGGGTGCATGGGCATCTTGAAGTACTCGGTGACTTCGGTATCGCCGGCGTCGTTCGTGGTGAGCCGGATGATAACGGGCGGATGCTTCGGCCGGGCCGCCGGGCCGATCTTCTCCCCGTCCTTCTCGGTGTTGTACTCGATGCAGTACGAGTTCACGTTTGGAACGGATACAAGGACATCGCCGTCGGGAAGCAGGCACATGCCGTCGGGGGTGTTGTACTTCTCGTCGAGTTCGACCAACAGCATGGATTTTGCGAGCGGCTTGGCACTCGCCGTTTCGTCTTCCGGCGCCTTCTTGCCGGCATCTTCTTTCTTTTCCACCGGTTTCGGCTTGACCGGCAGCGGTTTCTTCGGCGGCGGGCAGCCGGCAAACAGGACAATCGCTGCGAGCGAAAGCAATGCGGCAAAAAACCGCGCTGAGTCAAAAATCTTCGACATGGGACGTGCTCCTTGGTTAGAGAATGGAACGTGTTTGTTAGTAGCCACGGTCGCCAGACCGTGGATGTCTGCGTTGTCCACGGTCTGGCGACCGCAGCTATCGGTGTCTCTTCAGCCGATCCCGAACATCTCCTTCCTGCTTCTTCCCAACGCGTCGGCGGCGATCATCGCATCGATCACGCCCTCGGAAGTGACTTCAAACGGATGATTGTGCGACAGCGATCCCTCGCCGGCACAGGCGTCGGCAATCGGCCGGAGCTTGTCGCGGGTGACGTCGTCGAATCCCAGATCGGCAAAAGTGACGGGTAATTCGACGGCGATCTCGAAATCGACGATCCCGTGTACTTCTTCCATGTCGACGTCGTCGTCGAGACAAAGCTGGCTGATGATGCCGAACCCTACCTTGTCGCCGTGCATGAGGTTCTTGCACTCGGGAAAGGAGGAGAGGCAATTGGCGATCATGTGTGCGGTCGCCAGCCCGCCGCTTTCGAAGCCCAGCCCCGAGAGCAGGACATTGGCCTCGACGACCTTCTCGACGGCGGGGGTTACCACGTTGAGTTCCACCGCCCGCTTGGCTTCCAGACCGAACTCCATTAGTGTTTCGAAGGCAAGCCGGGCGATTGCCATGGCGGCCATCGTCGAACAACCGCCGCCGAGATTGACGGCGCGGGTCGTGTAGGCCGCTTCCGCTTCCACCCAGGTAGACAACGCATCGCCCATTCCCGAAACAAACGCCCGGACCGGGCCGTTGGCGATCACCTGGCTGTCGACCAGCACGAGATCCGGATTGTAGGCCCAGCACTCGAAGCCGGTGCAGTTGCCCTCGGCATCGTACCAAACCGTGGCGGAACTGGTGGGCGTGTCGGTCGAGGCGATCGTGGGAACGGTGACCATCTTGATGTTGCAGGCGGCGGCAGCGGCCTTGGCCGTATCGAGCGTCTTTCCCCCGCCGACGCCGATCGACACGTCGGCCCCGTTATCCCGTGCGATCTTCGCGACGCGATCGACCTCTTCGTGGCTCGACTCGCCTTGGAAGTCGACGCCGATCACTTCCAGGCCGGCCGCTTCGAGACTGGCGAGGATTGCTTCGCCGACAATGCCCTTGACGTTCGAATCCCACAACACCAGGGGCTTCTTGCCCAAAGCGGCGATGTAGACGCCGATTTCCTTGATGACGTCTCGTCCCTGGACGTATTTCCTCGGTGCGATCAATACGGTTTTCATGGGTTCTCCGTTGGGTTAAATGTTCTCCGGGACGATTATCCAACCGGCCGTTCTTTCCGTCAACCGGGCCTCCTCGCGTTAGGGGCGGCCGAAGAATAACCTCCCGATTTGGATTGAAAGAAGGGGGCACCTGCCCCCGGGACTTGGCTCGTTTGGTTCTGGGCCGGGGGCAGGTGCCCCTCCTTTATTCTTGAATCCGGGAAGTTATTCTTCGGTTGCCCCTTACCATGCCTTTCCGACGGAAAACAACAGCTTGATTTTCTCCTCGACCATATCGGCCAGTTCGCCCTTGATCGTGCCGAAGACGTCCCTCGGCAGCGGGTCGTTCCGTTCGATCTTGGCGGCCTTCTGCACACCGCGGAACAGCGCCAACCGTTCGTCGGTGTAGATGTTCAGCTTGCAGATGCCGTTGCGTACCGCGTCGCGGACTTGATTGTTGGGCGTGCCGGAGCCGCCGTGCAGTGCGAGCGGGACGGGGCTGGCGTCGTTGAGCTGCTTCAGCCGCTCGATGTCCAGGGCCGGTTCCGCCTGGTAGACGCCGTGCGCGGTGCCGATCGAAACGGCCAGGGCGTCGACGCCCGTCTGCTCGACGAAACGCTTTACCTCGTCCGGCTCGGTCAGGACGTTTTCGGCGCGTTCCTTGTCGGCCAGGTCCATGCCGCCGACGTGTCCCAGTTCGCCCTCGACGCTCGCGCGGTACGGTCCGGCCAGATCGACAGCCGCCTTGGTCAGGGCGACATTTTCGTCGAACGGCAGTTGCGAGCCGTCGATCATCACCGATGTGAAACCCCAGTCGAGCGCCCTGAGGATCAGACCCAGGTCGTTGGCATGGTCCAGGTGCATCACGATGGGGATTCTGTGATGCTTGGCGGCAGCCTTGATCAGGCCGGCTTGATAGACCCAGCCGTTGTCGTTGTCGGTCTCCAGGTCCGGCTCCAGGAGCATGAGAATGACGGGCGCGCGGAGCCGTTCGGCCGTTTCAAGGACTGCGCGGGTCATCACGTCTTCGACCACGTCGAACGCCCCTACGCAATACTGCCCTTCTCTTGCGCGCGCGAGCACTTCTTTCAGGGTTGTTAGCATTCCGCCTCCCCTTACAAAGCCGCAACCAGTGGTCGCGGGATCAGTCGTATTCTAAGGTTTCAGGATCACCCGCAAAGCCTCGCCGCTTTGCATCAGCTCGTACGCTTTGAAGATGCCGTCCAGCGGCAGGACGTGCGATGCCAGCCGATCTGCCGGCAGCATTCCGCCGGCGATCAACTCGACCGCCTTGGCGACTTGCCTCGGGTTCGAGTCGCTGGTGCCGACCACGCGGATCTCGCCGTAGTGGACGATGCGGCTGTCGAGCGTGATGTCGCTCTTGCCGGCGGGCAAAGACGCGAACAGGCAGACGGTGCCGCGTTTTCGCACCAGCGCCGGGGCCTGCTCCTGCGGCTGCGCGGTCGGGGCCGCGACAATCGCCACGTCCGCCCCGAATCCGCCGGTCTGATCCTTGACGATCTGTACGAGATCTTCTTTCTCCGGATTGACCAGCAGGTCGAATGCAAACGGTTCGGCCTGTTTCAGCCGGGCCTCGTTGATCTCGGCCAGGATGATCTTGGCCGCGCCGAACCGCAGGGCAACGCACGCGTTCATGATACCCATCGGGCCCGCGCCGATGACCAGGACGGTATCGCCCTCCTGGATGCTGCAATTCTCGCAGGAGTTGACCGCACAACTCAAAGGCTCGGCCAGCGCGGCGTGTTCGGGTGCTACGCCGTCGGGGACCTTGACCGCATGACCGTTGGCCAATGCCCTCGCAGGAATCGTCACGTATTCGGCCATCCCGCCCTCGTACGTGAAGCCCATCGGGGCCAGATCGACGCAGAGGTTCGTCCAGCCCTGCTTGCAGTAGTAACACTCGCCGCAGGAAACCGACGTCGCCATGACGACCCGATCGCCGACCGCAAAACCGCTAACGTCTTTCCCCACCGCGTCCAACACGCCGGTGAACTCGTGCCCCATCACCTTCGGGGCCTTGATCCGGGGATTGCCGTGAATTTGCGACTTCAAGTCGGTCCCGCAGACGGCGCAGGCGTCGACCTTTGCGCGGATTTCATCGTCCCCGCAACCCGGCGCCGCAACGTGCTCCACCCGGATGTCGCCCGGACCGTGGTAGACGACCGCTTTCATCTCAGTAGTCATCCGATCCTCCGGCATCCGGCGCCCCGGAGAGCACCTGCACGGTCGACGCGACGCCGAGCCGCGTACACCCCTGGTCGAGATAGCCGACGGCCGTTTCCCACACGCGGACTCCGCCGGACGCCTTTACCTTCATCGTTTCGCCGACGGTCTTCATCATGATGTCGATCACCTCGGGAGTGGCGCTTTTCGACCGCTTGTCGTCCTCGCCGAACCCGGTCGAGGTTTTGACGAAATCGGCCCCGGCCGCCTCGGCGATCTTGCATGCCTTCACGACTTCGTCGTCGTCGAGGAAGCACGTCTCGAGAATGACCTTCACCAGGACGCCTTTGGGCTTCGCCTCGGCCACGACGGCCTCGATGTCCTTCTGGACGAAATCGTACTCGCCCGAAAGGAACTTGCCGACGTTCATGACCATATCGATTTCCTTGGCGCCTTCCTCGATGCCGAGCTTGGCTTCCAGGGCCTTGACTTCCGACTTGTTCGAGCCGTGGGGAAATCCGACGACGATCGCGACGGGAACACCCGAGCCTTCGAGTTCCTTGACGGCCGAGGCCACGTCGGTCGGGCGGACGCACATGCTGGCCACCTTGTTCTCGGCGCACATTTTCGCGTTGTCGATGATGTCCTGGTCGGTCATGGTCTGTTTCAACGTGGCGTGGTCCATCGTGGCCGCCACTTGTTCTTTCGTATAGTCTCCCATATCTCGATTTCTCCTCACAACGTGAGTTTCTGATCTTGGATTCGTTCTCGCTTTCCCCAAACCCCCGCACGCAGTGCGGGGGCTTTTCTCTCAACTTTCAACTCTGGACTTTCAACTCCGGATTCTCAACTCTGGATTCTCAACTCTGGACTCTCAACTCTTAGTGCATTTCCCGTCCGCCGGTGATGTTGATCGACTGGCCGGTCATGTAATCCGATGCCTCGTGCGACAGATAAAGCACCATGCCGACCACATCGGGGATTTGTGCCAGCCGCCCGAGTGGGATCTTTGCCGTGAACTGCTTGACGACCTCTTCCCGCGTCTTACCCAGGTTCTCGATGTAATCGGCCGAGCACTGGTGCCACACGCCCGTGTTGTCGGTGATGCCCGGGCAGACGCAATTGACCGTGATGTTGCTCTTGGCCAACTCGTAGGCCATCGACTGGGTCATGCCCATGATGGCGGCCTTCGCGCCCGAGTAGTGGCACATCAAGGCCGAGCCGGTTTTGCCCGTCTTCGACGAAAAGTTGACGATCTTGCCGCTGCCGTGCTGCTTCATGATCGGTACGACGTACTTGCAGAACAGGAACGTGCCGCGGCAGTTGATGGCAAATACACGGTCCCACGCTTCGACGGTCATCTCCTCGATCGGCGCCTGGGCGATGATCCCGGCACAGTTGACCAGGATGTCGATCTTGCCGCCGAGGAATTTCTTCGCGCCCTCGACCACCGGCTTGACCTGGTCTTCTTCCGCCACGTCGGCCGCCAGCCCCCGACAATTCTCGCCGAGTTCCCCGACGACGGCGTCCACCGCGTCTTGCTTCAAATCGGTGATATAGACCTTGGCCCCGGCTTCCAACAATCCTTCGGCAATGGCCTTCCCAATCGCCCCGGCGGCCCCGGTTATCAACGCGGTCTTGTTCTCGAACGTCAGATTCATTGTCGGGCTCGTGGTGGGGTAAGTGATGGCAGACCATTATATATACACAACCGCTGGGAGGTTTCCAAGGGGGGGGCATAAGCAACCTGCACGAGTGGGGCGGTCGTAACTCAAATCAACAAGCAGCACCCCCGTCATGCCCGCAGAGAACGGTTATGCTGGCCGCCAAGTGGTTCATCAAGTGGTTGAGGTGTGCGATGGCGAGGTCTCTTTATAAAGCCGCACCCGGTGAGACTGTGACTTTTTGGCGTTTGACACGTTCAGTCTGTAGGGAACGCCCTCTGTGGCGTTCCGGGAAGCAGCAACGAGCGTGTTTTCCGGGTTTCGGAACGCCACAGAGGGCGTTCCCTACAAAAAGTCACAGCCTCGGTGGTCGCGTCAGGCGTCGCCCAAAACCGCTACGGCCGGTGATTCGGCGCGACCACCGGTCGCGGCTTTATAGGGACGGCTACACGTCCTCCCAAACCGGGGCCAATGCAGCGATTACCTTCTGATAGCGCTCGAACTTCGCGTCGTACACTTCCTTGTTCGTCGGGTTGGGGTCTTGGACGCGGGCGATCTTCACCATGGCTTTGCAGGCATCTTCGTAACTCGGGTGGATGCCGGCGGCCACAGCAGCGCAAATCGCCGCGCCCAATGCCCCGAGTTCCGTCCCGGCCGGAATATGGACCGGCACCTGGAAAACGTCGGCGAAAATCTGGACCCACTCGCGGCTTCGGGCGGCCCCGCCGGTCAGATGGATCTCGCCCGGCATGTCGCGGAACTTCAACAGCTTGTTGACGTGCGTCTTGTGGCCGAACACGATCCCCTCGTAGATCGCCCGCAAAACGTGGCCCCGGGTGTGCCAGCCCTGGATGCCGATGAACGAAGCCTTGGCTTCCGCATCCACATTCGATGCGAACAGAAACGGCAGAAAGACGATCTTCGACTCGTCCGGCTTGACTCCGGCGACCAGCTCGTTGCACAGATCGTAGACCGACTCGCCCATGGCGTCGGCGGCGTTCCGTTCCGCATCGAAGAACTGGGTGACGAACCACTCGAGGTTGCTCGCCGACGTGGCACTCCCCTCCAGAATCAGGTAGTAGCCGGGGATGCAATATCGCGAGGTCATAAACACGTCCTGGCTGACGACCGACTCCTTCCAGATATACTGGTTGTTGCCCCAGGTGCCGGAGATCATGCAAAGGTGCGTCGGGTCGGTGATATTGCACGCCAGCCCGCAGGCGTCGATATCAAACAGCCCGCCGGCAACCGGGGTCCCTTCGGCCAACCCCGTTTTTGCGGCGGCTTCGGCCGTGATCTTTCCGCAGATCTCCTCCGACCGCTTCACCGGCGGCAGCAAGTCGCGCATGTCGGCGATGCCGAAGGCTTCGAGCACCTCGCCGTCGAACTCGCCGGCGCCAACGTCCATCAGGCTCGTGCCCGAGTAGTCGGTCAGCTCGGCATAGATTTCGCCGGTCAGGCGAAACCGGATCAGGTCCTTGCACATCATGGCCCACCGGGCCTTCTTCAGAACCTCCGGCTCGTTGTCGCGGACCCACGCCAGCAGGGCATTCGGCTGGGCGGGCCAGAGACACTGCATGGTCTTCGGCAGGACCTTCTTGTCGACGCCGTCCCTGTGCCACCGGGTGATGTAGTCCTTGGCCCGGTTATCCATGGAGAGAATACCCTGCCGGACGGAGGTCCCCTGTTCATCAATCAGATAAAGTCCGTTGCCGTGTCCCGCACACGCAACGCAGGCGACGTCGTTGGGATCGACGCCGGCCTCTTGGATCACCCGTCCGACGGCTTCCGCAGTGGCCTGCCAGAGTTCGTCCGGATCGCGTTCGGTGTATCCGGGCTGCGGGGTGAGCATTTTGGTCTTGTGCGACGCGACGGCGACCTCCTCTCCGTCGGTGGTGAACAGGGCGGCCTTCGAGACGGTAACGCCGTTGTCAATTCCGAGCAGGTACTTTGACATATCGGGCTCCTTTCGCGGGATTGCTTCCGTCGCGATGTTTAGCACATTGCCAACAGATTATCAAGTGTTCGACGAATCCGTTCAACTTACAAACGCCCCGGGACTGCGGTCCCGGGGGTGCGGTCCCGGGGGTGCGGTCCCCAACCGGCCGCTTTGTCGGGAACGGTTGACCGCACCCTCGCAGTGTGGTATTGTCGGAATTCTACGTAAACGCCGGTCAGGCACGCAGACTAATCCGATTGCGGAGGGAATACCGTTGAACCGCCTCACCCTGCTTTCTGTTGTGGCCGTTGTAGCTGCGTTCCTTGGTTGTGCTGACGAACGGGTGGAGGTGGTTGACTGTCCTCTTTCGCCCGAGGAAGTCGAAAAGATGTTGAACGACCATGTGGAGGAGTCGAAGAAGAAGTCCGAACAACAGTCGGCATCGGCCGACGAGGCATCGGGCACGGCCGAAGCCAAAGAATCGCCCGAGCCGCAACCGAAGCCGATCCGTTCGCAAGAAGAACTGACCGCCGCAATCAAGGCGAAGAATCCGGACTTCCAGGGCCGGCTGTTCACCCGCAGTGACGAGTCGAACATCATCCTAGTGGCAATCAACGACCCGGGCGTCACGGACATCAGCCCGCTGAAGGGGATGCCGCTCAAGGGCCTGGACCTCAGCGGCACCCGTGTCGACGACATCAGCGCCCTGAAGGGGATGCCGCTGCGCGAACTGTACTTGGTCCAAACGGGCGTAGACGACCTCGGCCCGCTAAAAGGGATGCCGCTGGTGAAGCTCGACCTCCGCGGCACGAAGGTGAGCGATCTGGGCCCGCTCGGGGGGATGCCGTTGCAGGAACTGTTCTGCGAGGACACCCGGGTGAAAGATATTTCCCCCCTGAAAAGTATGCGGCTCGTGAAGCTTTACCTGAACAATACGAACGTGAACGACATCAGCGCGCTGAAGGAGATGCCGCTTAAGGAACTAAACATCATCGGTACCAAGGTAAGCGATCTGGCACCGCTGGAGGGAATGGGCCTGGAGATGCTCTGGTTCAGCGATTGTCCGGTGAGCGACATCAGCCCGTTGGCGAAGGTCGGACTCGTGAGCGTGACGATGGCCCGCACGAAGGTTTCGGACATCAGCCCGCTGAAAGGCCATCCCACATTGCAGCGGTTGCACATCGCCGGGACGGACGTGACCGACCTTTCACCGCTCCAGTGGATGAAGCTGACGCGGTTGATCTTCACGCCGGGCCGGATCACGAAAGGAATAGAGTATGCCAGAAAGATGCCGACCATAGGAGAAATCGGGACCGAGTTCGGCGAGCCGGGCAACGCTCCGCCCATGCGGCCCCCGCAATTCTGGCAGCTTTACGATGCAGGGAAATTTGCAAAACCTTCCGGGGATTCGAGTGATCCGAAAACTAATCCTGGCGATTCTGACGCCCGGGACAAATGAGCCTCGTTGAGCCTCGTTCCCATGCTCTGCATGGGAACGTACTGCAGCGACGCTCTGCGTCGGCAGGAGGAAAACGTCAAGATTGACAGACGCTGGGGATGCAGAGCATCCCTGACATCGGGTTCCCATGCAGAGCATGGGAACCAGACTATCCAATCAGAGTATCCACCATCCATTTCTCCCCGGAGACCTCCCATGGCCGAAATGACCTCCGCCGAGCGCATCCTGACCGTGCTGCGGAACGAGCAGCCGGATCGCATCCCGCACTTTGAATGGATCGTCGACCGGCACGTCCGCGAGGCGATCCTGCCCGGCTGCAACATGGAGGAATTCACGCTGCGGATGGGCCTCGACGCCCTCATGACGGCCCCGGACATCAAGCGGGAACTGATTAGCGAGAAGCGCTACCGCAACGAGTACGGGGTCATCCTGGAGAAGACGCAGGAAGAGTATTCGCCGCCGATCGAAGGCCCGATCAAGACCATCGAAGACTTCGAGAATTACGAGCCGCCCGACCCGCACGCCCCCGAACGGTTCGCAAGCCTGCGAAAGCTCGTCGATCGCTACAAGGGGAAGGTCGCCATCGGAGTGCATCTGAACGACGTCTTCTCGATGCCCCGGGCGCTGATGGGCTATGCCGACCTGCTGATGGCCATCGCCGCGGAGCCCGAACTGGTCAAGAAGGTGGTCGGCCTGTCGGTCGAGCTGAATCTCGAATACGCCAAGGAGTGTGCCCGGCTCGGCGCCGATTTCGTCATGACTGGCGACGACTATGCATCGACCGAGGGACCGTTGATGTCGCCGAAATCCTTCCGCGAACTCTTCTACCCGGGTGTGGTCCGGGTGTACCAGGGCTTCAAGGAGCTGGGCCTGATGACCATCAAGCACACCGACGGCAACATCGCCCTGCTCTTGGACATGATCCTCGACATCCCGATGGACTGCCTCGACCCGATCGACCCGCTGGGCGGCCTGGAGATCGGCCGGATGAAGCGGGACTACGGCGACCGCTTCGCCATGAAGGGGAACGTCGATTGCACCCAGACGCTCACGTTCGGCTCCGTCGAGGACGTGGTCAACGAGACCAAGGACATCATCCGCAAGGCGGGCGAAGGCGGCGGGCTGATCGTCTCGTCGAGCAACAGCGTCCACTCGAAAGTGAAGCCCGGCAACTACCTCGCCATGCTCAACACGATCAAGGTCTACGGCAAGTATCCGCTATCGCTCGACCCCATCGAAACCTCCGGTGCCGGCCCGGGGTTCTCATAGATAACCTTGTCATGCCGGAATCTGCACCTTTTCGTACAAGAACTCGGGGGCGAGGTCGGCTCCGTTAGGCCAGCAGAGGGTGTGGAACTCCGGATGAACAAACAGGGCCTTGAAGACAGCCGGATCTTTGAGGGGCTCGAATAGCTCGCCGTAAAGCTCATCCCGCAGGTCAACGTTGCCTTCCGTTCCGTCCGCAAAGCGGAGGTAAACGGTGAAATCGTGTTCATGCCGTGCTTTAACGACCTTCGGTATCATGGCTCTACTCCAGCGGTGCAATCTTGTTCGCGGGGCGCCCCTCTTGAATCAAGTTCCAGTCATCGAGAAGTTCATCCTGGTGGAGATCAAGCCATTCCAGAACATGCCGCAAAGCGCGCTTGGGGAAATCCCCGTGGACAACGCCGCTTTGGATGTCAACGGTAATCTGGTATTCGCCATACACCGCGTGAAAATGCGGCGGCGGATGCTCCCTCGGGAAAATGCCGATCACAATCCCCAGGAATCTCGATAGCTCGGGCATGATTGAATTATACCGATATGGGCTCGTTTCTTCAATAGCATAAGGACCGGGCGAACGAGGCGGGCTAATCGTCTCGTCGAGCAACAGCGTCCACTCGAAGGTCAAACCGGGTAACTACCTCGCCATGCTCAACACGATCCGCATCTACGGCAAGTACCCGCTTTCATTCGACCCCATAGAAACCTCCGGGGCCGGCCCGGGGTTTTCATGACGATTCGCCCAGAATCGGCCGGGGGCCATATCACTCGCCCCGTCACAACTAATCCGACCGCAGATCCTCTACTTTTCGGGCCCATTTCCTACCATCGCTGCTAACGTCAAAGTCGACCGGTGGCGCGACAAACGCTGCCTCAAATATCCACATCGTCGCTGTTCAGTCCAACGGCTTGTTATGTGGTGCCGCGAAAGGCCCTGACACCAAAGACAACAAGGAGAAGAACGATAATCCAAATTACGAGCGTAACCGTAAACATCACGGGTGAGAACCAGATCTCGCACCCAAACAGGCTGGGATAGCGTGGGTCAGGGTCTTCTCCGTTGAGAATCATGTATCGCAATAAACCGAACCCGTAGTGATGATGAAATCCACCCATTGGCCCGAAGAGCAATACGCTCGGAACGACCATCACCCCGACAATGATTGCCAAATCAACAAGACGGCTGCAAGTACGTTTCATCTAAGCCACATAACTCATTGTTCGGTGCTTCATCCTGCATTCAGGTTCTTCAATATCTTCTTTGCCAACGGTTCTTTGATTTCGTTGTGCCGGGGTACGGCTTCCGTAGCTCCGTTTTTTGGATTGATCCAAAGGGAATGCGAGCTTCCTTCTCGCTTCAGGTAGCAACCTGCAATCCTTAACCTGCGCTCCAAGTCCCGTCGCTTCATTCGATCAGCACCTTGTCCTGGATAGCGTCGTCGGGCAACCCCCGGAGGGCGTCCGCCTTGCGATCTTCCAGGATCAATTCAATAGCCTGCCGCAGACTATCCTTGGTTTCCTCTATCGTCTCTCCCTGTCCGTTCGCACCAGGCACCTCCGGACAGATGGCCCAGTAGCCGCCCTCGGGTGCGACTTCTATGATGGCCGTGAATTCTGCCTTCATTATCATCTCCTGGATTGTTCTACACAAAAATCTCCATTTGCCGGGGACGTGAACCCCACGGATTTTGGCAGTATAGCGGCGTAATGCGTGTGGAGTCAAGTACTTGCGACGATTTCGCACGCTGATCCTCTGCTTTTCGAGGCCATTTCCCAGCATCGGTGCAAACGAACGTCAAGCGTCATCGCTCCGCTGGGTGCGATTGTTCGAGTCATCTCGGCGTTGAGAGAGCCAGCGGGCAAGCGACGAGGCAGACTCCGCGGAGCGCCGACCCGCTAGAATCCCTTCAACACTGATGTCCTCATCCAGATCGGGCCAGTGAATGCCTTCGCCATCACCAATTAATTCGTACTTCGCCCTCTCCTCCGGCGTTCCCGCCAGGAGCCTCGGATACCAGGCAAGAGGAACCGAGATCGTGCGGCCGTCGTCGAGAGAAGCGGTCATGGCGTTTTCGGAGAACGAGACGGCCAAGGCAAACACCTCATGATCAATGTCTAAAGTGCTCATTCCAGCTCTCCACGATTGCTTCCCGGTTTTCTTCTACGAGTTTCTGAATCGCTCGCAACTCATGATCGCTGAATCGTCGCGATCGTTCAATGCGAACAGGATCAAGCCAGAACTTCGCCGTCGCGCGGTCTCGACGGATGTGAATATAGGGTGGCTCATTTCCCTCAGCCGAGTAGAAAAAGAGCTTGTATGGCCCAATGTCATCAAACTTGGGCATATTCTCCTATCCCTCGAACTCGTTATTCTACACCAAATCTCCATTGCCGGGGACGCGAGCCCCACGAATTTGGGCAGTATAGCGGCGTAATGCGTATGAAGTCAAGTGCTTGCGACGATTTCGCACGCGGGTCACGGCAGTGGATCCACCCGGTCCAACGGTTCTTGGTTTCGGGCCTGCTCCCATACGTGGCGCAACTCGTCCTGGTGCTGTGAGGCCCACTCCATGACCAATCCAGTGGCGCGCGGACGGAGCTTGCCCGCGATCACGGCGAGCGTTTCGATTGCGACGACCATTTGATCCCCGCCGTGCTCCGCGTGAAAATGAGGCGGTTGGTGGTCATTATGGAACATCTTGATCACGATGCCATAAAAGCGACTGATCTCAGGCATCGGTCGATACCTTCCTCAGATTCGGAAATACCTCGTCCGGTTGCTTGCCCGTGACCTCGAGGTACAACGCGTCGGCACAGAGATCAACCTCGTCGCTCCAGCGGACCTCGCCTGCGGTTCCGATGGAAGCCCGTCCAAAGGCTTCGGGGTCGTCCCACAATTGAAACACGCCCTTGCCGACCAGATGCGAAAGATCGACAACGCCGGTGACGCCGTCGGCGTAGCGTAGACGCAGTCTGTAGCCGGAAAGCGGCTCTGCTTGCACGAGTTTGAACACCTTCCTTCCTCCTCGGGCCGCCGTGGCGATGTCAAAGACGGTCGCAGTCGCACGTAAGTTGCTGTTGTACACAAAATCCCCATTTGCTGGGGGCGTGAGCCTCACGGCTCTTGGTAGTATAGCGGCGCAATGCGTGTGAAGTCAAGCACTTGCGACAATTTTGCACGCGGGGAAAACTATGGATGCGTCCGTCGGATTGTCGGAAAAGTCGTTTGCGGCTCATGTACGACGGCTCTCCGAAGCCGTCGAACGCAAGTTTTTCACACAAAGTTGCCTTTTCATCGACGGCCTCGGAGGGCCATCGTACGGGTCTTCCGACACAGCCTGACTTCTTACGTGAGATACAAAGGGGCACCTGCCCCCGAACCATCCGGAGAGCTTCGGCGGGCCGAGGGCGGTGGCCCCCTCCTATGTTCCGAAATGCCTACGTGCGTCACTCATATCCGCCGCGAGAATGCCATCCCCTCAATCTCCACGAGAAGCTCGGGGCGGCAGACGTCGGCCACGGCGTAGACGATCGGTAGCTCGCCCAGCCGGCACTCGCAGACATCCTTGGCGATTTTGTAGTCCTCCTGCCGCTTGACGTAGACGCGGACCAGGGCCAAATCGTCGAGCGTGGCGCCGAAGCCGGGCAGACCGTGACGCCTCAGATTGAATTCGGAAATCAAGGCGCCGATGTTGTCGAGCGTCTGCCACGTCTGCCCTTCAATGTCGCCGACGTATTGCGTTTCCGACTGCGTGATGCTGGCGGTGCCCGAGACGAACGTCGTGGCGAAATCGCCGACGGCAATCGCCATCGCCCGGCAAAACTTCGGGCTCTTGGGACTGTACGCTTCGCCGTAGTCGAAGGCGGAGGTCTGCAACGGGTTCTCCAACGGCGTCAACTGCACATCGTTCCGCTCGGTTGCCAAGGCAATACAGCTCATGATCACGTCGTTGCCCTCGGAGCCGATCCCCGTGCTGGCCGGGTAAACGCGGTGCCCGAGGTCAACGGGCGCGTGGTTCCCGCCGAACTGCATGTCGCGGTAGAAATCGGTCCGTGCGCGGTTGAGTTCCTTGTAGCGTTGCGTGTCCTCTTCCCAGCCGACGATGTCGCCCAGATAGAGCCACGTCCGGATCACTTGGTCGTACCTGAATCCCCTGGCAGCCAGCCCCCGGCTCATCTGCTGGAACGCGTCGGCGGCGCGGTCGTAAACCCGGGGCGATTCGATCTCCGAGCGGATGTTCGCAAGATGCACCCAAGTCATGCCGTCGTGACGTGTCAGTACGGTCCGCTCGCTGAGCCGCCCGATCTCAACGTTGCCCTGCCCGCGACCTACGCCAAAGGCTTCAATGGTGAGCAGTTTTCCCTCGCAGGGCGGCTGGGGGATATACGCCGTCGCCGGCAACTGCTCTCCGTAAAACTCCTTCATCAGTTGCCGGCACGTTTCGGTCTGGGCAATGTCCTTGAGAAACACCGCTTGCTTGACGATCGATCCGTGCGTGCTCTCTTCCTCCATTACCGCCCGGATCGTCTGCAACGCGTCGTGTGCCTGGTCCTCGATGGTTTCACCTTCCCGCGGCATTGCGCTGGCGAAGACGTGGCCGGTTCCATTTAGATCGACCACCGAATAACCCACGCCCTCGGTCGACTCTTTGCGGATTATTTCGCGGGTCTGTGGCATGGTGCTTCGGGGGGGCGGGCAATGTCGGTATGGGGGGATTCGGCCACCGTGAGGTTTTCGTGTATCCTAGCATACCCGACGAATACCCGGGTGTCGATACCTAGGGCCCGGAACCGTTTGAAAACCGAAATTCACCCCCTTCAACTCGTGTTTCTTCCCACTCCCTTCTCGCA
Organism: uncultured Planctomycetaceae bacterium; assembly: GCA_964547995.1. Taxonomy (GTDB): domain Bacteria; phylum Planctomycetota; class Planctomycetia; order Pirellulales; family Thermoguttaceae; genus CAZJRB01. The sequence goes on along the minus strand of CAZJRB010000033.1, from coordinate 23,179 downwards.
ACCGCCAACTTCAGCCAATTGTCAAAGCCGCAACGCCTTTGCCCAGACGGCCCGAGTGTCGGGACCCTGAAACAACCATCCGTCGGCGAAAACCGCGGACTTGAAAAACGACCGAACGTGCAGCCCGCCAGTTGCTTCAATGAGGCGCCAACCCTCAATACCCTCGCGGGTGCTTTTCGAACCAGTTCCATGCGGTGACAACGATGTCGTCGATCTCGGTGTAGTCGGCCGTCCAGCCGAGTTCGTTTCTGATCTTGTCCGCGTTGGCGAAGAGGATCGCGGGATCGCCCGGGCGACGGTCGCCATATTCGAGCGGGACTTCACGCCCGGTCACGCGACGGGCCGAATCGATCACCTCCTTGACCGAATAGCCCTTGCCGATCCCGAGGTTGTAAACGCGGGCGTCGCCGGGCTTCAGGGCATCCATCGCCACGGTGTGCGCGGCGCAAAGGTCTTCCACGTGGATATAGTCGCGAATGCAGGTACCGTCGGGCGTCGGATAGTCGGTCCCAAAGACGGTGACCTTGTCGCGGACTCCCAGGATCGCCTGGAGCGCGACCGGGATCAGGTGCGTTTCCGGCTCGTGGTCTTCGCCCAAGGAGCCGTCGGCCGCGCACCCGGCAACGTTGAAGTACCGGAGCGCCGCGAAAGAGAACTCCGGCGTTGCTGCCCCGTAGTCTTTCAAAATCCGCTCGACGCACCATTTCGACCAGCCATAGGGGTTGATCGGCTCCTGGCGCATGGTCTCGACGATGGGCGTCCGCTCCGGCTCGCCGTAAGTTGCGCAGGTCGAGCTGAACACCATCCGGTTTACGTCTGCGGCCTTCATGGCCTTGAGCATGCTGACCGTGCCCGTCGTGTTGTTGTCGTAGTAAGCGAGCGGTTCGGTGACCGACTCGCCGACGTAGGCCAGCGCGGCGAAGTGCATCACGCAATCGACCCTCTGCTCGACAAGGATATCGGTCAGGGCCTCGGTGTGAGCGATATCGAGTTCGTGAAAGACGGCGTCGCGGTGGACGGCCTCGCCGTGTCCCCGGAAGAGATTGTCGACAACCACGACGCGGTGACCGGCCTCGATTAGTTGCTTGACGGCGTGCGAGCCGATATAGCCGGCCCCTCCGGCGACCATGACGTTCATTCTGACGTCCTTTCTCCAAGTTCCCGCGACCGCTGGCCGGGGCTTTGTAGCACTCGTTGGCTTGGTTCGGGGGGTCCCGACTCCGCCAGACCATATATTGCAAAGGAGGCCGCCACGGCCTGTCAAGTCCGAATCGGGCATTTCCGCCCCCCCAAGGCGGGAATTCTTACGGGCGCGGGCCGGATTCCGAGAACCGTATTTGCCGCGTTTCCTCCACAACCTACGTTTCAGGGGTAGCCGCGATTGCCGAAAGAGTGTAAAATTACACATCTAATCCGCCGGTTGCGGTTTGACTGCCTCTTGCAGATCGGCTGAACCGTGCAGCTTTTCGCTGTTTCGGAGTATCCACTATGAAAATCGCCGTCACCGGGGCCTACGGACAACTGGGTGGAGAACTTTGCCGAAAGCTTCCCACGGAGACGATCCCGCTGGACATCGATCAGCTCGACCTGACCGACGATCCGGCGGTGGAAAAGGTGTTCGCCGGGCTGAATCCCGATGCGGTGATTAACTGTGCCGCCTATACGCAGGTCGATCGTGCGGAAACCGAGGCCGAGGCTTGCCGGGCCGTAAACCTCTCGGCGGTCGAGAACCTGGTCCGTGTTTGCGGTGTACTCAATTGCCCGCTGGTCCAGATCAGCACCGACTACGTCTTTTGTCCCGGCGACGGCCGCCCGGTGCCTTATACCGAGCAAGACACACCGTCGCCGCGAGGCGTCTATTCGCAGACGAAATACGAAGGCGAACTGGCCGCCGCGAAACATCACAAGCACCTGATCGTCCGCACCTGCGGGCTCTACGCCCGGCCGAGCGACGAGACCGCCGACAATTTCGTCAAGACCATGCTCCGTTTGGGGCAATCTCGCGACGAGTTGCAGATCGTCGCCGACCAGCACTGCACGCCGAGCTACGTTCCGCACGTTGCCAGGGCGATCCAGTTCCTGCTCGGCGTAGGTCTCGCCGAGCCGGCGCCTTGGGGAATCTATCACGTGACCAACCGCGGGGCGACAACGTGGTACGACTTTGCGGCTGAAATCTTTCGCCTGGCCGAGATCGATATCCCGATGAGGAGGATCACCACGGCCAAGTACGACGCGCCGGCCCCGCGACCCGAATACAGCATCCTCGACACCAGGAAGTATCACCTGCTCGGCGGCCCCCCGATGCCGACCTGGAAAGAAGCACTCCGGGAGTATTTCGCCGAGATGTCGGTCGGTGTATCATAAACGCTAGGACAGCCGGTGCTTGCGGATGGCGATTATTATAAAGCCGCGACCGGCGGTCGCGCCAAGCGCCGCCTGATATTATAAAGCCGCGACCGTTGAGGCTGTGACTTTTTGTAGGGAACGCCCTCTGTGGCGTTCCGAAACCCGGAAAACACGCTCGTTGCTGCTTCCCGGAACGCCACAGAGGGCGTTCCCTACAGACTGAACGTGTCAAACGCCAAAAAGTCACAGCCTCGTTGGTCGCGCCAAGCGCCGTCTGAAACCGCTGCAACCGGTGATTCGGCGCGACCAACGGTCGCGGCTTCAGGAGCAAATGCCGAAGCCATTTCCAATCAGACACGGGCGCGAACCATGAGCACATCTTCTTCCCCCAACAAAGTCGCGATCGTGACCGGTAGCGGAAAGCACCGGATCGGCAGCGTCGTGGCCGCGGCCCTGGCCCAACGGGGATACTCGATCGTCGTCCACTACAACCGCTCGGCCGAAGAAGCCCGGCGGACCGTTGCCCGGCTCCAGGAACAAAACGCCGCTCCCGGATTTCCGGCCCGCGCGTTTCAGGCCGATATGGCCGACGAGTCGCAAGTCGAGCGGCTCTTCGACGAAGTCCTCGAACAGTTCGGCCGGCTCGACGCGCTGGTCACATCGGCCGCCGTCTGGGAACGCACGCCGCTGGAGGAGGTCGTTGCGGAGGACGTCCGTCGCCAGTTCAACGTCAACGCCTTGGGAACGTTCCTGTGTTGCCGCCGGGCGGGGCTGATTATGGTCGATCAACCCGAAGGCGGCGCCATCGTCACGATAGGCGATTGGGCCATTGCGCGGCCGTACCTGGACTACTCCGCCTATTTTGCCGCCAAGGGAGCGATTCCCACCATCACGCGCGACATGGCCATCGAGCTGGCAAACCGCAACCCGAACGTCCGCGTCAACTGCATCATGCCCGGACCGGTCATGCTGCCCGACGACCTTTCGGACGCCGAGGTACGGGGTGCCGTCGCCGGCACGCTGCTGAAGCGCCCCGGCCGACCGGAAAACGTCGCCCAGGCGGTTGTCTTCCTCGTCGAAAACGACTACGTCACCGGGGTATGCCTGCCGGTAGACGGGGGACGGACCATCGCCCCGAGTTGACGGAAGACTGCATGGGAGAAGAGCAAAGGAGGGGGCACCTGCCCCCGGACGTAATGTGCTGCTCTTGCTGGCCGGGGGCAGGTGCCCCCTCCTTTGATTCTTGGTGGAGTCTGCTACCGTCAATCAAGACCGGCGCATGCAGCAGTGCTTGTACTTCTTGCCCGATCCGCAAGGGCACGGGTCATTGCGGCGGACCGGGGTATCGCCGGCCTGCTTCTGATTTCGCTGCCGCTCGGCCCGGAGCCGGTGCATGACGTTGGCCGCCGGCCGCCTGGCCTCCAATTCCGCAGCCATCGCCTTCATGTAAGGGTCGATGTGGTCGAAGAACGCCCTGAACCCCTCGCACAGGTAATTCAAACTCGGCCCGCCGTCGGCCGATTCGAGGATGCGGTCCTTAGGGCACCCCCCGTTGCAGATGAAAAGCACGGGACACTCGCGGCACTTGCGGGTAAGACCTTCGTGCTTGTCGCGGCCGAACTTTATCTGCCGCGAGGAGTTGGCAAGTTCCTGGATCGGCGTTTCGAGGATATTGCCGAGCTTGTGTTCGGGATCGACGAAATGGTCGCAGGCATAGAGATCGCCGTTGTGTTCGATGGCCGTTGCCCGACCGCAGAATTCCGAGTAGACGCACAATGTCGCGCCGACGCCCGCCCATGCCGCCAGCGACTGATCGAAATCACGGACGAAAACCCTGCCCACGTCGTTGTGGACCCATTCGTCGAACACGCCGGTCAGGAACCCGCCGTACTGCTCCGGCCGGACGCTCCGGTCGGTAACCGGCTTACCGGCGGCGGAATCCGCCAATGCCCGCCCGGCCGGCAACCGCTCGACGATCGGAATGAACTGCATGAACTGAATCCCGTTGTCCCGCAAAAACCGGTACACGCGCACGGGATGGTCGCCGTTATGGTTGTTCACGCACGTCAGCGCGTTGAACTCGACGCCGTATCGCCTCATCCGGTGAACGGCTTCCATGACGCGGTCGAACGTACCCCGGCCCTGCTTGTCGCGGCGGTACTTGTTGTGCAGATCGGCGGGGCCGTCGATCGAGATGCCGACCAGGAAATCGTTCTCGCGGAGAAACTCGCACCACCGGTCGTCGAGCAAAATGCCGTTGGTTTGCAGGGAGTTCCGGATTCGTTTACCCCGGGTATTGTGCTTCCGCTGCAACTCGACGGCTCGCCGGAAGAAATCGACGCCCAGCAGCGTCGGTTCGCCGCCCTGGAAGGCGAAGTCGATCTCGCCGGCCGTTTCGGGCTGCGCCTCGAGGTACTGCCGGACGAAGGCATCCAGCGTCTCGTCCGTCATCCGCCATTGCGCGCCCTGGTGATCGTAAAGCGACTCTTTCGAGAGATAGAAGCAATAGGCACAGTTCAGATTGCAGATCGGGCCGATCGGTTTTGCGATTACGTGCAATCCGGTTTGCGATCGGTTGGAAGATGGCATCGGCAGTATTCGAAAAGGAATTTTGCTTCGCGCTTTGAAGTCAAAACGGTGTCCCCCTTGATAATATCAGGTTTCCCGCTCGCGGAGAAGGCCCTGTGACGGGTCTCGCATCATGGAAAAGGGAGCATCCAGGAAAAGATTGACAATACGGGGGGATTTCCGATATCATATTGTACGGCGGCGGCAACCGGCCGCCTCCACGGAAATCGCAAACTGGCCAACTGCGTTATGGAGCCAACCATGAATATGAGACGTTCCGTCACACTGGTCCCGGCAATCGCTTGCGCGCTGGCTTGCCTGCCTGTCCTCGCCGCGCCCAAGACCGTGAAGGTCAAAGTGCGTGTCGACAGCCAGGCACCCGGCTACGACGGCGCAAGGGCCTTCGACGGCAACCCCGCCACCATGTGGCACACCCGATGGGAAACCGGCGAAACCGGCCATCCCCACGAGATGATCGTCGACCTTGGAGCCCCCTACGAAATCTCCGGCTTCGGCTACCTGCCGCGGCCCGGCGGCGGAAACGGCACCATCAAAAACTACGAGTGCTACGTCAGTAACAACGCCAAAAATTTCGGCAAACCGGTCGTCAAGGGCGCGTTCGCCAAGGCCGCCGCCGAAAACGAAATCAAGTTCCCCGCCAAGGTAAAGGGCCGTTACCTGAAAATCCGTTCCCTGTCCGAGGTCAAAGGCCAGCCGTGGGCCTCGATAGCCGAGCTGCGGATCCGCGCCGACGGCGTACAGTTCCGCGCCGGCAGCTCGACCCAGGTTGCCTTGCCCGGACACCCGGCCGTCTCGACGCCGTCAAGCAGAGAGGAACACCAATGGGCAACGCTGGCGAACGACATCCGCAACCGCGCGCACTTCAAGCAGGTCGCCCACCAGGCACTGCGACCCGAGTCGCTGATACTCGAATCTGACCGCGACCCGCTCGACGTCGTGCTCCGGCGCACTGGGGTCCTGCTGCAGGACATCAAAGACATGGGCACCGCGCCGGACATGACCTCGCTCGAAAAAGAGTTGGGCGAACTCCGGTCGGCCGCTGCAGAAATCGACACCGCCGAAGCGGAAGGCCGGCTCGATCTGTTCAAAAAGGCCTGCAAGGTCCGCCGCAGAATCGCCTTCTCAAACCCGCTCTTGAGCTTCGACGAAATACTGTTCATCAAGCGCCACCGCTCCGGCTTCAACCACATGTGCGACCAGTACTACGGCATCAACGCCAGACCCGGCGGCGGGGTCTTTGTGCTTTCCAAACCCTTCAGCGACGATCCACAGGTCCGCAACGTCCTGGCCGATTCGGTCGTCAAACGCGGACGCCTGAAGGGCGAAAAGCTCGAAGCCGGTTCCTTCCTCTCCCCCGACCTGTCGTACGACGCCAAGCAGATACTCTTCGCCTACGTCGAGTGTACCGGCAACCGAAAGCACGATCGCCACACCGACCCCAGCCGCGGACACTGGGACCAAGGTTGGAGCTACCACATCTTCAAGGTAAACACCGACGGCTCCGGCCTCGAGCAACTGACCGACGGAACCTGGAACGACTTCGACCCCTGCTGGACGCCCCACGGCAGGGTCGCCTTCATCACCGAGCGGCGCGGCGGCTACCTGCGGTGCGGGCGGACCTGCCCCACCTACACTCTCTACGACATGAAGCCCGACGGAAGCGACATCACATGCCTCAGCTTCCACGAGACCAACGAGTGGCACCCGAGCATCACGCACGACGGCCGGATCATGTACACCCGATGGGATTACGTCGACCGACACGGCTGCGTCGCGCACATGCCGTGGATCACGACGCTCGACGGCCGCGACTCGCGGGCGGTCCACGGCAACTTCGCCCCGCGCAATACCCGCCCCGACATGGAAGTCGACATCCGCGCGATCCCCGGCTCGAACAAGTACGTCGCCACGGCTGCCCCGCACCACGGCCAGGCCTTCGGCTCGCTGGTCTCGTTCGATCCCCGCATCGAGGACGACGACCGCATGGCCCCGGTCCGCCGCATCACGCCCGAGGTCCGGTTCCCCGAGAGCCAGGGCGGGGCCCAGGTCTACGCCACCGCGTGGCCCCTGAGCGAAGATTACTTCTTCTGCGTCTACGACCCGAGCATGAAGCCCGGCGCCGGCCGGCAGGGACGCGGATACATACCCGGAAACTACGGCATCTACCTGGTCGACTCCTTCGGCAACAAGGAATTCCTCTACCGCGACCCGGACATCGCCTGCCAGAGCCCGATCCCGCTGCGCCCCATGACCGTCCAGACGCCGACGCCCGAGTTGATCCGGCGGCGCGCGGACAGCGATCCGGCCACCCGGGCCACCATGCCACCGCCCGAAAAACACCCCGAGGCCAGCGTCATCGTCATCAATACCTACGACAGCCTCAAACCCTGGCCCGAGGGCACGAAGATCACGGCCTTGCGGGTGCTCCAGGTGGTGCCGATGTCGGTCCCCTCCGGCGGCCCGCCCCACGAGACTTCGCTGAGACTCCCCACTGCACGCGATTCGGTCGTGCCCACCCGGTACGTGCTCGGCACCGTCCCCGTCGAACCCGACGGCAGCGCCTATTTCACCGTTCCCGCCCAGAAGGAGATGTTCTTCCAGGCGCTCGACGAGCGGGGGCTGGCCGTCCAGTCGATGCGCTCGGCCACCTACCTGCACGAAGGCGAGCGGCTGGTCTGCCAGGGCTGCCACGAGCCGAAATACCGCGTGCCTAAGCCGCTGAGCAACGTCCCCATCGCCTTGCGCCGCGGGCCCTCGCGCCTGAAACCCGACGTCGACGGCTCGAACCCCTTCAGCTTTCCGCGGCTGGTCCAGCCGGTCCTCGACCGGCACTGCGTCGATTGCCACGAGAAGGAAAAGGCCAAGACGTTCAGCCTTGCCCGAGAGCCGCTCAAGCGGCACTGGTACACTTCGTACGCGAATCTGGCCCCGAAGTACGGCTTCTGGCAATACGGCAACGGCCACCGCACCACGCCCGGCAAGTTCGGCGCCTACGCCTCGAAGCTCTACGAAATACTCGAAAAGGGCCACTACGACGTAAAGCTCTCCGACGAGGAGATGCACCGGATCACGCTCTGGCTCGACTGCTGTTCAATGTTCTACGGCGTCTACGAGCGAGAAGGCGGCCAGGCACAGCTACGCGGCGAAGTCGTCCAGCCGACGTTGCAGTAGTGGGGAGCGGAAAGTGGATAGTGGAGTGGATGGTGGGTAGTGGATAGTGCGAACCGCAACGCACACACTCAGCACTCGGCACTCAGTACTCAGTTCGGGTTTTGCACATTTCACGCGGTCGTTTGCGGCGGGCCAAGGGCTATCCTGCAAGCGTCGCGAGGTAGGTCAGCAGCGTCAGCTTTTTCTTCCATAGTGTGCTTTTCCGCAGCACTCGCGAGAATTCATCTTCCCACGTAACACGTCGCAGTGTCGTTAGCATGTCCGCAAAGCTCGGTTCCTTCTTACGTTTGTACCAAGTGCGGTTCGGAAACTTCAAGTGGCGGTGGCCGTACTGGGCATACCAGACCACCGTAACCTTTCTTGACTGCCCCAAATTAGGCGAGGAGGGCCGGTTACACCCTTTTCAATTTGGGGGGAATTCTGATACCATGAAAGAGCAAACGGGTCTCCAAGAAACGTAGACTTGGGAATTGTTTCAAACCCAAGTTTACACAACCATTTCAAGGAGACCGCAGAATGTTATACCTTGGTATCGACCAACACAAAAGCCAACTTACGGTCAATCTTCGCGGAGAGGACGGCAACGTGTTCCTCAAACGGCAGGTTAGCACGCGATGGGAGAAGATTCAAGCATTTTTCGGCGAATTGGCCGAGCGGGCGGCCGGCGAAGGCGGATTTATGGCCATCGTGGAAGTCTGCGGTATGAACCCGTGGCTGATCGAAACGCTCGAAGACCACGGGTGTTGCGAAATCGTCGTCACCCAGCCCGACAGCCGATCGAAGAGGAAGACCGCCCGCCGCCCCAAGCCAACCATGTTCGATTGGCCTAGGCTCCTGATTGCTGCCGAGAGGTTTTTGCCGGGCATTGTCTGACTCAGAAAGTAGACGTGGTAGTCCTTTGCATGACTCACCGACGTCGTGAGAACCACGACGACAATCAGGGCGACGTACTCGAGGTTCTTCATTACGGTTATTCCCCTTCTTTCTTCCGCTCTTCTTGGATCAGGTCGATCGGACGGCCTTTGAGCGCCGCGGATGGAACCCTCATTGGTTCCCAACGCGCTTTCGCGGCAGCGGGGTCGACATAGATCTTGTTCTTCATCACTTTCCATCGGACGTGCTCGTCCTTGTACTTCTTCATCCAGTCAAGCGTGAGGGCATGCAACCGTTTCTTCAACTCCTGGTGCTCGGGCGAGTTGAACAGATTCTTCAGTTCGTACGGGTCTTCCTTGCGGTCGAAAAGGACGTTGATGCCGTGGGTCGCACCCTCGGGCTCGAAGGCGTAGGTATAGCGATGCGTATAGACCCCGCGCCAGTCGCTGTCCAGGCCCCAAAAGAACAGCGGCACCGACTCCGTGTCGGCGTCTTTGCCCTGTGTGAGCGTCTTCGAGTAATCGGTTCCCTGGCAGGTCTTTGGCGGTGGGATGTCCATCAGCCCCAGCAGGGTCGGCATCAGATCGAGCGTACCCATTAGCAAATTGCTCACTCGCGGCTTAAGCTTGCCCGGCATCCGGATCACCAGTGGCACGCGGCAGGAGATTTGCTGCGGCCGGCACTTGTGGTCACGTATTCCGTGCGATCTGAGAATGTCGCCGTGATCGGAGGTGTAGACGACGAGTGTGTTGTCGCGGACGCCCCGCTCGTCAAGTTTCTTGAGCAGGCGGCCGAAGTTGTCATCCACGTTGGTCGAGAGGGCCATGTAGCCGCGATAATCCCGGCGGTGTTGCGGCGTGTCCTTGCAGCCCGGGCGCAGCTTGATCGCTTTCGGATCGTACATCTCCTCATATTTTTTGGGCGCCGGATATCCCCAACTCCAGTTGTGCGGGGCATGCCAGGAGACGAAGAGGGCAAATGGTTTTTTGCCGGCGTATTTGTCGAGGAACTCAAGCGCCTGGTCGGTCTGTCCATCCGTTTCGAACTTCCCCAGCTTCACGCGACGGCCGTCCTCGTCCCAGTAGAACGCGTGGGAGGCCCAATAGTTGAGGTCGCAGTTGTTCGTGAAGAACTCGTTATCGAAGCCGTATCGTAAAGGTCCCGCCGGAATACCCCGGTCGCGCCGGCCGCCGTACAGATGCCATTTCCCGATGTAGCCGGTATGGTAGCCGGCATCGCGCAGGACCTCGGCAAGATAGTTGCCCTTGCCGGGCAGCATCTGGATGTCGTTGAGCAAGCATCCGTTGTAGAGCGGATGCTGCCCGCTCAACAGCATACCCCGGTAGGCCGTACAAGCGGGACAGGACGAGACACAATGATTGAATCGGATACCCTCTGTCGCCATTTTGTCCAGATTAGGGGTCTTCACCTGGTCGTTGCCGTAACACCCAACCATGTCCCACGACTGCTGATCGCTGAAGACAAAGAGGATGTTCGGTTTCGCGGCTTCCACCGGCATCGCACATGTAATTGCGATGCAGGTTGCCATCACCAATCTGATCATGCAGCACCTGCTTCTTATTGATGTCTTTCTCGATCTTCCGTGCAGCGTGATGAACATCTTTCTGGAGCTTGACGTCACCCCGCACTGACTCCACCCGCTTGGCGGATGTCGCACAGAGGCAAGTATATCATGCTTGTTGCCTTCCGGGTAGAACACAGCAACTGTGCGGTTTCAACGCCGTCGACCTCTTGCCGTCGAGCGGAGGAACCTTGCCGTTTTGCCCATTGCCCCGGCATTCCACGCTGGGGATTGCCGCCTCGCCCCGCACGATGAAATCGCCGGTATCAACGCCCGGCGGTATTGTCAAGTCATTGTTGCGTAAGATCGCCCCTCTCTGGGAAGGTCGGTGTGTATCTCGAAGAAAATGTCGTTGGTCATGGTCGCCTGCCATTGGAGCGTGTGTCCGGGGAAAGAGACGCAAAGTACGATACCACAAGAACACGCCCGTCCGCAACTCGAACACACCTTGTAGCAGCCCCGCCCTCGGTATATCATGATACAGACAACGATCCAAAGGTGTCCCCATGACGAACCCCAATGAACGCCACTTGGCGATCAAGGCCCTAATGATGCCGAAGGACACGAATCCCTACGGCACGATCTTCGGCGGCGTCCTGCTGAGCTACATCGACCAAGCCGGTGCTACCGGTGCTCGGCACGAGATTCGCCGTGCGGGGTGGCCGGACCAGCCAATCGTCACCGTTGCCATGAACAGCGTCGAGTTTCACGAGCCGGTGTTCGTTGGCGATGTCGTGAGCTTCTACACGAGCGTCGTCCGCATAGGACGAACCTCCATCACGATGCACGTCACGGTTGAGACGGATCGGGGCGATGAGTCCGTGCAACTGACCGAGGCAGAGGTTACATACGTGGCCGTGAAGATCGACGATCAAGGTCGGCAGCCGGTGCCGATTCGGGGGGAATGAATGGACTATCCATCGAATTGCTGTTAGAGTGTTTGCCGATAGCATCGAGGAGAGCAAAACGGTAGGAACAGGACCCCACCATCAGGAGTCACAAATGGTCGGGGAATTCCGGGGACACAATACTTAATTATTCCGGCAATTTGGTTTTGGGTCGGGGATGTTTCATTGGATGCTTTTGAAAGAACTCCCATATCAGGTCGTTGGCCGAGATGTCCTTGGTTGATTTGCCGAGGTACTTGATCGGCGGCCGCCTGCCGGGCCACGTGTGGCCTCCCCCGTCAATGACGAACAAAACAACCTCGGCCCCGTCCTTGCCCGGGCCAAACGTCTTTCGGGTCACCGCCGTTCCGTCGTCGGCCGTATCGGGCAGCTCCACAACGCCCGGCTCGTCCGGACAACCGTTCTTCTCGACCCACGTCTTGATCGTCTCGTCTACGGATTTATAGAGTGCGAGACCGGACAGCTTGACCCTCGGCCCTTCGAATCGAACGAGCTTGTCCTTCGTTCCGTGAAAGTGCATGACGGGCACCGGCCGCTTGGGGTTGCAATTTTTGACGGCCATGGTGCCTGCAACGGGAGCGATTGCTGCAATCCGGCCGGAAAGCTCGGCCGCCAGCCGGTAGCACATCATGCCGCCGTTGGACATGCCCGTGGCGTAGACCCGGTTGGGATCGACGTTGACGACGGTGGCCAGATCGTCGAGCAACGCATCGACGTAGGCCACGTCGTCGGGCCGCTTGTCGTCGAGGATTCTTCCGGTTCCTCCCGCGTTCCAGACCAGGAACAACTGGGCGGCTCCCGTCCCGTTCGGATAGACGGCAATGAAACCGGCCTGGTCGGCCTTCTCGTTGAGACCGGAAAACAATAACATCATCGGGCCGTTCATCACCGCGCCGTGAAAGATCAGGACGACCGGCGCCGGCTTCTCTCGATCGTAATTCGGCGGAATGTGGACGTGGTACCCTCGGGCGTCTTCGCCCACCTTGATCGAACGGAAATGATCGCCGGGACCCAGCGGATCGGCGCTTAGGGTTAGCAAGGCGATCAACAGCGCAGTGACTTGAGACATGGCAGGCACGATATCGGTATTTGTTTCCGGAACCTCATTGATAGATTATAGGTAATACTTCAGCCGTCTGCAGTACGATGGCCTTCCAAGGCCGTCGCTGTGACATTGCAAGCCCTCGACGGCCTTGGAAGGCCATCGTACGAAGTGTTTTGCCATTCGGCTGAAGCGTTACGATTATTGATTATTACACGGATCCGCTCGCTTTTCGACAACGAAACCGTTTTGTGGCCCGGCAAATCCGACTCATGTTTTGCCCCCAAATCGGCCGATGTTAAACTGTATCAGTCAAGGATGATGGGTAGTTTGCAAAAGAGGGGCAATGCAGAATCGTGCGGTTATGACCATTCTGCCGGCATTGACCGCCGCAAACTCCCTCAGGCCACGGATGGGTAGCAGTCATGCTCCCTTTGCCTCCGAGACGCGACCGTGGCCGAACCAAATGCCCAAAACCTGAAGCTCTACACTGAACACCCCAAGGTCGTCGAGCCGCAACTGGACACCCTGGCCGGCGTGCCCGGGATGCTCACTACTTTTCAGGCGACCACCGGCTGGTCGCTGCAATATGTCGCCGCTGAGGACGACCCGGACAACCGAAACGACCTGACGTGGTCCGCGCCGGTACAGCCCGGCGAAGGGGACCCCGTTGGATACCTCAGCCTCGAACCGGTTGTCGCATCGTCCGCCTTCGATCTGGAGTCGGCTCGGGCAATGGGGTCGGCGGTTGCGGAGTTGTTCGGCGAGATGATGCACCTGCGGCACGCCTTGTGGCAGCGCGAGGCGGAGCTGGCCGCCGGTGTCCCGCTCGTTCCTCTCGAAGACGAAGAGAAGCACCTGGCCGAGCGACTGGAGGCCGTACTCAAGGGCGGTGCCGAAGCCGTCGGTTGCGATGCGGCCGCCTTGTACATGCTCGACGACGCCACTACCGAACTCAAACTCCGGTCGAGTTGGGGCCTCCCGTTCGATCGCCTCATCGAACCGGCCCGGCGGTTGCAGGGCGAGTTTGCCGATCTCGAAGCTCTACTGGGCCACGCGGTCGTGCTCGAAGACACCGCCGTGATGAAGCGCTGGAAGGTCCCCGAGGACTTTCCCGCGGCCGTGTGCGTCCCAGTTTCCACCCCCACCATGCTGCTGGGCACCCTTTGGGTGTTTTCCAGCAAGAAACGCAACTTCACCGATCAGGAAACCAACATGTTGGAAGTAGTATCAGGCCGGTTGGCCTCGGACCTGGAGCGCGAGATGCTGATGCGAGTCGGGATCGACGGCGCCCAGTTGATGAAACAAGTCGGCGTAGCCGAACGGATGCAACAGCATCAGCTTCCCTCGATCTCACCCGTGTTGGACGGCTGGGAACTGGCCGGGTGGACCGATCAGGCCCAAACGCTCGGCGGCGATTTCTACGATTGGTTCTCTTTGCCCGACGGGATGTTGGCGGTTGCGGTATGCGACACCCTGGAACAAGGCCTTCCGGCGGCCATGGCCGCCAACACGGTCAAGGCCGCGCTGCGGTCCCACGCCCAGTACCACGACGATGCAGAGCAGGTGTTGAAGAAAGCGAACCTGACGCTCTGGACCGGATCGGCCGGCGACCAGTTCGCCAAGGTGTTTTGCGGATTGATCGATACGATTACCGGACGCGTGAACTACGCCTCCGCCGGCGTCTTGGCGAAGATCGTATTGCGGCCGGACGGGTGGGAATCGCTCGGCCACTCATTCCCACCTTTAGGGGAGTGCCCGGAAACCGACTACGAGTCACTCGACTACGTCTTGCAGCCCGGCGAGGCCCTGCTCGTCTTTACCGACGGGGTCCGCGATGCGCTGGACGGCGAAGGCCGTCCCTTGAGCGAAGCCGGGTTGGCCGATCCGCTCTTCCATCTGCTCGGCCTCTCGGCAAAGGAAATGCTCAGTGCGGCCAGAGACATCCTGCGGCATCACACGGCCGGCAGTCAGCCCGACGACCGGACAATCCTGGTAATCAAGCGGACGTAATCGGCCGGCCAAAGGCTTGACATCGGCCGCCGCCGGGGTAGAATCGGGGAAGTCCGCGGGAATGGCGGAATTGGCAGACGCGCTAGGTTGAGGGCCTAGTGGGCTTTTTAGCCCGTGGAGGTTCAAGTCCTCTTTCCCGCACTTGTAACCTATTCCAACACAAGGACTTACGGCACAACGCCCGTGAGTCCTTTTTCCTTTTCTTTTGTTCCGCCCTCCGTACTTGCTTTGCAGAACGGATCTAAGAGAAACTTTACATGAACACGAACAACGAGAGGAGCCGGAACGAATCGACAGGCGGTTGCATTAGCCCATCTTCCCACGTGGAAGACGAGGCCCTCGCGACCGGAGGCCCGTCTGAGGTGCCACGTGGACTCGGCGCAGGCGCCGGGCGTCAGCCTGATTGAAACGGCCTTCCGATCCGCGAGACGGTCGCAGAAAATACTCGGTGTCAGGTCGCCCGCGGCCCGAGCGACTGCTTCCAGGAACGTGGCGCCCTACGCTGCTTCGTCGTTCGCACGGGACTACCAGATCGGTTTCAGCGCCCAGGCATCGAGCCGTTTGATCGTAGCCGTGCCGCCGGCGGCAAATGCTTCTACTCGCAAGTTGCCGGATTCGGGGTAGACGACGCGAGTGACGGTCTGTCGGCCGTCGCCTATGAACAGCTCCATGACCGACTTGTCGAAGAACAAGCGGAGCTTGAGTGTTTTCTGTTTGTCGGTGAGGACATCCGGAACTTCGGTACCCGCGGCATTCAGGTTCTTGCCGTTGCAGGCGATCGTGAATCCGCCCGCCCGGCCGTTGGAAGGGCCCAGTTTCAGGCCGAATGATTTTGCGTCGCCGGGGGTGAACTCGGCCCGGACCTCGAACGTGTCGCCGGCTCGCTGGATTACCTTCGACTCGTTTTTGAGCGTGAGATTCTCGACGTTTACGTGCTCTCCCCGCAGCTTTTCGAGCTCCGGCGCCGGTGTCTGGATTGGGCGTTCATCCGATCCGAGGGTCAAGATCCGCGGGATCGACATGCACCCGTTCCAGCCGCGGCCCGGCTTGAAACCGCTCACCCAGCCGAAGAGCACGCACCGGCCGTCGGCGTCGAACAGGACGTTGGTGCCGTAGAAGCCGCGGCTGTTGGGGCCGGACCGCTTGGGGCCGTAGACATAGTCGAGGGTGCCGCGGGGGCCGTTCATTTCAAAACGCATCTTCTCCGGATCGAACCGTCCGATCTGGTAACTGGGAGGGTACGTCGACCGGAGCAGGACCCAGCGGCCGCCGAGCTTGAAGAAGTTGGGACATTCGCCTTCGACACCGTCGATCCGGCCGATGTACTTCCATTTGGTCAGTTCTTTGTTTTCCGCTTCGCAGACGCCGCCGCCACACGACTTGAAGGTGGCGAAGGTACGTCCGCCGGCGCGGAAGACGAACGGGTCGCTCCATCCGCCGTTGATATCGGCCGGAACGCCGTTCTCTCCGGCGGCCAAGAGCGGATTTTCCTTGACGCGTTGCCAGGTTTTGAGTTCATCGTCGCAGGCGACGGCGGCCCATTGTTCGCGTTTACCGAGTTTTGTAGCGCTTGTACGTGCGGGTACGAAGGTGTAGAAGATCATGGGCGTGCCGTCGGCGTTTCGCGCGACACAGCCGGAATTGCACCGCCGCTCGCCGCGGTCGGTTCGCGGGGCCAGGGCGATCGGCAGGTGTTCCCAGCGGACCAGGTCCTTGCTTCGGGCATGTGCCCAGCTCGAGTCGTTCGCCCCCCACGTGTCGCCGAACGGGTTGAGCTGATAGAAAATGTGGTAGTAGCCCTTGTCGTAGATGGCCCCGCAGATATCGTTCATCCATTGCGCCGGCGGTCGGAAGTGGCAGACCGGTCGGGTCGGGTCCTCGGCAGCTTTGGGTACGGCCGCTTCGACCGCCTTCCAGTAGCGGGTGATTCTCTGGGCGTCCGTTTCTGCGGCCGAACACTGCGAGGCGATTACAAAGGCGAGCGAAAGAGCGTACGCGAATAGGGCGAGAGCGGTTTTCATGGCTGCATCCTCGGTTTGGCGCGACCACCGGTCGCGGCTTTATATGTTTGCCGCTTGCGGCTTCGCACGGTTACTGGTGCTCCCACATCGATTTCATTTCCCAGACGTCGAGCGACGTTAGTTTCGCCTTGCCGGCGTCGGTGACGACTTCGAGTCCGATCGCGTCGGCGGGCGGGAAGATCCGGGCGGTTTGGGCGTTGCCGTTTACGTACGCTTCAACGATCGACCGGTCGAGAAAGACCCGCATGGTGACCAGCCCGCCAAGTTGCACGTGGGCAGGCTGTTGCCGGCCGTTGATACTGAAGGTATTTTCGGCAACGTGGTACAACACGGTGGCCCCGGCCTTGCCGTTGCGGTCGACACGGAGTTTCAGCCCGGCCGTTTTCGCATCGCTCGGTTCGAATGTGGCGATGATTTCCAGTGCGTCGCCTCGAACGTCCTTTAGCACGTCCGCTTTCGTCAGATCGTCGAAAGTATAGTGCTTCCCGCGCAGGACTTCGATTTCCGGAACGGGGTTCTGATGGAGCCGGTCGCCTTCGAGGCGGATGACTCGCGGGATCGAATGGGCCCCTTGCCAATAGGGAACCGTTTTGGTCGGGGAGGGCGGGCCGGTCACCCAGCCGTGCATCAACTGCCGACGCGCGTTGTCCGGGCCCTTGTCGTCGGTCATGTGCAGGTTGAACGAGTAGTAGGTGCCCTTGTCGACCCACTGCGGCTCGCGCCGGTCGGGTGTGAACGTCATGGTTTTCTTGTCGTACGTGCCGATCCAACACGGGTTGCCGTGGCCGACAAACAGGACGTATTTTTCATCGAGCGGCACGAGATAGGGGAGTTCCCAATAGGGGCCGAGCAGGCCGCTGCAGATTGCTTTCTCGTATTTCCAGTTGTCGAGGTCGGGCGACGACCAGAGTTGGGCGGCGCCCTTGCCGGCCTTGCAGCCGCCGATCAGTTGGAACCAGGTGTCGCCGTCTTTCCAGATTTGGGCGTCCCAATGGACGGGCGACTCGGGGATCGGCCGCTTGTCCATCACCATTTTCTTCTCCCACGTGAGAAAGCCGTCGCGGCTGCGGGCCTGCATTCCGTAACACTCGCGGTGGCCTGCCACGTTTCCGGTGTAGAGGGCCGTTGGGATGCCGTCGTCGTCGATGGCCATGTTGCCCGAATAGACGCCGCCGCGGTCGTGGGGCGAATCGGGCCAGATCGCCACGGGCCAGTCGACCCAATGGACCAGGTCGTCGCTCGCGGCATGGCCCCAGGTCCGCTTGCTTCGCGTGTAGCCGCCCCGGCCGTCGGGCAACTGCGGATCGAACTGGTAGAACAGGTGGTACTTGCCCTTGTGGTAGATCACGCCGTTGGGATCGTTGATCCAGCTTTCGGGGCCGGTGAAGTGATAGATCGGGCAGTGGGGGTCGTTTTCGATCATCCAGCGGCGCAGGGCGAGCGCAGCTTTGGAGTACGTTTTGATGTCTTTGCTGCGGACAACTTCGCGGAAAGACCGCACCGGTTCCGGAAGGTTTGCGGCGGCGAAAGCCAACACAAGCATCGGGAGGAGTGCTTTGACGGTGGTTTGCCGTGTCATCGGTTCAATCCTCTGTTCGGGTCAGGCGGCCAAGGTCAAGCTTTCACGCGATTCTAGTCCGTTACCTCTGGAAGGGTAAGTATGGCAAGAGGCGGAAACGCGTCCCGGCGCCTGTTGTATACCCCTCGGAAGGATGCTGTTGCACATAGGTGCCACCCGCCTCATGGCCGAAAAAGTCCTTTACGCATCCCCCCAGAGTTGCTATAATATTACTATTCTCATTGGTATGAGGGTTAGACAAGGCGGACGGCAACCGTCTATCACTTTTCCTTTTCTTTGCCGGGGTGGCGATGGGCCCGTTATCGTTTCGGAATTCCCGCGTGCCAAACGCCGACAGGAGACGGCAGCGACGCTCCCGCCGTTGTTCGCGGGTGAATTTCGGGCGCCGTCGTGCCCGGCTCGAGTTGCTCGAAGACCGTCTGCTGCTCGCTTTCGATCCGACGGGTATGGAACAGGAGATGCTGGAACATGTGAACCGGATGCGCATGGCCCCGCAGGACGAGTTGAGCGTATTGTTCACGAGCCTCGACTCCTATTGGCCGCTGTCGCCCGACCCTGACGTCAACGAGGCCATCGCCTGGTTTCTCGACCCGACGTCGTTGGAGATCCAGACGGAGTGGTCTTCGCTTGTTCCGGCGGCGCCGGTGGCCTGGCACGAGTCGCTCTACGATTCGGCGACGGGCCACAGCCAGGAGATGATTCTGCAAAACGCGCAGTCCCACCAGTTGCCGGGCGAGGAGTCGCTTGGTGCGCGTGTGGTCGCTGCCGGCTACACGAGTTATACCAACGTCGGAGAGAACGTCTTTGCCTACACCAAATCGGTATTCCACGGCCATTCGGCCTTTGCGATCGACTGGGGCGTGGAGACGCGCGGCCACCGCGATATCCTGATGAGTTCGGACTTTCGGGAAATCGGGATTTCCATTATCCCCAGCACACCTGTGGAGGAGGGTGACGTCGGACCTCTTGTCATTACCCAGGATTACGGCGATCGCTGGTCCTTCACCTTCGGCGACCCTTACCTGTTGGGAGTTGTCTACGAAGATGTCAACTCGAACGGGCGGTTCGATGCGGGAGAAGGCTTTGGCGGCGTCGATATCGAGGTGACCGGAGGCAGCGGCACCTTTACTACCACGACGATGACCGCGGGCGGCTACCAGGTGCAGGTGCCCGACGGAACTTATACGGTGACGGCCACCGGCGGAGGGCTTTCCAGACCGCTACAAGCGGTCAACGTGTCCGTCGCCGGCAGCAACGTGAAGGCCGACCTGCAACCCGGCGTGAACGATCCGGTCCAGTTTCCGCCCGTCGCAAACACCGACGCCTACAGTGTTGACAAGAGTTCGTCACTTGTTGTCTCCGCCCCCGGCGTGTTGGACAACGACACCGATCAGGAGAGCGATCCGCTATCGGCCGTCTTGACCTCCGGACCGTCGCACGGGACTCTCGGGCTCAACGCCGACGGCTCATTCACCTATACCCCGGCCCCCGGCTATCACGGGCCGGACAGTTTTGCCTACCGCGCCAACGACGGGCAGGCCAACTCCAACAACGCCCAGGTGGACTTGCGGATTGTCGACCCGGTTGGCGGGGTGGCCTTCGTCGAGCGGCCGGATCAGGATCCTTCGGCCGGCGACCTTTGGTACCGGCTGCAAACCACCCGGCAAGGCGTGCTGAGTCTCGAGGCCGTCTTTGCCGAGGCGTCCGGAAGTGCCGGCCTGACGCTCTACGACGGCAACGAAACCCCATTGGCGGCGTCCTCTCTCTTCAATGGCCGCCAGAGGATCGATTGGAACGTTAATGCCGCGGAGACCTTTCTCGTTAAGTTGTCCGGTTCCAATAGTGACGTCGATCTGACGATGGCCAACCTCGTGCAGGTTAGCCCCGACGGATCTCAAGCGACCGTCTACGGCACTGCCGGCGACGATACCTTTGAGGCCGCCGGTTCCCCAAACGTCTTGACGATCAACGGCGTCCGGTACGAGTCCGGTCTGGTTACCACCGTCGAGTTTTTCGGGGGCGGTGGATCGGACACTGCAATACTGACCGGCTCGGCCGGGGACGAAACGGCCACCGTGTATCCCGCCTCGGCCACGCTGGCCGGAACGGGATACAGTGCTGAAATCAGCGACGTCGCTTCGGTAACGATCGACGGCGGCGGCGGAAACGACAGCGTTGATTTTTACGACTCACCCGGCAACGACCTGTTCGTCGCCGCACCGGACTTCGGACGGCTGACCGGCAGCGGCTTTTCGGCGCAGGCAGCCGCGTTCCAGGAAGTGAGTGCTTACGCCACGGGCGGCGGCCGCGACGTCGCACGCATGTACGACTCACCGGGCGACGATATCTTCTACTCGACGCCGGTTGAAACCACCATGTATCAAGCCGGCGGCGCCAGCCCGTACCTCAACCGGGTGAAGTATTTCGAAGAGGTCCACGGCTTCACGCCTGCCGGCGGCCACGACGTCAGCTTGCTTTTCGATTCGGCGGGCGACGACACGTTCCGCGCCCGGCCGGCCGAGGGAGCCATGTACGGCTCCACCGGCGGTGGAGTGCTGGGCGACCGGGAGTACTTCAACCGCGTCAAGCAATCCGACGAAATCCGGGCCGATGCCTCGGGCGGCGGAAACGACGAGGCAACCTTGTTCGATTCACCCGGCGACGATACTTTCTTGGGCTCGCCGGTTGAAAGTGCCATGTACGGCGCCGGTTACTACAACGAGGCGAGATACTTCGAGCAGGTCTACGCCGACGCGAGCACCGGCGGCAACGATCAAGCCCGTCTGTTCGATTCCAACCAGGTTGATTTGTTCGAAGCTGCTACGGATTGGGCCCGGTTGTCGAATGTCTCGCTCAATTTCCTCTACGAACTCCTGGCTTTCGATCAAGTCACCGCCACCGCCACCACCGACGGCGACACCAAGGACGTGACCGAACCGCTCGACTTCCTCCTCTACCTGGGAGGGCCCTGGCAGGATCCGTAGGCTTCTGCCAGCGACCTATTTGTTATTCCCACGCAGACTTCAACTCGTGGACGCGGAGGAAGCTCGCTTTGACCTTGCCGTTGCCGCAGGACGCGCTCAGGGAGCGATTGTCGTCCTTCGGCATGATACAGAGCGGTATGTAGACGCGGCCGTTGTTCCCGAACGCCTCAATAGAAGTACGGTCCAGCAAAATCCTGAGATGGATGACACCGTTGTCCGCCTTCAGCGGTGTCCGAATCCCGCCGGAGGACAACGTCTGAGTGCGAGCGTCATAGACGACCTTGTGCCCGCGCAGGCCGAAGATGGTTTCCGTGTTCGCAGCCGGCTCGAACTCGACCTCCACGTCGAACAGATCTCCTTGAATTCCGGCCAGCGGGTTCTCGCCTGCCTTCAGGGTCAGGTCCTTCCACTGATGCGTTTTTGCCCGGAGCGTCTCGAGTTCCTTGACCGGATTCATGCGCATACGCGGTCCCTCATCCGTTGAGTGAAGAGTCAACTCCACGGGGACCGTAAACTGCTGGTTGAACGGCATCCCGGGATACTTGCCGCCCCGCATCCAGGTGATCTGCACGCGCCGGCCGTTCGGCGCGTTGTACCAGCTCTGGGTCGCATAGAAATTCCCGCAGATGACCAACGACCTGACACGGTCGGCCGTTACGGCCGGCTTGCCGGAGAGCGTGCAGAACTTGTGACCGTCAAACGTGCCCACGATGTAGCTGCCGTCAATCAGCACCATGACCCATTTCTTGTTCTTTGGATCGCCGTCAACGGGCAATTGGAATAAATCGACGCAACCACAAAGTTCATCACCCCACTTGTCCTGTTCCACGCGGCTCTCGAACTTCCAATCCTTCAGGTTCTCAGAGCTGTAAAATCCCACGGCCCTGAGTTTCTTTCCACGGTTGTCCTTGAAATGATCGTAGGTAGGGGCGATCCAGCGGCCGGTAGGCTCATACCAGAACGGTCTGGGCGTGTCGATGCGCGCACCCGGGTGAGTCAGGACCGGATTGCCCTCGTAGTCGGTCATTGTCTGGCCGCGATCATTTGAATAAGCAAAGCAGAGTCCGCTCCTGGTCCGCAGATAGAACGCCACAATAACATCCTCTTTTCCGGTCTTGCGGCCCAACTGGTTTTTTTGGTCGATAAACGCTGCGCCCGAGAAACAATCGCCTGTTTTGGGATCCGGGAACAGTACCTTGGGCTGTTCCCTCCAGTGTACCAGGTCGTTGCTGAGGGCATGGCCCCAGCTCATGTTCCCCCAGGGCAGTGCAACCGGGTTGTGCTGGTAGTACATGTGGTATTCACCCTTGTAATAAATCAGGCCGTTGGGATCGTTAATCCAGCCGCGCCGCGTGGTGAAATGGAACTGGGGACGATACTTCTCCTTGTAAAGATCCTCGGCGCCCTTGATGACGTCGTCCTGGGTGATGATGTTCCAGTCCTTCGGCGCGGGGCTTATATTGACGACGATTTTTCGTCCCTTGAACCGGGCAACGTCGAAAAAGGCCCACCAATCAGGTTTGTCTTCTGCAATCCGGATGCCGAACTGCCCGAGCAACTTGCCATCCACTGTAAGGCTCATCCTGCGGCCGGGCGTGCGATTGTTCACGGGAAAATTCAGGTAGCGTTTATGGAGTGTCATCTCCATGGACGGCCCCTGGTGCCCGGCTTTTTCGGCTGCCCGCCGGTCTTCCGCAGCCAAAGCGGCGGTACACGTCCAGAGCATAGCGAGCCACACAACTCTATTCATCGGTATTTCCTTTCTGTCCGGGTTCTACATTTCCGTGGAGTTCATCGCGAAAAAACGTGAAGAATGACCGGCAGTAATTGGCGGTGGTTCAATGTCGACTCTCCTTTTGGAACGATTCGTCGTTCTGCAACAGCTTACCCCATCGGAAGCGAAGCCTGGACAGGGTATTGCGGCTGACGGCGTACAGAACCTCGTCGCGTTCCCCGGGCAGCCGCTATGCAGATTGTAAACGCCGCCGATTGGACGGGTCAAGCAAATGAGTGCCTCTAGTCCTTACAGAAGCGAAGTCAAAGAGGGCTTTTCTTGTTTTCCATGAAAGTG
>CAZJRB010000032.1:0-58647 GCA_964547995.1 uncultured Planctomycetaceae bacterium | reverse complement strand
ACGACCGCGAGAAGCTCGAAGAGCGGCTGGCCAAGCTGGCCGGCGGCGTGGCCAAAGTGAATGTCGGCGCCGCGACTGAAAGCGAAATGAAGGAGAAGAAGGCCCGCGTGGAGGACGCCTTGCACGCGACGCGCGCCGCGGTCGAAGAAGGGATTCTTGCCGGCGGCGGCGTTGCTCTGCTGCGCGCCGCCAAGGCGCTCAAGCCGGAAGGGCTGATCCAAGACGAGGAGGTGGGCTACAAGATCGTGTTGCGGGCGTGCCGCGCCCCGCTGACTCAGATTGCCGCCAACGCCGGCCAGGACGGCGGCATCGTCTGCGAGAAGGTCAACGACGCGAAGGGCAACCTCGGCTACAACGCCGCCACCGGCGAGTACGAAGATCTCGTCAAGGCCGGCGTGATCGACCCGACCAAGGTCACCCGAACTGCCCTGGAGAACGCCGCCAGCGTCGCCATCCTATTGCTGACGTCCGATGCCCTGGTGGCCGAGAAGCCGAAGGAAGAGAAGGCCCACCCGGGCCCGCCCCCGGACGAAATGTACTAATTGTCACGCCGACAGATCGTGTTTCACCGATGCCCGCCGGTTGCTCCGAAACCGGCGGGCATCTTTTTTCTTGGAGCGCGAGTGCGAGCTGACCTCCGCTTGCGATGCAAAGCCGCGACCGGTGAGGCTGTGACTTTTTGTAGGGAACGCCCTCTGTGGCGTTCCGAAACCCGGAAAACACGCTCGTTGCTGCTTCCCGGAACGCCACAGAGGGCGTTCCCTACAGACTGAACGTGTCAAACGCCAAAAAGTCACAGCCTCACTGGTCGCAGCTTTGTAGAAGAGAACTGCGGACGGGATACGGAGAGTGTGGCACGGAGTGCCGTACCACACTGATTTTTTCACAAGCTCGGAGTGTGCGTGCTACTATGCGGGCGTGCCGGATTCGGGTACGATAGGGCTTTCAAATGGAGTCTCGTTCTCGTATCGCAAAGAGCATTGCCATGAGTGAGAAACCGCCGGGGCGGGAAGAGGTTCTCGGAATGATGGCCGGGTTCATGCCGGCATGCGTTATCGGGGCGGCGGCCGAGCTGGACCTGTGGACGGTGCTCGGCCAAGACGCCTTGTCGGCCGACGATTTGACCGGGCGACTCGGCGCCGACCGCCGGGCAACGGGCGTGCTGCTCGACGCGGTTGCCGCGTTGCGCCTGTTGGAAAAGGACGACGGTCGATATTGTGTCCCCGCCGGGTTGCTGCCGTTGCTGTCCGAGCACAGCCCCGAGAACATCCTGCCGATGGTGCGACACAGGGCGAACATCATGCGGAATTGGGCGCAGTTGGCGTGGGTGACCAAGTCGGGTATCCCGTTCCCCAAGCAGGCAAGCATCCGCGGGCCTTCGGCGGACCGGGCGGCGTTTGTCGCGGCGATGCACACCGCCAGCGGCCCGGCGGCCGACCCGCTTGTGGCCAACCTCGGCCCTCCGTCGTTTGCGCATCTTCTCGACGTCGGCGGGGCGTCGGGTACCTGGACCATGGCCTTCCTGCGTGCAGCTCCCGGAGCGAGGGCCACGATCTTCGATCTACCCGACGCGATCCAGCAGGCCCGGCAGCGGTTCGCCGAAACCGAGTTCGCCGACCGGGTGGACTTCGTGGCCGGAGATTTCTACGTCGACGACTTGCCAACCGGGGCCGATTTCGCCTGGGTCAGCGCAATCGTCCATCAGCATTCCCGCGAGCACAACCGCCGGTTGTTCGCCAAGGTCCACAAGGCACTGGAGCCCGGCGGGCGGATCGCCGTCCGGGACGTCGTCATGGAACCTTCCCGCACCGAGCCGCTGCAAGGGGCTCTGTTCGCCGTCAACATGCTGGTCAACACACAGACCGGCGGCACGTTCACGTTCGACGAGCTGGCCGAAGACCTCCAGTCGGCCGGGTTTGTCGAGCCGGTGTTGCGCGTGAAAAACGACATGATGAATTCGGTGGTGGAAGCGAAGAAACCGTAGGGAAGCGACCGGCTCGAATCATTCAACGTCGGGCGGGACCTCACCACGTCCCACATCCCACTTCCCTAATTCGCGACCTTTTCGCGGACGAACTTTACGCGGGGCCGTCCGCCGCTGCCGGTGAGGTGTTCGGCCAGATAGCGTTGGGACTTGCGGCGGTTCCAAGGCGGGCGGAAGTTGTCGCCCTTTTGCAGCACGGGGCGCAGTTCGGGGATGCCTCCGAAGTCGCGCGCTCCCGCCGCCTGGCACGGAAACCAATGCCCGTTGCCTTCCTTGTCGAGCAGGTAAAACTCGGGATAGCAGTGGCCGTCGACCCAGACGGTCCGGGCGGGAATGCCGGAGGCGCGGCAGAGGGCGATAAACAGCGAGGTCAGCTCTTCACAGTCGCCGGTGCCGTCGCGAAGGGCCGCCAGGGCGCCCTTGATCGGCCCGTCCTTATACTTCACGTTGTCGCGGACCCAGTCGTAGATGGCCTCGACCTTCTCCCACGCCTTGTTCTCCCCGGCGCCGATCTCCTTGGCCAGGGCCTTGATCTTGCGGTCGGTGCTCTCGATCTTCGGGCTCGGGGCCAGGTAGCGGCGGAAACTGCTCTTGAGCTTCTTCGTCTCCGGGAGCACAAACTGGTCGGTGTCGTCCGGCGCCAGGATCGAATGGCGATTGATCTCGAAGGTGACCAGTGCGCGGGCCTCTTCGCCGGCGCGGAGCTGACGGATCACCACCTTCATGACCTTGACCGTTCCGTCGACCGGTATGTAGGTAACTTTGGCCGAAGGGGTGACGTCCTGCTCGACAATCCGGACGGTCTGCTCGGGCCAATCAACGGGAATGGGGGCATAGCCGACGATCCCCTGGCAGTTCCCGGATGCGTTGACGATCATCCCCACCTTCCAGCGTTGGATCTGCGAATCGCCGAGTTTTGCACCATTGCCGGGGTCCGGTTCCTTGAACTGTGCCCTTGCCAACGATGCCAGAAGAAACGACAGCACCAAAGCAACGCTAAGCCGGCCAAATCGCACGGAAACACCTCGCAGAGAAACGGTTTTATGGGCCACTGTTTCCATTCTACCTCGGGTTGGCCGTGAGAACAGCGAAAAACCGTGGTGAGTTGCGGGCGGAGGCCGGATTCTTCCCGCTCGATGGAGGGGCGGTGCTCCCTAAAACCGTTGCAGCACGACCTGCCCGCACTACTGCTGTACGCCTTCGCACCGCCCAAAGACCATTCGCCCGGCGCTGGTTTGCAACACGCTGGTGACGGCGATGGAGACCTGTTCGTTGATATGCTCGCGTCCGGCCTCGACGACGACCATCGTGCCGTCGTCGAGATAGCCGATGCCTTGTCCCGGCTCCTCGCCCGCCTTGACGACCCGGACCTCGATCTGCTCGCCCGGCAGGAAGATGGGCTTCAGTGAATTCGCCAGGTCGTTGAGATTAACGACCTCGACATCTTGGAGCCGTGCAACCTTGTTCAGGTTATAATCGTTGGTAATCAGCTTGCCGTCGAGGTGCTTGGTGAGGATGACCAGTTTCAAGTCGACCGGTTGGCCGGCGAATTCGGGCAATTCGCGGTCGAAGATATCCAGGTCGATCTCGGTGTTGTTTCGCAGGCGGTTGAGGATATCGAGCCCCCGGCGGCCGCGGCTCCGCCGAAGGCGGTCGGAACTGTCGGCGATTCCTTGAAGCTCCGCGATAACGAACTTAGGCATGACCAGTTGGCCGTCGATGATGTGCGTTTCGACCACGTCGGCGATCCGCCCATCGATCACTACGCTGGTATCCAGGATGCAGGGTTTGTGTCCCTTGACTTCCCGGGCGAACTCGACGTAAGGAATGACGAACCGGAAATCATTCTTTGTCTGGAGCAGCAGGCTGATACAGACGTAGCAGATCACCAACCCGAGGAGCAACTGGATCGTTTCGCGGTGTTCGCCGATCGGCAGGGGGATCATGGCAAGGCTCAGGACGAAGGTAAAGAAGAACCCCACCAGCAAACCGAAGTAGACGGCCGAGATGGTTTGCAGTTGTTTCCGCCGGATGGCCATATCGAGCGCCATGATACCCAACGCCAAGAGCACCACGCCGCCGAAAACCCCCCAGGTCTGCCAGCCCGAGGTCGCCGGCTCGGGGCGCGCGCGGACCAGTGAAATTCCCAATCCGGCTGCCACCAGAACAAAAATGCAGCGGAGAATAATGATTGCCATCTTCTTACCGTCCCAGAACCAAATGAAGGAAGGATGAATATAAATAAGTGTCGTATGTATGAATGCCGGGGCGAGGGCAGCTTTTCCCTCAGCCCCGCCGTATTATACGGGGCGGGGTAGAAGAGTGGAAGCAGCCCCCCCGAAAGTTTTTCGGACGCAACCGTCTGCCGTTCGGGGGGGACACCGGACGCGGCCAGCGTGCCTAGATGTCGTAATACATGCAGAACTCGTACGGGTGGGGGCGCAACCGCAGCGCATCGACCTCGTTTTCGGTCTTGTACCAAATCCAGGTATCAATCACGTCCGGCGTGAAGACGTCGCCCCGCAACAGGAATCCGTGGTCCTCGCGCAAGGCCGACAGGGCGTCGCCCAGCGAACCGGGCGTCTTCGGTACGTCGCTCAGCTCTTCGGGCGTCAAGTCGTAGATGTCCTTGTCCAGTGGTTCACCGGGATCCACTTTGTTCTGGATCCCGTCGATCATGGCCATGAGCATTGCCGAGAAGGCCAGATACGGATTGCAGCTTGGATCGGGGCAGCGGAACTCCAACCGCTTTGTCTTGGGGTTCTGGCTATACATTGGGATGCGCACCGCCGCCGAGCGGTTTCGTTGCGAATAGGCCAGGTTGACCGGCGCCTCGAAGCCCGGCACCAGCCGCTTGTAGCTATTGGTCGTCGGGTTGGTGAAGGCCAGGACGGCCGCTGCGTGTTTCAACAGGCCGCCGGTCGCGTAGAGCGCCATCTCGCTCAGTCCCGCGTAGCCGTTGCCGGCAAAAAGCGGCTCATCCCCCTTCCAAATCGAAACGTGCGTGTGCATCCCCGACCCGTTGTCGCCGAAGAGCGGCTTGGGCATGAAGGTGACGGTCTTTCGGTGTTTTGCGGCCACGTTCTTGACGATGTATTTGTACATCATCATCTTGTCGGCCATGTCGACCAGAGTGCTGAACTTCAAATCGATTTCGGCCTGACCCGCCGTACCTACCTCGTGATGCTGGCACTCCACGTCCAGCCCGCAGTCGATCATCGTCTGCATCATTTCGTTCCGCAGGTCCATCATCTGATCGGCCGGGGGCACGGGAAAATAACCTTCCTTATGGCGCAATTTGTAGCCGAGGTTCGGGCCCTCGTCTTTACCCCGGTTCCATTGACCTTCGATGCTGTCGATGTGGTAAAGCGCTTCGTGGGGATTCTGCTCGAAGCGAATGTCGTCGAAGACGAAGAACTCGGCCTCCGGTCCGACATAGCACGAGTCGCCGATCCCGGTGCTTCTGAGATAGTTGATTGCCTTGCGGGCAACGTTGCGGGGATCGCGGGTGTAATCCTCCCGGGTAATCGGGTCCTGGATGTTACAGATCATCGACAAGGTGGGCAGTTCCGTAAACGGGTCCAGCGATGCCGTCTCCGGCTGCGGAACCACCAGCATGTCGCTCTCGTTGATCGCCTTCCAGCCACGGATGCTTGAGCCGTCGAAGCCCACCCCGTTCTCGAACACGTCTTCGTCCAGATGCCCGACCGGAATGGTGAAATGTTGCCACAGGCCCGGAAAATCCATGAACCGCAGGTCGACGGCCTTGACATCCTTCTCTCGGCACAGCGCCAGCACCTCTTTGGGAGTCACAGAACTTCTCCTTTCACGTGGGAAACTTGATGGAAATGACGTCACGTCAACTTCGTGGGCAAAGCAGGTGCCGAGACTCACGTGCAGTGACGGCAAGGAGAGCGTAAGCCGTCTGGCAGCAATACGTTACGTTGACGAGTTTGAATTTCGTCGTTTTTCCGACAGGTGCCCGTGGTGCCTGTTGCTTAGGCAATGCGAGATTATTTTTTGAGCAGCGTGTGCTGGCGTTTGTTTTGGGCGTGTTGCTGCTGGACCAACTGTCGGGCGGTTTGCACAGCGGCATCCAGCATCGCGCTGTCCTTGGCCCGGCGAGCGAGGTGGCCGTCAAGCGGTTTGGCGGCAAGCTGAACAGGGACATGGGGTGCGACACCCGACCGGCTGTACGGCCGACCGTTGGGTGAGTAGAACCTGGCCGTCGTCAATCGCACGCCGGCCCTGGTCATGTCCAGCGGGAAAATCCCCTGGACCGATCCCTTGCCGTAGCTTTGCTCGCCGACGATCGTCCCGCGGCGATGATCTCGGATTGCTCCCGAGAAAATTTCCGCCGCACTGGCGCTTTCCTGATCGATCAGCACCACCAGCGGTACCCGCCATGTTCCCGAAGCATGGGCCGAGTAGGTGAAATCCTCTTGGGAGCTTCGGCCGCGGGTGGAGACGATCACGCCGCGTTCGACGAACTTGTCGGCCGCCTCGACCGACGTAATCAGCAGCCCTCCGGGGTTGCCGCGCAAGTCGATGATCAGGCCCCGCATGCCTTCGCGGTGCAGTTTCCAAAGGGCTTCTTCCAGGTCGCGGCACGTCGTCTTCTGGAAGCAAACCAGTCTGAAGTAGCCGATGCCGTAGTCGCGGTCGATGATTTTTGCCTGGTCGATGCTGGGCACCTCGACGCGGCGCCGCTGGATCGTCAGCTCTCGCGATTCCTGGGCGGGCCTGGCGATTACCAATCGCACGATGGTGCCCGCTTTTCCGTGCAACAGGTTGGCCGCCTGATCGGTGGAGAGATCCCGGGTCGATTGGCCGTCGACCGAGAGAATGCGATCGCCGGAGAGCATTCCGGCTTGCTGGGCCGGACTGCAGGGGATGACGCGGACGATCAAGAGTTCATTGTTTTCGGCCTTCAACTCGATCCCCAAACCGACGAAATTGCCTTCGATTTGCGCGTAGACTTCGTCTAATTGATCGGGGGTCAAGTATCCGGAATAGACGTCCAGCGAGTTGGTTGCCCCGCACAAGTACTCCAACACGACCGCCGTGGGGTAGATACCGAGCCGGCGCTGGGCCATGGTGGAGGCGGTTTCCACGGCATCTCTCGCATCCTGGCGGGTGGCGATTACCCGGGGCCCCAACACCCTGTGCAACTCGCGGCGGAAATCGTCGATCAGTGCGAGCCGGTCTTCGGGCAGGTTCTTATCGAGGAACACTCTTTCCCCCAACGCCACTTCGAGGTTGTTGGTACCGTGCTCGACCAGCGTTTTCCAGTTGGGCGTCTCTACATAGTGGGCATCGATCTTCAGCAATACCCCGGCGTACAGGTCCAAAGCCCTGCCGGTCGGCAGCGTTGCCACCGCGTTGCAAAAACTCCGGTCGGCGTAGCGCCGGCTTAAGTCATAGTGCAACCGGGTAAGTTCGAAACGCCGCTGGAGTTTCCCGTCGTCCGGAAACCGGCGAACGGCGCCCTCATAGTGGGAAATCGCTTCCCCCCAACGCCGCTCGCTCTCCAACTGCCGCCCGCGCCGCAGCAGCTTGTCAATTTGGTCCGCCGGCCCCCTAATGGAGATGGTAGTGGGGGATTGGGCAATTGTGGGGGGAACAAGCAGAAGCCCCAGCACCAGACACAAAACGGTGCAATAGGAGAGGACCCTTTGTGGCATGATGTCGTCCGTGATGGTCAACGCGCCGCGCCTTCCGGCATCGCACGACGACGTCCTCGGTGTGTGTTCAACAGGGGAAGACAACCGAAGAGCGGGTCCGACATTTCGGCTGCAAGCAAACATAGATCACGTTTTGCCGTTCGTCAAGAAACGCGAGCGGATTTTTGCCCGCGAAATTCCTTCAACCTCTACAACCCGACCCCGCTGGTCCCATCGCAACGGCTGGACCCGACCGCATGGCAAATAGGCATTGCGATGGTTATGGCGCATGGGGGCGCACGTATGACATAGGTGGGCGGTTCAGGGATTGTTATTCTTCGCACAACTCGAATAACCGGAGCAAATCCATCACCCACCCGCGGGCGGCGCATAACACGGCCCGGGCCGAAACACCGGGGACGCAATGCCTTGCCGACTACGTGGCACCTCACGTCCAATACGCCCCCGGCGTCCCGGCCCGGGCTGTGAAGATAGACAATCGTGTTGGCGGGGGCCCCAACAAGGCCCGCGCCGCTTGATCTTATTCGTACCTGCTGCGGAAAGCTGGATTTTCGGTGCCATGACCACGCTCGCGTGGGCATGTAGCGGTTTCTTGCGGGATTCACGACATGCCCACGCAAGCGTGGGCATGGCACCCAACTTTCCGCAACAGAAACTTATTACGCGAGGCGGCTGCCAAGAGTTTGGCACGCGCGCAAAGAAAAACCCACGGACCCGTCTATCCGTGGGCAGAGGAAAGGAATTGTTTGAGGAATATTGCTATGAGTTGGGATTCTTCGGTTTGGCAACCGACGGAGTCGGTGAAACCCGGGGAACACTCCGCGACACCGGCTGAGTCGCCGGATGGTTGCAGTGGCAATTGCCCGCAGCAACGCCGTATCCCCTGCCCGTGGCATACCCGCCGTAACCGCCCGTGAAATTCCCGCAGCGGTCGCAGGGGTCGCAGCAGTCGGGCGGCGCGCTGTAGAAATCACCCCAATACCACTCTCCGCACCCGCCGCCGCACCAGCAGTTGGGGGAGAACAAACGCCCCACACACCGCAGCAGGCCATAACCACACGGCGGGCAGCAACCCGCGCAACTCCCGCACGGGTCCCCGCACGGCGGGCCACATGCCGCCGGACCGCGGATGACCCCGCAACACGGATTACACAACGGACCGCATGCCGGGCCACACTCCCCGCAGCCACAACCCATTTCCGGCCCGCAAACCGTATCAGCGCCCATCGGGCAGCACATTCCGTGCCACAGCCCGCAGCATCCTGCGCTTCCCGCCAGCAGCCCCCCCATCACCCCAACGAAGATCATTTGCTTAATCATCTTGATTTCCTCGTGTGCAGACAAGAGATTTCCCCAACCCTCAACTACATTTATCGTCCGCAAGGTCGTGATAATCGAGAAAATCGTTAGAATTAGAAAGGGTCTTCGGGCTTGTGTATAGTACCCAGTCCGCCTGGCTTTGCGTACCTGCGCGGGCGCACTCTCACCGTGATAGCAGCGATAGCATCCGCGGGACGGGATGTCGGCACGGCTTGGGCTAGCGGTCGGCGCCGGCTTTCTTCTCGGTATCCGGCTTCTTCTCGGTGTCCGGCACTTTGCCGGGGCCCAGCAGCTTTTTGAGCTCCTCGAACAGAGCGGGGCCGCGGGCGCGGGTCGAGACGACCTTGCCGTCGGCGCCGACGAGGATTACGGTGGGGATGCCCATCACGCCGTAGTAGTCGGCGGTGGCGTTGCGGCCGCCTTCGTCGAATACGATCGTCCAGGGAATTTTCCTCTCCTCGATAAACCGTTCGAGCGGCTCGCGGCTGCGATCGAGACTGATTCCGACGATGTCGAAGCCGAGATCGTGATATTGCTCGTAGGCCTTCAAGAGGTTGGGGACCTCGGCAACGCACGGCCCGCACCAGGTTGCCCAGAAGTCGACCAGCACCACCTTGCCGCGATACTTGGCCCAATCGAATTCTTTTCCGTCGAGCAGTTTTCCCTCGACTTTCATTTGTTTTCCGACGAGCGTCAAGCGTCGGACGACGTCCTCCATGCTCTTACCCATGGCGGCGATCTGCGGGTTGTCGCTTGCCGAGAAGATTTTTGCGAAGGCGGTGTAGGTATCGACGGCCAACGGCGTGTCGCCGGTCATTTCCGCAACCCGGGCGGCGTTCATGGCCAGGCCGGCAGTCTCGTGGTCCAGCGGTTCCTCGGCCAGGAAGGCCTTGATTTCACCGATGAGCTTCTTGACGTTCTTGACGGCATCCTCGCGAGGCCCTCGCATCGATTCGCTCAACCGGCGTCCCAGCACGGCGCCGCGGAGCAGCCGGGCCAGTTTCGGTTTCCCGGCTTTCCGGAACTTCTCGGCCAGCGCGTCGAGTTGTTTTGTCTCCCGGGTGAACATCATTTTCACGCGCACTGCCATTCGCAACTGGTTGTCGTCGGCCTTGGCGTCCACGATTTTGTCGGCGGCGTCCAGCATGGCTTGCATGGCCTTCATGCGGGCTTCGGCGTCCTGAGGCGGATTGCTCAGCACCTTCTGAATGAACTCGGCCAACTCGGCCGGCGTGCCGTCCTCGGGCAACGCATACGGATCGGCCGGTTCCTCGGCAGCCGGTTCCTCGACGGGTTCCTTCTTCTCCTGGGCAAGCACCGGCCCCGGCAGGACGAGTGCTGCGGAAAAGAAAAAGCTCAACAGCCAACGATCGCACGGTGAATGGAACATGTCTTTTGCCTTTCTCGGGTTTGTCTTGCGGGGCCCGCCCGGCTATTGCTCGCGATGATATTGCTTGATCATTTCCCACGCCTCTTGCGGTGTTTCCGCGTAGCGGAACAGGTCGAGGTGCTCGTCGAGGATGGTCCCTTCGTCGGCGAGATACCGGAAGCCGACGGCGCGTTCCCAATACTCGCGGCCGAACATGATGATGGGGATGTGCTGGAGCCGGCCGGTCTGGCGGAGCGTCAGCGCATCGAACAACTCGTCCAGTGTACCAAATCCGCCGGGGAACACCACCAGTGCCTTCGCGCGGAGCAGAAAGTGAAACTTCCGCATGGCGAAATAGTGGAATTGGAAGCAGAGTTCGGGGGTGATGTAGGGGTTGGGGGCCTGCTCGTGCGGCAGGCGGATGTTCAGGCCGATCGACTTGGCCCCGGTGTCGTACGCGCCGCGGTTGGCCGCTTCCATAATCCCCGGCCCGCCGCCGGTCACCACCACATAGTCGTGGCGGCCTTCTACCTGGCATTCGGAAGAGACGATGCGGGCGAACTCGTGGGCAAGCTCGTAGTAATGGCTCTTGGCCACGATCCGCTCGGCGCGGGCGACCGCGCGCGCCCGCCGCGGATCGTCCGGGGTGTCGGCCAGCCGGGCCCGGGCACGCTCGAGCTTCTTCTCCGCTTCCAGCGGCTCGGGAATCCGCGTGCTGCCGAAGATCACGATCGTCGAGCTGATATTCTGGTCCTGGAAGGCCAACTCGGGTTTCTGCAACTCGAGTTCCATCCGGACCGCCCGCATCCGCGAGCTGGCCAGAAACTCCTCGTCCTTGTAGGCCACGCGGTAGCTGGGCGCATGAAGCAGCTTCTTAATGTTCTCGGCTCGTTCACGTTCGTCGGACATTCCAAACTCCGCAATCTTCAAAATCTCGTGCTTAGGATCGGTTGATGAACAACTTCCCGACTTGGATTGAAAGAAGGGGGCACCTGCCTCCGGGGCTTCGTTCGTTCGGTTATGGGCCGGGGGCAAGTGCCCTCCTTTATTCTCGACTCCGGAAAGTTATTCTTGGTGCTCACGTCAAACTACAACGGACTGCCCCGGGATACAAGTGGCGCCCAGAAGACGATCCAAGCCAAGGTTACCGGGGCGAGCCCGGCGGTGGGGGGGATGCGGCGCATTACCGGCATTCCACGGCCCAGCAGTCTCAACAGCAGACCGATCGCCATCGTTGCCAGCCCGAGCACCAACGCCGCCTGCCAGCCGAGAAACAGCCCCACGGCCGACAGGGCGATGACCGCCCCGCGGCGATGTTTCTTCTGCCATATCCAAATACCCAACAACCCCAGACAGGCGCCGGTTGCAAGCCCCAGCGGGCCGTCGATCAACCCGGCCGCAATGCCCTGCAACCCGCTCCAAGCAGGCACCGGGTGTACTTGCGGCCAGATCACCGGTGCGATCAGCCCGGCGACTGCCGCCGGGTAGAACAACGACCGCGGCAGGCGCTTGCCGTCGTACTCGATCATCACCGCACAGAGCAGCGTGCAGAGCAGGACCAGGTGATACCCGTAGATCGCGTAGAGTTGCGTGCTGCTGCGTTCGGTCTCGACCGGCAGACCGGCAATCTCGACCGGCGGCAGCGGCGGCAGATTTGCCCCGCCCGAGGCATACTCCACCACGGCCAGCAGTCCGAACGTGCCGGCGGTAACGGCCTCGACCAGCGGATACCGCATCGAGATCGGTGCGCGGCAATCGCGGCACCGCCCCCGCAGCACAATCCAGCTTAGCACCGGAACGTTGTCGTACCAGCGGATCGGCTTCTTGCACTTAGGGCAGTGCGACGCCGGCACGCTCAGGTTCATGCCTTCGGGCAGCCGGTAGATGACCACGTTGAGGAAGCTGCCGATGACCCCGCCAAGGACCGCCAGCCAGACGGCGATCACCCAGACAACAGCAGCATCGAGCACAGGGGAATCCGGCGGCATGGTGTGATGGGTGTTCGGTGGTGGGTGGTTTAGCGGGCGAGCTTGCTCGCCGCTGTGCATTCCGACTTCTCACAACGTCAGCGGCGGGCAAGCCCGCCCGCTAAACGGCATTTAGCGCTGCCGTTGCACTGTGATCTGCGTGTGCCACCCTTTCGGGTGGGTTGTCCGGCCGGCTTGGGAACTCTCCCCAGGTTAAGACCGTCCCTATAACGTACCCCGGTTTTCGCCCCGGGGCTCGATTTTTTGTGTAACAGATCCTACGTTGGTGCGTAGAACGAGTAAACAGGGCCACCCCAGGAAGAACGATGTCTCAGACCGCTCCCGACCGACGGCAGTGGGTCCTCTCGGTGCTCGAACGGTACGAGGTCCCGCTGATGCGTTTTGCGGCGAGGATGCTCGGCGACGAGGAGTCCGCCGCCGACGCGGTCCAGCACGTCTTCCTGCGGCTCTGCGAGCAGTCGCCCGACGAGTTGCGCAACCGCGTGGCCCCGTGGCTGTTCAGCGTGTGTCGCAACAAGACGATCGACCTGCTGCGGAGCCGCGGCCGAAACATGTCGCTTGCCCAGGCGGAGACCATGATGAGCGAAAGCAAGGAACCCGATCCGGCCGCCACGGCCGAACGCCGCGAGCTGTACGACCGGCTCAACCTGCTGGTCGACCGGCTCCCGCAAAACCAGCGCGAGGCGGTGCTGCTCTGGAGCGAAGGGCTCAGCTATTTCGAGATCGCCAGGGTCGTCGGCCGCAGCGAGGGCGCTACCCGTGTGATGGTCCATCGGGCGATGAAAGCGTTGCGGGCGAGTCCGGCGGTCGGCCGGCTGCTCGAAGGGAAACCGGCCGACCACCCCGCCGTCCGGCGGCGACTGGAGAAATCACCGGCACCATGAATCAAATCAGCCCGGCTGCTGAGAGCAGCCGGGCTGGTGAGCGAAAGCAACCTGCACCTGTGCAGTTTCAGCTTAACCAGAGCGAGATACGATCATGAACTCCAATCACGAAGACCTCAGCCGACGCGAACTGAACGAGGCCCGGCTCACCGCTTATGCACTGGGTGAGCTGGACGCCAAGGAGCGGGCGGAACTCGAGGCAAAACTGGCTCACAACGAAAAGGCCCGACGCACGGTCGAGGAGATGACCGCGCTGGCCGGGCACGTCTGTCAGGCACATCGCCAGACTTCCCAAGCGCGGCCGTCCGCGTCGCTGCACGCAGCGGTCGAAAAACACCTTAGCCAGTTGGAGGAACCCGTCATGGAAACGAAACCGACTCCCCCGCCCGCCGACAAACCGCGACGAAGCCGCTGGCCCCTGGCGGCCTTGGCGGTGACCGTCTGTCTGCTGCTGTTGACGCCCCTGTTCTCACGGTGGTTCTTCCCGCCGGATCGCGAGCTTGCGCGAAGCGATGGTTCCGGCCACTGGAAAGAATGGACAACCGGGAGTGAGGCACCGGCTCAGCAGGCGCCGGAGGCCCCCGCTTTCTCCCCGGAACCGGTTGGAGCGGCGGCGAAATTTCCGCGACCGACAGAAACATCGTCCCCAGAGGCTTTGCCCCTTCTCCCTGCGCCTTGTGAGGAGCCCGCACTGGACGACGCGGGCACTGAAGAAGAAAGCGGCTGGCAAGGAGAGATTGCCGAGGGCGAGGGAGCAGGCGCCCCTGCTGATCTCCCCGCGGCCAAGCCGACCGAACCAGCGCCTCCACCAGTCGCAGCCGCACCAAGCATGCCACCGGCTATGGTACGGGTCGCGGGGCCTCGCCCGGTCACACCTGCCGAGCGCGAGCCGATTGCCGTGGGAGGTAGGGGGATTCCCAAGGAGTCGATGCAAACTTACAAATTCGAAGCCGTAGGGCCACCAGGGCCAGGACCGGGAGGACCAGGGAGGGACGCGCTTGCAGGCCTGGACAAGGTCAAGCTCGCAAAGCAGTGGGCGGAAATCGCGGAGTTCAAGACACAGCAAAACGTGCTGCTTCGAGAGCAGCAACAACTTCAGCAGCAGGGAAATACCGAAGCTGCCCGGGAAGTCCAAACCCGGCTTGCCAGGGTGCAGCAAGAGCTTGACGAGGTGCGGAAGACGGCGGAGGCCTACCGGTCGCGTCGCGAGGGTCTAACGGGTGATCCGCCCGTTCCGCCGGAGGGCATCGGCACCGAGCAGTACGACCCGATTGTCGAGAAGAACTTCAACCTGACCCGGAACGAGCCGATCTCGACCTTCTCGGCCGACGTCGATACGGCGTCGTACTCCAACGTCCGGCGGTTTCTCCGCGACGGCCGTCTGCCGCCGCCCGGCGCCGTGCGGATCGAGGAGATGATCAACTACTTCAACTACGACTATCCCCTGCCGGAAGGCGAGACCCCCTTCTCGGTCAACATGGAGGTGGCCTCCTGCCCGTGGAACCCCCGGCACCGGTTGCTGCGGATCGGGCTGAAGGGCCGGGAGGTCCACCGCGACGAGCGCGGGCCGAGCAACCTGGTGTTCCTGCTCGACGTGTCCGGCTCGATGCGCGACGAGAACAAGTTGCCGCTGGTGAAGCAGGCCATGGAAATGCTCGTTAAGGGGCTGAATGAGGACGACCGGGTGGCGATCGTCACGTACGCCAGCTCGGCCGGGCTGCGGCTCCCTTCGACTTGCGCCGACGAGAAGAAAAAAATCCTTTCGGTGATCGACGATTTGCAGGCCGGCGGCTCGACCCACGGAAGCGCCGGGATCAAGACGGCCTACGAGCAGGCGACGAAGCACTTCGTCAAGAAGGGCGCCAACCGCGTCATCCTCTGCACCGACGGCGACCTGAACGTCGGCATCACCGACGACGACGAGCTGGTCGAGTTCATCAAGGACAAGGCCAAAAGTGGTGTGTTCCTGACCGTGCTGGGATTCGGCACGGGCAACCTGAAGAACTCGAAGCTGGAGAAGCTCGCCGATAACGGCAACGGGAACTACGCCTACATCGACGACGTGCAGGAGGCCCACAAGGTGCTCGTCGAGGAGATGTCGGCCAACCTGGTGACGATCGCCAAGGACGTGAAGCTCCAGGTCGATTTCAACCTGGGCGAGGTGTATGCCTACCGGCTGATCGGCTACGAGAACCGGGTGATGGCCCGGAAGGATTTCGACGACGACACGAAGGACGCCGGGGAGATCGGCGCGGGGCACACGGTCACCGCGCTGTACGAGTTGGTGCCCCGGAAACTGGCCGGGGACGAAGGGGCCCCGACCGGCTCGAAATACCGGCGCGTTCCGAAAAAGGAACTCAACGCGGCCGCCCGAAGTGGGGAATTGCTGACGCTCGGCCTCCGCTACAAAAAGCCCGACGAAGAGCAGAGCCAGCTCTTGGAGTTCGTGTGCAAGGATGACGGCAAGCGGTTTGCCAAGGCGTCGGGCGATTTCCGCTTCGCGGCGGCGGTCGCATCCTTCGGAATGCTGCTTCGCAACTCGCCCCACTGCGGCAAGCTGACTATGGCGGCCGTCGAGGAGTTTGCCGGCGGGGCGCTCGGCCAGGACCCGCACGGGTACCGCGGCGAGTTCGTCGACATGATCCGCCGGGCGAGGGCGATCCGGGGCGGGTAGTGAGTTGGTGGTTGTAGCTACAACCAAAAAGTGTGCCGCGGCTGTGCCGGCCGTGCTTGTGTGATGAGCGTGTACCAGACCGACGAGACCCGGACAAGGTGCTCGGCGGCGAGTGCGCCAGTCGCGATCGGATTTCCACGAACGGTTTTGCACGGCCGGCACAATCGCGGCACACTCTTGGACGTGAGGGGCCGGCAACATGCGTAGGGTCATAAAGCCGCGACCGTCGGTCGCGCCGAGCGACGCCGGGAACGGCCCCGGGAAGCGCGGGGCGCGACCGACGGTCGCGGCTTTATAGCGCCCTAAATAATCCCGTGCAGCGGCCCGTCTTCGGCGGCCAGGGCGTCGATCCGCCTGGTCACCACCGACGATTCTTCCACCGGCAGGGCATGATGCGGCTTGATGCGCGCGTCGATCACCAGCGAACCGTGGCAGCCCCAGTGCTTGTCCGTCACAAACGGGTCGATTCCGTAGATGTCCGACGCCGGGTTGCTCCGCGTGAAGGTGGTCCAGAGGAAGTTCTCCTGGTTCTGCGAGACGAAATCGCTGTCGTCGACAATGACCAGCAGGGGACACTTGTTGATCGGATCGTCGCGGTGGTAGTTCGCGCAAAACCGCTCGACCATAATGTCCTTTCCATGGGCGTAGGCATCATAGGCCGGACCTTCAATCACCATGACGCCGGGCCAGAAGGCGTGCGGGTTGTGGAACCCCAGGCCCTCGGGCAATTTGATCTTGGTGTGGACGGTGACCGGGAGCTTGCGGATCGACGGCCCGGCGGCGGCGATGACCACTTTGGAACCCTCGTTCAGTCCGTTGCCGCTGTGGTCGAGGGTGTCGATCGTCGTTTGCGTCTGGAAATGGAGGTCGCGGCGCCAATCCGCCCGTTCCAGCAGGTGCCGGAAGAAGTCGGGGACGTTGTGGATGTCCAACTCGGGGGCGTCTTCACCGGCAATGATCATCAGGTACTTGGCCAGCGACAACTGTCCCCGGCCCAGCAGGGCGTTGGCCAGGGTCAACAGCTCGCGTGGCCGGCGCTCGTCGTAGGGGACGTACCGCTCGCTGCCGACGGCCAAGAGCAAAGGGTGGATGCCGGCGGCATCGACGGCATGGACCGCCTTGACCCCGGGGATTGCCTTGGGGATGACGGGCCCGACCAGCTCGTGAATGAACCGGCCGAAGACGGTATCTTCCTGGGGCGGCCGGCCGACGACCGTGAAGGGCCAGATCGCCCCGTCGCGATGATAGACGTGCTCGACGCGCATCACCGGGAAGTCGTGCTTCAGGCTGTAATAGCCGAGGTGATCGCCGAAGGGACCTTCCGGTTTTTGCCAGGCGGGGTCGAGATAGCCGGTAATGCAGAAGTCGGCTTCGGCGTGGATGGGCAGCCCGGCGCCGCTGCAAATCATCGGCACGCGGCGGCGGTTCAGCAGCCCGGCGAAGGCCAGCTCGCTCATTCCTTCGGGCAAGGGCATGACGGCGGCGACGGTCATGGCGGGCGGCCCGCCGACGAACACGTTGACCTTCAGCGACTCCTTTCGCCGGATCGCTGCGGCGTGGTGGACCGCGATGCCGCGCTGGATCTGATAGTGCAGCCCGACTTCCCGGTTCGGCTCGTAATCGCCGCCGGCAAGCTGCACGCGGTACATACCCAGGTTCGAGTGTTCCAGGCCCGGGTTGTCGGGGTCTTCGGTATAGACCTGTGGCAAGGTGACGTACGGCCCGCCGTCGCCCGGCCACGACTTCAACTGCGGCAGTTGATCGATGGTTGTTTCGTGCCGGAGGACCGGTCCGCGTTTGACCTTGGCGGGTCGGGCGTTCATCGCCGCCCACGACCTCTTCAGAAGCAGCCGCGGCCGCCGCAACAGGTCGGCCGGGTCGGCCTGCAACTCGACCAGCCGCTTGAGCGATTCGAGCGAGTCGCGGAAGATATAGTGGACGCGATCCATGGTTCCGAACAGGTTGCCGACCATCGGAAAGCTGCACCGCCTGACGCGGGTGAAGAGGAGGGCAGGTCCCCCGGCCCGGAAAACGCGGCGCTGGATCTCCGCCGCCTCGAGGTTTGCATCGACCGGGCAGTCAACCCGGACCAGTTGCCCGGCCCTTTCCAGATCGACAGTGCAATCGCGTAGCGTGCGGTAGCCCATGAAATGTTTTTGTCCCTCACCACCCAATGGCACTATGCAACGTTTAGCGGGCGGGCTTGCCCGCCGTTGCCATAGTGTCCCGATTGGCATCCAGTCGCAACGGCGGGCAAGCCCGCCCGCTAAACGGCCTTCCCCACGAATAACTCGGGCTAAGCCAGTATACCATCGTCGGAAGGGGGCACTCAAGCGGCGCCTCGAAAAAAATACCCCCACGGGAACGAGCCCCGCGGGGGCAAATCCATGATCGGCGGTCCGATCCCCTGCTATTCGAGCACTCGCTCCAGCAGGATGGTGTTTTCACTGTTGATATCTTTGCCGCGTTCAAACCCGACGGGGATGGAGCGGTCGACGATGAAGAAGCCCCGATGGCGCTTGACCGTACCCGCGTCGCTACCCACTTCCTGCTGCAACTCGCCGGACTGGTTGACGTAGAAGTAACCGGTGGTGATCCAAACGGCATAGACATTCGACCGCGTGGTGGTCAGGTTCCCCAACCGCTGGATTCCATGGTAGCGGAAGAACGGGTTGCGGTCGGTGTTGTTGACCACCGAGGTCGATGCGTAATTGAACAGCGGCTCGTCGGCAGTAGACCCCTCCCGCATGACGGTGGCATTGACCTCGCGCGCGGGCTTGAGGCCGTCCAGCGGGACCAGGTCGCAGTCGGCCGAGGCGCGGAACACACCGGCGAACGGGGTGGGATACTGGCCGGTGGCATCGATCTTCATCACGTCGCCGTCGACGGCCCCGTAACCGCGGCGGTGTTTTACGAACCGCTGCCATCCGCTCGATGTGGACATGCCGCCCGGGTAGTAGTTCATCAACCCGACGTAGGCTTCCGGCCTGAAAATGGTATTGAGGTTGACGCGGCCCGGCTCGCGGTATTTCGAGATGAAATTGAACGGGGGATGGAACCAGTGGTCCGTTCCCGCGATGCACCGTGTCGGGGAAACCTGGAGCGACGTCCCCACAAACGGCGAAGGAACGCGGAGATACTCGAGTATCCGGTGCAGCTCCGACGTCGTGCCCACGCTGCCCGGCGAGTCGCTCATGAAGAAATTCGGCAGGTGTGCAAACGGGTGGATGTCGGTGTCGTACGGATTTACCGTCGACGGCGCAACCGAGAAAGAGGTCAACAACTGTGACGACGACAGGGCCGGCACCAACATGAGTTCGAGCGGGCTGATGTAGGGCCGGTTGTTCCAAGTGAGCCAGGGGAAGGGGGTCGGCGGGTCGCCGACGTAGCCGCTCGCGCTGATGGGCGAGCCGAAATCATCGTTCAAAAAGCCCAAGGTGTGGTGCAACGGCCGATTAAAGCGGTGAAGGCCGGCCGGCGGCGGCGGGTTGTTTACGTTGGCCTTCGGCTGGCTTCCCACCCCGAGCGGCTCCCTGCGCCAGAGGAGGGGGGACCCGCCGGTCGTGCCGTTGTTTTCACCCCGCTCGCGGGCATAGAAATCGATGCTGTCCAGGCTGCCCGGCAACTGCGGCATTTGCGTTGCATCGTTCGGGTCCGTATCGGGCGAGATGCCGTTGAACGTCGTCAGATCGACCGGCATGGAATCGATGGTCAGGTAGGGGTTGGCGGTCGCGTCGTACGGCAAGAGCGGGTTGGCCAACCGCTGGAGGTGGACGACCTTGACTTCGTCATGGCGGCCGCTGGTTGCGATTTCGGTTTCAAGCGGCTTGCCAACGTCCAGCGGCTTGTCGTAGGGTTGCGTGTAACCGTTGGTGGCCGGATCGTAGGCCATGCCGCCGGCATCCGCGGCGGGGTAGCCGCCGTCCGGCTCGC
Organism: uncultured Planctomycetaceae bacterium; assembly: GCA_964547995.1. Taxonomy (GTDB): domain Bacteria; phylum Planctomycetota; class Planctomycetia; order Pirellulales; family Thermoguttaceae; genus CAZJRB01. The sequence continues at coordinate 38,811 of CAZJRB010000032.1, read as the reverse complement.
TGATGCTCAGCCGCGGCACGTCATGGCCCGCGGCCTTGCCCGCCACCGTGTCGATGATGACGGCCGTTGCGTTCTGGACCGACTTCCCGCTCATGTCGTCGGTGCTTCCGCCGGAGTAGACCTGGACCTGGTTCCCCGCGCCCATGTTCAACACGATGCGCCGTCGGTCTCCCGGATCGGGGCTTGCCATGGTTTCGCCGTTTTTCAGGCCGATATACGTGGTGCTGGTGGTTTGCCCCGGATTGCAGGGATCGCCCGGTCCGATCACCACGTACCGCCCGGGAAACACGGGGCTAATGCTCGCCACCACCGTATCGTGGGGACGGAACTCGAGGGCAGCGCCCCCCGGCAGGGCGGCCGCCGAGCTGACGAAGTAGACCGCGCGTTCGATCGCCGGATTCTCGGTGTCCGGGTCCTTGCCCGCGTCGGCCTTGTCGACGGTGACCACCCGCCAGACAGGCGAGGGGCCCGCACCGCCCACCGCCGGCGACATTTTCGTCAGGTCCACGCCGCCGTTGGTTGCCGAGCAGAGTTCCGGCGGCCGGGGCTCCATGTTGGTCCACGGGCAGTAAAGCTCGAAAATGAGCGTTCCCTGCGGTTTCCACTTCTGGTCGAAGTCGTTGGTCCCGTCGTCTTCGGGTTGGAGCGAGGGGTCTTTGTTCGGATCGGCCTCCTTGCTGGGGCTTGCCAGGTCCAACGTCCGCCGGTCGTGGAAGGCAAGCGTCTCGGTAAGCAGCAACTCGGGCCGCTCGCAACCCCAAACGAGCCTGCGCTCCGCGTGGTCGTTCGTGGTGTAGTCGTTATCGACGTCCCAGCCGTTCAGCGGATTGACGTCGTACTCGAACGGAGTCATACTCGAATCGCGGTCGCGGAAGTCGACCGCGTTGATCGCCCATTGTGCGATCCACCGGGCCCGCTCCTCCGCCAACGACGCGGGGTCCCAACTCGAGTGCTGGAAGCCCGGATCGATCAGCGCCGTCATCAACACATAGAGATGCCGCGCGTAGAGTTGCCGGGCGCCATACGGCTTGGCAACCCCCGGTGAGCCGTCATTGTCATGGTCGAGCGGCGCGCTGGCGGTGCTTCCCGGGCGGGTGTACATCGTGATCTGGTCGGCACTTTGCTCTCCGGGCTCGTCAACGATGAAGTTGCCGTTATTGTCTATCCCGTTGCCGAACGGCCGGTTGACGTCCATCCTGAGGTTGGCGAGCAGTTCGGGCGGAAAGAGCAGATGGTACTGGTCTACCGAGACGCCCCAGGCGGCCAACAGGTCGGTGGCGTGCCTGGTGCTGCGCCCCAGGGCACCCCGCAAAACCTTCGGCATCGAAACGCCGGGGCTCGGCACGTCCCAACTCTCGGTGGTGACGCAGTGCCGCCGGTCGATGAACACCGACCGGCCGAGCCCTCCGTCGTAGGTCAGGTCGTACAGCCGGCTGGGAAGATTGCTCGAGTCGCGGTCGAAGGGCCGCAGCACCCGTTCCAGCTCGGTCACGCTGAAGGGGTTATCGACCGGCGTGGAACCAATGACGCCGCGGGTGGTGTTCTGCGACAGGTTGATTTCGTAGGGGTCGTCGAAGCTGCTGGGCAGGGAGCGGTTGGCCGGGTTGTATCCCATGCCGGTATACATGGGCCGGCCGCCGGGATCGAGGCCGATGGCGCCGTAGCCGAACGGCGCCAGGGGCGACCCCTGCGAGTCGCTGAGTTGCCCGGAACCCCCGACCGTTGCCCAGTAGTTGCCGCGGCAGGCGAAGTTCCGGTTCCAACTGAGATAATCGTCGGCTCCGCCGTTTCCGGGCTGCGCACCGCCCACTACGCCGTAGCGCCCGTCCCATCCCGATCCGCCTCCCAGGATGCCCTGATACATGGTCAGGCCCGCAAAGTTGACGGAGAAAGGATCGGCCAGCGTGGCGAACAGCGGCGCGAGGTTGATTTCCGGCGGCCCGTACCCGAGCCCGCGCGGCAACCAGAACGGCGCCTGGGTGCTGCCGTCGGCAAACTTGTAGTCGGACCCCGGGATGAAAATCTCGCTGGTCTTGGCCGCGTCGTAGTAATCGATCCGCCCGTTCGTGTCCGTGTCGCCCCAACACTGCGACCACAGGCCGTGGGCGTTGACGTTCAGCCGGCCGTCCAGGTCGAGGCACTGGACCGCCACCAGCACCTTGTAGGGCCGGCCGTCGGCGCCCTGGCGTACCGGCAGCCCGGGGTCGACCCAAATGCTGTCCGCGATCCCGTCGCCGTCGGTGTCGACGTCCCACGGCCCGTTCACCGGGTGGAAATAGGGATTGCTGCCGGAGAAGTCGGGGTGCTGGTTCGGGCTCGGGCGCAGCATGATCCCGTCCGGCAGCGTCCTCCAGTCGGCTATCCCCAACCGTGTCATCCAATAGTTGACCAGGGCCGGCGAGTGGTACGAAGGCTTCAGACCGCCTGGTACCCCCATGTGCAAATTCTGATAGTCCGGGGCGTCGTAAGGCTCGTTGGCGCTGGGTTGCCCGAAACCCAAGCGGGTCGCCGCGTCGAGGTTCGGAAGCAAGGCAACCTGTGCCGCACCCGACATGCGGTCCAAATCACCCGACGCCGGGTTGTAGCCGAATCCCTGGCCGCTGAACGGGGCGCCGTTGATGATGTACATGTCGCCGGCGGCGGGGACGTTGTTCGTCCCGTTGAAGAACCGGTCCCCCGGAAATGAAACTGCTAAGAGCCTATTCGAGCCCTTGTCCGCCCCGACGATCAGCGTGCTCTGCCCGCTGTGCGTGCCGTTCATCATGGTCAGCACGCACCCGACGCAATGATATTTATTACTGATCGCGGCCCCAGGACAGTCGAATGTGAACAACTGGCGGCTGGTGTGCAGCGTCGGCGAACCCATCGTGCCCGGGTTAAACACATTGACCCCAGCGGGGTTATAGCCGTACATATCCTCCAACAGGCTGTGGAAGTACAGGGGCGAACCGGGGTTGCCCGAACCCCGAAGCACCACCATGATGGCCTGGTGGAGGTCCGCTTGCGGGTCCTCGGGATATTCGCCCATGCGCTGCATGGCCTTCGCGCCTTCCTCGGCGTGATTGGTCACCGTGACGAAGGCGATGGCGACCAGGGCGAACATGGCCAGAAGCCCCAGGATGATCAGCAGCAGCACGCCGCGACGCTTCTTGGAATACTTGACCTTCATCATCGGTCTCCTCGGGACAGAAGCAGGTCGTCCCTGCCGGTGGTAGCTGATTATCCTGGTCCGTTACTGGTTCCAGATCGAGAAGCGGTCCAACTCGATGGTGGCGGTACACACGCCCACCACGTCGTGGATGACGGCGGCTTTCACGTTCGAGCCGGCCCATTCGGGACAATCGGGGCCGTTCAACTCGACCTCGTCTTTCTCTCCCCCATCGGTGCCGTCGGCGGCGGCGACGCCGACGACCCGGTACCATTTGGCCGCGTTTCCGGCGGCGTCGCAGAGCAAGATCCAATCGTCTTCATTCACTTTTATTGCGCCGCCGAGTTCGACGCGTCCGCCGCCCCAACCGCCGCCCTGGACCTTGGCGTTGGTATTCTCCGAGCCCTGGCTGAAGTCCCGCCCGTGGCAGACCACGATCGAGACCTGAAAGACTTCGGTATCGATCGGCGAAGGCGTGGCGGTGAGAAACCACGAGTAAAGCCCTTTCTCGCCGTACCCGGCATCGACGGGCCGCAGGCTGACGTCTTTGGGCACCGCAAACGCGAGATCGTCGTGCCAGCGGAACACGTGCTCGATCATGTCGTCGGTCCACGCCATTCCGGTCGCGGGGTTCTTCAGGCTGACCTTATCCAGGAAGCCTATGCTTGAAGCTCCTCCGAGCGGGTCGATGGCAAAGGACCCGCTTGACGGAGTGCCGGTCCAATTGTTGCTGTCGAGCAGGCGGTAGATCTTCGTGTTGCTGAGCCCTGCGCGGGCACAGGCCCCCGCCCGGTCGGCCTTGGTCGCCGCGAGAATCCCGACGTTTCCGACGGGGATCAGGGCGGCCAGCCCGAGCAGCCCGATCGACAGCACGAAGGTCGAGATAAGGACCTCCATCAGGGTCACGCCGCGTCGTCTGCGTCGTTGCCCGGCGATAGTCTGTTTCATCTCAATACCCTCCGTTGCCAGCAGCGTCCACGGCGAGAGCCCGGGACTCGTCGAGGGACTCGGCCGAGGCGACCTCGCTCGTGGTTACCAGGCCGGACTGTGGATTTAAGCTCACCCAGATGTTATGGAAATCCCGCCAGTTTTCGTCACCGGCGGCGGTTGGGATCTTTTCCCGCTTGCCGATCAGCAGATGGATAGGTCGGATTACCCGGCGGTTGATCGTGTCCGAATAGACCCGGTCGATCGCCCCGTGGGGGGAGAACATGATGTAAACCGCCCCGCTCCCGCTGCCGAAGGACTCGGAGCCCTGCCCCGAGAATTGCAGATCGATCACGGCCCCGGTCGGCAACTGGAGCGGCGAGGTCATCGATTTGGTCGGGCGGCGATAGATGGTGTACTCCACCGGCGCCGACGGTGTCCCCGTCCAAGGAAAGAACTGGACTTGGGGATTGTAGAGGTCGGCAGTGATCCCGCCGGTCCCGACACTCGTGATCGTGTAGTACGGACCCTGATGGCCGAATTGCGCGAGATCGCCGGTCGACACCAGCGAGGGGTTGAAATCGGACAACGTGGCCGTTATCTGGGTTCCACCCGTCCATTGCACTTGCGCCCGCGAAGAGAGCGTGTCGCCGTTGTACGGCGGGGGAGACTCGACCTGGTCGAGCGTCATCGCGCACTCGGGCAGGCCGTCGAACCGGTGGATCATTACCCCGACCGGCTGGCTCGTTGCTACGGCGTGGTTGCGCGCGGACCCGAAGTAGACGTGAACCTGCCGGGCCGCTTCGCGTATCCGCCGCCCCTCCATCGCCGGCGCCATGAGCGGAACGCCGATCCCCAAAAGCGCGACCAAAATGCTGATCACCACCAGCATCTCGATCAGGGTGACGCCGCGGGACCCTCGGCCTCTCAATCGGATTCCAGCCATTTTACCGTGCCTCGATTCGGTGGTTATGGATATTGTCATGGTGCCCGAGCCCCACGGGGCTCCCGGCATCGTTAAGATCCCCGGCCGTGCTCCCGCTCAACGTGACGATCGGGCAGCCGTCAAACCTGAAGGCCCCCGTGCTGATGCCGTAGTCCCCGTCGGGGCCTGCCGAATAGATCAAGGGGTACAGGTGGTATGCGATGGCGAACTGCTTGCGCGTGTCAAAGGGGTCGTGATCCGTAGTGGGGTTGCCGGACTGAAGATCGGAGTCCGGCCGGAGGAATTGCGGGGCCCAGCGGAGAAACATGATCGGTTTCCCCCACGCGTCGATAAATTCGGGGAAACCGTCCTGGTCGTAGTCGCCGATTTCACTCTCGGAGAAGTGTTCCATCCCGGAGGAATTACTGACGATCATGTAAAGACATTCCGCCGGCAGGTAGTCCAAGGTCCGGTCCGTGCGGTTCGCAAGCCATATTTGCAGGAACCGCCGCGATGCAGCGGGCCGGTCGTCCAGAATTACGGGATTGGTCTTTTTCATCAGGTCGCCGGACCGGTCGGGCATTTCCATCCGCATCAGGTCGTGGATCGCCTTGTAACGGTACACGGCAGCGTCGTTGGGATCCATGCCCGCCGTGTTGATCGGCACCCGGCGAGACTTGTACCTGTTGTACTGCTGCATGATAACGCGATCCAGCTTCGCAATGGTCGCCTTCGTTTTGGCGAGCTTGGCGGTTCTTCGGGTGGCGTTGAGCGCACCGAGGACGACCCCCGCCAATATGGCGATGATCGAGATCGTCACTAACAACTCGACCAGGGTAAAACCCGCTGGCCGAAAGGTATCGCGCCTGCGCAGCTTTATGCGAGTAGTCATTTGTTCCTGTCCCCCAATGTTCCTTCGCAACAGTTGTTTATGTCGTCCCAGCGATCGTCGTCGTAACCGTCCGAGCTGTTCAGATGGCCCCCGCTACCCAACTTGCCGTCGAGGCCCGGGCCATGGATCTGGAACGAGTAAGGGTTCGCGTACTCGGTGCCATCCCTTGTGATCGCGCTGCCGGACGAATAGCTGTCGGCCCGTATGTATACGTACCCGTCGGTGCTCCCCACAAATGGGAGATACTCATGGTTTCCCCTGATTTTATCCGGATCGAATTCGAAGAACGGCCCGACCCGGCTGCCGGCGGCCATGAAGGGGTTCGTCGGATTGGCCGACCAGCCGTCGCCGGTAGGCCCTGCCAACCAGAAATGGATCGCTTCGGCGGGGCCGGAAAACGTTGCCGACATCCCGCCGGCGTATCGCGGGAAGGCGCGGCGGAGGTGCTGGGCCGCAAGACCCGGATCGGAGGGCGGATAGGCGCCGCTGCCTACCTCCGTCCTGTAGGTCTCCATCGCCTGGGCGAGTCCGTCGAGCTCGATCCTCATGCGGGTGATCAGCGCCCTGCGTTTCGCAGCCTGCGCCGCGGCCGCGATAAATCCGGCCAGGATTCCTATAATCACCACCACGGCCAACATTTCGACGAGGCTAAAGCCCCGATCGGGGCGTTTGAACGGGAAAATCCTGTCCATGGCAACTGCTCCCGGCAGCGGTTCTGCCTAAAAGGGTCAATCGTTCGGTTTTTCTTTTACGGATTACGTCAGGTTCTGAATCAGGCTAATCAGCGGCATAAACAAGGCGATTACGATGAATCCCACCATGCCGCCGAGCATGATAATCATCAACGGTTCCATCAAGCTCATCAAGCTCTCGGTCAACACGGCGACTTCTTCGTCGTACACGTCGGCAACCTTGTAGAGCATCGTATCCAGTTCGCCCGTCTCCTCACCGACGTCGACCATGTTGACGACCATGTCGTCCACGACCGGCTTGTTGAGCTTGGTCAGGTAAAGCAGCATTCCCAGCGGCCCTGCGATAAACATGAACCAGAAGAACAGCGCCACGGGGTGAAACGGCACCTTGGCGTTTTCCTTCAGCGGTTGGGCGATCGATTCACCCTCGCGGATCGAGTCGTAGACTTTGCCGTACAGGCTCTCGAAGACGGAATTGCCGGCCGTCTCTTTCGTAATGTGCAGGCCTTCGAGGATCGGCACGCCGCTGGCCACCAGGGTTCCGAGCGTCCGCATGGTCCGGGCGACAATGTTCTTCTCGACCAACTGCCCGAAAATCGGCATTTTCAGCAGGAACATGTCGAAGCCGGTCCGGCCCGGCGGGAACTTCCGCACCATCTTCACAAACAGCCAAATCGCAATCGGGAACAGCGGCAACGACCACCAGTAGTGGCCCACAAAAGTCGCCATGGCGACGAGCAATTTGGTCATGGCCGGCAGCTCGCACTCGAAGTCGTCGAAGATCTTGATGAATGCCGGAACGATCTTCAACATGATGAAGACCAGGATGCAGACCGCGAACGTGATAACGGTCACCGGATAGACCAGCGCGCCTTTGACCTTGCGTTTGAGCGATTCGGCGCGTTCCATGAACTCGGCCAGGCGCCGGAGGATGATTTCGAGCGCCCCGCCCGCCTCGCCGGCCTTGATCATGTTCACGTAGAGCCGGTTGAACGCCTTCGGCGATTTGCTCATCGCTTCGGACAAGGTGGCCCCGCCCTCGATCTCGTCGCAGACGTCGATCAGGCAGTTCTTCAACGCACCCGCCTTCGACTGCTGCTGGAGAATCTTCAGGCTCCGCAGGATGGGTAAGCCGGCGTCCTGAAGGATCGAGAGTTGGCGGGTAAAGGTACACAACACCTTCGACTTGACTCCGCCGAGGGCCAACGTCTTTCCGTCCTTCTTGGCGGCCTTCTTTGCCAAGGGCGACTTGCGGGCCTTCTTGACGGAAATCTTCGTCACGAAGTAGCCCATTTGACGTATCGTCGCCTGGGCCTCCTCCTGATTCGGCGCCTCGATGACGTCCTTGATTGCTTCGCCGCTTTGGTCCATTGCCTCGAATTGATAAGTCGGCATGACTCGACTCCTGTTTATGGAGAAACTTACATATCATGTACCGTTTCGCGGATCACTTCCTCAATGGCAGTTAAGCCGGAATATACTTTCTCCAACCCCGACTCGCGCAGCGGGTGCATCCCGGTGCGCAACCCGGCGTCCCGGAGCTTCTCGGTCGATGCCCCCTCGTTAATCAGCTCGCGCAGCGTATCGTTCATGACCATGTACTCGAACAGCCCGGTCCGCCCCTTGAAACCCGAGTTGTTGCACGAACCGCAACCCCGCCCGTGGTAAAACTTCTTGTCGATCACATCGTCGGGGGTCAGGTCCAGTTGGGCCAGCGTCTCGGTGCTCGGCTGGGTTTGCTCGCGGCATTCCTTGCAGATCTTGCGGACCAGGCGTTGTGCCAGAATCGCCTCCAGGGTGGCTGTAATCAAAAACGGCGGCACACCCATGTCCCGCAGCCGCGTAATCGTGCTCGGGGCATCGTTCGTGTGCAACGTGCTGAACACCATGTGCCCGGTCAGCGACGCCTGCACGGCAATCTCCGCCGTCTCCAGATCCCGAATCTCCCCCACCAGGATCTTGTCCGGGTCCTGGCGCAAAATCGCGCGCAAGCACGCTGCGAACGTGTTGCCGATCGATGCGTCGATCGGCATCTGCACAATCCCCTCGATGTCGTATTCGACCGGGTCCTCGGTGGTGATCAGCTTGTCCTCCACCTCGTTCAACTCGTTGAGCGCTCCGTACAACGTCGTCGTCTTCCCCGACCCGGTGGGCCCGGTTACCAGCACAATGCCGTTCGGCATGCGGATCGTGTCCCGGAAAGCGGTAAGAACGCCCGTGTGCATTCCCACCGCGTTCAAATCCAGCATAACCACGGACCTGTCGAGAATCCGCATTACCACGCTCTCGCCGAACATGGTCGGAAGCACACTGACCCGCAAGTCGACCGGGTGTCCTCCCACCGTCAAGCGGATCCGGCCGTCCTGCGGCAGGCGCCGCTCGGCGATGTCCAGATCGGACATGACCTTGATTCGGGTCGTGATGGCCAAAGCGAGATGCCGGGGCGGCGGAACCATCTCGTACAATATCCCATCCGCCCGAATCCGAATCTTGAATTCGGTCTCAAACGGCTCGAAGTGCAAGTCGCTGGCATGATCCTTAATCGCCAGCAACAAGACCATGTTCAATAACTTCCGGACGGGGGCGCTGTCCGCCAACGTCTCCATGTCGGCCAGATCCAGCACCCCCTCTTTCGCGTCCTCCTCCGCCTGCTTAATCGCTTCGAGGAGTTCCTCATCCTGCTCCATCCCCGCGATCAGCGTCTCGACGCTTTCCCCCCCCACATCGTAGTATCGCTCGAGCGCGCCGACCATCTCTCGCTCTGTCGCCACGACCGCCCGAATCTCGTAGCCGAGAAAACTCCGCAGTTCGTCGATGATCGACAGGTTCTGAGGATCGCACATCGCAATTGTCAACACGTCGCCCTTGAAGCTAATCGGGATAATGCGGTACAGTTGGGCCATCGGCTCGGTGATGCGAGCAAGCACATCGGGCGGGATCACCACGTCGCTCAGGCTGATGACCTGCATTCCCATCTGCTCAGCCAACCCCTGGGCAAGCTGGTCATCGTTAATGATCCCCATGCTGGTGGCGACTTCGCCGAACATCTCCCCAAGCCGGCGCTGCTGTTCCTCCAGCACCTCTTCCAATTTCTCCTCGGAGAGGAACCCTAAATCCACCAGAACTTGACCTATTTGCCGCAACGCCATAGTTTTAGTGCTCCTGGAATGCAATGCCGCCTGGCTTCGCCGTCAAACCTCCACCCGCTCTTCGGCCTCTTCGAACAGCCCCTTCTCGACCTGGGCAACCTTCTTTGCCAAACTTTCCGGATCATTCGCCCGAAAGAAAATGTCTTTCTTCTCCACCAAACCGTCCCGCCATAACCGGAACATGTTGTCGTCCAGCAACTGCATGCCCAGCTTGGCACCGGTCTGGATAACGGACGTGATCCGGAAGGTTTTGTTCTCGCGGATCAAGTTCGCAGTTGCAGGGGTTACCACTAACATCTCGTACGCTGCCACCCGGCCTCCACCAACCTTGGGTAACAAAGCCTGTGAAACAATTCCAAGAATGGCCGTTGAGAGCTGTGTCCGGATCTGCTCTTGCTGGTTCGTGGGAAATACATCGATGATCCGGTTAACCGTCCCCTGAGCCCCCGTGGTGTGGAGCGTACCAAAGACGATGTGTCCGGTTTCCGCCGCGGTAATGGCTGCTTCGATGGTTTCCAAATCTCGCAGTTCCCCCACAAGAATCACATCCGGATCCATACGCAACGCCCGTCTGATCGCCTCAGCAAAATTTGGGACGTCAACGCCCACTTCCCGTTGATTCACGGTCGACATCTTGTGGGGGTGAAAAAACTCGATCGGGTCTTCCACTGTGATGATGTGGTGATCCACGTGGTCGTTCAAATAGTCGATCGCCGCCGCCAAAGTAGTGGTCTTGCCGCAGCCGGTCGGACCAGTCACCAGGATCAATCCCCGGGGCCGTAGGATCAAATCCTTTAGAACCGGCGGTGTCCCCAAGTCTTCGAAGGACATCAACGTGACGGGAATCTGCCGCAACACCATGGCCACGTGGCCCCTTTGCTTGAAAATCGCCACGCGGAACCGCGCCATGTCTCCAAACGCAAAACCAAAGTCTGCCCCGCCCACCTCCTGCAATTCCTGCTGGCAACGCTCCGGCGCAATGCTCTTCATCAAAGCAACGGTGTCCTCCGGCTCTAATGTCTTCGTTTCCAGCTTGTGAAGGTGCCCGTCAACCCGTAGCACAGGCGGCTGACCGACGGTGACGTGAAGATCGCTGGCCTTCCGGTTAACAACCGTCTGAAGGAGCTTGTCTATTAAGATCGTGCCCATTTAGGGAACCTTCCGCGCTTGATGATGAATCTGCCGTCGGCACTACCGCTTCTCACAAGAACCGTGATAGGAAAAGACGCCTATCGGTTACCCACCCCGCAGGGAAGAGAAAAAGACCTCTCACCGCTCCCAATACGATTATTCACATTTCCGGGAAAATCTCAAGTAGTTCGGCCCTAAAGCTGACCGGCTTGGGGAATAGGGCCCCTCCCCCAGCGCAGGGGGTTACGGTCGAAAAGCCAATTGTGCGAGCGGCCAGCCATTAGGCATCTTCTGACCGCTTAGCAATGCGGAATACCTCATCCAGGGTCGTAACCCCGCGGCAAACCTTTGCGATGCCGTCCCAGTAAAGGGTTTTCATCCCTTCCGTGATCGCCGTTCGACGGAGTTCTTCAGTGGCAGCCTCCTTGAACGTCAACTCCCGAACTTTGTTGGACATGAGCATAAGTTCGAAGATCGCCAAACGCCCGCGATAGCCCGACCCCTGACAATTTCCACACCCGCGCCCTTTTGCAAACGTTGCATCTGCGGCCATCTCGGGTGTAATGCCGGCAGTCTCAAGCATTGTCTCACTAGGAGTGAACGGCTGCTTACACTTCTGGCAGACTACACGTACGAGGCGCTGGGCCATAATAGCCACGATGCTGCTTGCCACCAGATATGGGGGTATCCCCATGTCGATCAAACGTGTAATGGCACTGGGCGCATCGTTTGTGTGCAATGTACTGAAAACCAAGTGTCCGGTCAGACTAGCCTGAATACCCATCTGGGCGGTCTCTAAGTCCCGCATCTCCCCCACTAAGATGACATTGGGTGCCTGTCGTAACATTGCCCGAATCACCCGCTGAAAGTCCAAACCAATCTCATGGCGGACTTCCACCTGATTTATCCCCTGAAGGTAGTACTCCACGGGATCTTCTGCGGTAATGATCTTCTTGTCCGGCGTATTCAGTTCGTTCAGCGCAGCGTACAACGAGGTCGTTTTGCCCGACCCCGTCGGACCTGTTACCAGGATAATGCCGTTGGGTCTTGCGATCAGAGCATTGAACCTCTTGAACTCCTCCTCAGCGAAACCGAGTTGCTTCAGGCCCACTCGGATACTGTCCTTGTCCAAGATCCGCATCACCACGGACTGGCCATGGTTGGTGGGAATTACGCTGACGCGCAGATCGAGTTCCTTCTCACCCACGGTCACTTTGATTCTCCCGTCCTGGCACCGCCGACGCTCGGCAATGTCGAGTTTTGAGAGGATTTTGACACGCGAGAGAATAGCGCCCAACAGACGTCGCGGGGGACTGTCCCGCTCGACAAGCACTCCGTCGATCCGATAGCGGACCCGAATCCGGTCCTCAAAGGGTTCGATATGGATATCCGAAGCCCGAAGCTGGACCGCCTCGGTGATAATCATGTGAACCAGCCGCACTATGGGAGCACTATTCTCGTCAATGTCCTCGTCGCCTGTTTCCGCGTCTTCCTCGGTCTCCGTAAAGTCGATCGCCGTATCGGTAAACTCCTGGAGCATCGAATCGGCGCTTTCGCCGATCGTCTGGCCGTAGTACCGGTTGATCGCCTCCAGAATGCTTTCGCGGGGGGCCAATGCGATCTCGATTTGACGATTGAGGATGAAAACCAGCTTGTCGATCGTATCCAGGTCATTGGGGTCGCTGACGATGACCGTCAACTTGCCGTCTCCCTCGGCCAGTGGAATCACGGCATTTTCCCGGGCCACCGACTCGGGCACGAGTTCGACGACAGCGGGAGGGATGACCACTTCGCTCAAATTGATAAAATCATGACCGTGCTGCTCGGCCATCGCCCTCATGACGTCCTCGCCCGAGGCATACCCGAGCCGCGTGAGCGCGTCGGGAAGTCGTATCCGCGAGTCTTTCGCCAGTTGAGACGCTTCCGCCAACTGCTCTAGACTGACGACCCCCTGGCGGACCAGGATTTCGGTATAATCGCCATCTTTGCTTGAGGCCATGAGGGGCTCCACATAAGCCTTGCGGTGCCTGACGCACAGAACTGCCGCCGGGCCCTGTTGTCCTTTGGTCTTCCGCTGAGATTAGAGATTCTCACCCTTACATTCTTTAGCCTAACGGTACCCATTCGCTCTGTCAACAACCTCCTGCGGGGAGTTTGGACGACTTGCTCCCCATGTCTCCAGAAATGGGGCTATGAACCGGGTTTTCGAGCATCTATGAGCTCGTCCCCCTCCATAAGGGTATGGCCGCTGCGAATATCCCGGAAAAGCCCGGGGGTCATCGCTTCGAGAACTGCGTCCCGCGTCTGGCCCCGCGGAGACCGGGTTTCTTTCGCTCTTTCATGCGGCCGTCACGGGTCAATAAACCGGAATCGCGGAGGCTCTCCTCCAGTTCCGATTCGTAGGTCTTCAGTGCCCGGGCGATTCCCAGTTTGCACGCGTCGGCCTGGCCGGTGATGCCGCCGCCATTGACGCGGATAATCACATCGACGTCATTCCGCTTGCCCGTCTGCACCAGTGGCGCCAAGACGGCGTTTTGCTGCTGGAGGTTGTAAAAATAAACGTCGATGGGCCGACTGTTGACGGAGATATTGCCCGTACCCGGCCGAACCCGCACCCGCGCAATCGAACTCTTGCGTCTCCCCGTTCCCAAGCTGTCCTTAATGGCAGTTGCCATGGTTATCCCTTCTTCTTGGCGCCAAGGTCCTTCGGCTTCGGGTTTTGGGCCTGGTGAGGGTGTTCGTCCCCAACGCAAAGCTTCAGTTTGCGGAGCATTTTGGTGCCGAGCTTGTTTTTCGGCAACATGCGGCGAACGGCTTCTCGCAGGATCGTCTCAGGTCGGCGCTCTTTTCGTGAAGCCGCCGATTCGCTCTTCTGGCCGGGGTAGCCGGTATACCACGTATAGCGCTTTTGTTCCCATTTCTTGCCGGTGAACACTACCTTCTCGACGTTGGTTACCACCACAAAATCGCCCATGTCGACGTGCGGGGTGTAGGCGGGCTTATCCTTGCCCATCAGAACCACGGCAATGTCGCTCGCCAGGCGGCCGACCACCTTGTCGGTCGCATCGACGAGCCACCATCGCGGCTCGACTTCTTCTTTCTTGGCCATGTAGGTCTTCGGTGCAGTCATGCTGCCGCCTAATTCCTCTTTGGGACCGGCCGTCGCGGGCGAGGCGGAAAATGCGAAACCGTCAGTGTAGCGGGATCCCGACGACCGGGCAAGGGATCCGCCTCGCCAAAAGGGCGTAATTGCGTGCCTGTTGCACCCGTCGGGGGGGGCCGAGATGGTTTTGGCGACCCGCGTTCTCCCGTAACACGGCCAAAACAGCGGGATGGTCGTTGACAGGCCCGTGGGATAGCATTACATTGAGTAATGTCGGCAGAAGGGCATGAAAAAAGCGGCGTCCAGACTGCCGGGCAAGACAGGGGGCCGGACACCGCTGTGGTTGTCTCAAAAAAGCAGGGCGCCACTACGAGCGGCGCCCCGCCACGCGTATACCTTTCATCGCAATGTTATGGCGGAACTGGAATCCCGGCAAGAAATTTGAAAGAAAGAGGGCCCAAGGCAGAGGAAAAAGGGAAGAGGAGAACCGCCGAGCCCCCAATCCGCCGGGGTCAACGCCCCGACAAGGCCTCCACAATCTCCGCTTTTGTCTTGTGTTGATCGCACGCCTTGCGGAATTCTTCCCGCGTGAGGGCATCGAGCCGGTCGATCTCGAATTCGGCAAACTCGTCGACGGGAATGACATAGGGGCTGTTGCCGAGTTGGTATATTTCGACTTCCTGCCATTCGCCCCCCTCTTGCTTGGGGCGGACCTTCGGCCCTCGGGCGTAGTTTGACTTCAAATGGGCCAGGCGGACCCCCAGCGTACCCCACAACCGGGTCTTCCGGCCGATCGGATCGACGTAGATGGGCACCGACACCCTGGTGTCGCACGCCAGGTCGGGGTCGTCGGCCATCGACTCCAGCCATGTCAGGGCGGCCTGCTTCGCGGCTTCGGGTTCGACCGGTTCGTCTTCGAGAAACTTCGGCCTCATACCGATGTCCTCGCACCCGACGAGGTAGAAGCCGTAGAACCGCTGCTTGAAGGCCTCCAGCTCGTCGGCCAGATTCGGTTCGCGGGGGCCGCCGCGGCGAAGCCCGTGCATCGAAGCCAGACGTTCTTGCCCAACCGTGGCCAGCAGGAAGTTTTGCAGGAAGGCGTACGCCCTGGCCGTGCGGAGATAGAAGGTCAGACAGGGCTCAACGCGAAGCCGCGGGCGGACCTCGCCACTAGCCAAGGCCTCGCACGCGGCTTTCGCCCCCCGCGCGTGCGTCTCCCGCCGCTTCGTGATCAGGGCCTTGAACGCCTCGACCAGCCGCTTCTTGTACTTGGCGGTCAGCAGCAGCTTTTCGCTTTCCCGGACCCCGCCGGGCAGCAGCATCGTCTGAAGGGCATATACCTGGTACTGGTACCAGCCCGAATCGTCTTTGGGGGCCAGATCGACCTCGCCGGAGCGGATCCGCCGGATCAACACGGCCATCAGGTTCACGTTGCCGGGCACTCCCTGTGGAAAGAGCTGCTCAAACAGTTCGGTCTCGCGGCTGGTCGACGGCGGGAAGATCGCCACGGCCGCGTGCCGGGCGTGCTGGTCCTTCGCGAGCGTCTTCAGCGGGGCATCCGCGTCGATCAGTGCATCCACCGGCAGGCAGAACAGCGGATTGGTCAGCTTGCCGTAGAATGCGTTGACCGCGCGGTACTGCCCGAGCAGTTCGGGATTTTCCTGCAACACGCCGGCAACCGCCCGGGGGACGGCAAGGTTGTCCTCGGGGAATTCCTCTTGCAGAAACCGGAAGAACCGCCACACCTGCTTCAGTTCGGGCGTCCAGTTGTAGAACGCAATCGGCTTGCTGCGGGCCTTGTCGGATTCGAACCGGGCGAGGAATTGGTCCTGTTGCTTCTCCTCGTCCGGCGTCAGATCGACGTCTTTGCCGGCCAGCTTGAGCCCGGCGGCCATGAAGGGGCGTGCCGGGCTGCCCTCGGGGAGTTCCTGGAAGATCGCTTCGATCAAGCCGGCGGCGGCCGGCCCGTCGCCGAGTTTGCCCTGGAACGACGCTAGATCGAGCGCCGCGTACAGCCCGTCGTCGAACTGCTTTGCCGTGCCGTCGAGCAGGTTGGCGCTGGGCAGCAAATCCCGCCCCGCGCCGGCCGCCGCTTTCACGGCGTCGGCATACGACGGGCAAAGCTCCAGCATCCACGCTTCACGGTCCGGCTTGACCGAAGGGCAGTCGAGCCGGACGACCGCCGCCGAGGCGTTGAGCTCCCAATCGCCGAGCGGCCGGCCGTCGACCAGGTCGGGGTCGAACGCCGGGTTCTTGTCCGCCAGCAGGTCGTCGGTCAGCTTCAACTCATCGGTCTTCCTCGGATCATGATACTCCGTATGCTCCACCGTATACGTGTCCGGGTCGTGATATTCGGTACGCTCCACAACATAGTGAGTCGCGTGCCACCAGACGTTGTAAGCCAGAACGCCAAGAAACACCATAACCACAAGAGCCACGGCAACGACAATCAGCTTTTTCACGGCAAGGTTCCTCCCTGGAGCGGTTTTGAACGGGCCGAACGACCATCGGATGTTACCATGCGTTTCGGCGGGACACCAGTGAGTCTGCCAAATCCCGGGCAATAAGGGGCGGCCGGTAGATAACGTCCTGGATTTTTTGGGAAACGGAGGCCATAGGGTGGGACCAGCGGCCCTCAGGCCGCGCCGGCCCACCATATTCGCCGCGTTTTTCTCGCGTTGGTGGGCCGGCGTCGCTTCGCTCCTGGTCCCACCCTACAAAAAATCACAACCTCGGAGTGTGCCTGCTACTCTCAATCCAGATCGGGTGCTCACCCGGCCTTCTTCACCGGTTTCTGGTCCGTCAGAACGCGGCCGCGGGAGTTTTTCTCTTTTTCACGGCGGTAACCGTACTCGACCAGCTCGCCCATGTCGAACGGGAAATCCTTCTCCGCCGAAACGCTTCTGGCCCGTTGCGCCAGCTCGTCCCGCTGGATCTGCCGCTCGTACGGGAGCGCGACGAGGATTTTGTTGCCGGAGTCCCGCACGTCGAAGACGTAAAGCTCGTCGAACACGTCCTGATAGGTCCGGACCATGGAGTCATAGAGGGTGTTCGAGCGACGGCTCCAGACGTTTCCGACAACGGCGCCGTTGGGAGTCAGGGCGCGGCGCACGGCCACGAGGAACTCCCGCGTCGCCAGGTGGTAGGGAATATTCTCCGAGCCGTAGGCATCGAGGAAGATGATATCGTAGGGATCGCGGCACTCCTCGATGAACCGCCGTCCGTCGTTCACGTGGGCGCGCATGGTGGAATCCTCGCGGAACCCGAAGAACTCCTTCGCCACGTCGACCACGTCCGGATCGATGTCGACCGCATCGATTGTCGCTTCCGGGTAATGCTTGTGGAGGAAGCTTGGGATGGTGCCGCCGCCAAGCCCGACGATCAACACCCGCTGCGGCTTTTCGACCAGTGCGAGTCCCACGGGCATGACCCGCGCGTACGGGAGTTCAATGTGGTCGGGGTCTCCGACCTTGACGACGCTTTGTTGGGCCCCGTCTTTTTTGAACGACAGGGTGCGCACCCCCCGTCCGTCCTCGGTGACCACGATGGTGTTGTAGGGCGAGTCCCTTTCACAGAGGACTTTCCGGTCGGGCTCGCCGGAGCACGAAACGAAGACCACGGGTAGCAGGAGGGGCACAAGCCTTCGACGGATCATCGGTCGAACCCTCCTGCCCATTACGTCGACCCTACGCAAAGTATTTCACGGCATTGACGAAGACCTGCAAGCCGTCGCCTGTCTCGGCGGCTTCGCCGCGGGTCCAGCGGGGGTGGTGCGTGGGGTCGATGTGGCGTTCGGGATGGGGCATCATGCCGAGCACCCGGCCGGTTGCGTCACAGGTGCCCGCCACGTTGGCCTGCGAACCGTTCGGGTTGTCGGGGTAAGGAACCCGGCCGTTGCCGCCGGCTCGCCCGTTCTGCGCGACGTAGCGCAGCACAAGCTGCCCGGCGTCTTCAAGCTTCGAAAGCATCGCATCGTCCCGGGTAACGAACTTTCCTTCGGCATGGGCAACCGGGAGGTACATCGACTCGATTCCCTTGAGGAAGACCGACTTGCCGCTGCGGACGTCGAGCTTCGTCCAGCGGTCCTCGAACTTGCCGGAATCGTTCCAGGTGAGCGTGGCCGGGGCGCCGTCATTGCCGCCGTCGAGCAGCAACACGCCCGACTTCATCAGGACCTGGAACCCGTTGCAAATGCCGAGGATGAGCTTTCCGGCGTCTTTGAACTCGTTCAAGCGCTCGGCCAGATGATGCTGGATCTGGTTGGCCAGGATCCGCCCGGCCGCCACGTCGTCGCCGTAGCTGAACCCGCCGGGGATGCAGAGGATCTGGAACCGCTCGAACTCGGCGGGGCTTTCCAGCAACCGGTTGATGTGCAGGAGTTCCGTCTTGCCGCCGGCCTGCTCGAACGCAAACGCCGTCTCGAAGTCGCAGTTCGTGCCGGGGGCACGGAGGATCAATATGTTGGGTTGCATGGTTGGGGGTTAGGGGCTGGGGGTTGGGGTTGCCGACGATTGCGACGACAATTTGCATTTTTCAATTTTCAATTTTCAATTTACTCTACCATCGCAGCGGTTTCTGCCACGCTTCTTTGAGCGTTTTCAAGTCGGCTTCGACGACCGTGGTGCCGTCGGCGGCCTTGATCTCGAACCGGTCGTTTTCGGTGACCTCGCCGATGTCGATGTGGGGGACGTCACCCAAGGCGGCCTCGAAGGCTTCGGTGTTCTCCGGCTTCACCTCGACGAGGAACCGCGAGTTCGACTCGCTGAACAACAGCTCGGTCGTCCGGGTCGCATCGACGGTGCAGAGTATCCGGGCGAGCGAGATCGTGGCGCCGAGCCCTCCGGCGAAGGCCATTTCGGCGGCGGCGACGGCCAGCCCGCCTTCGCTCAGATCGTGGCACGCGCGGACCAGCCCGGCGTCGATCGCTCGGTGTACGGCGGCGAACGTCTCCCTGGCTTCCTCGGGGCGGACCTTGGGCACCTCCCCGCCTTCGAGCGAATGGACCAGCGCAAAGTGCGAGCCGCCGAGTTCGTTTTTGGTCAGTCCGACCTGGTAGAGCCGGTTACCCGGCTCTTTCAGGTCCATCGTGACGCAACGGTCCACGTTTTCGATGACGCCCATCGCGCTGATCAACAGCGACGGCGGGATGGAGATCGGCTCGTCGGCGCCCTCGGGGCGGAACTCGTTGTTGAGGCTGTCCTTGCCGCTGATGAAGGGCGTGCCGAACTCGTTGGCCACGTCGTGGCAGGCCAGGGCCGCGCGAACCAGCGAGCCGAGCGTCTCGGGCCGGTCGGTCGCTCCCCAGCAGAAGTTGTCGAGGATGGCAATCCGGGTGGGATCGGCCCCGACGGCCACGCAGTTGCGGACCGCCTCGTCGATCGCGCTGGCCGCCATGTGGTAAGGATCGAGATCGCCGTAGCGGGGGTTCATGCCGCAGGCCATCACCACGCCGCGCCGGGAATCGAGCACCGGCCGGAACACGGCGGCATCGCCCGGCCCGTCGTTTTTCACACCGACCAGCGGCTTGATCACGCTTCCGCCCTGGACCTCGTGGTCGTACTGGCGGACCACCCATTCCTTACTACAGACGTTCAGCGAGCCGAGTATCTTCAGGAGGGAACCGGTGTACTCCCTGCAATCCATTTCGGGCAACACCATCTCGACGGTCTCCGGCGGCGTGTAAACCGCATCGCGAACGACCGGCGGCTGGCCGTGGTGGAGAAACTCCATCGACAGATCGGCCACCTCCTGGTCATGGTACTTCAACAAGAGCCGGCCGGTGGGCACGAACTTGCCGATTACCGTTGCCTCGACCCCTTCCGATTCGCAAAGCTCGCGGAGTTCGTCCCACTTGTCCTCCGGCACGGCCAGCGTCATGCGTTCCTGGGCTTCGGAGATCCAGATTTCGGTATAGGAAAGGCCTTCGTACTTCAGCGGGGCGCGTTCGAGCCAGACTTCGGCGCCGATGTTCTCGCCCATTTCGCCCACGGCGCTGGAGAAGCCCCCTGCGCCGCAGTCGGTCACGGCGTTGTAGAGCCCGCGGTCGCGGGCGACCATCAACACGTCGAGGACCATTTTTTCGGTGATGGCGTTTCCGATCTGGACGGCGCCGCCGGAGATATCTTCGCTTTCGTGGGTCAGTTCGGCGGAGCTGAAGGTAGCGCCGTGGATACCGTCGCGGCCGGTTCGTCCCCCGACGGCCACGGCGAGATCGCCCGGCTTCGGCTCCTTGAACGACATTTCGCGGGGCAGCAGCCCGACGTTGCCGCAGTAGACCAGGGGGTTGCCGAGGTAACGGTCGTCGAAGTAGAGTGCGCCGTTGATGGTGGGGATACCCATCCGGTTGCCGTAATCGCGGACGCCGGCCACCACGCCCTGCATGACGCGGCGGGGGTGGAGCACGCCGGCCGGGATCGATTCGATCGGGGTATCGGGCGGGGCAAAACAGAAGATGTCGGTGTTGCAGATCGGCTTGGCGCCCATGCCGGTCCCCATCGGGTCGCGGATCACCCCGCCGATGCCGGTGTTTGCCCCGCCGTACGGTTCCAGGGCGGAAGGGTGGTTGTGCGTTTCGACCTTGAAGACGATGTTGTAGCGGTCGTCGAAGCGGACCACGCCGGCGTTGTCCTCGAAGACGCTGACACACCAGTCATCTTCACCCGCCCGGTGGCGGATCTCCGTCGTGGCGGCGAAGACCGTCTCCTTGAGCATGTTTTCGAATTGCCGCTCGCCGTTCTCGTCTTTGTAGTGGATCCGTCCGGCCAGGGTCTTGTGGCTGCAGTGCTCGCTCCAGGTCTGGGCGAGGGTCTCCAGCTCGACGTCGGTCGGATCGCGCCCGAGCGACTCGAAATGGGCCCGGATCGTCTGCATCTCCCTCAGCGAGAGGTAGAGTTGCCCTTCGATCGCGAGCCTTGCCAGGGCCTCGTCGTCCATGTCGCGGATGGGGACGGTCACCCGTTGAAAATCATACGGCGAGCCGACGTCCAACTGCTCGAATTCGAGCGGGCCGGGAATTACCTGCTCGATGGCGTCGTTGGCGAGAATCTTCGAGCAGAGCAACTCGAGGCGGTCGTCCGCCAGCGGACCGATCCAATACTTCTTGAGCGTGCGGACGGCTTCCGCTTCGATGTCGAAATCGGCGATCGCCGCCATGGCGCTCTGGGCCACCGGGTCCGTGACGCCCGGTTTGAGAATGACGTGGATCAACTTGGGGTCGTCGGCGGGGGCATGATTGAGCTGTTCGTCGCCGACGGGGGCCACCGCCGCGCGCTCCACGATGCGGTCCGAAAGCAGCTCCTCCGCCAGGCGGGCAACCTGCTCGCGGTTGAGCTTGCCCTGGATCAGGTATCCGCGGGCGGAGACCACGTCCAGGTCGTCGGCCAGCCCGAGATCGGCGGCCGAGTCGACGATTTGTTCTGCCATAAGGTCCGGCTGTCCTTGGGCCGGATAGATGTCAACTTCCCAGAGCATCGCGGTTCTTCTTTGCCGTTGTGAGGAATTGGATGAGTGTATCGTCGTTGCAGTCGCGGATGGCCGCGTGCAAGGCGGCCAGCTTTCCGCCGTACTGCTCCAACACGGTCAGTATGTGGTCGCGGTTGAGCGAGATGATCTGCCTCCAGAGTTCGGGATCGCCGGCGGCCAGACGCGAGGTGTCTTTCATTCCGGTCCCTGTGAAACGGAAGTACTGCTCCGGCATCGTCGCTGCCAGTGCCGAGGCCGCCAGGTGCGGCAGGTGAGAGGTCATGGCCAGCACTTTGTCGTGCTCGTCGGGCGGTATCTTCACGACGACCGACCCCATGGCCTCCCAGAGTTCGGTCACCAGATCGAAGTCCTCCGCCTTCGTGTTGACCGTGGGGGTCAGCAAGGCAAGCTGGCCGTCGAACAGGTCGGCCGCGGCGTTGCTCGGGCCGGCCTTTTCGCTGCCGGCCAGGGGATGCCCGCCAAGGAAGCGGCATCCCCGGGGCAAACCGCCGTCCAGCGTCTCGACGATCACTTGCTTCGTGCTGCCGACGTCGGTAATGAGCGTACCCTCGGGGGCGTGCTCGGCAACCTTCTTCACGTCCTCGACGATCCGCCCCACCGGCGTGGCGACAATCACCAACTCGGCATCGACCACGCCCTTGGTCAGGTCGATCGTTGTATTGGTCACCGCACCGACTCGTCGGGCAATCCGGAGTGTGACTTGCCGGCGTCCGATGCCGATGACCTTCCTGGCCAGTTTCGACTTTTGCAGGGCCAGGCCGATCGACCCCCCAATAAGGCCGACCCCGACAATGGCCACGTTCTCAAAGACTCTCATGGCTTTTCCCGGACGGGTTTCAGTGGAGCCGGCATTGTACCAGCGGCCGAGAATTTGGGCAGGGGGCCCGAGTGGGGGGCATGGGGCGGTGTTGTGGACGCTACGCTTGAGCGAACCGGACCTGCGACTCTGTGGCTACAACGAAACGGTCAGCCAATTCGTCGGCATACGATTCAAGCAGTTTTCGGAGCGATTCGATCTTTGACGGCGATCTCTCGTCTTGTAAACGAAGAAAGACAACCCCGTGATGCGGTCGCTTCTCTCGATACACCTTTTCCCCGAAATCCTTGTCGTTGGTGATCAAAATCCAATTCTCGGTATGTGCCTTATCCAGGACGTCTTCGTCCGTCATCCCCCGCGCTTCTTCGTACACGGAGAACACTTCATGGGCTTGCTCGCGCAACCAGCGAGCGACCGCGGGGCCCGTACACTCATCCACGAGGAAACGCATTTACAACGACTCCGCCGTTAGCGGCATAAAGGCCGTATTCGAAAGGGATTGCGACGCAAAGAGGAGGCACGCCTCGATGTCCTCTCGCGCGAGACCCTTGTATTCCTCCAGAATTTCGTCGAGGTTCGAGCCGTGTGCCAAGAGATTCAAAATGTAATCAACGGTAAGTCGCGTGCCCTTGATCACCGGTTTTCCAACCATGACTTCGGGGTCGCAGGCAATCCGCTGAAGGAGTTGTTGATCGGTCATCACTTCGCCCTCTGACAACTGAAGAATTTCCCTGTCTTCGTCTCCCTCAAGTGGTTACAGCCACGACAGGTATTGGCCGCAGGACAATAAGATGAATTATACCAGATGATCCAGCCTGTTGGGTAGGGGGGCATCCCCAGGTAGCACGAAGCGGAATCACCCTTATAATTGACGTTTCAGGTTCCCGGGCCCGCCTCCAGTTGGTGCCACCATGCCCATCCTTCCCGAATCGCGATTCTTTCCGCCGGCCGAGTCGCTCGATTCGGAAGGCCTTGCCGGATTCGGGGGGAAGCTCTCGCCCGAGTGGTTGCTGGACGCGTATCAGCACGGGATTTTCCCCTGGCCGGTTGCGGACGTCCGGTCGCCTATCCCCTGGTGGTCCCCCGACCCGAGGGCAATTATTGAACTCGAAGGGTTTCACGTCCCGCGGCGGTTGCGGCGCACCGTCCACAGCCGCCGGTTCGAGGTTACCTTCGACCGGGATTTTTCGGGCGTCATCCACGGGTGCGCCGCTGCCCACGGCGGCCAGGGCGAAACCTGGATCACCGGCGAGATGATCGCGGCCTACGCGCGGCTCTTCGAGCTGGGCCATGCGCACAGCGTCGAGGTCCGGCACGGCGGGCATCTCGTCGGCGGGACCTACGGCGTGGCCGTCGGCGGTCTCTTCGCGGCGGAATCGAAGTTTTTTCTCGTACGCGACGCCTCGAAAGTCGCCCTGGTCCGCCTGGTCGAACGTCTCCAATCGCGGGGATACGTGCTATTCGATATCCAGCAGCTTACCCCGCACATGGTCCAGTTCGGGGCGATCGAGATTCCCCGCCGGGAATACCTGGTCCGGCTCCGCGATGCCCTGTCGCTGCCGGTGACGTTTCAATGATCGTCCTGCAAACGTGTTCCTGGTTTCAACCCGTCCCTACGAAACCTCCCCCTCCTCCCTGTTTTCGCAGGCGTTTGCCACCGGCAAGGTTCGCCCTTATAATATAATGCGATAGTGGACAGCAGGGCCACGGGACGTTGTTCCCCCCCTCAATGGTTGCCCCCCGATCAGCCTTACTTTTTTGGATTTTGGTGTATCCATGCCCCGAATCATTCCGTTGCCGGTCATCGCGCGGTTGTTGTGTGTGGCGTTTATTCTGTTGCTTTGCGGCCCGTCGGCCCGGGCGTGTACTACGCCCGTCTGGCGCTATGCCTTGGACAACTGGGCGGTAACGCCTTACGTGGTGCTCTATTTCCACGCCGACGAAATCCGCGAAGAGGACAAGGCCGTCAACGATCTGCTGACCGGGCTGGCCGAGGACGCCCCCCCGACCAACCTGATCTTCTTTTCAGTCCGAAAACCGAAGCCGACAGTGGAAAAGCCGGCCGATGGGCCGACGACCGAGAAGACGGATACCGAAAAAGAGGAAGCCGCCGCACAAGCCGCCGAGGACGAACGCACGCTGGGCGAGCACGAAATGCGATTCTCGCACCTCCCCCGATTTGTCCGGGCGATGTACCAGTTGCACGTGCTGCCGGAGTTGGAGGGCGAGCGGGTCGAGATTGAGCTGGTGAACCTTCCCGAGCTGGGCGATCCGATTGCGGCGGTGGATGAAGACCGCGTGGATATCGCCCCGCCGAAGCGCTGGTCGGATCATCGCCAGCAGGACAGCCAATACATCGTCCGGTTCCAGCCGGGCAAGGAGATCGACCGCCCGGCCATCCTCGTCACCGCGGAAGACTATAAGCCGAAGAATGTCTCCGAGAAGGATATCGAAGCGTTTGCCAAAAAACGGGCCGATGTGATCGAGGCGGCGGGCGCAAAGCTGACCAGGCCGGTCACGCCGATTCGCGTCGGCGATCACTGGGGTATTGCCTACGCGTCGCAAGTGAAGGAAAAGACCGGCGAGGGCGAAAACGAAGAGGAGAAAACCCTCAATCAGATATTCTTCGAGACGGTCGTCGACGGCCGGAAGTACACGTACGAGATGCGCGGCGCGGTCCCGCCGCTTGCAACGGAGTTCTTTGCCGTCGTCGGCCGGACCAGGTTCTCGCAGAAAAAGCCGTCTAAGCTGCCCGGGAAATCCAAAGGCGAGGTGACCGAAACCGCCGACGAGCCGTTCTACCTGATCGTCACGCCCTGGCAGACGAAGCTCTACGCCGGGCAACTCGACAAGGAAACGATCCGTGCCATGGTCGACTCGCCTGTGCGCCGGAAGCTGGGTAAATTGATCGAGGAGGGCCATTCGAGCGTCCTGCTGGTGCTCAACTGCCCGGATGAAAAGCAGAACGAACGGGCGGCAAAGGTTGTCGGGGAAACCATCGCCCAGGTGAAGGAGGAAACCGAGGCGGAGGAGGCAACACAAGAGGAGCAAGAGACGGCAGAGGGCGAAAGCCCCGCGGAAGAGCCCGACGAGTTTTGGGCAGGCGGCCCGCAGGATGTGCCGCAGTTGCCGTTCAAGGTTGCCTCGCTGACCCTTTCGCGGACCGACGAGACCGAGAAGTGGCTCGTCGATTCGCTGCTGGCAATCGAGCCGGACCTGCACGACGAGGAGTTTGCCGATGAGGTGATGATTTTTGCCGTTTTCGGGCGGGGGCTGGCGCTACCGCCGTATATCGGCAAAGGGATCACCTCGGATAACCTCATAGACTGCATGTTCTTCCTTTCCGGCCCTTGTTCGTGTCAGGTAAAAGACATGAACCCCGGCATGGATCTGCTGATGAAATGGGACTGGGAGGCAACGGCCGAAGCGCTGGCGGAAGCCGCGTGGGAAGATCAGGAGGAAACCCGGGAAGGCGCGGAAGGAGAGGAAATCGGGTATGAGGAAATTGCCGTCGACACGACCGCCCCGAAGCCGGGTGCGCAGCAGCCCCAAGAGCCGACGCCCGGCGAACGGCCGGAGCAGGGCCCTGCACGAGCACCCGACGCCGGGACGAATCCTCCGCCCCGGGTAGACTCGGCCGAAGGGGCTTTGCCGCCCGAGGTGGAGGCGTCCGCCGCCGCCGTTGACACAATCGCGGATCAGGCGGAATCACTCGCCCCGACCGATTCGTTCGCCGCCGGGCAAGCGTGGAAATTTGCGATCGGGCTTGCCGTTGCCGCCGCGGTCGTGCTCGCAGCCGGCTTCGCGCTAATGCGACATTGAACCCCCGGCACCGTTGCCCGAATTTTGCCCTGTATCTCCCGCCACCCACCACTCGCCACCCACCACCCTATCAACCATGATTCATCTGAAAGACGTTACCAAGACCTATCGCACGACCAAAGGCCCGGTACACGCCCTCGGCGGGGTGAACCTCGATGTCGAGCCGGGCGAGTTCGTCGCCGTCCGGGGGCCGAGCGGGTGCGGAAAGTCGACCTTGCTGTTGATCACCGGCGCGCTGGCCATGCCGACTTCCGGCACCGCGGTCGTTACCGGCGAGGATTTAACCACTGCATCGAAGTCCGCGCTTACCCGACTCCGGGGAGAGAACATCGGGTTCGTCTTCCAGATGTTCCATCTTCTGCCGTATCTGACGGTGCTGGACAACGTGGCCACGGCGGCGGTTCCAGGGCACCGGGCAGGCGCAAGGAACCGGGCCGCCGAACTGCTCGACCAGTTCCGGCTCGCCGGCCGGCTCACCCATCGCCCCGCCGAACTCAGTGCCGGCGAACGTCAACGGGTGGCGATTGCCCGGGCCATGGTCAACCGCCCGAAAATCGTCCTCGCCGACGAGCCGACCGGAAACCTCGACCCCGACGGTGCGGCCGGGGTGCTCGATCTGCTGAAGGATTTTCACGCCGACGGCGGTACGATCCTGCTGGTAACGCACCAGGAGTCGGCAGCCCGATATGCCCAGCGGACCGTGCTGTTGAGCGATGGAATGATTCAGCAGGCCTGACCGTTGCTCAGGCAAAACAGGAAAGGGGTTAGGGGTTGGGGATTAGGGGATGGGGAGATGAGGGGAACGGAAGGGTTCAAATTCAGAATGTCGAATGTCGAATTCCCACTTCCCTCTTTCGTTGACGGCTGCGTCCCGAATTGCCGAAGAGGGGGTTCGAAGCCCCAGCGATGGGATGTAGATTTTGAAGAGGTGCTGTTGCTTAGGCGGTTTTCCGCATAATACCGGTTGCCAAAAATGTCTATTTTCTCAAATGCTTGACATGAAAGGAGTTCATGAGACAAAATCAAGCAACTGGTTTGGTCAATTTGTGTCTTAGGTGGACGGGGTCGTCCGCGTTTGTCCGAACCACGCGGAAAACCGTATATTCCGTAGTTGAACTAAACCGCTGCGCGGTAGTGACATAAATCTTGCTTCCTTGCTGGCCTGCATGCGTCTGTTTGATGTAGCGGGCTCTCTTTTTGCGCGTTGGTGCGAGACTCCTCTTGCAACGGGATGCACCATGGTAGCTGTGCGTTTTGTAGGCGCATTGTGACCACTTCATCCCGTTTTCCGAAAGGAGAAGCCCATGACACCGTTGCGCGCCAAGATGATCCGTGAACTGAAACTCCAGCGAAAGGCCCCGAAAACGATCAAAGCCTATGTCGCCGCCGTTGAGGACCTGGCGAAGTACTATCGGCGCTCGCCGGAGAGCATCTCGCTGGAAGAGGTTCGTTTCTTCTTGCACCACCTACAGGAAGAAAAGAATTTCTCCGCGAACACCTGCAACCAGAAGGCGTGTGGACTAAAGTTCCTTTACCGTTACGTGCTCCGGCGAGAAGACTTCGATCTGAAAGTCAGCTCGAAACGTCCGCGTCGATTGCCGGAGATTCTCAGTTGCCAAGAGGTGAGCCGTCTGATTGCGGCAGCGAAGAACTCGAAGCACCGATGCCTAGTGATGCTGGTCTACGGCAGTGGGCTGCGAGTCAGCGAAGTGACACGGCTGAAGTGTAAGGATATTCAATCCGAGCGCATGGTGATCCGCGTCGAGCAAGCCAAGGGACGCAAGGACCGCTACACGATCCTCGCGGCACGCCTGTTGGAAGAACTGCGTGTCTACTACAAGGAGTTTCGGCCGAAGACGTGGCTCTTTTTCGGCAAGGACGGCGGGCCGATGAGCAGCGACACGGTACAGAAGACCTACCACCTCTTGAGGCGCCGAGCGGGCATCACACGCGGGCAGGGCATCCACACGTTGCGTCACTGTTTCGCTTCTCACTCGTACGAAGCGGGCGTCAACCTCCGGACTATCCAAGAATGGCTGGGCCACAAACATCTCTCGACGACGATGATCTACATTCACGTCGCCGTCCAACAACCAGGCAACGTACAGAGTCCACTTGATCGCCTGCCGCCACCCGGAGAGCCGAACGCTCCCTGGGAGTGATGGCCATGTCCGCCGTTGCCACATCCACGGCGACGGGGAAGGCAACACGGCCCGCGTGTGAGATGGCCGACGTGCTGCGCCGGTACGGGGAGGCGTACCGGCGCACGCACCGCGTCCCCCCGTCGCACCACAAGGTGATGCGCGCCATCACCAACTGCCGTACGGCCGCGCTGGGCGGTCATCGCGAGCGATGTCCGCGTTGCGAGTTCGTTCGCTACGCCTACAACTCGTGCCGGAACCGGCACTGCCCGAAGTGCCAGGCGGTGACCAAGGCCCAGTGGCTGGCCGACCGGGAGGCCGAACTGCTGCCGGTGCCCTACTTCCACAACGTCTTCACCGTGCCGCACGAGCTGAACTGTCTGTTTCTCTCATCGGAACGGAACCAGCGCGAGATGCTGAAACTGCTGTTTAGGGCCACGTCGGATACGCTTCTGACGTTCGGCCGGAACAACCTGCGAGGGCTGCTGGGATTCACGGCCATCTTGCACACCTGGGACCAGCAACTGCGGCCCCATTACCACCTGCACTGCGCGATCCCCGGCGGGGCCTTGGCCGAAAATGGAAGCCGCTGGAACCCCGCACGGAGCAAGACCTACCTCTTCAGCGTGAAGGCGCTCGGTATCGTGTTCCGCGCGAAGTTCCTCGAAGGGCTTCAGCAGCTCGTGGCGACGGGCCAGTTGTCGCTAACCGGACGGATCGCCCACTTGGCGGGCCCCGCGAAGTGGAAGGCATTCTTGACCCCGCTTTGGCACAAGAGTTGGAACGTCTACAGCAAGCCGCCGTTTGGCGGGCCCGAAAAGGTTCTCGACTATCTCGGCCGTTACACGCACCGTGTGGCCATCTCGAATCACCGGCTACTCTCGGCCGAGGACGGGACCGTCCGGTTTCTGTATCGTGACCGTGCCGCCGGGGATGTCATCCGCACCTGCTCGCTTCCAGCGGAGAAGTTTATCGCCCGTTTCCTGTTGCACGTTCTCCCGTCGCGCTTCATGCGGATTCGGCACTTCGGGTTCCTCGCCAATCGCCGGAAGAACCAAGCCTTGGCGCGATCCCGCGAGCTGCTGGGGGTGCCGAAGGAACCGGAAAACGAGGAACCGAAGCGGACGCTCCAAGAGTGGATGCTCGCATTGACCGGCATGGACATCACCCAATGCCCACGCTGTGGCCACCGCCCGCTCCAGCGAACCGAACTCCCGCCGCTGATCTTTCACCCATTACCGTCATCATTCCCGCGGGCACCACCATGTCACTCGCCGTAGAAACCGCCTCCGACGGACTGCGACCGTTCCAACTTCAGTTCTCCGCGGCTGCGGAGCGCCACCGGTCTGCGCCGGTTACTTCAAAACGACTCTCCTCTGCCTCTTGGCCGCCTCCTTTCCTCTCGAAGCGCCGATTTTGCCCGGCGAATGATCGCGATTTCCGCCGGCACCCCCTCCCCAGAGGCGCCCATTTGCTTGACCTATCCAGCGGCAAGGGTTTACAATCTCCATAGCGGCTTACCCAGGGGCGGCTCAGGGTTCGAGCCGCACCGCCGCTTAGCGGCTCAGTTCAACCGGAGTTTATCCCTCATGGCTCCGTCGCGGCTGCGCCACGACTCCGCCACGACGGATAAACTCCTATACGTTAGCCCCCGACAAAACGATGACTCGTGACGATCTTATAGGAGCGATTCGCCGAGCCAACGCCAATGGAGAATGGGCAGCCTTGGTTTCGTCAATAAGCGAGTCGGACGATCCCGAACGGTTCACGGTCATCTTCGGACACGCGGTAGAGGAGCAAGCGATCGGCGTAGCCGTTTATGACGCGGCGCGATTGCTTCACGAAGCAAATCCCTCTTGTCCGATTCCGTGTGAACTGGCTGTTGAATCCATGCTGCCGAACTGGGACGTGAGCATCCAGGAAGTGCCATGGTATCTGAAGAGACAGTTTGGTGCTGATGGAGTAAAAGAGGCTGTCAAGAATGTGAGGAAGCATGTTTCGTCGGATGGGGAACGAAGTACTTTAGACTCCATCTTGTATTGGGTTGGAGTTGATTGATCTGTTCCAAGAATCAAGTAAAATGGGGCTAACAATAGCTTACAGACGGACGCGGACAAGCCGCGCCGCTGAAGCAAGACGTTATACGGGAAAAATACGTGCCTCAAAGACCCCCCAAGTCCCTCTGTAAGTCCCTCTGTAGCGAGAATTTCCAGGCGCTCTGGCACGATAGCCGGCGGTTCGTCGCTCAGGGAATGCGACTGAGGGCGAGTACCAGAGGCTCCAAGCACTTCGCTGGTGGGTCCGCACCGCACAAGGGAAGCATATGCCCACAATGCAAGAAGGGTCTGACGCTTGTTTGGGATCTGGATCTACATGACAAACTGATCCCGGAGTATGCGAAGGTTGGATTCGCGCCGGCCGAGAGATTGCCTTTCTACATCTGTTGGCAATGCGTAACCGCCTCGTACACGGTTTTGTCCGACAGCCGAATGAAGTGCTTTCCGTTCGACTGTCACACGGAATACCTTAGAGAAGACGAAACGCCGTTTCAGGATACGCCTGCCGAGATTCAGCGCCGCCCTATCGCCTTTGAACGCATTCCCTCAACCATCGATGCCATACTGTCGCTTGCCGATACGATTGGTCATGATGCATTGGATAAGTCGGCTCAAAGAGTGATCAATGACTACTTCGGAACGCGGATTCGTTCGGAATGGGACCTTCCCATCAGTCAGTTTGGCGGCCAACCACTGGCCTACCAGAGCCACAAGAACATGGTCTGCCCGAATCCGAAGTGTCCCGCGAGCAGGCTCGAAGATCCGTACGGCGAAACGCAGGCAGAATTTCTCATGAAGGAAATGGCTTTGGTTCACTGGAAAGACGAACCGGTCCTTGAGGAACACTGCTTTCAACTGTTGTACTTCGTCTGCTGCACTTGTTTCAGTTTGCGTGCGGATTATCGCTGCTCGTAAGCGCGGAAATGCCGTATAACCAGTCGTTGAAGCCGCCGTACTACCGGGACCGTTCTTTGACGTGCCAAGAACACAGAAACTGTATCCACGCCAAGGCATTTACGGAATTCTATTGATACCGATGACAAACTGCTTCAACACGGGAAACGATCGCGACATAACTTGTTCGTTACCTGCAGGAGAGACTAAATGACCATGCGCATCGCCTTGCTTGCACCACTTGTGTTGACCGTACCGGCCGCCGCGCTGTTTGCCCAGTCGCCGGGACGAGACGGAACGGATCCCATTGCTGTTTTTCGCAAGGGCGCCAGGATTCTGTTCCAGGGCGACTCCATTACCGACGGCCGGCGCGGCCGGAACCAGGACCCGAACCACATCCTCGGGCACGGCTACGTCTTTATTATCGCGGCAAAATACGGCGCCGCGTTTCCCGAGCTGAATCTCACCTTCCTGAACCGCGGGTGCAGCGGACACAAGGTCACCGATCTGCAACAGCGAAGGCAGAAGGATACTCTCGATCTTAAACCCGACATCCTCAGTATTCTGATAGGCGTCAACGACAATAGCCGCAATATGCCCATGGACCAGTACGAACGGGTTTACGACAAGCTGCTGAAGGATACGGTTGCGGCAAACCCGAAGGTGCGTCTCGTTCTATGCGAGCCCTTCACGCTGCCGGTGGGGCGCAAAAAAGCGAATTATGACGCGTGGTATGGGGGAATAAAGCAGCGGCAGGAGATTGTTGCCCGGCTGGCCAAGAAGTACGACGCCGCACTGGTCCGTTTTCAGCGGGCCTTCGATGCCGCGTGCGAGAAGGCCCCGGCCGAACACTGGATTTGGGACGGCGTCCACCCGACCTACTCGGGCCATCAGATCATGGCGGACGAGTGGGTCCGCACGGTCCGTGAACTCCGGCCAGCGCCGCCGGCAGGTCCTGTCCGCTGAATTCAGGCAACTTGGCGCCGGCGCGCCGAGTTCCTGCCGTCCTTGACCGTTCCGCCTCACTATGGTATCCTAAAGAGTCCCTGTTGCGAGGAGTTTCGGCACATGTCGACCCCCATTCCCCCTGAATTCGAGCCGTACGTTCAAGAGGCGATCGCCAGTGGGCGGTACCAGTCGGCCGAGGAGGTCGTTCGAGAGGCATTTCGTCTGCTCCGAGATCGTGAGTCGCTTCGTGCGGACGTCAAAGCCGGATTCGACGAGATCGAGCGAGGGGAGGGAATTGAGCTGGACGAGAAGGGGCTGCGAGACCTCTTTGACGACGTCAAAGCACGGGGGCGAGATCGCCGCAAAGCCGCGAAATCCCAATGAACCGCTATACGCTCGCCCCGTCGGCCAGAGACGACCTCCATAGCATCTGGGACTACATCGCCACGGAACACGACAGACCAGAAACCGCAGACCGCCTTATCGAGACTCTCTACGACAAATTCGTGCGGCTCGCCGAAAACCCCTTTATGGGAGAGGTTCGCCAGGATTTGGCAGATATTGTCAAGGACATCCGCAGCTTCTCGGTCGGCAACTACGTGATCTACTACCACGTGACACAAGGAAGGGTACGTGTCGGCCGCATACTGCACGGAGCGAGGGACGCCCGCGTGATTCTCTCAGAGGATGAATCGTAAGGATGCGCCCGTTGCGATATTACTGCTTCCCGCCAATCTTCTCGCCGCGGGCGATGGCTGCGCGATTGGCGGCTTCTGTTTGGCGGCGGGCGTTGTGCCGGGCGATTCTTGCACGGTCGGTCTCGCACGGCTCGAAGCCGGGCATGTCGAGCCGGGGGTGCTTTTCGAGCATCTCGCGGCCGGATTGGATGATCGCCAGGGCCTCGCGGTATTTGGGATCGTTGTCGTCACGGAAGACCGCCAAGCACGCACTGTGCTCCGGGCGTGTGAAGTTGCACGGCGTGTTGCCGGTCATTACCAGACGGCTCAAGCCTGTGCCGGAGTAGCGGGTGGCGTTCCCCCAGCGGAACGTCTTGTTGCCACCGACGGCGCCAAGGACCTTGCCGAGTTGTGTGAGTTGCCGGTGATCCAACGGACAACGGCCGAACGTGTTGGCGGCGTAGTAGGTCGCGTGCGACGGGTAGTACGGCGTGTTCAGGTCGATCCACGTGACGATCCGGTCGAAGGATTCCCGGTCGAGCCGGAGTTTCCTCATGCTGGGGCACGGCGAATCGGCCTGCGATTTCGCGTCGTCTTTCATCGCCGCCAGCAGCATCTCGGCCAGACGGCTTCGATGCGAGCCCCAGGAGTACGGCGGGATGACCTTGACCGGCCCGGCGCCGACGGCACTGATCAGCGGTTTCTGCTCGCCCGGCTCCGGCGGCAGCCAAACGGCCGGCGAACGGCTCCGCAGCGATGAGTAGGACGCGTTGAACGCGATGCCCTTGTCGCCCGAAAGGTTGAGCCCCTCGGCCTCCTTGCCGTAATCGTGGCAGCCGGCGCAGTGCCGATCGAGCACCGGCTGGACTTCGGCCGTGTAGCTGAAGTTTCGCGGCGGGCCGTACCACGGCTCGATCTCGCTCGGCGGGCGTTTCATGGCCAACGTCGATTTGCTCGGCTCCGGCTTTCCGGTCGTCAGCCGGTTTTCATGGCACCCGACACACGACGCCGATTCGCCCGGCTGGAGCATCGTGCCGCTCCTCATGCTGTGGATCATCATGCCGTTTTCGTCGAGAAGCTGAAAATAGACGAACTTCCCGGCCGGTACAGTGAAATGGGCCGAGCCGTCGGCTTCGACCGGCACCTTGCCCAGCACGCACTTGTTGTTGTAGTGATCCCAATTGACCGCGACCGGATGATGGCTGTCGGCACTCAGGGCGGGGGTCCAATCGCCGATGTTCCAAGGCGGGAAAGTCCGTTTCGGCGGGGCCTCGACAATCCGCAGGGACTTGACCGTCCCGCGCGGCACCCGGTCCATGAACTCGCCGGTGTAGACGTCCTGCACGTAGAACGTGCCCGAATCCTCTGAAAGATCGACCCGCGACGGCACGGCCGGCGGGCGCTTGCGCGGGACAATCGGCATCGGATCGAAACAGCCCGGATTTTCGGTGTGCAGGCAAACCTCGTTGCCGAAGACATCAACCAGAAAAAGTCCCATCAGCGAAGCACCGCGTCCGGGCGACATGCTCCGCGAGCAGAGGAAGTACTTTTCGGAAAGCGGGAAGGGGTCTTCGTACTTGATTGGCACTCGGCGGAAGCTGTCGTAGCCGTTGCCGATACGCCCGAGCACGTTCCATTGCTTCATCCACGGCCCAATGTCGGCGGGCCAGCTCTTGACGATCGGTTCCATGCCATCAAGCCCGCGCGAGCGGTCGGCCACGACCATCGCCCCCCACGCCAACTCGTGTACGGCCGAAAAGACGGCGACGAACTTCTGTGTGCCGGGGATGATCCGGGCGTCGACGATCGCGCTGGGCTGCCAACCGTAGCCGCCGTAGTACAGGGCGTGGTTCGTTCCGTCCGGGTTCACCGTCCACAGGCCGTACGCCGGGGCGAAGTGTTTGTCGACGTATTCCCAGCGGGTGTAGAGAATCCGCCCGTCGGGCATCAGGCTCGCCCGGCCCTCGAACTGCGTGTTGTGGCCGATCTGGCGGATGTTCGAGCCGTCGCCGTCGCACGTGTAGAGGTTGGCCATCAGGTGCCGCTGGCACGGGATGTATTTTGGCTCCCGCGTCGAGCTGAAGACGATCTTCCCGTCGGGCATGTAGACCGGCTGGATGTCCGTAAGCCGCGAGCCCGTGGTAAGTTGCTTCAGGCCGGAGCCGTCCGTGTTGATTTCGTACAGGTGATAGTCGTCCTCGATGTTCCGCCGCATGGAGAAGAGGACCTTCTTCCCATCGAAATGCACCTCCGGATCGCGGGCGACTCCCTTGGGCAGTTCGAGAATCGTGGTCACACGGCCGCTCGGCAACTCAAGCACTTTCATGGCCCCGCCGCCGCGAAAGTGCCTGGTGTTGATCTCGCCGGTTTGGCACATCGTCGCTTCGGTGCCGTGGTTGTTCGAATACTGCTGCCGGGTGACGAACAGAATCGGGGGGTCGCTCACGAGTGGGTTGGCCAGCAAAGCCTCTCGCTTCAGCAGAGCGAGCCCCTTGGCGTTCTTCACCTTCTCCCGTTCCGCGAGCTGGTCGAGTAATTTCTGTCCCTTGGGATAACGGTTGCCGAACGTCGTCATCAGGTCGCTAATCGCCAATCGCAACGCAGCAACGTCAACTGCATCCGCACGGGTAACGTGCTCCCCATGGGCGAGTGGTGCAAGGGCAATGATCACGACTAGGAAGGATCGACGCATCGCGGATTTCCCACATGGCCGGACATAGAAGCTCGCTTCCCGAAGTGCCAGCGCGGCAGCGGATGTGTTAATGATACCCGCGTCGGTCCCACAATGCAAGAAACGATGGTGAGAGCCGTGGATTATCCTTCGCCGGGTCGACTGGTTCAAGGAAGCTCCGACAGCCGCTTCTTGGCGAGTTCCTGATAATCCCCCGGAGCTTCCGCGACAGATTGGAGAAGTCTCTTGGCAGTTCGGCGCAACTCACTCCTGCTACTCGCCTTCAGATCCTCGTCCGGCTCTTTGGCCCGCAACAACATCGCTTGGGCGGCGAAGAACTGAATCGCTAGGCCGTCGGGGGTCTTCTTTTCTCGCGCGCTTGTGATGTTCTCCCAATCGTCGTATATTCCGATGCACTGCTCGTACTTCTTCAGCTTCGGAATATTAGGGACATTCCACTACTCCAATACTCCAATACTCCACAACTCCAGCACCTCGTATTGAAGAACGAAGAACGAAACCGGGAAGTTATTTATCGGCCGCCCCTAACCATTTGTATTGATTTCTTTACAGGATAGATTACGATAAGGGTGAACCAGCACTTACAGACGGACGCGGACAAGCCGCGCTGCTGAAGCTAACCTTTAGCCCCTGAGAGTCCCATGAAGACCATGGTGTTGTTTGCGTCACTGCTCGCTTTTGTCTGTTCGGCTGTTGCACAAGACGAGGGCCCGGTCGTCGGCACCCTCGATCCGAGCCTTCAGAAGAAGACCGAGTGTTTGAATCCCCGGTATTTGGTTTTCTCGCCGAAAGGGAAGTCCGAGATTGCACTGCCTTTGTTGATCTATCTCCACGGCGCCGGCGGGGTGGGGGATGATGTCCGTAGGATTCAAGGCCAGCCGGCGCGAGTGTGGCAAGGGATCGAGAAGTTCGGTAAAGGGCCCTGCATCGTTGTGGCGCCCCAATGTCTTAAGAAGACAAAAGAAGGGGGCGGTTGGATTCCGGAGGATCTCAACGTTCTTCTTGCGCATCTGAAGGCGACGCTTCCGGTTGATGACAAGAGAATCTACCTTACGGGCAACAGCATGGGCGGCTATGGATCGTGGGTTTGGGGCGGCCACAATCCGGAACACTTCGCGGCCATCGCACCGGTCGTTGGTGGGATCGGTCCGGGCGGGCCGAAAGATGTGACGCCGGATCTCGACCAGTGGGCCGCCAACCTGGCCAAGGTGCCCGTGTATGCCTTTGCCGGAGCCAAGGACAAAGTCGTCCCGGCGGAACGGTCGGAACGCATGATTGCCGCGATTCGAAAAGCAGGCGGCAAGGAAGCGAAACTCAAGATTTACCCCGACGAGGGACACAGAGCGGGACGAGTCGTCTTTTCCACTGCGGAGTTTTACGACTGGATGTTCTCGAAGAAGCGAGACGGACACAATTAGGTATCGGCAGGAGCCGGGAGAACCAGACGCTGGAGGCGGACGCCGAGCAGGACTACTCAACGCCGCTCAGCTTAACCGTTCGGCAAGGAAATAAATTGGCTAATGCACCGCAGCACTCATGGAATTGATCGAAGGGGTTTTCTTAGATCGTTTTGTCTCGGCGTGGCTGCACTTGCCTGCAGTTCCCCGATGCGTGCGGCGGACGGACCGCCGGCGCGGCCCAATGTGCTGCTGATTATCTGCGACGATCTCAATGACTGGGCACTGCACCCGCCGGGGCACCCGAAGGCAAGAACTCCGAACATGGACCGTCTTCGGCAGAGGAGCGTGAGCTTCACCAACGCCCATGTTGTCGTGCCGGTGTGCGGCCCCTCGCGCAAATGCCTGTTTTCGGGGTTGTATCCCCAGACCCTGAATGATTATGGTTTTGCCCGGTGGAACACAGTCCCTTCGCTTCGGGGGTGTGTGCCGTTGCCGCTCCACTTTCGCAACAACGGATATGACTCCTACGGCACCGGCAAGTTGCTGCACGAGGGGGCCGGCGGTGATTTTTATACCGCGTACGGGATCGGCCCCGACTACGGCCCCTGGCCGTGGCAGGGGAAAGGCGGCCCGAGCAACACGCCTCACCCCGCACAGTTTGAAACGTGGAAAAAGCATCTCCCGGTCCAAATGCATCGCGATCTCAACTACGGCCCGTTGTCCAATGTGCCGCACTGGAAAGCGGGGGCGGTCAAAGGAATACCCGGCGCTAGAGGGTGGTATTGTAGTAACGGGAAACCCTTTCGGTACGTGAATAACAACGACCGCGACAAAATGCCGGATGAAATATCGGCCGACTGGGCGGTGGACATCCTGAAGAAGAAGCATGCTCGTCCCTTCTACCTGGGAGTCGGCTTCATCCGCCCGCACACACCGCTCTACGCTCCCGGGAAATACTTCGACATGTTTCCCTCGGAAGACGTTCAGCTCCCGCCGTACCGGAAGAGCGACCTCGAAGATTGTGCTTCGGTTCTGCGCAACCGGTGGCAATGGGGCTTCAAGAAATATCACGCCTTGACCGAGGCCGGCGGTGAAACGGCATGGAAAGAATGGGTGCGGGCTTATCTGGCCTGCACGGCATTCGCAGACGATCAGATCGGCAAAGTGCTGGATGCCCTGGATGCGAGCGAATACCGCGACAATACGATCGTGGTTCTGACCGGTGACAACGGATACCACGTGGGCGAAAAGGACTGCCTCCAGAAGTGGCATCTGTGGGACGAGTCGACGCGCGTACCGCTTTTCATTCATGTTCCGGGCTCCCGGGGAAACGGCCGGACCTGCGAACATCCCGTTTCCTTGATCGACGTCTATCCCACCCTGGCGGACTTGTGCGGACTTCCCGAGCACCCCAACAAAGGCCGCAGCAATATGCCGCTCGAAGGTTATTCACTCCGGCCGCTGTTGGAGAACCCTGACCGTGAGGAGTGGAACGGACCTCCGGTGGCCTTGATGGGCATCCGGGACGGTAAGGTGAATCCACATTTCTCGGTTCGTTCCAACCGTTACCGGTATACGCTTTGCGGTAATGGTGAAGAAGAACTCTACGACCACGACAAGGATCCGAACGAGTGGGTCAACCTGGCGGGCAATGCGAAATATGCGGAAACCCAAGAGCAATTGCGCGAGAAATTGACGGCAATCCTCCGCGCAACCAAGATTCCAAAAGGCTTTGAGCCGAACAACGCCATGGAGAGCGATGAGAAATAGTCGCAACGCGACTATTTCTTGCGCCTCACGGCAACCGTTATACCGTCTGTGAGTTAATGGTCGGAGTTGGTTACGAATGCGTTTGCTAAGACTAGTCCTCAATCAAGCGTGATTTTTGGCCAAAAAATGGAAAACTCGAAACCT
>CAZJRB010000031.1:0-59147 GCA_964547995.1 uncultured Planctomycetaceae bacterium | reverse complement strand
GGGAGACGTTAAGATTACCTGCCTCGCGTGTGGGTTTTCGTGGAAGGCGGGTGTCGCGCTGCGTTGCCCAGGTCGGTACATGATAGCCCTTTCCCTATCGCCCCGCAGGATCGAGGTGAGGGCACGAATACCTTGCTTGCTCCCGCCCGCCCCGCCGTGGTAGAATCCGGTTATGGGCGAGAACTCCCAATCCGAGCCGAGCATGCCGTTGTCGGCGGTCATGCCTCCCAGCACGGCCTTTTTTTGCGTTTGCTGCCGTCCCTTGCAATTCCCCACCAATCGGCAATAATGACTGCCCTATGTTACCCTCAGAAGGGACGACCCTTGTCCTGATGGCACTGGCGGAAAAAGAGAATCCCGGTTGGACGGCGGTTTTTGCGGAGAAGGCGAGTAAGGATAAGAACAGTAGGATGTATCGGGTCGTTATGACAAACCTGTAAATGCAGCCCCCCATTAATACTGTTCTCTGAATGTTCGCGGGCGCTCGAGACGGGTGGGTCCCACATAGCACAAGTATCCGTCTTGAAACGGCACGTTGCTTTAGCGATCGTAGTCACCCAACTGTGAGTCGATAGGTACGTCGGTTCGTCGGCCCCAAGCACTTTTTGTGAACTCAAGAACTTCAGCGGTGTGAAGATCTCGGAAGCCGGGGCCTCAAGGTTGTTACATTTCGGGTGTTCACAGCATTCGATACTACAACCCCAAGGAGACCCAGGCATGACGATTCACTATCTCGCGTTGGACGTACATTGTGGATTCTCGGAGATAAAGCTGCCCAGGGACTTGCCGCATAGGGCAGCAGCAGACAAGCCCGTGGCAAATGGGCAAGATCTGCGCGGTGGCCACGTCCTGTCACTGGCGGAAGAGCGTCGGGCCTGGTAGACTGAAAATTCGCCCAATAGTCGCCTCGGACCAGTCTTGTCAGTGGCATGAGGGAGACGATGGTGGTTACCTCAACCGAAGAACTTGTTGACCTGCTCCAGAAGAGCGAACTGCTTGAGGGCAAGCAACTCGAACAAGCTCGGGCTGCCGTCCAGTCGGAGGACGAGCCGGTCGATGCCGCCAAGCGATGGGTCGATGCGGGGTTCATTTCCGAGTGGCAAGGGGCCCAACTCGTCGCCGGGCGCAGCTCCTTCTATCTGGGCAAGTACCGCTTGATCCGATTGCTGGGGCGCGGCGGGATGGGCGGCGTCTTCCTGGCCGAACATACTACGATGAATCGCCGGGTGGCCCTGAAGACCATCTCGCGGGAGTTCGGGAACACGCCCGGGGCCCTCGAACAATTCCTGCTCGAGGCGAGAACTATCGCTGCGCTCGATCATCCCAACATCTGTCAGGCGTACAGCTTCGACCAAGAGAGTGGACGGTTCTTCCTTGTGATGGAGTTCATCGAGGGTAAGGACCTCAAGGAAGTCGTCGAGGAGCAAGGCCCGCTGGAAAGCAGCCTAGCCGCCGACTACGCCCGCCAAGCGGCCGAAGGTCTGCAGCATGGCCATGACCGCAAGATTGTCCACTGTGACATCAAACCGTCGAATCTACTGCTCAACGAGAAGGGTGTCATCAAGATCGTTGACATGGGCATGAGCCGGTTGCAGGACCCAGGCAAGGCCGAAAAGGACTCTAGCGAACAGCAACTGCTGGGCTCGGTGGATTACCTGGCCCCAGAACAGGCAATGGGTGCCAAGGACTTCGACCATCGAGCGGACATCTACTCGCTGGGGTGTACGCTCTACTTCTTGCTGACTGGCCGTCCACCGTTCCCAGAGGGGATGCTGCACGAGAAGCTGATGAAGCACCAGGCGATGACGCCCGAGAGCATCACCAAGTTTCGCTCGGACGTACCGGAGAAGCTACTCGCGATCTGTGAAAAAATGATGGCCAAGAAGCCGGACGAGCGGTACCAGGCGGCAGAAGAAGTCGGCAAACTCTTGGCGGAGTTTCCGCCACCGAAGATGCGGCGCAAGGCAAGACCGGCGGCGCCGCTGAAACGAGCAGAACCGCTGCCGGAGCAGGCAGGAGGCGCTGCAGTGCCGGCGAATCAGACCGGCGCGCAGACCATCGCCGGGAGACAATCCGGTGCGCGAAAGGCCGGCCTTCTGAAGAAGACGCAAGGGAAGATCATCGCGGCCGTGGTTGCCGTCGGTTTGCTCGTACTGCTGGCGATACTGATCCCGCGATTGCTGACTTCGCTCGATTCGAAAGAGCATGAATCCACCGATGACGACTGGCTGACCATGAACAACCAAGCACCGCCCAAAAGCTCTTCTTCCCGGACACCCGTTTTAGAGTCGGGAGATACGAGCCGGGACATGGAGACTGTGAAGGGGCCAGAGCTTTCGAGCGGGCAACAGCCGGTCGCTCTAGATCAAGGCAAGGCGACAATAGCAGAAGAATCCGACGAAAAAGAGCGAATTGCCCAATCAGCCGGCACCGGCGCGGGGACGGTTCTGCTGGACGACCATTTCGACAACGGAGACCTCGCGACCGGTGGTCCGGACGATACGAATGCCGGGTTCAAACTCGTCGCGAACTCGGTAGGCGGTGGTGGGGCCGTAACCGAATCGGGGAGCGGCGCCACAGTAAAGACCACCGGCGGTAACAACAACGCTGGGATCGTCAGCATCCATACCTTCGATCCGACAAGCGATCCGGCGACCGGTCTTACTGTCACGTGGACCGTAGCCAGAACCGACCCGCCCGAAGCCAACGGCCTGAACTTCACCGTGCAAGCTAACGGTGGGTTCTTCAATCGGGGCGGCGGGCAGCCCAACGTGCTGATGAAGTTCCTCGGTGGATCGTTTCGCCTGGTAGCCCACAAAGGTTCTGGCGCTGCTGCGCTGGCCAACGACCGGGTGACAATGAGCGAAGTTCTCGACGGCTTCACCCTCACGGCCACCTTCAACGCAGCAGGGTGGTCGTACTCGGCCAAAGGTCTCGACTCTCTCGCCGACAAGTCTGGAAATTGGACCGATACGCACAACTACAATACGCTATTCGACGGCACGACGCACGTCGGAGGATTTATCCAGCAGGGCAAATCGCCCCGAACTCTGGTGATCAACCGGATTACTGTGACCTCGGGCAAGGGCGGCGCTGGCCCGCCCGAATTGCCCGTTGCGGAAGACGGTGCACTGGTGTC
This sequence comes from uncultured Planctomycetaceae bacterium, assembly GCA_964547995.1. Classification (GTDB taxonomy): domain Bacteria; phylum Planctomycetota; class Planctomycetia; order Pirellulales; family Thermoguttaceae; genus CAZJRB01. The sequence continues at coordinate 56,008 of CAZJRB010000031.1, read as the reverse complement.
TTCCGCCGACGATGCCTCGGCAGCCCTCGAAGAGGCCAAGAGCGACTCGCGAGTGAACTCATCCACGTCGGATCCCCGCGTGATTCCCGTGACGGCCGATGCACACGGCACCCAAGGGCTCGATGGTCTGCTCAACGATCCGTTTGCCTACGACATGAACAATCCGACGGATCCGCGTCCCAATCAGTCTTGGAAGGGCGGCAGTACATGCTACCACCACAAGAATCAGACGGACGCCGTACTCGCATTTACGTTTGACGGGTCATATGACAATCTGTTTCTGGACATCTACGGGCGGGATTCTTGCGTCGATCGAGACAATGGCTTGACGATCGAGTTCTACGACGGTTCCTGGGATGTGGCTGACCTCACTGAGACGATCTCGGGCTTCAGCGTTACGGACAGTACGCCCTGGCATAGTCGTGCTACGGCGAAGCCTAGCACGCAGGCCGACCGCATACTCATTACCGGCCCGCACACGAACCTCACTCTGTTCGAGTTGCGTGCGGGGGGCATTCCAGCGGCAACGGCGTTTCTGAAGTTGTCAGAAACAGGCAACTTGGGGCCGTTGCAGACGGGGGTGGAATTGCCGGACCACCAGACCATCGGCGAGCTCACCTTGACGCCTGAGCAGACCGTCGATTTGAAGCTCATCGGCGGTAGGCAGGCCATTCCCTCGCCCCGAACATTCGAGATGCACCATGACGATGCCAAGGGATACTGGGTGATCTACCTGCGGGACGAGAACTCGACGGACAGCGCCAAGCAGGCGGCCGTCGCCGCTATTGACGTGCGTGATCAGAAGATTCTATTTCGCTGGGCTCAGGGTGCACCGTCGAAGGCAGGCTATCTGCTCAATTGCGGGCTGGAAATCACCGTCGACGGCCGCTCGCGGTTCTTGCCCCTGGGCCGGGTCGAACAAGTCCAACCAGTGGTCATCTATCCGGCCAGCGGTACCGGCAAGATTGTTCTCCCCAAAGACCGGCTGCCGAAGTCCGACTCGTTGCGGCTTCAGATCGTGCGTCTCGACGGATTCCCGAAAGACCAGCAGTATTCGGCTCCGAGTGAGGTTGCCAAGCCCCGCAGAGCAGCTCATAAGCTTTCCCAGACGCCCCCTTCGGAGCCCCAACCAGGATTCGAGGTTGCTGAAGAAATGGCGAACCCGCCAGCCGCCGCCTTGGACGAGGGGAAGACCCTGAAGCCCGGCCAATTGACAGGCATCACGTTTCCCAAAGAGAATTTCCCGGCATTCGGGCTCCGCGTGGTGTTCCTGCCGCAGAATACAATTGAAGTCACCAGCATGATTGTATATCCCCCGAACACAACGCCCGTCTTGCTCCGGCCAAACAAGGCAGGTCAGTACCTCTTGGGTCTGACGGCTCGGGAAACCCAGTTGAGTAGAAAGTTGCCGAAGAAGGGAGGTCGGGAACCAATCCTAGCCGAGCTCAAACCGATCCGAGACCTAAAAACGAAGTTCGAGAACCTGGGGACTTTGTACAAGAAGTTGACCGACGAGCCGCCCAAGCTCCATTTCCACCTCTACATGGTTGCTGATGATGGTCATCGGGTATTGCTCATGCGGTCTTACCCTACGGAAGAGACCGAAACCGCTGAGGTAGATTCATCGGGCGAAGAACCTTGAAGTCGGCTCGTGGCAGGGCCGGGTACTGGTATACTACCGCAACGTACCGAGTGAGGCTTCTTCAGAAGCCCTTGCCAATAGGAGATTTCACAGGTTTGGTTGAGTATATCACAGATCGCGAGGGGGGGTTTGGTAATCGGAGGTGATAAAAAACCCTCGGTGGCGGATTTTGTACGACAAGTCTTCCTCTGAATCGCTAGAATACAGACACTCGATCGAATGGACTTTCGACGCACTGGCATAGTGCCCTCAACTTCCCTTCCGACGCGTACCTACCTCCCTTAACAACACAATCAATAACCGTTGACGCCATCACTCGCGCTAGCGATATCCTGCGTGTTCGGCCAAGTTTTCACTCCAATTACACTGAGCGAGAAGACCCATGTACAAGATGCTCGCGTTTATAGTCTTGTTCTTCGCGTGTTTCTGCAACGCACAATCCGAACCGAAGACAGTCACGGCCAAAGAAGTCGTCGAACCAAGAACGGCCGCGACCGAACTGCCAGTCAAGAAGAATCGCAAATAACTGTTAAGAATGTGACCGGGACGCTGCAATGTACCATAATGCACGAATAGCGATCTCTTAATGAGCGAGAAAGCAAATGACTGCCAGTTGGCCCGGCAAGTTCACTGTAACAATAGAAGGTTAAGAAGTATGATAGTCAGACATCATTATATCATTATCTGGTATGTGCTGGTTTCGCGTTTCTTTTCGTTGAGTATATCAGCGAGTGATTGGCCCACGAGTCGTTCTAATTCGGGACGCAGCGGGATCTCGGCGGAAACGCTCGAATTCCCGATGACCCAATCCTGGATTCACCAGGCAGATCATCCGCCGATGCCGGCATGGCCGGCGCCTGCAAATCGAGATTACTGGCACAGCATAAGGAAGCTGTATCCCACCATGACTTACGACCGGGCATTCCAGGTTGTTGTCGCAGAAGGTAGTCTTTATTACGGTTCGTCCGCCGACGACACTGTCTACTGCATGGATGCGGCGACAGGAGAGATGCAGTGGAGTTTTGTCACGGAAGGACCTGTTAGGCTTGCGCCCGCAGTAGCAAACGGAAAGGTTTATGCGGGTTCTGATGATGGGTGTCTGTATTGCCTTGAAGCAAGAACCGGCGGGCTTCTATGGAAGTACAGGGCGACGGCTGAAGACAAACGTGTATCCGGCAACGGGCACATGATTTCGCTCTGGCCGATACGCTGCGGCGTGGGCGTGGACAACGGTACGGTCTATTTTGCGGCGGGAGTCTTTCCCACCTACGGCGTCTATTTCTGTGCAGTGGATGCGCAGACGGGCAAAAAGGTATGGCAGAACAAGATTGACGTCGAGTTCTTCAACAGCAACGGGCCGCTCTCCGGCGGCAAGAGGAGTATGCAGGAAGGCGGGATCCGCGTGCCGATGATTGCCCGGTGGCCGGGGAAAATCAAACCGGGCCAGCTCAGCGATCACCCCAGCGCGTTCTGGGATTTTCTGCCCACCGCCTGCGAAGTGGCCGGGATCGATCCGCCCGAGGACATCGACGGCATCAGCTATCTGCCGGAACTGCTCGGGAAGACCGAGGCGCAGAAGAAGCACGAATACTTCTATTGGATCTGGGCCGTCCGGGTCGGCAAGTGGAAGCTGCACCCGGCCGGCAAGGACAAGTATCGGCTGCACGACCTGGAAAACGACATCGCCGAAAAGCACAACCTCGCAGACAAGTACCCGGAAGTGGTTACCCGCTGCAGCAAGTATTTCCAAATCGCAAAGAATCCGTTGTCACCCAAAACATCGTCCAAGACATCCGAGGTATCGCCCAAGACGACCGACGCGGCAAAGTCGAACGACTCCGAGTCCAACTCGCGATTGCCCAAGGTGCGGATCACCGAATTGAAGCCACTGAAGGCCGCCACGGGCTATGGGGCTTTGGGGATCGGTAAGTCGGCCGGCGGAAGGCCGCTGAGTTTATCCGGAAAGATTTACAAAAACGGCATTGGAATACACGCCAACGGCCACTTGGTCTACGCCCGCAATCCGGGCTGGACAGACTTTGTCGCCACCGTCGGCTTGGACGACTCGCAGCGTTCCGACCCGCGGGCGAGCATTGTTTGCCTGGTGATTGCCGAGGACGCCGCCGGAAAAAAGCAAGTCCTGGCGAAGTCGCCGACGTTAAAATCCGGAAAACAGGTGCAGCATAATTTCGACGTACCACTGCCGGCGGGTTGTGTGAAAATCCATCTCGTGGTGGGCGACGCGGGCGACGGCATTCACTGCGATCACGCGAATTGGGTCAATGCAGGTTTTCTGGGAGCAGCTCGTCCGCGGCGCCAAAAAACGATGGAAGTGACTTCGCCGGACGGGAAGATCAAGGCGACGATCACTTTCGACGAAACTGCCGGGACGCTCTCGTATCAGGTGACAAGCCGCGAGAAGACGATCCTCGCCGAAAGCCCGCTCGGCATCTCGACCGACAAAGCCAAGTTCACCAGTGGCCTCAAGCTGATGGAGACCGCAGGCGCCAAGATCGACGAGACCTATACATTGCCGCACGGCAAAGTTTCGACGTATCACAACAAGGCGAACGAGCTGGCGCTTACACTTCAGAAGGATGGCCATAAGCTCAACGTCATCTTCCGCGCGTATGACGACGGCGTCGCGTTCCGCTACGCCATTCCGGGCGAGGGTCCTATCGAAATCACCGACGAAGCGACCGCCTTCCACGTCGCGGGTAAGCCCGCTTATTGGGGGCAGTCCCATCCGAACGCCTACGGCTATGAGTTTCCGCTGGGGAAGATCGATCACACCTCGTATTCCCTAGCGCTGCTTTGCGAACTTGCGGAATCAAAACACTGGGTGCTGCTTGCCCAGGCGGCGACCTACAGCGATTACTGCATCCCGTATCTGAAACGCGTGGACGGCAACCGGAACCTGCTGAAGGTCACCTTCCCAATCGACCAAAAGGAGCCGATCAAGACATCGCTGCCGTTCGCCTCGCCGTGGCGGGTGGCGGTGATTTCGGCCGATGATCTGTCGACCATTGTCGAGCAGACGATGTTCGAGAACCTCAATCCGCCGACGGAGCCGGAACTGGTCGACGCCGACTGGATCGTGCCGGGCCGCTCGAGCTGGGACTGGATGGCCGGCGACAAGGCGAACTGGAAGGGGTGGATCGACTTCGACGCCGAGATGGGTTGGGAGTACCATCTGATCGACGACGGCTGGGAAGGCTACATCAAGGACCCGAAAGCGGCGACCGAGTATGGCCGGGAAAAAGGCGTCGGCATCTTTGCCTGGCGCCGCACGCCCGGGCTGATGGAGCCGGAAGCCATAGAAAAGCTCTTCAAACAGTATGCCGAGATCGGCTTTCGCGGGTCGAAAGTCGACTTCTTCGACCGGCTGCCGAATGGACGGACCGGCGCCGACTACGAAGATACACAGATGGGTCTGAAGGTCCGCGACAACCTGTGTCGCATCGGCGCGAAGCACAAGATCCAACTCGTCTTCCACGGCTGCGCGATCCCGTCGGGCGAGCAGCGGCGCTGGCCGCACGTGGTGGGAACCGAAGCAGTCCACGGCCAGGAAGGAGGACCGCGTCCCCAAAGCGACAACTGCATCGCCTATATCCGCAACCCGCTCGGCCCGGTCGACTGGTCGCCGGTCGGCTTCGGCAAAAGCGGCAAGACCGACGCGTACCAGCTTGCCACCAGCGTCGTCTTTCAGACCGGCCTGCTGATCATGCCGGGCCTACATCGGAAGTACCTGGCCCATCCCTCGAAGGAGTTCCTAAAAAAGGTCCCCGCCGCCTGGGACGAGACGAAATTTATTGACGGCTATCCGGGAACACACACCGTGATTGCCCGCCGCAAGGGGAAGGACTGGTACGTGGGCGCCATTACCAGCGAGGCCCGAGCGTTTCGAGTGCTGCTGGACTTTCTCGAGAAAGGAAAGACGTATTCGGCGACGATCTATTGCGACAAGCTCAAGGGTTTGGAGATGACCGTCGAGACCAAGGAGGTCGCAAGCGGCGATACGCTGACCATTGATGCCGCCAACCGCGGCGGGTTGGTCGTGCATCTTGGGCCGCGCTTGCGCACGGCTTCGACCTCCCGTCCCGCGGAAATCGCCCCGCCGCCGAACGCCCCGGCGGCCGTCGAGTGGAACGCCGCGACGGGCAAGCTGAGCTTGAAATACCACGGCGGGACGATCTTCGAAGCTGCGGTCACTGCCCAGGACGCCGACGGCAAGCCTCTGCCGGACGCCGCGGTGAAGCTGGAACCGGCCGATTCCCGCGACGCCAAAGACAAGGTCGAGCAACGGCTGAAGTTCACGCTCGCCGAAGCGAAGGAAGGCGCCGAACTGGTCTTGCGCGGCACGGTCACCGGCAGCGCGGAGGCGTTTCCCGCCGAGACGCAGGGAGCGACTCGCCAGGGCCTTCCCGTGATCCGCACCAGCGTCGGGCTCAGCCGCAGCCTCCGCAACAACGCGGTCTACGACCGACGCTGGGACTGGGCGCTGGTTGGCCCGGGCAACGGCATGACGCGCATTCTGCCAAAGCAGGCCGGAAAGAAGGAGATCTGTTTCGACTGGAACAGCCGCGGGCCCTCGCTGGAACTGACGTTCCGCCCCCGGTTTTACCAGAAGCACAAGGAACTGCCCGGCTTCGAGCCGTGGACCTACGAGGTGTGGAGAGACTCGGTCACCGGATATTGCACGTGGTGGCCTTATCGGCACGGGATCAGCCAGGAAGTCATCGGCTCGCTGGTGGACGTGTTCGCCGAGAAGCACCTACCGGAATTCGGCTACAAATACATGCAGCTCGACGCCGGCTACGAAGCCGGGGGCGGCGGCGGGCCGCGGACATTCCTGGATTGGCAGCCGAAGAAGTTTCCCGAGGGTGCGGAAGGCGCCATCAAGAAGATCCGCTCGGGCGGGATGCAGCCGGGCATCTGGGTCCATCGCGTTTACCGGTCGTATGTCGACAAGTACCTTCCCAAGATCGGCAAAGAGCACCCGGAGTGGTTCGTGAGAAAAGAGGACGGCAAGATTTACCAGGGCGGCTACGGGATCTGGACGCTCAACACCGGTAACAAGGAGGCGGTGGACACCATGATCCGCCCGATTTTCCAGGCACTCAAGAAGCAAAACTGGGACTACGTGAAGATCGACGGGGCGGGCGATATGATGTACTCCGACAAGCAGAAACCGGCCGCCGCGCACTTCAAGAAGGTGGGCATGACGCCCGAGCAGTCGCTGCGCAAATGGGACACCGTGGCCCGCGAAGAACTCGGCCGCGACATCTTCATCCTTACCTGCTGGGGCGTGGGGCCGGGCCGGGTCTCGGTCGGCCTGGTCGATGGAGTCCGGCTCGGCGGCGACGGATTCCAGTGGAGAACCATGCTGGGCAACAGTTCCATGAACGGCGTCGCATGGCGCGGCGATCCCGACCATTGCGACATCCTGCCCGAGAGGAAGGGCAAGAGGAAGACCATGAAGACCTTCGGAGCGAAGGCGGTGCCCACCGACACGATCGTCCGACCCGCCGTAGTGGCGATGGCCGGAAGCATGCTGCTGTTGAGCGACAAGGCTAAGGTCTACGAGGATGACGCGAACCTCGAGGGCGTCAAACGCAGTGCCCCCGTGCTGTTCACCGTGCCCGGGCAACTTTACGACGGTGGCGGCAACGGCACCTGGTGGCTCCAGGAGATCGACCGGCCGTTCGACCACTGGTCGGTGCTGGCGCGGTTCAACTGGAACGGAAAGGGCGCCCCAGACCAGAAAGTCAAGTTCGCCGACCTCGGCCTGTACGACGACCGCGATTACCTGGTCTTTGAATTCTGGACCCAAAAGTACCTTGGCAAGCACCAAGGATCGTTTACCGCCCCGGCGATGGATGAGAACAACGGCATGCAGGTGTTCGCCATCCGGGAGGCCCGCGAGCATCCGTGGGTGCTCTCGACCACCCGGCACATATCACAGGGCGGCGTGAGTCTGCTCGATGAGAAGTGGGACGCCGGCAGCAAGACCCTTTCCGGAAAGAGCAAGGTGGTCATCGGCGACCCGTATGTTCTGACCGTCTACCTTCCGGATGGTTTTCGTCTTGAAAGCCCCGGGGTTTCCGGCGAGCAGGCGAAAATTGCCAATTGGCGGGAAATCGGGACGGTCCGCATGGTTCCCTCCGCCACGAAAGAGGTAGAATGGAAGATGAGGTTCACCAAGTGAGGTGACGTCCAAACGGTTATAACAAGTGCGGCATGAGGCGGCCAGTTCTTTTACATCGACCCCGTGAACGGTGACCGGGGGTTTGAATCCCACGCGATCGGAATGTTACCAACTATCCATGATGCATACAAATACGCTGATCGTGCGCCTTATGGCGTCTATCACGATTGGATCTTTCTCTTCATTCTTGCCGCACGACAAATGACGGTTCTCACTTTCCCTTGAAGGTATACGCGGCCTGGTCTTCCCTGACCGATGCCTGGAACTGTTTCTCCGCCTCGGTCAGCCGCTTGTAGACTTCCGGTTCCTGGTCGGTGACGTCCACGTCTTTGCGTTCGTCCTCGTCAAAACGGAACAACCGGCCTTTCTGCAAAATGTACTCGTTGTCGACGAGGCGGACGGCTCTGCCGGAGACGAGTGGAATCGGCTTCGGCCGGCGAGTCATCTTGCCGTCGATCAGCGGCAGCAGGCTGATGCCGTCGATCGGCCCGGCCTCGTCCGGCATCTCGATGTCCAGCACGTCGAGAACCGTCGGGTAGAAATCCATGGTGCAGGCGGGCACACTGGTAACGAAGGGCTTGGGCACCCGCGCGGGCCATTCGAGGATGCCCGGAACGCGCGTGCCCCCCTCGGTCAGCCATTTCTTGCCGCCGGGCAGCCCGCCCGTCGACAAGGGGAACGCCCCGCCGTTGTCCGAGCAGAACCACAGCATCGTGTCGTGGGCAATCTTCATGTCCCGCAGTGCCTTCCGCAGCCGCCCCATGTTGCGGTCCACCGCGGCAAGCTCGCCGTAGTAGTTCGCTTTCTTTTCGCCATATTTGGCATAAGGGGCCGCGTCTTTCGCCGTTGCCTTGTGCGGCCCATGAGGCGAGGGAAACCAGATCGCTGCCAGGAAGGGCTTCTTGTCCTCCGCCTGTCGGCCGATCCACTCCAACGCCACGTCCATCAGTACGTCTGCCGTGTCGCCTTCCCGCGGCGGCACCTGTCGGCCGTTGTGGTAGATGTACTTGTGGCCGATGTCGTACCAGTTACCGGCGGAGAACCACTCGTCGAAGCCCTGGTTGCCGGGGTGCCGCGGCTTGGGACAGAAACTATCGGGCAAACCGCGGCCGGTTCCGCCATCGGCATGGGGGATGCCTCCGACGTGCCACTTGCCGAAATGCCCCGTGGCGTAGCCTGCGGTTCGGGCGGCCTCGGCAATGGTCACCTCGCGGAGCGGCAGGTCGTGCCCCCAGGTCATGCAGCGGTACCGAACCGGACTTCGCCCGCTGAGACAGCTCGCCCGTGTTGGCGAGCACATCGGGTGGGCCGAATAGAAGCGGTCGAAGCGGATGCCCGCCGCCGCCATCGCATCCAGATTCGGTGTTTTCAGCTCCGGGTGGCCGTTGTAGCTCGTGTCGCCCCAGCCCTGGTCATCCGTCATGGAGAGGATGATGTTGGGCCTTTTCGTATCCGCCGTCGCAGATACCGCCGAAGTGGCCGGCAACCAAAGACTCAGCGGCGCGATCAAGTAGGGTGTGGGGAAATGCATGAGTGGCTCCTCAGTTGTGATCGAGGTCGCGCGTGATTACTCCATGCCATTGTAGGAAAACGGCGATCCATCGTCAACGTAATCGTCGAGTGCCGCATCACCGACTGCACGGCCTTGGGATGGGCACCTGTCAGGGCGAGCCAGGCGCCGGGCAGTGGAAATCCAGGGGCTCGCCCTCGTGGTTCGGGTTGGCCGGGAAGTCGGTTTTCCGCCGGCGAGTGAGTTCCTTGCCCCCGGTCGCCGCCCGCAGTAAGGCGTCTTTCTTGTCCCCGCCCGCCCCGCCGTGATAGAATCCGGGTTGTCGGCAGTTCAATCAAGGGGAGGTGAACCCATGAACGCTACACACATCGGTTGGTCGGTTGTGGTGGCCGTGGGGTTGTTGATTTGCTAAGATACGGCTACCCCTCCCTTATGACGAAACACCCGGGTCAAAGCGAGTAGTCGAACACGGCTTTCAAGAAAAGGATTCCAGAATGAAACGACGCAATTTCCTCAAGACCACCGCTGCCATGTCGGGCGTTATTGCCCTGGCCGATGCGAAATCGGAAACCGCCAAACTCGCCAAGAAGCTGCCGCGTTGGCGGGGGTTTAATCTGCTGGAGAAGTTCTATCTCACCCGCGGCAAGAAACCGTACGTTGAGTCGGATTTCCAGTGGATGTCGGATTGGGGGTTTGATTTCGTCCGGCTGCCGATGGACTATCGGTTTTGGACGGATGCCGAAGACCCGTATAAGCTCAAGGAAAGCGTGCTCGAGGAGATCGACCAGGCGGTCGAGTTCGGCAAAAAATACGGCGTACACGTCAGCCTGAACCTGCACCGGGCACCAGGCTACACGGTGGCCAAGCCGCCGGAGAAGCTGAACCTCTGGAAGGATGAGGAAGCCCAGAAGCAGTTCGACTTCCAGTGGTCGCAGTTTGCCAAGCGCTATCGTGGGATTCCCTCGTCGCGGCTGAGTTTCGACCTGGTCAACGAGCCCGCCCGGACGACGACCGAAGCATACGCCAAAGTCGCCCGGCGGGCGGTGGTGGCCATACGCCGCGAGGACACCAACCGGTTGATCATCTCCGACGGCATGCGCTGGGCCCGCGAGCCGGTCTTCGAGCTGGCCGACCTGGGCATCGCCCAGAGCACCCGCGGATACGATCCCATGGCGCTGACCCACTACCAGGCTTCCTGGGTGAACGGTTCCCGTTTCCCGAAACCGACCTGGCCGATCAAGAAGGGGAAGGAAACGCAGGACCGCGCGTGGCTCGGGCGGACCTGCATCGAGCCGTGGAAGAAGCTCGCGGCAAAGGGTGTCGGCGTCCACGTGGGCGAATGGGGCTCGTACAACAAGACGCCCCACGATGTGGTCCTCCGCTGGGCACGCGATTTCCTCACCCTCTGGAAGGAGGCCGGCTGGGGCTGGGCACTGTGGAACTTCCGCGGAAGCTTCGGAATCCTCGACAGCGATCGGGCCGACGTCAAGTACGAGGATTACAAAGGGCACAAACTCGACCGGAAGATGCTTGCACTACTGCGGGAGTTCTGAGAGACTGTCAATATGAATATAAAGCCGCGACCGTTGAGGCTGTGACTTTTTGTAGGGAACGCCCTCTGTGGCGTTCCGAAACCCGGAAAACACGCTCGTTGCTGCTTCCCGGAACGCCACAGAGGGCGTTCCCTACAGACTGAACGTGTCAAACGCCAAAAAGTCACAGCCTCGTTGGTCGCGCCCAGCATCGTCGGAAACCGCAGCCACCGGTGAAGTCGGCGCGACCAACGGTCGCGGCTTTATGATGCGATCTGCAAATCGTACAAGTTGTTCTTGCGCGGATTCCAACGGACTCCCACGGAGATCGCCCGCCATGAAAATCGTCGCTTACCCGCTTGCCGCCGTGCTGGGATTTCTGGGTATCATGTTCGTCGTCGGCGCGCAGGGGCAAGCCATGCGGATCGTCGTCGGCGTGGTGTTGATGGTTTCCGCCGGGGCGCTCATTTGGCTGGCCTTGCAGCGGCCCAAGGAGACCAAGCACACGGTCGTCCAGAAGATCGACCTTTCCGGCGACGTGAACGTCCAGGAGATGACCTGCCGCTCGTGCGGCGGAAACCTGAGCGAGAAGTCGATCAGTGTGAAGGCCGGGGCCGTCTTCGTCAACTGCGAATACTGCGGGTCGGCCTACCAGCTCGAGGAGGAGCCGAAATGGTAAACGGCCGGGCCGGACGACTCGTGCAGCGGTTGCTCGGGGCCGTCGGCCGCGATTTGCGCGGTTTGCGCAGCGCCCTGCAATCGCCTTTGCGGCCCGGGCTGTTCACCTACGACGTTCATCCCCCCGGCGGATCGCGGCGCATCCATCTGCGGATCGACCGCGACGGCGCCGGTGTGTTGCTGGTCGACGTGACCGACGCGATCCACCTGAACGCGACCGCCGCGATGCTCGCCCGTTGGGCGTTGGAGCGAACGCCGGCCGGTCGGGCCGTCGCCGTGCTGCGGCGCCACTTTCGCGGGGTTGATCGAAAACGGCTTGAAGACGAAGCTTGCGCGATTTACGCGTTGGTCGAGCACCTTTCGACCACTACCGATGCGTGCCCCACGTGTGCCCTGAGCGACCTCGGCCGGGCGCCGCTTTTCAGCACGCCGGTCCGGGCGCCCTACAAGGTCGATCTGGCGCTGACGTACGGTTGCAACAACGCCTGCCGCCACTGCTACAACCCGCGGCAGCGCCGCGGCATGAAACCACTCGGGCCCGGCGATTGGCGGCGGGTGCTCGAAAAGCTGGCCGACGTCGGCGTTCCGCACATCATCTTCACCGGCGGCGAACCGACCCTGGTCGACGACCTGCCCGAGCTGATCCGCGAGGCCGGGCGGCTCGGGCTGGTGACCGGCCTGAACACCAACGGCCGGCGGCTTGCCGACCGGTCCATGGCCGGCGCGCTGGCCGGCGCCGGCTTGAACCACGTCCAAGTCACGCTCGAATCGCATCGCCGCGGGGTCCACAACGCGATGACCGCGGCCGATTCGTTCGACGAGACGGTCGCCGGAATCCGCAGTGCACTGGCCGCCGGCCTGCACACCATCACCAATACGACGCTCACCCGCCGAAACATCGACCACGCCGAGCAGATCGTCGATTTTCTTTACGACCTCGGTTTGCGGACGTTCGCCGTCAACGGGATGATCTACGCCGGCTGCGGACAGATGGGCGAAGACGCGGTGGCGGCCGATGACATGGCCCCGGTGCTGGCGGCCGTCCGTGACCGGGCGGCCGAACTCGGGATGCGCTTCCTCTGGTACACGCCGACCGAGTACTGCCGGCTCTCGCCGTTGGAGCTGGAACTCGGGCCGCGGCGGTGCAACGCGGGCGAGTACTCGATCTGTATCGAACCCAACGGCGACGTCCTGCCGTGCCAGTCGTACTATACGCCGGTCGGCAATATCCTTCGCGATCCGTGGGAGCAAATTTGGCAATCACCGCTGTTTCGGAGCTTCCGCGACCGCGTGGCCGATCCGCAAGGCTGCGGGTTGCCCGAGCGGTGTTGGGACTGCCCGGATCTGCAAATCTGCGCCGGTGGGTGCCGGCTGGAGAGGGAGAGGGAATTGAAAATTGAAAACTGTAAATTGCAGATTGTAAATTGACTTGCAAACCAGGCCCCAAGCTCTGCATGGGCGTGCGATGAGCAACGAACAGGACGCTAAGTGGATGTTTGAGGGGGTGGAGATCCCTTTCCGCTCGAACAGGAATAACACATGTCTGACCTTCACGCCGGATGGCATAACGTGGCCGGAGATTGGTGCGGATCCCGGCAACCTTGTGGGGTTTCATGTCGATTTTGTAACGGAGCAGGTTTCTAAGACAACGCTTGGGTTTCCATTTTCCACCAGCTTGAGTTGCTATGTTAGCGGCTTGTCTTCCTTTGCCGAGACCCTCCAGGCAATTCGCTCCGGAGAAGCAGCGTCTGCCACCTTGCAGGACTGTGATGACGGTACAGCCTTCTATATGGGAATACGGACGATCCCGTCGCCCGACCAGGCAGTTGTTGTTACCGTTCGGTTCTGCTATCCGCACGGTTATTGGGATTGGGATGAAGCCAGGGTGTTCGACCAACCGAGGTGCGTCGAAGATCGTGAACTTACGTTCGTCACGGCCAGAGCTTACTTCCTGACCGACCAGTCGTACCTCGTACAACCGATAGAGAGCATTCAGGAGTACCTTCGCCGCTTGTCGGACGAGTGCCCGTGATTGAGCATGGGAACGAGGAGGAATGACCAGATGGTTTTCAAACAGCTTTTTGACATCACGCCCCGGAAGGCGGCGCCGCTGACTCGGGCAGAGATTGAGCCGGGGTTGTATCATTACATGCGCGAGGTCGAAGGCACCGGCGTCCGGTTCCATCTCCGGGTCGACTCGACCGGCAACGGGTTGCTGTTGGCAAACGCCGCCACGGCCGCCCGGTTGCGGGCATCCGGCGTCGTCATCGCGAAGGGGCTCCTCGACGGTGACGACGATCGGACCATCGCCACACGGCTACGAAAGTGCTTTCGCGGCGTTTCGACCGACGGGGCCGCCGCCGACATCGACCGGGTCCGCGGCATCATCGCCGCACTGGAAACGCCCGGCGACAACTACCCGATCATCAACCTGACCGATCCGGCGCTGACCGAGCAGGAGGCCCCGCTCGACAGGCCGCTTTCGGCCGACGTACCCATGGCCGGGATTGATTCCATGCGGCCGATCCTCGAACGGCTCTGGGACCTCGGCATTCCGCACGTGACGCTCGTCGCCGGCCCGGACCCGAACGCGGAAGAACTCGTCCTGGCGGTTGAACGGGCGGAGGATCTTGGGCTGATTACGGGCGTTCGCGGGCGGGGAAGCATGCTGGCCCAGGGTACGCTAATCGCCGATCTGGCGGCCGCCGGGCTCGATCATCTCGATGTGACGTTGCTCTCGTACGACGAGAAAGTACACGACGCGTTGACCGCGGCCGGCGACCATGCCAAGGCGGTCGAAGCGATCCGGGCCGCACGCGAGAACGACGTTTGTCCGGTGGCCGAAATCCCGCTGGTTGCCGCGGTGGCGCCGACGATCGACGAGACGATCGAATGGCTCGTCGAGCAGGGCGTCGGCAACGCGGCCATCTTCGCGATTGCCACGACGGAGCCGGCATCGCCGGAGAAAGAACAACCGTCCGACGGGCCGGTCTCGGCCGATGCCCTGCCCCGGGCGGCCCACTGGATTGACGAAACGGCCGACGAGCACGGCCTGCGGCTTTTGTGCTATCCGACGGTGCGCCATGATCCCGGGAAACCCCTGGCCGAGCAGATCGCCGCGGGACCGCGCACCAGCGGCGACAGCGCGGTGCGGGTCGAAGCGGACGGCTCGGCGATTCCCGCCCGGGGCCCGTACACCCCCGCCGGCAACCTCCTGGCCGACGATTGGCCGGCGATCCGCCGTGGCGAGGTCTTCCAGCGTTATCTAAGACAACTCGAACTCGACCCGGCCGATCCGTCAACCGACGATCTCGCCCGGGCGGCCTTCTGCCCACGCGATCCGTCTCGCTGGGCCGAACCGCCTGCGGCTTCGCAATAGACACCAGCCAACGTGAAAAGACCATGAAATACTTTAAGCCCTTCGCCCTCAGTTCGGCGCTGCTTCTCCTGTTGTTTCCGGCACTTGCCGAGGCCGTGAATTACTCGTTCCAGGTCCCCAAGATGCAGATGCTCGTGACGGTCAAGGAGGACGCATCGGTACACGTCGCCTATGACATCACGTTCAAGAACAGACCCGGGGCACACGCGATCGATATCGTCGACATCGGCACGTTCCACAAGGGCTACAACCTGGGCAACGTCAAGGCGTCGATCGGCGGGGCGCCGCTGACAAAGGTTCGCCATTCGACGTATATCGCCTGCGGCTTTGAGGTCCACCTGGGTTCCCACGCGATTCCGCCCGGCAGGGAGGGCACCTTCCACGTCGAGTTCGACATGCCGAACATGGTCTTCCAGGATACGACGGATAAGGAACTCGCGTCGTTACAGTTCACACCGACCTGGTTCGACTCGCGGTGCGTAACCGGCACGACGGAACTGCTCATCGGCGTCCAATTACCGAAGAGCGTCCAGCGCGACGAGGTCTTGCACCAGGGGGTGAATTTTGCAGAGAAGCGAGAAACCCCCGAGGGGGCCCTGGTTGGCTGGGCGTTGCCGAATGTGAAACTTACCGGCCCGCACAAAGTTGGCCTCTCGTTCCCCAAACGTGACATGAAACGCGTGATCAAGATCAGCAAGTGGGGCCTGTTGGTGAAGTGGTTCAAGGAGTCGGAAGAGGCCCGATTCACGGCCGGCATCGTCCTCCTGACCCTTTTCGGGTTTCTCTTCTTCCGCTTTACCGGCGGCACCGGCATTTCGGTCTTTATGGTTCTGTTGGTCGCCCTGGTGGTCGTGATGGTCGTCAGCCCCGGTTGGCACCTAGCGATGTTGCCGATCGCGGTCGTGCTGATCGGGCTCAATGAGTGGTTCCTCGGGCGGCGTCGGTCGAAGTACATGCCGCCGATCGCGCAGGTGGAAGGGGGCGGGATCAAGCGCGGGCTGACCGCCCCGGAGGCCGCCGTGCTGCTCGAGCTGCCCATCGCGAAGGTCCTTTCGCTGGTCATCTTCGGAATGCTCAAGAAGGGTATCCTCCGGCAGTTGCAGGCCGACCCGCTGAGCGTTTCCGTCAACGAAGACTTCCGGTTGGCGGAGACCGACCTGACGACCAAAGAGAAATACAAGCAGTACCGCGACGCCGGCCGCCGCAGCGGAACCGTGTTGCACAAGTACGAGCACGCCTTTCTCTTCCTCTTGCAGAGGAACCCCGGCAAGCCGGTCAAGGAAATCAACTTCAGCGTGCCGGTCAAGCAGCTCATCGAGCGGGTCGTCGCCCGGATGAAGGGGTTCGACGTCTCCGACACCAAGAGTTACTACCGCTCGATCATCAGCCGGGCGTGCAAGCAGGCGAGCGCGATCGGCGACATCCCCCAACGCGAGGAGACGATTGACCGCAACTTCGAGTGGATCCTGATGGACGACCACTACCCGACCGTCTTCACCTACGGCCGGCCTTACCACCCGGTGTGGACGCGCGGGGGCGTTGGGTCGGGGATGCCGAGCGGGCCGAGCTCGCCCGCCCCGTCGGGGTTGGACGGGCAGACCAGCTTCGGCGACGTATCGGCGTCGTTCAGCGGCTGGGCGGAAAACACGATGGGCGGCATGGCCTCGGCCGTTTCGCCCGGCTCGTTGTCGGTCGCCAGGCCGTCCGGCGGGTTCCTCAATCTCGCCGGCGCCGACAAGGTCACCGGCGAGTTCTTCCAGGCGCTCGGCGAAGCGGCCGCCAGCGGCGGGGGCGGAGGCGGCGGTGGCGGATGCGCGTGCGCCTGCGCGGGATGCGCCTGCGCGTGTGCCTGCGCCGGTGGTGGAAGGTAACCATTGGGACCGGGCGTTTTGGTTGTTGTGAAAACGATTCTTCCGGGCTAGCGAGCCAGCCTTGCCCGTTGTTGCCCCTCGAATTCCTGCAAGGCTTCGGCGGGCATGGCCTCGTCGGCCCGGCCGGGGCCGCCGATCGTGCGAAGCGCAAAGGTGCGATCGAAGTCGAGCGTGTAGCCGTACTCGACGATCCGGACCTTGTCGCCGGTCGCAGCCGCCGCCACCTCGATATCCCACCGCAGAATCCCCTTGGGCCGCTCGGTCCGCAGGTAGAACTTGTCGGTGCTCAGCGGGTCTTTCATGCCGTCGAGCGTGATGCGGATGTCGGCCGGGCGTTCGCTGTGCGGCAGCCGGTCGAAGACCCGGACGGCGGCTGCTTGGTCCTTGTAGTTCTCGATCACCAACCGGTACTTGAAGGTCAGCTCGCGGTTGCCGCCCTGGACGCCTTCGGTGCGGACGGCCAGCTCGCGCCGTGCCCGGAGCTGCGGGTCGGCCCCGAAGCCGACCACGAACGTTTGTCCGCGGGCAACGGTCGGGATTTCGCCGCGTCCGACGAACCGCCCGTCGAGGTAGACGGTAATCGGGCCCGCGAGCAGGTCCTTGTCGCACGTGTTTTTCAACTCGGCTTCACGATAGACATAGCTCGTCAAGACGGGCGTGGCAACGTGATAGAAATCGCTTCCGAAATCGGCCTGGAGAATCCGCACCATCTGCTGGTCGCTACGGCTGGCGAGGCTCACCTTGCTGCCGAGCGAATAGCTGAGACTGGGTCCGTTGTCGCCGGCCGAATCGGCCATCATGGCAAGCACCTCCTTGCCGTTCTCCAACTCGAGGTACTGCCAGTGGTTGGCGGCGGAGTTGGCCGTCCAGCTCGACTGGATGTTATCGCTGAGATTCATTGCGTTGAGATTCAGTTTCAGCGCGGTGCTCTGCTTCGTTCGGATCTGCGCCAACTGGTTCATAAGTTCCCGGCCGGTGACCTTGGTTTGCGCACCTTTGGCCAGCGAAACGGGGAACGGAGCTAGGCCGGGGCCTGCGGCGCTGAGGGCCGGCGAGGCGGTCGAGAGGGTCAGTGCCACGTTGTTCCAATCCTCGCCGGTCATCTGCTGGATCAGGGCGTTGCACTCGGCGGCGATCTCCTTCGCATCGGTCTTCGCGCGGAACGTGTAGGTGGGCGACCAGCCGCAGGCACTGACCAGGTAGTTCAGGCGGACGGCGCCTTTTTCCGCCGCGTGCTTCTGCAGAAAGAGGACGGCCTCGCGGACGGTCTTCGACGCCCCGGCGGTCAGCTCGCTCCGCTTCCGTTGCAACAGCGTCATCTGCTTTTGCAGGTCTTTCGTCTTCTTGTCGAGTTCGAGTTGTTTTTTGGCGATCCCGTCGCGCTGCTCGAAGGAGAACGTACTGATCTGCTGCAGGGATTCGGCGTTGAGGACGCCCTTGGAAAGATCCATCTTGGCGGTGGGGGCAACGAACTGTTCGAGCTGGTCGAGATACGCCGAACGCTTGGCGAGCAGTTCCCGGGCCTTCGCGACGGCCTGGATATCCTCGCCAAGCTTTTCCATGGCTTCGTCCAGTTTGCGGACCTCTTCGCGGGGTTGTTCTCCGACCGCCCGGGTGCGGAACCGGACCGCGCGGATCTCGACGCCGTCGTTTCCTTCGGCGAAGAGACTGTCGGAGACGATCTGTTCGGGCAGGTTGCCGACGACCACTTCGAGGCTTCCTGCGGCGCCTTCGACGGGAATCAACCGCGTGACCAGGGCCTGGCCGCGGTAGAGCGTCACATCGGTCACCCGGCCGGGTACCTCGGCCGGCGCCGCCGGCAAGATCGCCGGAGCGGCCAAGGCCAGAAGCAGTACGGCAAAACAGGTTGCAGCGGGGGGAATACTTCGCATCGCTTTCCTCCTAAGGGGGTCCAGAAGAAGTGGAAATGCCTTTGCGGCCTGCGGCCGCAACAAGATTCGAAAACGCACCGGTCATTCTATGTCTTGGCGAGCGGCCGGTGGTCAAAACCATGTCACGAGCTTGTAAGAAACGCGTCAAATCCGCGGGCAGCCGGAGATCGCCAGAACCTTGTTTTGACGTGTGGACAGCAGGAAAAGTTCCAGACCCTTCTTGTGGGGGATTTGATTGTGGGCGTTCTTGATTGCGGGCGTTTTTGTGCTGTTCTGAAAAAGCCCCCGCACTGCGTGCGGGGGTTGGATGCAGAAATGCTGCTGTTCTTCCAGTTTCCGGAGGAACCCCCGCACGCAGTGCGGGGGCTTTAGGGCGCAGCAAGCGCGGACCCGAACGCCGACGACCGCTTGGCGGCGGTTCCCTCCGAGGGATCGTTCCGCTAGGATAGAGAGATTAGCCCCGCTTGGAATTCGAGGATCCCCTCTGATGAACCCACACGAACTCGAAAAACTCGCCTCGAAGTTGCTGGCCGGCCACCTTTCGGTCGATCAATTCGTCGAACAGCTCAAGACACCGGGCGTGGCCGACGTGGGCGAGGCCCAGGTCGACATCGACCGCCACCGCCGGTGCGGCTTTCCCGAGGTCGTCTTTGCCGAAGGTAAGACGGTCGACGCCATCAGGAAGATATTCCAGGCGCTGATCGACAGCGAAGTCGATGTGTTGGCCACCCGGATGTCGGCCGAACAGGCCGCCGAACTCCTGGCGAAGTTCCCCGCCGGATGCTACAACCCGGTCGGCCGCACCTTCCGCATCCCCCTCGAAGACGCCGCGAAGAAGGCCGCCGGCCGCGTGGCGATCGTCACGGCGGGGACCAGCGACCTGCCCGTCGCCGAGGAGGCCCGCGAAACGGCGGTCTGGACCGGGGCCGAAGTAAATCTGATCCAGGACGTCGGCGTTGCCGGGCCGCACCGCCTGACCGCGAACCTGGGCGTGTTGAAAGAGGCCGACGCGGCGGTGGTCGTCGCCGGCATGGAAGGAGCCTTGCCCAGCGTCGTCGGAGGGCACGTCGACTGCCCCGTCATCGCCGTGCCGACGAGCATCGGCTACGGGGCCAGCTTCGGCGGCGTGGCGGCGTTGTTGGGGATGCTCAACAGTTGTGCCGCTAACGTGATTGTCGTGAACATCGACGCGGGTTTCAAGGGCGGGTACGTCGCCGGGCTGATCGCCCAGAACGCCGCCGGCGCCCGACGACGCCGAGAGCCGGGAACCGGCTGACCGAAAATGGGAAGACGACAAGAAAAGTAGCAGGCACACTCCGTGTGCCGTAGCTGAGGTGTCACAGCGGACGGCATACGGAAAGGATGGCCTGCAGATTGGTGCAGCATTTAATGTTCCGTTGCGGACGGCACACGGAGTGTGCCTGCTACTCTGACTAATTATGAAAGACGTTTCCGACGAACCGCTGCCGCGATTGTCCAGACGCCGTGACGACGCGCACAAGGGCGACTTCGGCCTGGCACTGATCGTCGGCGGGTCGCGAGGGATGACCGGCGCCGTCGCACTGGCCGGTATGGCCGCGCTGCGGGGCGGCGCGGGACTCGTGCGCCTGGCCGTCCCGGATGTTTGTTTGGACGTCGTTGCCGGCGCCGAACCGAGCTACATGACCGTTCCGTTGCCTTCGGACGACGCCGGGCGGATCGCCGCCGCTGCGCGGGACATCATCCTCGAACGGGCCGAGACGGCTACGGTCGTCGGGCTCGGGCCCGGCCTGGGGCAATCGGCCGAGTTGAACGAGCTGGTCGGGCGTCTCTACGTGGAACTACCCAATCCGATGGTCGTCGACGCCGACGCCCTGAACGCCCTGGCGACGGAGCCGGAAATCCTCTCGCAACACGCCGGGGAGCGGGTCCTCACGCCACATCCCGGCGAATTCGCACGGCTGGTCGGCCAAAAGCTCGACGGCGACGCCCGAGTCGATGCCGCCGGTGAGCTGGCCAAGCAGAGCAACGTGGTGATCGTGCTGAAAGGCCACCGCACGTGTACGACCGACGGGCAGCAGTCTGCGATCAACGAAACGGGCAATCCGGGCATGGCGACCGGCGGCTCGGGCGACGTGTTGACCGGGTTGATCGTCGCGTTTCTGTGCCAAGGTTTTTCGCCGTTCGACGCCGCCCGGCTCGGCGTGTACCTGCACGGCCTCTCCGGCGACATTGCCGCGGCCGAAGTCGGCGAAGTCTCGCTGATCGCCAGCGACCTCGTACAATTCCTGCCCGACGCCTTCGAGGAGTTCGCACTTGGGGATTGACATTTTCGCGAGAAAAGTGACAATCCCCCATAAAGCCGCGACGGTTGAGGCTGTGACTTTTTGGCGTTTGACACGTTCAGTCTGTAGGGAACGCCCTCTGTGGCGTTCCGGGAAGCAGCAACGAGCGTGTTTTCCGGGTTTCGGAACGCCACAGAGGGCGTTCCCTACAAAAAGTCACAGCCTCGTTGGTCGCGCCGAGTGAGAGCAGGGCTGGTTTCTGGTGACACGGGGCGCGACCAACGGTCGCGGCTTTATGTCGCACGGCATTCGCATTTGCCGAAGTTGTTGAACGATTTCCGGGGCGACGTGCCATGCCCACTGATAGAAGTGAACCCGAGACTCCCGAGCAGCCGCGGCGCCCCTGGTGGCGGCTGCACCTTTCGACCTGGGTGGTCGTGCTCCTGACGGCGGCGGTACTCGTGTTGATCATTGTCCCGGGCGAGAAGACAATATTGGCGTTCTCGTCGGGACCCTGGGACAAGGTCCAGTACAGCCACGGTTGGCCGTGGGCGTGGCTCGAACAGATCGAGTGGGAGAGGACGACGCTTTACAATGGGGAACCACCCGAACCGCTTTGGCGGTTCATGCCTTGGCTATCCGACGATGCGTGGAAGTTCACCGGGGATGAGGTGCAATTCCGTTTCAGCATGTTTGCCTTTGACCCGGCAATCGCTGCGGCCATCGTCGTGATCGCCGCGGCGTTCGAGGTTTGGCGGCGGCGACGGTATCGGCTCTGGCAGTTCAGTCTGCGGGAATTGTTCGTCTTGACCCTTGTAGTCGCGGTGGTGCTCGGATGGTGGCAGGGGCACCGACGCCGGAGGCTGCACGAACTAGAGGCCTTATCGCAAATCAACCGGATGGTCCCGTCTGAGTCCGCCCCAATACGATTTCGACATTTGGGGCCCGTATGGCTACGAAAACTGCTTGGCACGCCGCTTACGGCAGACTTCGTGGCATTCGGAAGACTGATGTTGTCGGGGAGATGGTGCTTGGCGTTTTCCGCGACCACTGGTCGCGGCTTTGTATGTGATGACTTTCGTTTCCAGCCGGGAATAAATTGCCCGTCTGTGGTATCGTAGGAAGCATGAACGTCTACCGACTCCTTGCCGATTTTGTCGTCGTGGTTCACCTGGCGTACGTGCTCTGTGTGATCGTGGGGTTGGGGTTAATTTTGGCGGGGGTCGTGCTGCGGTGGGGCTGGGTGCGGAACTTCTGGTTCCGGATCATGCACTTCCTGATGATCGCGATTGTCGTGTTGCAGGCGCTGGCGGGGGTCATTTGCCCGTTGACCACTCTGGAAAACTGGCTCCGTATGCGGGCGGGGCAGGCACCTCAGGAAGGCACCTTCGTGGGCCGCCTGGCGCATGACCTGCTGTTCTACGACGGCCCGCCGTGGGTGTTCGCGGTCTGCTACTGTCTCTTCGGACTGGCTGTGCTGGTCACGTTGATTCTGGCACCGCCGCGATGGCCGTGGCGCAGGGAAACCGGCACGGCGGCGTAGCCGAACCGTCCAAGCGGAGAGTCCACCGGGTGGGAAGTTTTCCGGAATTCCGGTGTGGGGGCGGAAAACGGGGTATTGCGGCGGCCTTTTCGTTTCTTCCTTGGTCGGCCCATTTCGCCCCTTGCCAAGCGTGAACAAATCTGGTAAGATATGGGCATGGTCTTCTACCATGTACGTGATGTGATGTAACTCTTGGTGAGCCGATAATTTACCCGTTGGGTGCCTGTAATCAATGACACTGGCCGCGTGTATAGCCGTGGACCCTCGGGCCGCGGATCACACAACCCGGTGTCCAGGTTGCCCCCTTTGTGAAGACGGGCTCCCAAAAAATCCATCACCACGGCATTGCGGTGGAGGACCTTTTTTCCCGCCACACGTTCCCTTCCCCCGGCTTCCCGTGAAAGACCTGCCGAGAGAACTCGCCGAAAAGCGCGACCGCCTGCTTCAGTTGCTGCGGAGCTATGGGAGTTGTGCCGTTGCCTTTTCGGGCGGGCTGGACAGCGCCGTGCTGGCCAAGGCGGCGCAACTGGCCCTGGGCAAGAGGGCCGTTGCGGTGACGGGCGTCAGCGCAAGCCTCGCTGCCGGCGAACTCGACGAAGCCAAACAGGTTGCCCGAGGCATCGGCATCCGGCACGAAGCCGTCGAGACGGGCGAGCTCGAAATCCCCGAGTACCGGGAGAACACCGCCAACCGATGTTACCACTGCAAGGTTGAGCTGCTCCGGCAGATTGAGGAGATCGCCAGGCGAACCGGGATGGCGGTGGTGGCCGACGGCAGCAACCGGGACGATCACGGCGATCACCGGCCGGGCATCCGCGCCGCGCGGGAGAGGAAGGTCCGCAGCCCCCTGGCCGAGTTGGGGTTTACGAAAGACGAGATTCGTGTACTGGCCGCGCACTGGGAACTGCCGATCTGGGACAAGCCGGCCACGCCTTGCCTGAGCAGCCGGATCGCCTACGGCGAGCAAGTCACACCCGAGCGGCTGGCGATGATCGACGCGGCGGAGCGGTTCCTGCGCGAGCGGGGATTTCAGCCGCTGCGGGTTCGCTATCATAAGGGCGACGTGGCGCGCGTTGAAGTGGCGGCCGGTGCGGTACCGAAGCTGATCGAAGAGCCGTTGCGCCGCGAGGTGGTCGAGAAGCTGAAGACGATCGGCTTCAAGTACGTTTCGCTCGACCTGGAGGGGTTCCGGAGCGGCAGCCTCAACGCGGTATTGCCGGTCGAGAGTCTACAGATTTTGCCCAAGCGGCAGTGACGCGGCCTCCCCGTCTTCTTTCTTGGCGGGTTGCTATGGGGCATTACCCATCGCCAGAACGATCAGCAGGATGATGACGGTCAGAGCGCCGGCCCCCAACATGATCCACAAAGCGATGGGGGTTTGTTTCTTGGGTCTTCGGTATGGTTTGGTGCCCGTTCCCGAGTCGTCGGCGGTCCTGGCAGCAGTGGTGGTGCCCCGGGTCCTTGTTCGGGAAGAATCGCCGGTTTGGATGAAGAACTCGGATTGCTGCTGCGGCGCCCCCATTTGCTTCGCCACGACCAGCTCTTTCTGACGGGTGCCGGGTCGCCGGGCGGTTCTTCGGGGCTTGTCGGTATCGACGTCCATGTTCGAGCGGGTTTCCTGCATGGCGGTATCGGGGGCGGGCCGGACCTCGCCGGAGTCGCGGCGCGGCCGGGTAGCAACCTTGCGGCGGGGCGGCGCTCCGCCCTTACCCTTAGCGGCTGCCGGTCGACGACGTGCGGCCTCGGCAGCCAAGGCCGCTTCCTTCAACTCCTCGCTCGCATGGCCGTGGACGATCAACCATTTTCGGAGGATTTGCGCGACCTGGCTGGCCGTTTGGAAGCGATTCTCCGGCTTCTTGGCCATCATCTTCAGGCAGATTTTAATCAGATCCTCCGGGGCGTCCTGGCGTTTTTCCCGGATGTTCGGCGGCGGGTGTTTCTGGTGCATCATCAGCCGCTGCGGCAACGTGCCCTCCGGAAACGGCGGGCTGCCGGTGAACAGGAAGAACATCGAACACCCCAGGCCGTAGACGTCGGCCCGGGCGTCCACACCGTGACTGTCGATCGCTTGCTCCGGGGCGAGATAGTCGGCCGTTCCGAGCACGTTTTCGTCGTAGGCGACCGTCAGTGAAGCCTGGGTGTCGTCGGTGAACCTGGCAAGGCCGAGATCGAGCAATTTAACGACGTTGTTACGATCCACCAGGAGGTTTGCCGGTTTGATGTCGCGGTGGATGAGGCCGGCCTTATGGGCGTAATACAGCCCTTCGGCCGCCTGGCGGACGTACTCTGCCAAAGTCGGATAGTCGAGCGGGCCGTCGCGCTTGACGATTTCCTGGAGGTCGAAACCCTCGACGTATTCCATGACCATGTAGTGGGTGTTGCCCGCGTTATCCACGTCGTACGCCCGAACGATGTTCCGATGATCCAAAGCGGCGGCGGCCCGGGCCTCGCGATGGAACCGTTCAAGATACGAGGAATCTTCGACCCGGTTCTTGGGCAGGACTTTGATGGCAACACGGCGTTGCATCAGCACGTGCTCGGCCAGGTAGACGCTGCTCATCCCCCCGGTGCCAAGGTGGTTCAGCAGCTTGTATTTGCCGAGGAAGAACCCCTTATGCCGGCCTTCGGCCAACTTCTCGCACTGCCAGTTGGTCAGGAGGCCCTTTTCGGCGAGTTTCTCGCTGAGGAATTTGATATTGGCGATGGGTTTGCCGGCGGCCTCTTTCTTGATCTCGATCAACGCGCGCTGGAGCTGTTCCCTCTCGAGCAGCTTGCTCTTCAGCATGAGTTGAAGAAAAGCATTTGGGTTCGTTTCGGCCATAGCCACACTGATGCCGGCAGTCGACAGACCGCTACATCATCCCCTTGGAGAAGTCCACCGGGATTGTTCCATTGACTCCGTTTATGGTAACATGAATACGAAGATCATACTAGCGGATACCACCGCCGTAAAGTATCCCGTGAGAAGGCCATAGCGTTATGGTCGAGAAAACTGCTTCAAAATGCCCGGACTAACTCTAGAGGGTGGTTGCCCCATGCTTTTTACGGGTGGATTCACCTTGAGGGTTGGAGTGACAATCGGCCGAGATTGGGAAGAATAAGGCGTTTCAATAGACAGTTTCGGGTATGATACTGCCAGGGTTCCCAGGCAGTTTGGGCCAAAACAGACTCCCCCTATTTGGTGTATTTCTGGGATCGACCTGAGTGGCCTGCGCAGATCCATTTTGCGCTACTGCATCCATTGGGCCGGATCTTGCCGGTAGAAGCTCTTCAGCGTCCCGTAGAGTTCGGAGTGAAGTTCCAGGAGCGTTTCGGATTGTTCGAAGAAGCACTCGGTGGCGACGGCGAAGAACTCGGCGCGATTGGTGGCCCCGTACTCGTCGAGTAAGGTGGGTTGCTCTTCTTGGACGGCCTTTTCGAGTCGCTGGAATTCCCGCTCGAAGACCTCGACCCATTGTTGGGCTTCTTCCTCGTCAAAGATCGGGGGCATTCCTCCCATCTCGCCGCTGAGCGCGTCGAGTTGATGGGCGAACTCGTGGATGACAACGTTATGTCCATTGTAAGGGTCACACCCACCCTCCAACACGCTGTCCCAGGAGAGGACGACGGGGCCGCTCTGAAACGCTTCGCCCGAGGCCGTCTGGTCCGGGTCAACAACGCCGCTTTGATCCTGGAACTGTTCAGGTACGGAGAAAGCGTCGGGATAGACTAGCACGCTTTTGACTTGATCGAAGTAGAACTCCTCCTCGATTCCCAAAAGCAGTATGGCTGCCTGGCCGGCGATGGTGACCTTGACCTTGTCGTTCATCTGAAGGCCGCCGCAGCCTTCCCACTCCTTTTCGTCAAGGATAATCCGCAGGTCGTCGTGGTATTTCTTGTGCATCTCGCGGCGGATACATGAGTACTGCCAGACGTTCTCGCGGAGCGTTGCATCCCACTCTTTGGGGAAGAACTGTTCCCGAATCTTCCGGCGGTGTCGTTTCTTGGACCAGGGAAACATGGGCAAAACCGTCTCGTATCTTGGGGTAGCTGGGATATCTGCGTCCCGGATGCTTTACAGTGCAAACCACTATTATAGCACGCCGCCTCGGGGTTGGGCAACCGCAGCCGAGGGGGACCGGAAACCTCTCTTCCGGTGCCAAGATGGCCCGAAACCCCCGAGATTTCAACGCCTCCACAGAATAACAGCCCGGTAGCCGACTTCCCAGCCCCCTTCCCGTTTCCTCCACAAGGCGGGCAGGGTTCGGGCATTACCTTGCAAAGGGATCATCCGCACTATGCGACCGCCCGGCCTTCACTTTTTCCAGCACCGTGGCGGCTTTCTTTCGAACCTCTTCGTCGGGGTGCTGCTTGGCGGCTTCGCCGAGCAGACGGCGAACCATCTTCTTGTCTTGTTGGCGCAGCAGGCCGTTGCCGACTTCGGTGCCGATAGCGGCCTTTTCGTCGTTCAACAGCGGGATGAGCCGTTTGACGACCTCCTCGCCGGAGTACATGGACAGAATCCGGCAAGCGAGGTGGCGCCGGCTCCAATCCTCCGACTTCAGCAATACGTCGAAGGTAGCGAGCATTTTCTTCGATACCGGTTGTCCGCGGTTGCGAGAATCGCCGAGCCACATAAGCGCTCGATTGGCACGGCTGAGGTCCTTGCTCGTGGCTTGTTCAAGCAGGTAGTCGATGGCCGGCGGGTAGCGGTGATTGCGCATCAACGGGTAACAGGCCGTGAGTTTCAGCGATTCGTTGTCCCCTTCGAAGATCTTGACCAGACGGCGTTTTATCTTTTCGTTGCGCCCGGCGTCGGTGCTGTTGACCGTGCGGAGCATCGCCTGTTCGACCACCTCGTCCCGTCCGTTGTCCAACGCGTCGAGCAGAAACTCCGGAAGGAAAGTGGTTCCGCATCCCGACGCGACCGTTTGGGTAACGAGCACGGCGACGTTGACGTCCTCGTGCTCCAGAAGCGGTTTGAGCCGGTTGACGTGCAGATTCTTCCGCGATCGGGTGATTGCGCGAATCGAGGTGATGAGGATGGTTTTCCTTCCGCTTCCGTTTTCGGGCATACCGGCCTTGAAGGCGAGCAACGTCCGCCGGACGAGCTCATCGAGTCGTTCGTCGTCGCTTATCCCACTGACATAGGCGGAGAAGGCATGAATGTAGCGGTTCTTGTCTTCGTCCGTGGCACCGGACCATCGGCGCAGGATCCGCGTTGTCCGCCAACGGATCTCCGCGTCTTCGCTTTCAATCGCCGGCAGCAGGGCGGTCCGAATGGAAGGCCCCATGTCAAGCAGCTTTTCGGAAGCCGTTTGGCGAACCCGGTAGCTCTCGTCGCCGAGTTGTTCGACGAGCCGGGCGATTGTCTCGTCCGGAACATCAATCGTCGTCTCTTCGGCCGTATCGGGCAGGAGGAAATCGAGTACGGCGGAAAGGCCCGGCTGCCCCAAGTCGTGCAACGCCCTGGAATCGAACCGTTGCTGACGGGCCGCCATCATATCGAGGATGGAACGAATCTTGCGATCCGACGGCTGAGCGCCGGCAACCGCCGACGAAAATACCGCCGCCAGCCCGAACGCTCCCCCCAGCCACCAACTCCGCGCCCCGATCCGTTGTTTTCCAAACGGACGCTCGAAATGGACGGCTATTCGACGGAACATGGCTACGGAACGTGTCTTCTCACCCCAAGGAACCATACTACCTATTGTATCCCAAAATGGTCGGGGAAAGCAACCAATCAGTCCTCATTGGTGGTTGCCGCCCACGCCTGCCGGTAGTCTTCGCAGGCGTATACCTCCACCAGCGGCACGCCGAGCAGCGTCTTGCGGTGGGCTGGTTCGGCGTTCTCGATAAGCCACTTATCGGTCTCGGACAGGCCGCTCGGACGGCGTTGGAGGACGTACCAGCGGTAGCGGTCCACCGCGATGTAGGATGCACGCGGGTCCGGAACGAACCATTCGCGGCGGAGTGTCCCCCAGCGGCGCATCAGCGCAAAGTTCTCCGGCGAACTGGCGCCGAAGAGAATCCGCTCGTCCTCGTCCGTCTGCTCGTGAAGCCAATCGAGGACCGAATGGTCCAGCCCGTCCCAGTAGTAGGTCGGTTCCATGCCGGTGGCCGTCGCACCGGGCAAACCGCCGATCAGAATATTGTAGTAGGACAACCACTGCGGGGAGTAGATGAAAAGGTTCCCGGCGGTGGTGATGGCGAGCAGCAGCAGGAGAACAGCGGTGGCACGGACGCGGCGCGGGGATTTGTACGCGTTTCTGCTCCACGAGAGCACGACGCCGCAGCCCACGCCCGCCAGTGCGGCAAGAAAGGCAAACGCCGGCAGGAAGAGCCGGATGCCGTCGTGCGGCGGCGTGCCGGGCAACGCCCTGACGATGATCAGTATCAGCCAGTTGGCCAACAACAGCACAGCCAGCCGCTCGGTGCGGCGCCGGCCGACGGCGCGAGCGATTCCCACGCCGGCAAGCGCCAGAATCGCTACCGGCACCGTAACGCCCGTCCAGAACAGCGTGTTGTACCAGGGCAAGGTATAGTCGAGATTGTACATCCGCCCAAGGAACCAAGTCGGGATGTTCAAGCCCGTGGCCGACCGGTTGAAGTTCAAATAGAAAAACTCCTGCCAGCGGGCGATCGGGGCGTGCCAGAGCGGCGGGTTGAGCAGAAAAAACGTCAACAGGGCAATCGGCATCCCGACGCCGAGCACCTTTGCCGCCGTGCGGTCGCGATAGACGGCTGCCCAGATGAGAAGGGGCACGGGCGCCAGCCAGCCGGTGGCCTTGCTCCCCAGCGTCATGCCGAGTGTGATTCCGAACAGGAGCGTCGCGGGCCAGTTCATCCGCCGTCGCACCGCGGTTTCCGAGACTTCGGCCTGCACAACCCTACCGCGGGCGGCCGGTACGAACGTTGCCCAGACAAGAATCCAACAACTCGTTAGCGGCCCGTCGATCGACGCGAAATGGGCGTGGGTGAACATCCGCGGCATCAGGATCAACGAGGCGACTGACCCGGCGGCCGCGGCAACCGAGAAGTCGCGCCCCATGCGGTAGAACATCGCGCCGGCCGCCAGGGCAAAGAGCATGATCGGACCGAACCGGGCCGCCACGAGCGGCGGAAGCCAACCCGAGGAAACCCAACGCCCCAACGCGATCACGATTCCATAGAATGCCGGGTGGCCCTCGATCTCCGGGTGGCCTTCCAGCCGGGTCGTGTAGAGCCACTTGCCGGGGATCTGCGACGCCCGGTGGATCGCATTCCCTTCGTCCCAGGTCATCGGCAGCGTCGGCGAGGTTGCCAGCAGCGCGGCGGCGCATGCCGCCGCGGCCAGGGCCGAGCCGAGCAGCAGTGGGCGGCGTCTTGCAAGAGGGGCGTTCATTCGCTCGATTCTAGCATGAATTCACCGACCGGCAGAAACCGGGCCCCCCAGCAGGCGCCGCAATACCGGGGATGTCAAGCTAGGGGGTCTTGGGGGCCCCTGTCAGATATTCCGGTCGTTCCGGTCCTATCGAATTTTCTCATTCTATCGGAAAAAATGAGCCGATTCCTGCTCTTAGACTTCCAAGGAAGGAAGGCGCTTGTTTTTCAAGGAGGAAAGTGACATGAGGGCTTTCGCAATTTTCGCATTCGCGGTTCTCGTGACAGACTTGGCGACGGCGGCTGAAGATCCCGCGTACGATACCCCGATGCCGTTTTTGGAGCCGATGCCGGATCGCGACCAGGCGGATGACGTTGATTTGGAGGCTTGTGATAGTTGCTCGAGCAGTTGCAGTAGCGTGAGTTGCGGGACGTGTTGCGCGCCCTGCTGGACGATCACGACCGACGCGGTTTTCCTGAGCCGTTCGCCTTTGGATTTTGCGGCCCTTGCGAATTACTTTGGCGGTACTCAACAGGGGGTGCGCCAATTCGAAAACCAGACCGGCTGGCAGATCGACTTCATCCGCGCAATGAGTGATGAGCGAGAGTTGGAGGTCCGTTGCTTGGGCATTGACGGATGGTCGGCCAGGGGGTATTTCGACGTCGTGCCTCCTACCAGTTCCGTAGCCCGCTACGCCAGCAAATTGTATAGCGCTGAAATCAACGTGCGATGGCCTCGTCCTTCCACTCCGTACATTACCTGGCTGGTGGGTTTCCGCTACGTGGAACTGAATGAGACTTTCGATTACCTTCAACCGGCGCCTTTCTTTCGGCGTGATGTCGACACCCGTAACAACATGTATGGGTTTCAGTTGGGGGCGCTTCTGGATGTCTACGATCATGGCGGTCCGCTGCGGATCGATACCGATTTCCGGATTGGTGTTTACAGCGACCGCATGAACCGGGTGGAATTCATTCCCGGAACTCCTCCAGTTTTGAATGCAAGCACCTTCGAAGGCACGGCATTCCTCGGAGAAATCGATGTCCTGGCCACCTGGGAACTCACGCAGCGACTTGCCCTGCGGGTCGGTTATCAGATGCTGTGGCTCGACGGCGTCGCCCTGGCCTCGAACAACTTTCTCTCCGGCCAGAACAACAGCAGCGGCGCGCTCTTCTGCCACGGTGCCACCGGCGGCATTGAATGCACCTGGTAGTTGTAGGCCGCCCGGCCGTTTGCATCGAGCCGGAAGGCTGTGAATACCCCGGCACGGGATGAGTCCAGGACATGTGGTGCGTGAACGGATCGTCGCTTTCCAGCACAAGCCGCGACCGTTCAGGTTGTGACTTTTTGCGATTTGACTGTAGGGAACGCCCTCTGTGGCGTTCCGAACCCCGGGAACACGCTCGTCGCTGGTTCTCGGAACGCCACAGAGGGCGTTCCCTACAGAGAATCGATACCGGATTCCAAAAAGTCACAGCCTCGTTGGTCGCGGCTTTATGTCCCCGGCTCGCGGGGCAACTCGCGGGGATAGGGCGGGGTGCAGGCGGGCGGGAGCGGCTGGCGATACGTGGTTGCCCAGTCCTCCCGGGCCTCTTCGCCGGCGTAGTAGCGGAGCCATATCTCCGGGTCGCCGTCGGCGCCGGTGCAGTCCCAGTGCAGGTAGTTGTTCGGCCAGTCGATCTTCTTCTCCCTGGCAGGGAGAATGTCGCGGAAGATCATGCAGTAGAGATCGCGATCGCTGAGGTGGTCGGTGAAGTCCAGCACGATCCGCTTCTGGAACAGCTTGCGGATCACCTCCCAAAGGATGCCGTGCAGGTCTTCGTCGCTTAAGGCGTTGGGACGCGGCGGCCGCAACTCGGGATCGAACCAACGGTAGATCGGCAGCACGGGCGCCTGTTCCCAGGCGAGCATGGCTGCCAGAAAGTCGTTCTCGGCCGCCAGCGTGAGATGTTGGATGTTGACCCGCGTGATCGATTCGTCAAAGTACCGCTCCAACTCGTCGCGAAGTTCGGCGTTGCGGAGCAACTCCTCGACCTCATCGGGTTGTGGGCGACGGGATTTGAAATTGAACATGGAAGGGGCTGCTCTCGTTCTCGCTTACGACGCCATGAAGACCTTGGCCCAAAGATCCTGCCCTAAGCATCAACTGTACCAAGAATCGCCGGAGTTTCCAAGCACCCGGGCGGCAGGCGGGGGCGATTCCTTGAATTTTTTTCACCCGGAAGCCGCAAAACCGCCACCGGGCCGCCGCATGACCCGAATCTTTGGAAAAGTTGGGCAGGAGCGAGGGAGGGGATGAGGAGGTGAGGGGACAAGAGGCGGCTATCCTTTTAGGCGAGCGGCGGAAGAGAATTTACCCGTAGCCACCGTCGCCAGATGATTCAATCCACGGTCTGGCGACCGTAGCTGCGGGGAAAACTTCACCTGCCGCTCGCCTTAGAGACTGTTTCCCCTCATCCCTCATCCCCTACTTCCCTGTTCCTCAGTTCTCCTGCTCTAGTTTGCGGATTTTCTCAACACGCCGGGCGTGGCGGCCGCCTTCGAAGGGGGTGGAAAGCCACAGTTCGATCATCCGGTCGATCAGCCGTTCGCCCAGCAGGTCGGCGGAAAGACACAAGACGTTTGTGTCGTTGTGCCGGCGGCTCATTTCGGCTGTCAGGTCATTGTGGCACGGGGCGGCGCGAACGCCGGAGAACTTGTTGGCGGCGACGCACATTCCCAACCCGGTGCCGCAGACGAGGATGCCGCGCTCGGCCTCGCCTGCTCCCACCTTTTCCGCCACGAGTTTGGCGACATCGGGATAGTCGACCGCTTCTTCGGAGAACGTGCCCACGTCGTCAACTTCGTGGCCGAGCCCCTTGAGCAACTCGGTCACCTTCGAGCGTATGGCGAAGCCGCGATGGTCGGTGCCGACTGCAATTCTCATGGTAAATCCAGTTCTTCGAGCCGCCGGGGCAGTTCTTCCCGGATTCTGGCGGCGCACTGTCTGTATTGTTCGACGGGGCCGCCGATCGGGTCGGCGATATCCGCACCATCGCCGCACAACTGCCTGGTGCGTTCCGCCGCCCCCGGCCATTGGGCCGCGATCGCCTCGCGATGCGATCGCGTCATGGTGTAGATGACGTCGGCGTGGCGGACCAGGGTATCGGTCAACGGTTGGGTCTCGTGACCGCTGAGATCGAAGCCGAGTTCCGCAACCGCCTCCAGCGCGTGGGGACTGGCTCGGCCGCCCATCATCGCCGCAATGCCGGCCGACATCACCATGATTCCGTGTTCCTCCAATTCGTCGAATCCGCAACCGAGTCGCTCGGCCAGCATATCGCGGCAGAGAACCTCCGCCATGGGGCTCCGACAGGTGTTGCCCGTGCAAACCAATAAAATCAACATGCTGGCAAGCCGCTTTACGGTTCTTCCGGGCACGACCCCTTCGCGAAGGATTGCGTAACGGTCGCCATCTACTCGGACCACCGTGGAAGGTTGACCGAAGCGGCAAGGGCCGTCGTCGAACACCACGTCGATGGTCCGGCCCATGGTATCGACGACCTGTTCGGCGGTGACGGCCTCGGGCAAGCCAGTCCGGTTGACGCTCGTTAGCACAAGCGGCCCGGTCAGCATCCGCAGCACATCGAGCATCACCTGATGGCCGGGTACGCGGAGCCCCAGAGTCGTCTGAGGCAGAACAACTTCCCGCACCCCCGGCGGGAGCCGGCGAGCAAGGCTTTCGGGGTGCGAGCCGTCGATCACCAGGGTAATAGGACCTGGCCAACAGCGTCGGGCAAGCCGCCGCGCCAGCGGGTTCATGTCGGGAGCGAAGTCACGCGACTCGTCGGCGCTCTTGATGGCCAGAGCGAACGGGTGGCCTTCCTTGCGGCCCTTTGCCTGGACCAGCCGCGAAACCGCCTCTTCGTCCAATGCGCTGGCCGCCAGCCCGTAGACCGTCTCGGTCGGCAGCGCAACCAGCTTTCCTTCTACCAGGGCCTGAACCGCGCGATGCACCACATCGCGCCAGTCCTCCGAATTGCGAACGTCAATCACGACCGGCATGAAACAGCCCAGGCTCCCAACATCCCGAAAATTGACCGAAACCGTTACTATACCGGCCGTTGCGCCCAGCCGTCAAGGGGCGAAAGAATGGGGGGTACGTTTACCAGGCAGACGGAAGTCACAGGGCGAGATTCTAGGAATTGTCGAGACACCAGACAGAGAAAAGGTTGACCTTAACCGGAAGAAGACCATAATGATCCCAGACCAGCAACTTCCTTGATGGGAAAAAGGCGATGGGGGCGGTGGCGATCAAGTTCGTTAGAGACAAACTCTACACCATACACAATGCCGACGCATTTGAATGGTTGCGAGAACAGCGGCGCAACTCTTTTCACGCCGTTGTGACGGACCCACCCTACGGACTTCTTGAATACCGGCCACAAGAGCTAGCGAAGATGAAGGCTGGAAAGGGGGGGGTATGGCGCATTCCGCCTTCGTTTGATGGTGCGAAACGACGCCCTTTGCCGCGTTTTACTGTTCTCAGTGTTCGGGACAAGCAGTCTCTTGCTCGTTTCTTCCAAGTGTTTGCCGAAACGGTGTATCCGGTCTTGGTGCCCGGAGCACATCTTCTCGTCGCGACAAATCCTCTTGTGTCCTACCTGGTCTATGAACCGTTCATCAGGGCGGGATTCGAGCCGCGCGGAGAGATCATCCGCGTTGTACATCGTCTGCGAGGAGGTGACAGACCCAAGAACGCCCACGAGGAATTCCGCGATGTGTCGGTGATGCCGAAGTCCTGTTGGGAACCTTGGGGTCTTTTCAGGAAGCCGTGCGAAGGACGAGTGCAGGACAATCTGCGCAAGTGGGGGACCGGCGGACTGCGGCGCATTTCCGAGAAGGAGCCGTTTCGAGACCTCATCTATTCGCTGCCGACGCGTAAGAAAGAGCACTCTCTCGCGCCCCATCCGTCGCTGAAACCGCAGCACTTCATGCGAGAGCTTGTTAGGGCGTCTCTCCCGCTTGGCCGAGGGATCATACTCGACCCGTTCATGGGTGCAGGTTCAACGATCGCCGCTGCAACGGCAATAGGGTTGAGAAGTGTCGGGATTGAAATCGATCCCGAGTACTTCAGCATGGCGATTGGAGCGATTCCCAGACTTTTCTCGCTCGAAGTTACGGAGAATGGCCCGAATGGCTCGAAAACAAAATTTCGATGATTCCGTGAAACTACCTCCGGGGCTGACCACTACTGCCATCCGAAGATCTATCGCTTATATCGAACAGGAATTGCCCGATCTGGTCGAGTTGTACTTCGAGCAGAAAATGGTGTTCAGCGCCGTCGTGGGCATCTTCGGCACCCGCGCGTTGGACGTCCACAGTGTCTACGAAAAGGTGCGCCACACCGATATCGCTCAAACGCGATTCCCGGATCTTCGACATCGTACCAGTGCTCGAAGAAACTCGTCCCGATACTCACTGGAATCTAAAGGGAGTATACGTCCTTGGGCCATTCAATCACATTATGACCATGAAGGATGGTACATCGTGTGGCGATACCTGATCGATCCTACGATGCAGATCGAGCCAAAGAAGTCGGTTCTTATATGGCGAGTTGACGTTGCTTATCTCGTGAAGTCGGACTGGAAGTACGAGAAGAGCACGGCGGGTGCTTCTGGAGGCGGGCGTACCCATACTTTCGGCGTGATAAGACCAGCCACGCGGCTTAAAGGCTGTGCCGTCTATAAACGCCCTGACGTCATCCTGGCCGGGGGCAAGCCCGTCCCTTTCAACGGAAACTAGTCCGTATTGCGCCGACGTCTGGCAAAAACCGGCAAAACCGTGTACGCTCAAAGGAGGGGGAATATCGGGCGGCTTGCCGAGATGCCGATTCTCCCCCAGGAACGCCCGCGACATCTCCCGTGAAATCATGAGATCCACTTCCATCCCCGTTTTCTGTTTCCTGCTGGTCGCGGTTCCCGGTTGCGACACCGACCGGACCTCGATCGGCCATCTGGAGAAGATCTGGGGGCGGCGGGGGATCTCCGACGGCCGGTTCCAGAAGCCCCGCGCCATCGCCATCGATAAGCAAGATCGTATCTACATCGTTGATATGACCGCCCGAATTCAGGCCTTCGACACCGACGGCAACTTCATTCGCAGTTGGCGGACCCCCGAGTACAAGACCGGCAAGCCGACGGGGATCTCGGTCGATCGGCAGGGCAATATCCTCGTGGCCGACACCCACTACTACCGGCTGTTGATCTATTCGCCCGAGGGAAAGCTCCTGAAAACCATCGGGGGCACTCTGGGCGAGAAGCCGGGGGAGTTCCACCTCGTCCGCGACGCGGTCCAGGATTCGCAAGGCAATTACTACATCTCCGAAATGGGTGAATTCGACCGGATTCAGAAGTTTTCGCCCGACGGAGAGTTCCTGTTGCAGTGGGGTGAGCACGGCCGAGGGCCGGGACAGTTTGTCCGCCCTGAGAGCATGGCCATCGACGAAAACGACCACATCTGGGTGGCCGACTCCTGCAACCACCGTATTCAGGTCTTCGATACCGGGGGGAATCTCCTCAAAATGTGGGGGTCTGAGGGTGACGCGCCGGGGGAACTCTATTATCCTTATGATCTGGTGATCGACGACAACGGAAACGTCTACGTCTGCGAATACGGGAATCACCGCGTCCAGAAATTCACCCCCGACGGAAGATCGCTCGGCTGGTGGGGCGCCGAAGGCCGAGGGGAAGGGCAACTGTTCAACCCCTGGGCGCTTGTCCGCGACAGCCGAGGAAGAATCCACGTGTTGGATACGAATAATCATCGGGTACAGCGGGTGAGGATGTAGTGGGGAAGTGGATAGTGGGAAGTGGATAGTGGATAGAGCGAGGAATTTGAACAAAAGCCCCGGCACTGCGTGCCGGGGTTCCGCAGAGCACCCAGACAGAAGACCGCCTTGAAGCAGAAAGTTCAATCTGCAATTTGCAATATCCCCGCAAGAAGACATGCATGCGCGGCGCACAGCAGTTGTGACGTAAGACTCTAACCCCCTAACCTCTTAAACCTCCGATCCATGCTCCCCTACCAACTATCCTTCGGCGCCCCGTGGTACCTGCTGCTGCTCTTGCTGCTGCCGGTGCTGTGGTGGTTCGGCCTGCGGAGCCTGGGCGGGTTTGGCCGGATACGGAAGCTGGTGGTCATCGGCCTGCGGAGCCTGGTGTTGATGCTGTTGATATTTGCGCTGGCCGACGTGCAGATGGTTCGAATCAGCGATCGGCTGACGGTCATCTATCTGCTCGACCAGTCGCTGAGTATCCCGGCCGAGCGGCGCAAGGAAATGGTCGACTACGTCAACGCCGAGATCTTGCAGCATCGCGAGGACCAGGACCTGGTGGGGGTGGTGGTCTTCGGGCGGGACGCGGCGATCGAAATACCGCCCTTCGATGATGACGTCCAGGTGATGAAGGTCGAGAGCACCTTCGACCCGGATCATACGAACCTTGCCGGTGCGATCAAGCTGGCCCAAGCCTCCTTTCCCGAAGACGCCGCCAAACGAATCGTGCTGGTCAGCGACGGGAACCAGACCATCGGCGACGGATCGGAGCAGGCCCGGGGGGCCGCCGAGACCAGCGTCGGGATCGACGTGATGCCGATCCGCTACGGCGTGCGAAACGAGGTGATCGTCGAGCGGCTGTCGATCCCCAGCGATGTCCGGCGGGGGCAACCTTTCGACCTGAAAGTCGTGGTCACCAACACGGCCCGGCCCCACGGCAAAGAAACCGGTGAAGTCTCGGGACGGCTGAAACTCTCACAAACCCTCCGCAGTCAGACCGAACTCCTCAGCGAACAGAGAGTAACTCTCCCGCCGGGAAAAAAAGTCTTCACCATCCGCCAGCAGATCGACTCGCCTAGCTTCTATACGTACGAGGCCGAGTTCGTCCCCGACAAGTGGGAAGCGAACGTCAAGCCGGGCGAGAAACCGGACGACACCATGCAGCAAAACAACAGGGCAACCGCCTTCACACACGTCCGCGGCAAGGGCCAGGTCCTGCTGGTCCGGGACTATCAACTCAGAGAGAAGAAGGGGGGGGGCGGGCCGCCGCCGACAAGCTATCTCGCCGAACGACTGCGGATGCAGGAGCTGGAAGTGACCGAACAGTGGAGCGACGAACTCTTTTCCTCCCTGGCCGAGTTGCAGCCCTACGATACGGTCGTGTTGGACAACGTGGCCCGGGCGACGAACGAGAACGTCTATTTCAGCGACGAGCAGATCGCGATGCTGGTGCGCAACACTCAGCAGATGGGCGCCGGGCTGGTGGTGATCGGCGGTCCTGAGAGCTTCGGCGCCGGTGGTTGGACCGGCTCCGAACTGGAAAAGGCCATGCCGGTCGATTTCCAGATCAAGGCCGCCAAGGTCGTCCCCCGCGGTGCGCTGGTCATGCTGTTGCACGCCTGCGAAATCCCCGAGGGAAACCGCTGGCAGAAGGTGGTTGCCCACAAGGCACTGGAAGTGCTCGGCAGCCAGGACTACTGCGGGGTGCTTCAGTGGGTCGGCACCGACCGGTGGCTTTGGAAAGGCGGGCTGGCTCAGATCCGCGGCAACAAGCGCAAGATGCTCGCCCTGATCGACCAAATGACGCCGAGCGACATGCCGCAGTTCGACCCGTCGATGAGGATGGCCGCCGCCGCTTTCAAGAAGCTGGACGACCAGAACGCGGTCTCGGTCAAGCACATGATCATCATCAGCGACGGCGATCCCTCGCCCCCCTCGAACACCGTGATTAACCAACTCGCGGGATTAAAGGTGACGATCTCGACGGTGGCGGTCGGGGCGCACGGCCCGGCCGAAAGCCGCCTGTTGGCGAGAATCGCGTCGCAGACGGGTGGGAAGTACTACGCGGTGAGAAACGCCAAGGCCCTGCCGCGGATCTTCCAGCGCGAGGCCCGACGTGTCGCCCGGTCGCTGTTGTACGAAAAGGAAGTCCGGCCGCAGGTGGAATTCCCCCACGAAATGATCGACGATCTGCCCGATCCCTTGCCGCCGATCAAGGGATTCGTGATGACCAGCGTCAAAGACAACCCGCTGGTCGAAGTGTCGCTTATCTCGCCCGCACCGCCCGGAAAGCGGAACAGCACGATCCTGGCGAGCTGGACCTACGGCCTCGGCAGAGCGGTCGCGTTCACCAGCGACGACGGATCGCGATGGACCAGCGACTGGGTCGCGCCGGAGGTCTACGACTCGCTGTTCGGGAACATGATCCGCTGGTCGATGCGGCCGACGGGCGAAACGGCCAAGTTCGCCGTCGCCGCCGACGTGGAAGACGACCGGGTTCAATTCGTGGTCAACGCACTCGACAAGGACGACGAGTTTCTGAACTTTCTCGAAATGTCGGGTACCGCCGTCGGACCCGACCTGAAACCGGTGCCGATACGAATGGAACAGGCCGCCCCGGGGCGATACGTCGGGTCGCTGCCCGCGGCAAAGTCG
The DNA here is from genome assembly GCA_964547995.1 of uncultured Planctomycetaceae bacterium. Taxonomy (GTDB): domain Bacteria; phylum Planctomycetota; class Planctomycetia; order Pirellulales; family Thermoguttaceae; genus CAZJRB01. Next base: position 16,678 of record CAZJRB010000031.1, on the reverse strand, counting down.
GGTAGCTACTTCATCACGATCACGTCGCAAAACCCCAAAGGCCCGGACGGAAAGCCGGAAGTCGCCCTCATTCGGACCGGCATCAACGTGCCCTATTCCGACGAGTTTCGCCCCCGGCCGACCAACGATGCCTTGTTGGACGAACTGGTCCGCATGGTCCCCAAAGGCGGCAAGCCCGGCCGGATCATCGAACCGCCCGACCCCGAGGACATAAAAAAGAAGAAACCGCTGGCGATCAACAGCTTCAGGCACGATCTTCCCAAGGCCACCTCCGGCCAGGACATCTGGTTCTACGTGGTCTTGTTTGCCGCTTGCCTGTTCTTCTTCGACGTCTTCTTCCGCCGGGTGCAGGTCGGCTTCGGATGGGTCGAACCGGTTGTGGCGCCCGTCGCCTGTTGGATCCTTCGCCGCGAGCCGAAACCCGCCAAGACCGAGTACATCAGCCGGCTGCAAAGCCGCAAGGCCGAGGTGACCAGCCGTATCGATCAGCTTCGCGGGGCCGTCCGCTTCGAAATGCCTGAAACCGGCGAACCCGCCGATCTCGACGCCCTCGACGAAACCTCCCCGCCGATCGAACACCCCAAAACCGAAACACCCTCGATCGGCGGCGAGAAACCCGAAACAGAAAGCTATACCGAACGACTCCTGAAGGCCAAGAAGAAGGCCTGGGAAGATAAGAAGAAGTAGCGAATTGTGAATAGCGAGTAGCGAATTGCCTCTGGTTCCCAAGCTCCAGCTTGGGAACCCGGGCGTGCGAAGCTCCGCGTCGCGAGTTGGGCCGAAAGTGCGTTCCCAAGCGGAGCTTGGGAACAAGATCAACCGCCTGACGGCGACACTACGAACGTTCAACCACGAACCCTAACCCCTAATTCCTGACCCCTAACCCCCGACCAACCCATGAGTATTGCCGAGACGATGGAAAAACGTGCCCGGGAGTTCGTCGATCGCTACAAGGCGGTCCGCGAGCAGATCAGCCGGGTGATTGTGGGGCATGAAGAGATCATTCACGGTGTGTTGACCGGCCTTTTCGTGGGCGGGCATTGCCTGCTCGAGGGTGTTCCCGGCCTGGGTAAAACCCTGCTCGTGCGAACCCTGGCCAAAACACTCAACCTCGACTTCAACCGCATCCAATTCACGCCCGACCTCATGCCCGCCGACATCCTCGGCACCAACATGGTCATGGAAACCCCCGACGGCCGCCGGGCATTCGAGTTCCAGCAAGGGCCGATCTTCACCCAAATCTGCCTCGCCGATGAAATCAACAGGGCGACCCCGAAAACACAATCGGCAATGCTCGAAACAATGCAGGAAGGCACGGTCACCGTCGCCGGAGTCCGCTACCCGTTGAAGCAGCCGTTCCTCGTCATGGCCACCCAAAACCCGATCGAGCAGGAAGGGACCTACCCCTTGCCCGAGGCCCAGTTGGACCGCTTCCTGTTCAAGCTGGTGGTCGGCTATTCCGACCGCAAGGAACTCGCAACGATCATCGAACGGACCACCCGCGACGAGATGATCGAGCCCGACAAGGTCATGGACGGCGAAGAGATCCTCCGGTGGCGGGTGTTGGTCCGGGAAGTGATTCTGGCCGCCCACGTCCAGGACTACATTGTCCGCCTCGTGCTGGCGACACATCCGGAAGGCGAATTGGCGCAGCCGATTACCAATCAGTACATCCGCTGGGGCGCGAGCCCACGCGCGGCACAAACCCTGGCCTTGACGGCAAAAGTCCGGGCGCTGCTCGACGGCCGCTACAACGTCAGCTTCGAAGACGTCCGCCGCGTCTTCTTGCCCTCCATGCGCCACCGAATTATCGTCAACTTCGAGGCACAGGCCGAGGGAATCGAGGCCGATCAAGTGTTGTTGGAACTGCTGGAAAAGATCCCAGAAAAGGAAGACGGAAAGTGAAAAACCCTGCGTCGGGTGAAGCAGGATGCGGATGTCCCCGTCCCGGTTGAGTGACTTCCACACCTGGCTGGGCAAAACGGCGCGCAATAGTCCGATGATTCGTGAAGAGGAGGGATTGCCTTGTCGAAGCAACCGACCGTGACTCGACGCCGATTTCTTGCTTCCTCCGCCGCGGCGATCGCGGGATCGGCGGCGGTTGCCTCTGCGAAAAACGTCGATCCAAAGATCGATCGAATCGATCTCTTTCCGGTGCGGTACCCGACCGTGGGATACTTCAAGTTTTTCCGCGGGCCGGGCGGAGCGTATGGACGGGCGGCCGTCATCGTGAAAATAACCGCCGATGACGGAACCGTCGGCTGGGGACAAAGCGTGCCGATCGTTACCTGGAGTTACGAGACGCTGGCTACCTCGGAGATCGTTTTGCGGGATCACTTCGCGCCGGTGCTCGTCGGGCGCGATCCGACCGACATCGCCGGGGCAAACGCCGCGATGGACGGGGCCTTGGCGCCGGGTTTTACGACGGGGATGCCCATCGCCCGGGCGGGCATGGACCTCGCACTGCACGACCTGGCCGGGAAGCTTCGGGGCAAGTCGCTCGCCGAGATGTGGGGACGGCCGCGCGGCGGGCCGATCGAGTTGAGTTGGACCGTCAACGCCCGGACGATTGACGAGACCGATAAGCTGATCGAGACCGGCCGGAAACGCGGCTACCGGAATTTCAACATCAAGGTCGCGCCCGATCCCAAGTTCGACGTCGAACTGGCCGCCCGCGTGCGAAAGCTGGTCCCGGACGGATTCCTTTGGGCCGACGGCAACGGCGGCTACGACCCGGCCACGGCACTTGAAGCCGCACCCAAGCTGGCCGACGCCGGTGTCGACGTGCTCGAAGCACCGCTGAAGCCCAACCGGCTCAGTGGCTATCAGGCACTCAAAAGGCAGGGGGCCTTGCCGATCTTCATGGACGAAGGCGTCGTCTCGCCGGTCGAGCTGAAGGAGTTCATCCGGCTGAAGATGCTCGACGGGGTGGCGATGAAGCCATCTCGGTGCGGCGGATTGGTCTCGGCCAAACGCCAAATCGAGATCCTCCGCGACGCCGGTCTGAAGTGGCTCGGCAGCGGCCTTTGCGACCCCGACATTTCGCTGGCCGCAACGCTCGGTCTCTACGGTGCGTACGGGCTTACGAAGCCGGCCGCGCTGAACGGCCCGCAGTTCCTGGGCGCCAGCGTATTGACCAAACCGCTTGCGATCAAAGGCGATAAGATCGAAGTCCCCAGCGGCCTGGGGCTGGGGATTGAGGTCGATGAAGGGAAGGTTGCCGAACTGGTCAAGAGGACCAAGCGCGGAGAAAGACAGTCCTGAGGGAAGGACGAGAAGGAATCGTCGAGGAGGGTGGGTTCCTGGTATAAGCACCCCTTCCCGACAGCGAGATTCACAGAACTCTTGACAGGAAACGGCTATGTGAAAGATAATCAGTTGGGGCTGGGATACTGCCGACGATGCCTGTCGGGATATCCCGTCCCGTATCCGGAAAACTCCCGAAAACCAGATATTCACAGGTTTGCCGAGGTGGACTATGGCCGTCAGGAAGAAGCAAGCGAAGAAGAAACCTGCCAAGAAGGCCAAGGCCAACAAGAAGAGCCCGAAGAAGACCGCGAAGAAAACTGTCAAGAAAGGTGCCAAGAAGACCGCGAAGAAAGCTACCGTCAAGGAGAAGACGGCAGAGATACTGGTTGACCAATCGTTTCGGACTGGGTGCCAGACGCTCGACTTCTCGCAGGACAACGGGTTGCTGGCTGTTTCGACGTGGGATAAGAAGGTGCATGTCTGGGATATCGAGAACCATGAGTGGCGGTGGCGGCAGAAGGAGCACACGGGCCCGTGCCACTGCGCGAAAGTCTCGCCGGACTCACGGTTCGTTGCAAGTTGCGGACCAAGAAAAGAGGGACGGAAAGAGGCTGGATCGGAGATTCTCCTTTGGGACGTGGCCAGAGGCAGAGTGATCGGGCGGATCGACCTTATCGAGGACGTTACCGCAGACGCAAACGACTTGGCGTACAGTTGGGACGGCAAGTACGTTGCCTGTGGTCTGCGAGGTGAAGACAGCGGAGCGATTGCTATCATCGATGTGACGTCACAGAGAATCGTGACGTATGAATCGGGCAATTACGACTACTCGCCAGTGCCGACGTTTTCTCCGGATGGCAAGTCGATTGCCGTGTTCGTTGACGATCACTTGGAGATGTGGAACCTGCGACCGTGGAAAACACTGTACTCGACAGACGCCGCGGGCGACGCCGAAACGGTGGTCTTCAGTGAAGACGGCTCGTTGATCTATGCCGGAAGCGAGATCCCGTCCGGTGTCTCCATCATTGAGGCGAAAACCGGGCGTGTCCGAGATGTCATCCTCAAAGGCATAGACAGGTCGAAACGGCTGAAGTCGCTGCATCTCGGGCCAGAGCGGATCACGGCGGCGTACTACCCGAACTGCGCAATTGGAGTCAACTTGAAGACGCTGGCAATCAACTACCGCGTGATGTTGCCCACAGAATGCGACGAGGGAGATGACATCGCAATCAGCAGCGACGGGTCGTTGCTCGCGGGAATCTCGGAGGACCGACTTCGCATCTGGGCATTGCCGGAGTAGTCCGTTAGCTCTCGTGGCAGTGGGCAAAAACACCATCAATCTGTTCCTTGAGGTTGCGGGCGAATTCCTTTAGAAGTTCGATGCGACTGTGACTGGCCGTCTCCTGTCCGCGTCCCCCAAGAAAGGGGAGCCGGAGGGTTGAATTCTTGATTGCACTCCGGTATGCTGGATTGGGAGGATTGACAACCGGGAGGTGCTCTATGAAAACTCTCATTGCGACTGCTTGTGTGCTGCTTGTGGCGGCGATTGCCAACGCCCAGTGTTACAACAAGACTCCGGCCTACACCATGGCCCATTGGGCCCAGGTGAAGTTCGCGGCGCTGGAGGGGATGTACGTGCAATGGGACGTGACGAAGCCGGGGCAGTACGATTCGGCGCCGCTGGTGGCGCCGGGGCGGCAGAGTTTCGGCATGGGCTACGGCTACGCGTTGAAGTTCACCCGATTGCCCGGCCGGTACGGCGTCGAGCTGTTCGGCACGTTCGAGGTCCTTCCGCCCGACTGGCGGAGCCTGGCGTACCTTGCGCACAATGCCATTACCGTCGAAATCACCCAGGAGGAGATCGACCAGGCGCTGGCCGGCAAGTTGGTCAGCAAGGTGATCTATTTGCCCAAGGGGAGCGTGGCCGGACCGCCGGCGGCCGGCCGTGAAACCGTGCTCGCGATCCTCCGCTTGGGAAACCGGTTCCCGAGAACGCGGGAATAGCTTTCTGCGATCACAACCGCATTTGGAGGACATGGGAAATGGCCAAACCATCCAAACCCGGAGCGTCACGCCGGCGCTTCCTGCAAGACGTCGGACAAAAGGCCGTTGCCGGCTCCGTGGCCGCGACGTTGCTCAGCGAAGCCGCCGCGGCCGAACCGGCCGCTTCCGGCGGCAAAGTCCGACACCGCACGCTCGGAAAGACCGGCTTAAAAGTCTCCGAAGTGGGTTTCGGCGGCCATAGCTGGGCCTACAAGCGCGTGCCCATCGGTAACGGTGTCTACCGCAAGGTCAACATCGACGAAGCCACCGAAATGATCCGCGCCGGCTTGGAGATGGGCGTCAACTGGTTCGATTCCTGCACGCCCCACGAAGAGTCGCTCGTCCCGGGCGAGGCGCTGAAACGGCTGAAACGCCGGGACGACGCCATCATCAGCGTCCGCGTCTCGCACAAGATGAAGGGTGTCGAGAACGACGTCAAGGAGGTCTTCGCGTGGACGGAGTCCCGGCTGAAAATGTGGCAGACCGACCGCATCGACGTGCTGATGCTCTGCAACACGGCGAACGACACCAAGCTGTCGGGCTACTGGGACATGTCGCATTCGATCAAGGCGCTGGACAAGCTGAAGAAGCAGGGGAAGATCCGGTTCACCGGGTTCGGCTGCCACTTCACGCCGGCGTATTTTCTCGAGGCGTTCGAGAAATTCGGCGACTACTTCGACGTCTGTTCCCTGCCGTACAACGTCCGGCACCGCGCCGCCAAGGAGATCCTTCCGGCCGCGAAGAAGAAGAACCTGGGCATCGTCACGATCAAGCCGTTTGCCCGGGGTTCGCTGCTGAAAAAGAAAGATCTCGAAGGGGCCGACGCCGGGTTGCCCCGCGACATGATCCGATTCGTGCTGGAGGACAAGAACGTCGACTGCTGCACGTGCGGCGTACACACCTTGGCACAGGTGAAGGAGAACTTCAGCGCCTCGTGGACGCCGCTGACGCCCGGTGCCCGCGAGCGGCTCGAAAAACTCGCCGCCAACACCCCGTGCCGGCCGAATTCCTGGCTGGAAGAGGGATGGCTGCATGCGTAGTTCTTCAAAAGCCTACGCACTGTGCGCGGGGGCTTGCTCTGAATCTCCAACGAAACCCGGACCGTCGCGAGAACCCCCGCACACAGTGCGGGGGCTTTTGATATTGGTGCTATTGCTGCCGGTCGCGTGTACCTCGTGCCGGAAGATCACCGGTGGCCGCATGGCACAAGATCCCGGCGCTGATGAAGCATCGGGTGAGCCGACTCCCGCTTCAACCGAGACGGTTTCTGCTTCGCCGGGCGGACAAGCTCCTGAAAAGCCGGTTACGGCCGTTGCTTCGGCAGGCAAACCCGCTGACGAACCCGGGGAGCCGGAGGCAAACCCCTTCGCCGGGTGCGAAGGGTGTCACGTCGACTCGGGAGACGAGTTGGTGCTGAGCGTCCACTACAAAGAGGAAAAGATCGGGTGCGTGAAATGCCATGGCCCGAGCGACGGGCACATTGCCGACGAGAACAACGAGGTGAAGCCCGATCGGCTCTTTCCATCCAACGAAGTCGACGAGTTTTGCGGCGAATGCCACGAGTGTGACCGGCCCGGCGAGATCCGGCCGAAGAAGCCCCCCAAGGACCGGCGCCCCAACTGCACCGACTGTCATCATCCGCACAGCCTTGCGCTCGCGGTCGAGGGCGGGCTTACCTCGAATCGCCGTCGGGAGGACCGGCCGCACCGGGGTTCTTTCGCGCTTCGGCCCGCAACGGTTCAAGGAATCTTGCCACCCGGCGCTGGACATCGTACGTCTGCGAGACGACGAGGACCGGCGCGCGACCGAACGACATGCCCGCCACTGCGCCGGGGCCGCCTACCCCGTCCCAGGTCGTGGGAGCAACGGTCGATTCGATCTTCTTGATGAGTGCGTCGAACTCGCTCACCGGAGTTCCCGGTTCGCAGGAGCCGGTTGCCGATTCATCGGGAGGTTTCACCAGATCCGGCACCGGGTAGAGCCGCGTCTCCAGCCGGCATTCGGCCTCTTCCGGCGTGGTAACGAGAATCAACCCGGAACACGGGAACCAGGTGAGATTGTGTTGCTTCAACACACGGTCCAAGGCCTCTTCAAACGGCACGTCGCGCACCTGCAACGAGACAGGCGCATCCGTGCCGACGCCGACGTCGTCGAGGGCCCTCTTGTCGAACTCCATCCGAATGCCGGTCGTATCGCTTGACTGTTCGATCGCGGCGATCAGTGTCGTGTTGCGAAAGTCGAGCGGAATCTTCCTGGCGAGCTGCTGCTCGAGCAGCTTCTGGAAGGCTGTTTCCTCGGGCGTGGGTTCGTAGGGGAAGTAGACGGGTTCCCACTTGCCCGCAGCGGTTTCCTGCGAGATCCTGCGTAAGGCGGTCAACAGGCCCAGCACCTCCGCGTGGACCTCTTCCGTCTGTGCGATTCCGAAGATCGGCACCTCGCCGATTCGCATCCAGGCAAGGTTGCCCGGGCCTCCGACATGGTCCCACGTCGTCGGCCGGATAATCGAGGTGATGAGATCCGCAAGGTATTCTTCATCATCGGGCTCGTTTGCCCCGCCCTGTTTTTCAACCAGGTCGCCGATGGGGTACAGCCGTATGGGCAGTCGCATCTCGGACTCTTCGGGAGTCGTCACCAGCACGTGCTCGTCTTCGACAACGTACGTAAGGTCGAGCATCCGCAAGATGCGGACCAAGGCGTCGCGGAGCGGCAGATTCTTGATGTCCTCGGTGACCGGCATATCGGTGCTAACGCCTACGTCCTCCAGTGCTCTGCGGTCCAACACGATCGAGACGCCGCACATCCGGCCGAGTTGCTCGGCCACGTCGCTAAGCTCCTCCTCGATAAACAACTGCGTGACTCTCTGCTTGAGGGCTTTGTCGATGGCTTCCCTTGCCGGCGTTTTCGGCGGCAGATCGTAGCAAGGGGCCAGCCGGCCGTCCCGACCGTCCTGGAGTAGCTTCTCCATCGCGGCGAGCATGTCGGAGATCTCGCGATGCACACTCTCCGATTGCACGACGATCATTGCATCGAGCCCGCCGACCGGTACCGAGGAAATCATCCCGCAACCGCCGATGTCTTCCCAGGTGGTCGGCGCGACCGAACAGGTAATCATCTTCCGCAGCGTCTCGAAATCCTGCGTGGGCTTCCCGTCGGGACCCCGCACGGCGACGATATGGCCGACCGGATATACCTTCTGTTGCATACATATTCGCCGTGACTCCTTGTTGTCGCCCGTCACGAACACCGACTCGTCCCAGATGACCAACAAGAGTCCGTTGTCAATCTGGTCCGTTAGCAACTCAAGCACCGATCGCAGCGAGCAATCCTTGACGCGAAGCGTCACCCGCTCGTTCGCATCGAGTCCAAGGTCGGCCAGCATGTCGTGATCCAGCGCGATGTTGACACCGGTCTGCTCCGCCAACTTCCGCAAGGTTTCCGAGAAAGGGGTCTTCACGAAATCGACCGACAGCTTCTGCGACAGGGCCCGTTCGATCGGACCGATCGGCGAGCGCCGGCGTCCCTTCGCGGCCTGCAACCGGTCGAGCAGCTTCACCACCTCCCGGTGGAACCGCCGGTGGTGGGTCACACTCAGGCTGGCTTCCCGGTTCGACAGATCGACGCGCACCTCGCCTACTCCGTACGGAAAGAAGGTATAAACGATCTCCACAAGCCCCTCGCGGTCGTGGGTGGTGAAACCGTCGGCGTCGCGCCGGGTGATCAGGTCGCCCAACGGGTAGACCTTCGTCGTCTTGAACTCTCGGGCACGCTCGTCTTTGGTGATCTGGAGCCCGTCGCCCTCGACGACCCAATCCAGCTTGTGCGGCAGCAGAATCGCATCGAGCAGCCCGCCGACGGAGATCCGCCCGGCAAACACCGCAACGCACAGGTCCTCTTGGACTCGTCTCTCGTCCAGGGCGATCCGATCAAAGGTCACCTTGATCCCAGAGACGTCTTTCAGCACGTCGATGGCCTCGCCGACCGTGACGGCGTTGAACTGTGCGGCGACCTGCTGGTCAAGCATCGCTTCGGCGCCCGCCGCCCCGCGATCGGACGGCTTCGCCAAGAGCGTGAGCTTACACGAGCGTTTGGCGAATTCTATGACTTGTTCGATTTCGAGTGCGTCGCCCCCGAACGGATCGGAATCGCCGCCCGGGGTCCCAGACGAGTCAACGTTGTCACTTGGGGCGCGCAACGGCTCAGAATCGTCTACGGGAAGCACGAACGGATCGTCTGTCCCTCCAAACGGGTCCGCAGCACCACCGTCACCTCCAAACGGGTCCACAGCAGCACCGCCGCCTCCAAACGGATCCGCAGCAGCATCGTCATCTCCAAACGGGTCCGCACTCGCCGGTGTAGACGGATCGGAGCCGTCACCCGGGGCCCCAAACGGATCGTCCGTTTCCCGCACAAACGGGTCCTCCCCCGGCCCCGACTCGGCGGAGAAGACGCCGCACGGCCAACTCGCCAGCAGCAGCATCAAGCCAATCCTCAAGCACCGCGCAACGCGTTTCCGCAAGACACGCATCATCGTTCCTCTGAGCAGCTTCATGTTTAGAAGAATGGTTGTTGCTCTTCTATCGGTTTGAAATGTTGCTTTGCCCTGACTCTCCGCTTCTCCGTCGATGGTTTCCGGGGATTGCGTCGGGCCTCGGCATGCGCTTTTTCAAGGAATGCTTCCAACTGGCGATGGACGTCGAAGGTCTGCGAGACGACCAAGAGCGGCGCGTGGCCGAGTGAAATGCCGACCATCGCACCGGGGCTGCCTACCGTGTCCCACGTCTCGGGAGCCACGGCCGATTGAATCTTCTTGACGATCGGGTCGAACCCGCTGGGCGTCATGAGACTTGCAACCATGGGTTCCCATGCGTTCAGCGCGGGGAGTTTGGGGCCGGTTCCCACCAAATCCGGCACCGGGTAGAGCCGCATTTCGTGCCGGCATTCGGCCTCTTCGGGCGTCGTAATGAGAATCAGTTCGGAACAAGGCACCCAGGTAAGGTCCAGCGGCTTCAACACACGCTCCAAGGCCTTTTCGAACGGCACGTCGCGCAATTGCAGCGGTGGGCGGGCGTCCGCATCATTGACCGGCCTCTCGCGCCATTTCGAGACGATGGTGTCGAGGGGGATGCCCATGTCGTCCAGGGCCCTCTTGTCGAAGTCCATCGGGATACCGGTCAGCTTGGTCATCTGCTTGATCGCCGCGGTCAGTGTCATGCCGTCTAGGTTCAGCGAGACCTTTCGGGGAAGTTGCTCGTCGAGCAGTTTCCGGAAGGCAACTTGCCCGGGCGTCGGTTCGTAGTGTGAATAGACCGTGTTCCATTTGCCCGCGGCGGCCGCTCGGTCGATCTTGCGCAGCGCGGTCAGGAGCCCCAGCACCTCCCTTTGGGCTTCCTCCGTCTGCCGGACAATGAGAACCGGCTCCTTCTCCATTCGCATCCAGGAAACGTCGCCTTCCCCCCCGGCCGCGCCCCAGGTCCTCGGCTGGACAACCCAGGCGAAGAGTTTCGCCAGATAGCCTTCCTCGTCGGGCACGAATGCCCCGTCCTCTCGGTCAATCAAGTCGCCGACGGGGTACAGGCGTGCGGGCAGTTGCGACTCGACGAACTCCTCGGTCGTAATCAGCACATAGTCGTCCTCGACGAGGTACGCAAGTTCGAGCGCCCGCATAATCCGGGCCAAGACACTGTGAAGCGGCTCTCTGTTGAACTCGGCGGTCACCGCCGTATCGGCGCCGAGGCCGATTTCGTCCAACGCCGACCAATCCACCACAATCGACACCCCGGACCGCCGGCTGAGTTGCCCGGCCACCTTGATCAACTCCGCATTGGCGAAGGACGCGGTAATCCTCTTCTGCTTCAGCGCTCGGTCGACGGCCTGCCTTGCAGGCGTTTTTGGCGGCTGGCAGTAACAGGGGGCCAGGCGGCCGGCCCGGACGTCCTGACGTATCTTTGCCAGCCCGGCGATCAGATCGGCCACTTCGCGATGCGTATTCTCCGTTTGCACAACGACCATTGCCTCGAGCCGGCCGATGAATAACGGACGAACCGCCCCGAAACCACCCACCCGTTCCCAGGTGGTCGGTGCAACGGTGGACGACATCGCATCCTCGAACGTCTCGAATTCTTCGGTGATCTCTCCGTCGGAATCCCGGACCGCCAGGATATGGCCGATCGGATAGACCCTCGGTTGCACGTGGTCCTCTTTCGGCTCGGTCATCAGCACGAACTCGTCCAGAGCCACCGGCGAGAGGTCGCTATAGCGACCCGGGAGCCTTTCGAGCGCCAGGCCGAGCGAGACGTCCCGCATGCAAAGTGTTACGAGTTCGCCGGAGCCGTCCACGAATTCGTCCGAGTTGCCGCAGTCCAGCACAATATTCGCACCGGTCTGCTCCGACAGCCTCCGCACGGCTTCCGTGAAGGGGATCTTCGCGAAATCGACGGTTACTTTCTGCGAGAATGCCCGTCGGATCGGACTACTCGGCGGTCGTCGCCCCGCGGCGGCGGCCTGGAGATGCTCGAGCAATTTCGCCAACGACCGGTGAAACCGCCGGTGATGGGTCACGCTCAGACTGGCTTCGTTGTTTGACAGGATCATGCGGAATTCGCCCTGTTCGGCTGCCTCCCAACCAAAACCTCCCATCATCTCCAGCAGCCCCTCGCGGTCGTGCGTCGTCAAACCGTCGGCGTCGCGCCGGGTGATCAGGTCGCCCAACGGGTAGACCTTCGTCGTCTTGAACTCTCGGGCACGCTCGTCTTTGGTGATCTGGAGCCCGTCGCCCTCGACGACCCAATCCAGCTTGTGCGGCAGCAGAATCGCATCGAGCAGCCCGCCGACGGAGATCCGCCCGGCAAACACCGCAACACGCAGGTCCTCCCGGACTCTTTTCTCGTCCAGTGCGATCCGATCAAAGCTCACGTTGATCCCGCAGACATCCTCGAGCACGTCGACGGCCTCGCCGACCGACACGCCGCTGAGCTGTGCGGCGACCGGCTGGTCAAGCACCGCTTCGGCGCCGGCCGCCCCGCGATCGGACGGCTTCGCCAAGAGGGTAACTTTGCACAATCGTTTGGCGAATTCAATGACTTGTTCGGCTTCGGCTTCCGGACGCCTGAACGGATCACGGGCATTCCTTGGGACAACGTCTGGCTGTCGAGACGGATCGACCGTTTCCCGCACAAACGGGTCGTCCCCCGGCCCCGGCTCGGCTGCGAAGACGCCGCACGGACAGACCAGCAGCAGGATCGGGCCAATCCACAAGCACCGTGCGCGACCACTTGGCACGGTGCGCAGCATTATGTTTCTTCGTAATAGTTGCATTGTTGCTCGCAACCTCAAAACATTCCCATTCCTCCGCCCTGGGACGCCCCTGCCGGTAGTTCCATTGGCTTCGGTTTCGGCGGGCGTTTTCTTCGCGGCGGTTTGGCGTCGCCCGGCCCTTTCTCGGCCGCCGCACGCAGCTTTGCCAGTAGATCGTTAATCGTGTGATGTACCTCGTCGGTCTGCGAGACGACCAGCAGTCGGGCCTTGGCTAAGGAAACACCAGCGATCGAGCCGGGCCCGCCGACCCTCGCGCTGCCGGTTGTAGCGGGCTCGAGGATCGCCGTAATCACTTCGCACAAGGTGTCGAAGTCGTACCACAACTCGTCGTTTTCGTCGCGGCAGACGATCAGGTCGCCGATCGGATAGACGGCCGTCGTTATGCAGGTTTCGGCCTCGTCGGGCGAGGTAATTATGAGCGCTTCGCAACAGACGACGGCCGTCAAATCGAGCGGTTCGAGCAACTGCTTCAGCGCCGCCCGGAGCGGGACATTCTTGGCCCTGATCGAGATCTTCCTATCGGGCCAGACGTCCACGTCTTCGAGTACCTCACGTATGTTCTTGACGGTGAGTGCGCCCTGGTCGAACAGGATATTCACGCCCGCCTGCTTCCCTAACTCGGCAACCGCTTCGGCGAGCGAAGTGTTTTCGACCTCCAGCGAAACGTTTTTCGCCAATGCCCGCCGGACGGCTTCGGCCCCGTCCGAGCCCTGCTGCGGGTCGGCGAAGACGGGCGTGGTCTTGCCCTGCTCAACGAGTTTGACGGCGCGGCGAATGGCCGCCAGCAAGGAGGCGACTTCCTTGTGTGTCTCCTGTGTCTGCGAGACCACGAGCACCAGGGCCTTGTCGAACCCCAAGCCGGCGATGCTGCCCGGCCCGCCAACGCAGTCCCACGTGGTCGGATGGGCCGTACCGGTAATCAACTCGGTCATCGACGCGCCCTCCCACTCCTTTTCGCCGGGCAGATCGCTCACGGGGCCAAGCAGATCGGTCACGGGATAGAGCCGCGCCGACAACCGGATCTCCGCTTCCTCGGGCGTGGCGACCAACAGGACCTCGTCCTGGACGATGTGGCAGAGATCGTGTTGCCGCAGCACCAGGTGAAAAGCGGATCGGAGCGAAATGTCGTTGACAGTCAACGTTATCGGCGTATCGGTGCCCACCCCGACATCGTCGAGGGCCTTCTTGTCGATCTGAATTTCGATGCCGCAGTAGTCCTTCAGGTAATCGACCACGTCCGAAAGCGGTGTCTCCTTGAAGTCCAACGGGACTGCACCGGCCAGCGCCCGTTCGATCGCTTCGACCGCCTTGCCGCGGCCCCCGACCCAATCGCAGGCAACGTCGGCGGGGTCCTCGTCCGCCCGCTTGACAACCCGGCGCAGGGCCGCGAGCAGATCCTCGATCTCCTCATGGTTCTCCATCGTCTGCGAGGCGATAATCGCGCGGACGTTTTTGAAATCCGCAACGTGCATGCTCCCGGGACCGCCACAAGTGTCCCAACACGTTGGCTGGATGGTCCACGTAATCAAATCGACAAGCGAGTCGTAATCCAACGTCCCGTCGCTCTTCCTCATGAGCCGATCCACCAGGCCCGCCACGGAATAGATCCGCCCGGATAACCGTGTTTCGGCCTCTTCCGGCGTGGTTATTACCAGGGCTCCATCCTCGACGAGATACGTCAGGTCGAGTTCCCGTAATATCAACGTCAGGGCCGACCGTAGCGAGACCCCCTTGAGGTCTTTGGTGATCGGCGTGTCGTCGCCTACTCCCACGTCGCTGAGCGCCTTGCGGTCCAAGACAGCGTTGATCCGGCACTGGTCGCGGATTACCGCCGGAAGATCGGCCAGCGGCATCTCGTCGAACTCGAACGTGACCGGTTTGAGCAAGGCATCCGAAGCAGCGATTCCGGCCTCGGTCGTCGCCCCGGGGTAGCGGGGCCAACAGGCGTCCTTGCGGCCGGCCGCCGTCTCCTTGGCAATGTGGCGCAGACCGACCAGCAGTTCGGCGATGTTCTCGTGTACCTCGTCCGTTTGGCGGACGACGAGCAATTGGAGCTTGTCCGACGAGAGGGCGTGGACCCGGGCACAGCACATCCAACTCAAATCGCACAAATCCTGCAGCCGGCCCGTGGCATCGTCCGAACCGACCAGATCGCCGACCGGATAGAACCGGACGTACAACTCTCTCCCGGCTTCTTCCTCCAACCGTTTCGGCGTGCTGACGATGATGACGTCCCGCCGCACGCCATACGCGAGATCCAGATCGCGAAGGATCAGCCGCAAGGCGGCCCGCAGCGAGATTTCCGACAGACGCGTTGTCACTCGCCGCTCGCGCCGGGTGTCGCTTCCAACGGCCAGCCGGGGATCGAGCACGATCTCCGCGCCGGACTGCTCGGCCAGTTCTGCCAAGGCTTCGTCGAGCGGCGTGTCGGTGAAATCGACCGAGACCGCACCGGCCAGTGCCTTGTCGAGCTTGCGGCGGGGCGAATCCTCCGGCTCGTCCGGTTTGCCGCCGGCGATGCGGCGGAGCCGGGCCAAAAAGGCCTCGATCTCGGCGTGGACCTCCGGTGTCTGACGGACGATCAACGCCCGGACGTTGCCGATCGCCGCGGCGCTGATTTTGCCCTCGCCGGAGGCGGTGTCCCACGAGCCGGGCCGGACGCACGCGGCGACCGCCTCGGCGATCGAATCGACGTTGTACGTCACCCCGCCCGACTCATCGCGGACGGCCGCCAGGTCGCCGACTGCGTAGACCTTCGTCTCGAACGCCGGTGCCAGCTTCTCGTTATCAGTCACGAAGACGGCCCCGTCGCGGATCGTCCAGCTAAGCCCGGATTCCGCAAGCATTTCCGTCAGGGCGTCGCGAAGCGGAAGCCGCACGCACGAGTACCGCATCGGCAGCATGTCGGGCAACGTGGGGTCGACCTCGATCTTGACGTTGCACCGCTCGCCGACCGCGTCGATCGCGTCGCGACACGACACATCGTCAAACTCGGCAGTAATCGGTTCGTCCAGGGCCTTTTCGATGGCCTCGCGGCCCGTGCGGAGTTGGCCGCCCGGCGGACTGGCCAGGAGCAGAAGCCGCGTGGGCTCGCGCAACGGCTCGGGGCGGCGGTCCCGGGGTTCCTCGTCGCCGAGCGTCCTCAGGTCTTCAAACGGGATGATCCCCTCCGGCGGTTGCTCTCCCGGTGGGGCGAACGGATCGAACCCCGGCGGAGCGAACGGATCCGCGCCGAGCGACGTTTTGCGGGCGGGTCCGGCGGGTGGTTCTCTCGGCGGTTGCTCTTCCGTAGCCGCTTGCTGCTCGATGGAGAGCTTCTCCTCCGCTGGCTGCCGGGCGTCGAGCACTTCGCGAACGACCTGGCGTGCCTGGTTCTTGTCCCGCTCGTAACAGATCAGCACGAGCGCGACAATCGCCACGCAGAGCAGAAAGTCGATCACCAGGAAGAATCGGGGCATGGATGATTTCATAACCGGCCGGTGCTCCCGGGATGCGTTGAGGGTTCACACTGTTTAGCGGGCGGGCCTGCCCACCGCTTTCTTCGGCGGAGAGATTTCACAACGCCAACGGCGGGCAGGCCCGCCCGCTAAACGCATTACTTCGGTGTCTCTTGGGGCCCCGGCGAATCTTGCTGCTGCCGGGGCGAACTGTCCTGCGGTTGCGGAAGAGTCCCCAGACCTTGGCCAACCCCACCGCTGTAACCCTGCTCCCGAAGCGGCGGTTCCGCCTCGCCGTTCTTCGGCATCGTGCCCCGCATCTTCTTCAGAACCTCGGCAATCTCCCTGTGGACGTCGCGGGTCTGCGAGACGACCAGGACCTTGGCCGAGGCGTATGTGGCGCCGGCGATCGCGCCGGGGCCGCCGACCGCATCCCAACTGTGCGGATGGACCGTCGTCATAATCGCGTCGGTCAGCGTGTCGTAGTCGTCCCAGAGTTGCCCTTTCGAATCGCGGCAGACGACCAGATCGGCGACGTCGTAGACCTCGGCGAACAACATGGTTTCCGCCTCTTCCGGCGTAGCATCGTGCGGGAATTTAGTGTCGGTGGTTTGAGGTGGTTTTGTTAGAATTCG
>CAZJRB010000030.1:50577-61534 GCA_964547995.1 uncultured Planctomycetaceae bacterium | reverse complement strand
AGAGGGCGTTCCCTACAGCCAAATCGCAAAAAGTCACAGCCTCAGTGGTCGCGGAGACCCTGGATAACGGTCTCCGCGCCTCTGTTGCCGGAAGCACAATCACACGGTTTTCTCGTTTCGTAGCGTGTCTCTTCGTTTTACCGCGGCCACTGGTCGCGGCTTTGCATCAAATAACGTTGATTCGGAAACGGACCAAAATGACCTGGCCGGCGGCCGCCGTCAGCTCGAACTCGACGAGGTACCGCCGCCCGGCGATCGCAAAGGCCTGGTTGGCGGAAACATCGAGCACGTGGCGCAGGTTGTAGCCCACCTCGTCGACGGTCCAGAGGTCATCGTTTTGCAGCGTGTCGAAGATCAGGTCGGCCACCACCAGCGCGACGCCGGCGTGTCCGGTGACGGCCGTCCGGCTGTCGGGGTCGTCATCGTCGAGCAGATAGACGGAGTATTTCGCCGAGCTGATGTCGGCCTGCGTGACCGGCTGGGCGTCTTCGCCGACGACGCGTGCCAGCAGCGTAACCGATCCGTTCTTCAGCGCGGAACCGTGGATATCGATTGCTTCAGCCATGGATTTGTCCTGTCGTTTGTCCGGTGTGGAAGGTTTGCCCGGCTGCGGGGCCGGACAGGAACGGTTCCCCTGCGGCCGCGCCGGTACGGAACGTATCCCCTGCGACGGCGCGATAGGGTCCGCCGATGGCGGCAATCGTGCGTGCAAACGACCGTCGGCGGCGCAACGGCGCCAACAGATCGCGGTAAAGATGCCGGACCTCCGCGAAACAGAGCGCCCGGCGCCACAGCCCGGCAAACGCGATGTCGGCGGGAAGTGCGTCGTTGAGTGCGATCCGGTTACCGATCCCTATCGCCGAATTTGCGGTGTTGATTGCCTTCGGGTTTGTCGTGTGTGCCGCCAGCTCGACGCCGTCGGCATAGCAACGAGCGCCCGAAACGTTGTCGGTTGCCAGGGTGAAGACGACGAGGTGCCACTGGCCGTCTGCATAGTCGAATCCGAACTGTTTGTTTCCACCGTGTACGGCGACATAGACGGTTCGCTGTCCCCCCAGGGACGGATGGCAGAACAGCGTCCACAGTTGCGAGGTCGCAGCCACACCGATTTCGAAGATTGCCCGTTCGTCTGCCGTATAGGTGCTGCGAAACAGGACCGCGCAACTACGCGGCGCCGCCCCGGTGATGTCATGGTTTCGCGACGTTAGGACCCTGTCGCCGGCGCCGGAAAAGCGCAAGACGTACCCGAATCGACTAACGTTCCAATCCGAGACGGTCATGTTGGTTAGGGTCCCGTCGCGACCGTGGCTGCTTTGATCGAACAATTGCAACCCGGTCGGTCCGAGCACCGGATACCATAAGCCCCGCACCCCGTCCCGCAGTCCGGGATTCTCGCTGTCGCCGCGGGTACGGGCGAAGCGGGTCGAGTAGTTCAACAGTTCAGGGGAGGCGATCATTGGACTTCGTCAACCAGCGGAATCAAGGTAATCTGATGGTCGTCGTTGTCGCCCTCGAAGGGCTGGCCCGTCTTGTTAATCACGACGGGGCAACCGTAGCGGGCCGGGGGCGAGAAGACAAACACCTGTGTTTGGACCACGCCGTCGGCGTCGGCCGTCACGACCAGGCAGCCGACCAGCAGGAGCTGTTTTTTCCACTCGTCTTCCTCGCCCGCCTTGTAGGCGGCGTCGGTTCCGGTTGCCCCGCCGGGGAATGTCGTGTTGTCATGCGAGGGGGCCCAGTAGATTTCAATGCAATTGCCCGCCGTCGGTGCGACATCGAGGTTGATCTCGGCACACAGGGCGTATCGCGGCGCGAACACGGCGCCGAGGTCGGTCTTCTCGCCGCAGCGGCCGGCCCCGTCGGCCAAACTGGCCAGCGTGATGGCACAGTCGCCGTCGGCGGCCTTCCAGACCTTTGCCGTTCCTTGTTTGAGTAGGATTTCGTTGCTCATGGTTGGTTGTGGGTTGAGAGTTGAGAGAGAGAATCGTAGGGTGGGACAAGCGCAGCGCCGGCCCACCAAGGGCTTACTTCTGGTTCCCAAGCTCCGGCTTGGGAACCCGTGTCCGCGAAGCTCCGCTTCGCAAGTGGGAAACAGAGCTTCCGGCGATTCCGTCCCCAAGCCGGAGCTTGGGAACGAGGGTGAAAAACAATAGCGAGGGTGAAAACAAGCTGTGGCCGGGAACCCCCGCACCGCAGTGCGGGGGCGTTTCCTCCCTAGCCTCCAGCCCCTAGTCCCTAATTCCTCCGTCGCTACGCCCCGCTTCCGGCGCCGGCGCCGGTGCTCTTGACGATGTACCGGGGATTGATCACGGCGGCTGCGCCCCGCTCGCTCGCCTTAAACCGGACCACGATGTCCTGGTTGAACTCGGCCTCGCTGTTCGGCGGCGAGAGCGTGACGGTGATCGGCCAGTTCTCCATGTAGGCGAAGGCCTTCTTGAAGTCGCCGACGAACCACCACTTCTTGGCGTCGGCGGCCGCTTCGCCGGAAGCGACGATCCGGCGGTACGCCAGCCGGCTCTCGACCACCCGATAGTTCCCCAGCGGGTTGGCCGCCGTGGTCTGCGTCGGCGCCCCGGCTTCGGTGTAGGTGATCTCGGCCGCGTTGAACACGCGATGGGCCGCGTGGCGATAGGCCGGCATCACCAGCACGGTGGTTGCCTTCACCAGCACCGGCTCGCCCGTGTTCGGATCGAGAATGTCGGCGAAGAGCTGTTCGGCGGCGTCGACGTCGGTCCAATCGACCAGCTCATCGGTCATCTCGTTGACCCAATCGCCGTCGGGGGCGGCGCCGGTGCCGGTCGAGCTGTAGGTGTTGTAGTCGGAGCCCTTCCACTTGTAGTTGTTGGTCACACCGATCACGAGATCGATCAGGCGTTTCTCCTTGTTCAGCCCGAGGATTTCGCCGACCTCGGCCGCCCGCTGCAGGACCAGATGGGTGCGGTCGAAGAAGATGGCCTCCTTGGTGACCGGCACGATGAACCCGCGCTTGGTCGTCTGCGGCGTCTCGATGTAGTCTTCGCCGAAGCCGAGATTCGGATATGGCATTCCCGGCGGCACTTCGGCCACCTCGTCGCTGATGCGCCCGACGCCGGGAATCTTCTCGCCGTCGAGCCGCGTGGGGACCGCGTCGACCAGCTTCGAGGTGACGAACGCCTCGTGCTCGTAGGCTTCGAGGATTTTCGACTGGACGACCTGGCCGGTGATGTTCGAGAAGGCGGTCACGTCGACGCCCTCGCCGGCTTCGAGCAGGCCGGCGCCGCCGGCCCGCGGGTCGAACTGCCGCACCCGGTCGCCGCCGAGCGTCACCTCGGCAATTTCCCGAAGGCTGAAATCCTCCGGCCTGAGGTCGCCCTTCTCGAGCGCTTCCTGCAAGTGCCCAACGGTCTTCTGCGGACCGCTCAGGTCGTACATCTTCTTGAGTTCACGGTATTTGATCGCTCTCACGGTTTGTCTCCTTGTTGATTGGATTGGTTTGTTGGTACCCGTACGACGGGCTTCCAAGCCCGTCGAAAGGAAGTAGGGGGCAGCGACGGGCTTGGAAGCCCGTCGTACATTCTGCATCCTACACTCCGCTGGGGCTTCCGCCCTCGATGCCGCCGGTCATCACGGTCGACCGGATGTCGATGTAGACGCTGGTCGCGGCGACCGGTTCCCGCCTGGCGACCCGGGCGATCGCGTAGCGGCTTTGGGTAACCGCATCGACCTGCTGGTCCATCAACGTGGTTCCGCCGGTCTCGTCGACGCCCACGAGATCGCCCAGCTCGAACGTGCCGCTGGGGCAGTCGTACTCGAACACGCCCGTGGTGGCCGCGCGGATCGGCGAAGTGTCGCCCTCGCGGCTCCGCTGCATGGCCACGCCGAGGAACTTGTCGGCAAAAGCCTCCTGGTTGTCCGGCTCGCTGCCGACGTCCGACTGCGACGACGCCGGTTTCGCATCGTCCGTGTCGAGATAAAGCAGGTCGCCGATCTCGATCACGGTCGCCGAATCGACGGCCGCCACCACCGGGTTCGTGTCTCCGTATCGCCAACGCATTTTGTCGCTCATCTCTGGTCTCCCGTGGTTTGGTGGATGTTTGTTGTATTTCTGGTTCTAACTGGGTGCCATGGCCACGCTTGCGTGGCCATGTTGGGCGCCATGCCAAATCGCGTGAAGGCATGCTCACGCAAGCGTGAGCATGGCACCCACTACTCACTACTCACTACTCGGCACTCACTACTCACGTAATCGCTTCGACAAACCCCTTCGCGTCGGCCGGCGCGGTGGCCTCGACCAACTGCTGGTCTCGCGAGACGGGCTTCGCACTGTGTACTTCGCCCCGCGCGAGACTCCGCACCAGTGCCGCCCGCTCTTCGATCAGTGAGCGGATCGCACGCTCGTCCTCCGCCGCCAGCAGCGTCTTGACAAATTGCTCGCTCGTGATCGACCCGGCCGGCGGATCGTCCGAATCCGGATCGGGCAAGTGGAACTCGCGAAGCAGCCGCCGGACGATCTCTTGCTTCTTGTGCACCGCTTCGAGTGCCGTCAGCCGCTCGACTTCGAGCCGGAGCCGGTCGATCTCGGCGCTTTGCTCTTGGAGCAGATCCTCGACCAGTTCGGGATACGCGCGCCGCAGCTCCTCGGTGGTTGCGACCGCCGGGCGATTGTCCGTTGCGCTCGCGGCGCTCGATTCGAACAGTCCGCGCGTGGTGGCCGGATCGGCGACCAGGTCGACGCTCTGCACCCGCGTGATCGCTTCGACGACGACCCGCCCCTCGCGGCGGCTGGTCCTCGCCTGGACGTTGTGCGAGAAGCCGACGTTTTCCGGGGCGTGCTCGGCGTCCCAAATGAGCTGCTCGGCCAGGGCGTGTTTCGGGTTGAAGCAGAGATCGGCAAACAGCCCCTCGCCCTGCCGGACCGACACGTTGCGGATCGTCCCGATGCGGTCGCGGTAGTCTCGCGGCGCGGCCGGGTTGCCCTTCGGATGGTTCACGTTCACCTTGGCGCCTTCGTAGAGACTCGCGGCGCCGGCGAGTGCCTCGGGCAGGTACGAACGCCCGTTGCGGGAAGTCAACCCGAGGATTTTCACGCCGCAGATCACCCCGGCGGCCGTGTCCACCCGCATCGGCACCCCGCGCGAGTCACAGTATTCCTGGAGCGTTTCCGTCATTGCAGTTCCTTTCTTGTGGGTGGTGAGCCGTAGGGTGGGACAAGCGGAGCGCCGGCCCACCAACACTGCCGTGGTGGGCCGGCGCTGTGCTGGTCCCACCCTACGCAACAAAAAAAACCCACCGCGGACCGCAAGGTCCAAGGTGGGCTCTCGTCGATACCCGCCTGGGGCGGGCTCGCGCAGATACCTGGAGAAATTATGAATCGCGAATTATGAATCGCGAATAAAGAAGGATTCCAGGTTTCCTTTTCTCCATCATTCGCACTTCTTCATTCGCCATTCGCTATTCCTCATTCGCTATTCCTCATTCGCTATTTCTCAACCCTCTCGACCCTCCGCCGGATGTGCTGGATCGTGCCGTCCTGGACGGCCATCTCCAGGGACGCGGTCCCGTGGAACCCGCGGCGGAGCGTCTCGGTAAGGATTTCGGCCATCGCCCGTTCAAGCTGGGCCACTTTCGTCCGGTTCGTTATTGGTTGTTTGCCCCGTCTCATCATGAACGTAAGTATACACAAACAGGAAAAGTTGTCAAGTCGTTTTTTGAGCCAGACGGCCATTTTCCCCAAATTTTTGCAGGAACCGGAAAAGTTGCCGCTATATCTTGTGGTCCCGAAAAGCCGGCACACAAGGCCCCGCGGACGCATGGATTCAGGGCGCCGAAACCGGTTCCAAACCGTGCCGCAACGCCATCGTTTCCGGGGGCATCGCGCCGTTGCGGACCAGGATTTGGTCGGCTTGGGCGTCCTTGAGCCGGTCGCGGACGGCCAGCGTCGGCGGGATGATCTGGACGTCGATCGCCGTGAGGGTCTCCGGCGGCAGGCGGCCGGCTTCGACTGAGGCGGACAAGACCCGGCGGATCACCTCGCGGTCGTCCTCGATCATCTCATGCTGCAACCGCTCGAACATCTTGACGGCCGGGCCTTCGGCGACCATCGTCGACGAGTAGTTGGCGTTGCTGGCGTCGCTGGTGAGCATGAACTCGGGCATGACCAGCCGGCTGGCGATCGCGCGGAGTTCTGCCTGGAGCACGACGACGAACTTGGCGGCGTCGATCCCCGCGGCAGGGAACTCGTAGTCGGTCCCGGCGGCCGCGTCCAGGATCGTGCCCGGCCCGTAGCGGCGGAAATGGGTCGTCCGCCCGGTCGTCTGGTCGGCCACGCTCAGGTCGGCCCCGTCGGCGACGAACTGCTCGAGCCCGGCGGCGGTCGCCGAGCGGTGTTTGCGGATGATGGCGATGGCCGATTGGATCTCGGCAACGATGCTCATGTTCCGCAGCAGCTTTTCCGCCCGCCGGAGGTTCTTGCGGACCGGGTAGAAAAGCGGCAGCCCGCGCCGGACGTTGCCGTCGACGTTCGCCTTGCGGTGCTGGATCTCGGCGGCGTCGATCGCCTGGCCGTCGACGTAGTAAGCATCGACTGTTTCGACGTCGCTGGGCGAGGTGATCACGCCCAGGCCGTGATGCGGCAGACTGGCGGCCGCCGGCGGCGTGGCGACCTGGTCGGGCTCGACGAACCGCACTCGCACGGAACCGTCGGCGGCCGAGAAAAACCGCAAGAAGCATTCGCCGTCGCGGTCCTTGCGGCGGACGATCTCTTGTTGTCGCTTGTGCCAGTGGTTGTCTTGCAGGAAGTCGTCGATGACCGCCTTGGCGCCGGCGACGAGTTCTTCCGAAACATCCCGGCGCGGCTTCGGCACGACGCGATAGCGATGCCCCGAGCCGACGATATACGACACCCGGTTTTCATGGCCGTTGATGGCGAACTCGTTGGTCACCGCCAGCGCCCGGCACTGCGCGCGGATTTCGCCGAGTTGCTGCTGATCGATCACGGCCTGTCCGGTCGCCGCGCCGAGCGCCCCGCCGGAGCCGAGCAGGTTCCATCGCGTGCCGTCGACGTCATACAGTGCGTCGCTCGGATCGACGAAATCGTTCCAGAGTTGGTCGAACGCCTCAACGAGCCGGCGTTCGAGATGGTCGATGCGTGGGTTGGTTGGTTGCATGATGGTTTCCTTTCATTTAGGATGCGATTATGGGTTTCTTATCAAAACAACCTCTGCGCCGAGGCACATGGCTGACGGTCGCCGCGGTCGCGATTGTGTTGTTGGCATACAACCTCCGAGGGCGCGGCGAGGTACCCGATATTCCCTCCGGAGCCATTTGGAATTCGGATGTCCCCAGGGATCTTGATGCCAAGTATGCGCACGGCTGGCCATTGTTGTTCTTGGAACGACCTTGCTGGGATATCGCTGCGGTTGGCACCGGCGGGGGCGCTGAGGTTGTCGTACTGGCATCTCGCTGGACCTTGGTGTCTAGCATGCCGCTGTTTGCATGGGACCCGCCACTCTGGCACTTCAGCGGGGTGAATCTCGTTCTCAACTTCCTCTTCCTCTTGGTCATTGCCTTCTCGACTGGTTACGCCACCGAACGCTGGCTTCAGGAGCGCTCGCAGTCGCAGGGTCTCGAAACGGATTCGCGGCGACCAATTCAGTTCACGTTGCGAAGCATCCTGGCGTTGACGGTGATCGTTGCCGTCATGTTCGGCATCTTGCAGATGGATCCGAGTCTGTGGTCGTCGCCGCTTGATTTCGTCGTATGGTTGTTGTCCGCGTTCATCGGCTTCGGCGTTCTCTGCACGTTGTATACGGTTGCCAGCGTGAGCGTTCGCATTATGCGTCGGTTGTTGGGAGGATCAGTCGATTCCCAGCCCCAACGGGGCGATAGTCAATAGCCAGGGGCGTGAGCCCCTGGAATAGGGTTGCGAGATTGTAGGCAAGCCCCAACGGGGCGATAGTCGGCTGCAAGTGGCTCACTTCTGTCGCCCTTTCAGGGCTTGCGTTCTGACGGCGGCCCAAATCCTGAGGCTGACGCCCCAGGCTATTGACTACCACCCCTTCGGGGCTGGCAAACAGTTGTCCTATCCGACAGACAATCGGTTCCCCAATCCGTCCTGCTTCGCCCGGCCGTGGAGCAACTCGGCGGCCAGCCGCAGGGCCATTTCGGCCGCGTCGGGGCCGTCGTCGTGATCCGCGATGGGGAATTCTTTCAGTTGCTCGACCAGGAGCCGCGTGCCGGGGCTGTTGTTGCGGAAACGGATTCGCCGCGACGAGAGATACGGCCCGAGCCGGCGGATTCGCACAAGCTTGTTCGTGCGGTTCTCGATCGGCACCGGCCGGGCGTCGAGCAACCCGCGGCGGCGGAACGCGCTGGCGAACTCGCCAGCCAGAAGCTCCTGGAACTGGTTTGCCTCGACGCCGAAGACATCCGGCCGGAAGCGACAATGCCACTCGACCCCATCGGCGATGATCTGCGGCGTCGGGCGCCGGGCGAGATCGGCTTCCATATAAATAATCCCTCGCCGGTCGACGCCGAGCATCACCAACGCCGAGAAGTCCCCGCGACGCGAATCGCTCCCCTTGCTCGGGTCGAGCGCCATCGTCTTTGCAACAAGGCGGCCGGGCCACTCGTCGAACCAGATACCCTCGTCGAAGTAATCTTCCGGCCATTCGCACAATTCCGGGTTGACCGGCGAGTTTTGTTTTTCGCGTTCGAAGGCGGTGTGGCCGCTTTCCGCACGAGTGCACATGAGTGTGTAGAGGTTCTCTTCTTCGGGCCAGAGGACCACCGCCCCGGCGTTCATGTCCGCGGCGTGTTGCCGGTAGAACGCCCCGGCGTCGTCGCGGTAGTGCGGGTTGGCTATGTTGGTGTAGATGGCCTCCCACTCGTGCCAGAGGCTCATGGCATCGGGCCAGCGCGGGATCGCCTGGAAAATCCGCGAGGTCCATCCCGCCTGGCGGTGCAGCTCCATGGCGAGCGCTTCGCGGTGCAGCGCGGTGGCCAGGTTGAGGATGTTCGTGCGATGGGTGCCGGCTTTCAGCAGTGTGCCGTGGAACCACTCGCGGGAATGCTGCCGCTGGAGTGCCGAACGGATGTGCCCGTCGTTTTGCAGGTCATCACAGATAATTAAGGTAGGCCGGTGCGGGCCGTACCGTTTTCCGCGGATGCTCTGGCCGGTGCTGATCGCTTCGATCATGGCGCCGTTTTTCAGAAGCGCAGCCCCGCTTCGCCAGACGGGCCCGGCGCCGGCGGCGTCGGGATAGTCCTCGGCAATGCGGGGATTGCCGGCCAGCTCGGCCTTGATGTTCTCCAGATGCGCGGCGGCCTGGTGAAGGGTGTCGGAAACGATCCAGATGTACGGCTCGCGGCCTTCGAGCGCCGCCCGCAGCGGGAAGGCAAGCGAGCCGATGGTCGATTTGGCCCCGCCGCGCGGCCCGAGCAGATTGACCTTCACACCCCGGGCGTTGCCCATGGCATCGAGTTGCCGGGCGAGCCACCGGTGCATTTCGGAGGCCGGCCGGCGGAAGTGGTCGGGCAAGTAGCAGCGCCCCCACGCGAGCAGATCGAGGCCGCGGCGCCCGGCCTCGCGGCATGCCCGTGCGTGTCCCTGGGCAAACAGGTCGCGAAACGAGCGGAGCACCTCGCGGAGCTTCGTGCGGCCGATCCGCAGCCCGCCAAACGGCTCGATACTCATGATTCCTCCAGTTCGTTTACCAGCACGTCGATTCGCTGAAACACCCGTTCCCGGAGTGCTTCGTCGGGAATCTCCTCGACGATGATCTTCGTGATCCGCATGAGCACTTGCACGAACTGCTTGCGGGTGATCGTGTCGGGACGACGGGGGCCGAAGTCCTCGGGGTTGAGTCGTTCGAGGGCCCATGCTGCTGCGCGCCAGTTCTTCTCGTCCATGGCCGCTTTATGGATCCGCTTGATCAAGCTCAACTCGGCCCGGTGCTCGGCATGGCAGAGTTCCTCGGCAAACTCCGGATCGCGGATCGCCGTCTCACGGATGGCTTTTTCAGAGCATCCGACGTACTCGGCCGCAATCCGCTGGCTGCAACCGACGGAAATGATCGCCAGGATGTCACTCTGTTTTTTTCGGTCATAGACGAATTTCGACATATCCGATTCCTCATTGGCGGGGTTGCTTGGTCTCTTTTGTTTGTTGATGGTTCAGGGCGAGACCAGCCCCACGTACTCAAACGACACCACCGCCCTGCCCGGCGAGCCGCGGTAGCCTTGGGCGAAATGCTCGATCGATGGGCTGCCCGTCTTCTTTACACTCACCGCACGCCAGCGCGGCGAGCGGCGGCAGTGGGCCACGACGGCCGGGTGGCTCGCCGTCAGGTTGATCCGGTGGCCCGCTGCGCGGTGCACGTCGGCGACCGCTTCGGCCACCGCCATGCCGATCCCGATGCCTTGATAATCCGGCAACGTCACAATCCGGCTGATGCGCCAGCGGTTGCGGGCGGCGATCAGCGTTACCGTGGCACAAAACGCCACCGGCCGGCCGTCCCACGCCGCGAGATAGCACCGGGCGCCCTGCGGCAACGCGCCGCTCAGATAGTGATGGCGCGCAAACATCCGCCACGCACTACGCGCGCAGCGAAAAATCCCAAGCTCGATCGGCGGTCGCCGAAGACACCTCCGATGGAACGTCGACGTGGCCATGTCGATGACCCAGTCGGGCGCGAGCCACTCGGCCACGTCGTAGTGGCACGTCACGGCCACGAACCGGCAGCCGATCTGACCCCGCCGGATCCCCTTGGACACCGCCGCCGAGAGCACCCGGGCGACGTCGCGGTCGACCACGCTGGTGAACTCGTCGAACGCAACCGTGTTGAAAGCAGCAGGCTGTGTTTCTCTGTAGGGAACGCCCTCCGTGGCGTTCCGAAAACCACGACGAACGTGTTTCCCGGGCTTGGGAACGCCCTCCGTGGCGTTCCGAAAACCACGACGAACGTGTTTCCCGGGCTTG
>CAZJRB010000030.1:29896-50477 GCA_964547995.1 uncultured Planctomycetaceae bacterium | reverse complement strand
GGAACGCCACGGAGGGCGTTCCCTACAGTCGACTTTTGGGACGCCGCAAGCGGCGCGGCCAGCGCCCGGGCAAGGTCGCAGCGGAACTGCTCGCCGCCGGAGAGGACTTCGTAGGGCTTCACCCAACTCGGCGGCGAGCTGAACCCGACCGCCGTAAACAGCCCCGTGATCTCCTTGATCGGCAGCTCACCCAGGCAGTCGATCACTGCCCGGTCGCGCGGCCAGGGGCTCCGGCGGTAGAGCTTCTCGCCGAACATCGTTCGTGCGATGGTGCTCTTGCCGCTGCCGGAGGGGCCGACCATGAGCCCGATCCGCCAGTCGTCGCCCAGCTCGGGCACCTCGACGCGAAATCGCTCGCGCGCCCGGTCGGCAAGCGGAACGTCGAACATCCCCGCAACCTGCTGCACGCGGAACGAATCGAACACGGGGCATTCAACATTGGCTTCGATGATGGGCATGGTTGTCTCTCGCTGTCAATCCGGGATGGGTGGCTGTAGGGAACGCCCTCTGTGGCGTTCCGAAACCCGGAAAACACGTTCGTTACTACTTCTCGGAACGCCACAGAGGGCGTTCCCTACAGGAGGTTGTGGACTCGGGGCTTCGAACCTCACAACGTCAACAACCGGCACTTCAACCCGTCGGCCGTCAGGCGCTCGTACACTTCTTGTTGTTGGGTTTCGTCGCGGCACTCGACGACCACTTGAAACGCCTCGGGGATGTTGATTTCCGGGGGCTCGGCGTCGGGCGGCGCCTGTTCGGCGAGGATGTCGTCGAGCAATGATTGGACGGCCTTGTTTTCGGTTTCGACCTGCTGGAGCAGCTCGGCCAGGATGTCGTCGTCCGTCTCGGCCATCGCCGCCAAGGGATCGTGCAACGCCAAAAGCTTGGCGGCCTCGTCGTCGGTCAAATCGACCACGAGCACGGGCACTTCCATGTCCGGCGTGGTCTCCGCGCGGAGGTGGCCGTCGATCAGCTCGAGCGAGCCGTCGGGCAACTCGCGGGCCAGCAGCGCGTCGGCGTACCCGATCTCGGCCAGCACGCCCCGCAAGGCGTCCTGCTGGGCCGGCGGGTGCGTGCGCCAGTTCTTCGGGTGCGGCTTCAGTTCGCTCGCCCAAACGCGCCGGAGTTCACGGATACGATCGCGGATTTGCATGGGCAGTGTCTCCTATACTACTAGACTCTGTCTCGAGACCCGTACGACGGGCTTCCAAGCCCGTCGAAGGGACGCGGGAAAGCGACTCGCTTTCGACGGGCTTGGAAGCCCGTCGTACGAGTTTTGTTATGGCCCGTCGGGGTCGAGCGCAGTAGAATACGGCTATGGGTGAAAGGGATAGCAACGCTGACCTCAAAGATCCTCCGGCCGAGGCGGGTTCTCGGCTGCGGTGGTATCAGTTCCGCCTTTGGCACCTGTTTGCGCTGGTAACCGTCGCTGCAATCGGGTGCAGTTGGTTTGTCTGTAAGAGGAATGCCGCCAACCGGCAGAAAGCGGCCGTCGAGCGGGTCAAGGAGTTGGGCGCATACGTGTGGTACGATTATGTGGCATCTACGCAGTGGGAACACAAAGCTGATCCGCCGGGCCCGGCGTGGTTCCGCGATCTGGTCGGCGTGGATTTCTTGGCGGACGTGGTTGCCGTTGACTTTTGCGCCTTCGGATTCCAGCCTCAAGTCACCGATGCCGACTTGGAGAATCTCCGGGGGATGACGAAACTCGAGTATCTGGACCTCAGCGGCACGCAAGTCAGCGACGCCGGGCTGGAACGTCTTCGGGGGATGACGCAACTCGAAGAGTTGTACCTCTACGGCACGGAAGTCAGCGACGCCGGCGCCGAGAAACTCCGGCAGGCGTTGCCAAACTGCCGCATCTATCATGATTGAAGACGGCCGGTTGGGCCGTGGCGCTGCGAGGGTCACTTTCAAATCTCCTGCAACCGTTCGGCGACGTGGCCGAACTGGACTTCGTGGGTTTGGAGTTGGGTTTCGTGCCGAGAGCAGAGCAACCAGAGTTCGTGGTTGGCCTCGGCCGCTTTTTCGGTTTTTTCGTTCAGCTCGATGATCTGGGTGGCGATCACCGCCAGCTTGGCGTGGACCATGAACATCCACGGCCCGAGCGCCAGCACGGCGGAGGTAAACACACCGATCACGATGCTCCATTGTTGTACGTCCATGGGCTTCCTTTCTTAATGAGCGGGCGAAAAACGAGGCCGCAAGATCAAAGTTGTAGGGAACGCCCTCTGTGGCGTTCCGAGGGCGGCGGCAACCAACGATACCCGCCCGATACGCGGAACGGCACTGAGGCCGTTCCCTACAGGCCGATCCTTACTGCTTTGCCACGCGGTCCTTCAGGTCGTCGATCTTGTCGCCCAGCCGGTCGAAGAGCTTCTGGACCAGCAGCGGTTCGCCGGCTTCGAGCTTCGTGCCGATGCGGCGCGAGAGGAACCACAACCCGGCGCCGATGCCCAGCGCCAGCGGCGCGGAGAGCCCGAGTGCGCCGGCGAGGAGCTTGCCGCCGGAGAAGCCCACGGTGCCGTCGGTGAGTTTTTCCTGGGCGAAGTCCTTGACGTAGGCCCCGGCGATCTCGCGGCTGCTTGCCTCTTCGCCCAGCTCCTCTTTGACTTTGGCGAGCCGGTCCTCGACGCGCTGCCGGAGCGTTTCGCGGTCGCCGATCAGTGCTTCGACGGCGGCGCGGAGCCGGCCGGTTTCGGCTTGCGAGGTCTCGATTTCCTGCTTCACGGCGGCCACATCGGCCTTGGCCTCCTCGGCGGCCGCGAGTGCCGCCGGGGCGACGACCGGCCCTGCCGGTTCCGGTGCTTCGGCCGGTTCGGCCGGTTCGGCCGGTTCGGTCGGCGTCGCTTGTTGCGGGCGCATCTCCAGCAGCAGTTCGGAGATCCGGTCGAGCTTCTCGTTCGTCGGGCCGAGATCGATCGGCGGTACGACGGGCGCAGCGGGTGACGTGCCTGGCCACGTCGGCCAAGGGTTGCCGCGGCCCTGACCGGACGATTCCGACCGGCCGCGCTCGTACTGGTTTCGCTGAGGGCCGGGCAACAGGTGATAGCGGTACGTGCCGCCGGGCGCCGGGCACACGCCGCCGGGGCATTGGGTTTGAAGAGTAGACAGAGGACAGTGGACAGAGGACAGATTGGATCGCCTGGCCGTATCACTCGCTCCAGGACTCTGTTCTCGTTCCTCGGTCCTTCCTCCACTCGCTGCTTCCCGCTCCCTACTGTCCTCTGTCCTCTTCCCACTGTCCACTGTCCTCTTCCCACTGTCCACTGTCGTCTGTCCACTGTCCACTGTCGTCTGTCCACTGTCCACTGTCGTCTGTCCACTGTCCACTTGAAATGCGCGATACAGATCCTGCAACGACGTGGCGATCCCTTCGGAGTTGTTCGTCGTCCGGGCGCGGAGCAATCCGACGATCTGGCGGCCGTCGGCGTCGAAGATGGCCGAGCCGCTCCGGCCGTCGGCGGGTGTTGGGGTAAAGTGCAGGTCGGCGCCGCGGTAGCCCAGGGCGTGTCCTTTCCAGCCGGTCGACCACGTGCCGCCCGCGCAGCCGACCGACGCGAGCGTGTCGCCGGGGCGAACGACGTAATCGCGCGGGGCCAGGGGGACGGCTTTCGGCAGGATGCCGCCGAATTGCGACTCGGCTACGGCGACGATCGCGGCGTCGGCCGGTTCGCTGCGCGAGATCACGCGGCCCGGCAAAGGCGCGGAGCGATAGCCCCGCCACCAGAACTCGCAATCGACCGTCGGATGGCCGCCGACCAGATGAGCGGCGGTCAGCACGAACACCCGGCCCTGGCTGATCTCGAACACGCAGCCGGTGCCGCGGCCGCCGTCGCGGGCCGTGATGCGGCAGGTGGCGTCGTGGCAATCGGAGATGCCCGCCGGCGACGGCGCAGCGACCGTTGCCAACGCGAGAATCGCAATGCTGGTAACGCATACGTGGAACGGACGGTTGGAGTTCGAGCGTTTCATGGTTCTTCTCCCTGGTTGAAAGACGTTCGAGTGGTTTGAAGAGAATGGGTAATTCGTTCAAATTGCTGATGTTTCTGGTATCGCAGGGCGCGACCACCGGTCGCGGCTTTATAATGTTGCCGGTACCCCCGGTGCGCGACCACCGGTCGCGGCTTTATGGTTTTCGTTGGATGCGTTTGTTGCGGGGCGCGTCGCGGAACCCCCGCACGCGGTGCGGGGGCTTTTGTCGCTCACCGCTCACCGCTCACCGCCCGCCACCCGCCACTCACTACCCACTACCCACTACTCCAACGTGAATCGATATCGATAGAACGGCGAGCGGGCGAGATCGGCCGGTTCGGTCAGGCGGTCGGCCAGGTTTTCGACCGGGTCGACGCGGCCGCCGATGCGGTCGGCCATGGCACAGGCGTGGCTGCAAAAGGGCGGCCGGCGCGTAATCGCTTCGTCGTCGGTTTCGGCGCGGACGAAGTAGCGCACGACCGGCATGTGCAACAGCGCGGCGGCGGCCAAACCGGCGTAGCCGTACCGGCATCCGCATAGCCGCCGCATGAATTGCGTTGCCCGGCCGCGATCGTAGTGCGGCCAGCGGTTCTCGGGATTGGCTTCAAAGACGTCGTACCGCCCCGGCCATCGCCGGACCTGGCCGCTGAGCGTGACCGCCCGGCCTCCGGTGAATTGGAGGACTTCGAGGCAGAACAGGTCGCCGCCCCACCAGGCGGCCTTCGCGGCGTGGTTGTGCGTGCCGCGGCCGAGCGCCGCAATCAGCCCCCGGCTGCGGAACAGCAGCAGATCGCCGTCGCGGATTTGCTCGCGGACGTCCGGGTAACGGACAAGATTCGGTTCATTCGTATCGGCATTCATCGTTTTCCTCTTCCGCGACGTCGGTCGGTTCGAACGCGAAGGGGTCGAGATCGCAGGGGCAAAGTTCCAGGGGGTCGGCCTCGAAAAAGTCCCTTTCGAAGAAGGCTTCGAGAAGCCGGTCCGGATTCAGGTCGCAGACACCGTCATCCGGCGGGACATTGCACGTCGACGGCTCCGCAGCGCCGCTTTGCCCGGTTTGTATCTTTTCCCGGAGGGCCTCGTAGCGCGCGAGCGGCTTCCCCCGGAGGCCGACTCCCAGCGGTTCGCAGGGACCGTCGTCCGCGGGGCCGGTCCTGATACCGGTTGCTTCGAGACGACATCGAAGGCACGGCATCGCGACGATGCTGCCGCAGGCGGGGCACCGCTCCGGCGGAGCGTCGGGCGGAAGTTGCTCGGCCGGAGGCCGGGCGGAAGCGATCCGGGCGACGGTGTTGCGGGCAACCCCCGTTCGGCGTGCGATCTCCCGCTCGCTCAGCCTGCCGTGGGCGAGCAGCCGTTCGACTTCTTGGGTCTTCTCGAGTGCGAGCATGGTTGCGTGAAACGCAAAAAGCCCGCCGCCGGAATTCCTTCCAGCGACGGGCTCTTGTGGATACCTGCCCAAGGCAGGCTCTTCAGATACCTTGTAATATGGACGCTAGTATACTACATTTCGAGGCGTTTGTCAAGATCGGAATTGAGCCACTCGGCCATTTTCTCCAAAATTCTCCCGGCGCGGCATGGGCTACTTGCCCTTCCCTTACCCGACGAGCTGCTCCAACTCGGCCACGGCGGACTCGAGTTCCTCGACCAACGGCGAGTCGAGGGACTGTTTGAGCAATTCGACGACCGAGCGAAAGTACCACTTCGTCCCTTGGCGGCCGCCGCGGAATTGGACCCAAAGCGCCTCACCCTCGATGCGGTATTGGCGCAGCAGCGCCCTGGCGTTGTGCAGCTTGTCGGCGGCGACGACCAGCAGAATCGAAGGGTCGGCGCAGCGGAGCCGTTCGAGATGGGTCTTTTTGCGGTCCTTCCACGGTGGTTTCGGGATCTGATCCGTGTCGGAGCAGCCGTCGACGATCTCGGCAACCCGGTCGCCGAAGCGGCGGCGGATTTCCTCGCGGACCGCCGCGCCGCCCTGGTCTTCGACCGCATCGTGCAGCAGTGCGGCGATCGCCTCATCCTCGGTGCCGCCGTGTTCGAGAACGATGGCGGCGACGCCCAGCAGATGGGCAAGGTAGGGGGCCCCGGAAGCCTTGCGATTCTGTCCGCCGTGCAACTCGGCGGCGAAGGCCACGGCATCGGAGAAACGGGGGGCAGGGTTCATGGGACCCCAAGAAATGATATCCCCGCCCTGGGCAGGACGGGGGAAGTGAAGTATCGTTGTCAACATTATCTGGGCGAGATGCCCCGAAGGGTCTACCGCGGCAGGCTCGAGACGCGGGAGTTCTTCCATCCCTCGCCTTGTGCCACGGTCCGCTCCGACTCCAGCGCGGTCTCCAGGGTGCGAATCCGCTCTTGGAGGAATTCCTGCTGGTGCCGCCACTGCTGGCGGTCGCGCAACAGCCGCAAAAGGAGATTTTTTGCTTTACAAATCAGTCGCGCATTGGCCTCGACGGCCACGCGATCTTGGGTGTGCTGCACCGAGGCGGTCAGGCTGACGATATGCCGGCCATCGGGCAACGTGGCCACTACCGCTCCGTCTCCTTCCGTCTCGTCGTCGATCACCAGTGGCCCCGGCGTCGCCGACTGGCAGAGTGCTTTGACCAGCTCCGCCTCTTCGTCATCCATGGGAGCAGTTCGCTCGACGCAAAGCGGATCGAACAAGTCGCTGTGGTCGAGCCCGTCGGAATGTTCGCGCCAACGACTCATGACATGACTCCCCGAGAATTCGGACTTCTATTAAAAGGCTACTTCATATTCTACCGGAAAAGTGCGTGTCATTTCCACCCATTGTCCCCAAAAAATCATTGCATGAACCGGCCCGACTGAGGGGATTAGTGGCAAATTTTACCGGGTTGTTGGGCCATCCCCCTCCGCCACATGGCCCGATTGACCACCCTCATAAGGGCTAAACTCGGCCCAGACGGGCTGGTGGTCGGAGACCTCGAGCGACTCGCGCAGGGTCAGGTCGAACTCCCGCATCAGGTCCATAACGTCGGCTCGGCCGGTGAATTCGGAGGTGGCGCGGCGGTCGAAGAGGATATTGTCGATGGGTTTTCGAGAGCGAGGCGTTGTGGGGGTGTCGGTGACCGCAGAGGTGATGTCGAGAATGGCGCCGAGCTGGCCGAGCCTTTCGTCGCCCGGCCCGGAGTTTTCCACCCCGAAGTTACCGAGCATGATAATGTCGTCCTCGTTCGATCCCTCCCCGCGGACCGCCCGGTAGACATCGTCGAGCGAGTCGAGTTCGAAGGCCCGGTCGCGGTCGATATGGACATTGATCAGCTTGAACGTGAAGGCCTGGTTCGGTTCGGGTCCGCGGGCGCGGAACGCCGCCACGATGGGCACGTGGCGGAACAGACCGGCCGGGTCTTGGACCGAGTAGGCCAGCGTGTGGTCGATGGCGATTTTGGCGTCGTCGAAAATAAAGGCGCAATACTGCTCATTGGGGGGTATTCCGGCGTTCGGTGCGGAGGCGAAGCGGAATTTGCGTCCGCTGGTGGTGTTGATCTGTTCGATCAGCCGCACCAGCACGCCCTGGTTGCTCGCCCGAATGTCCTGCACGGCCACCAGGTCGAACTTGGGCACGAGCCGGGCCAGGACGTCGGCCACCTGGCGGTTCGCCAGTTTGGCCTCATCCAGCCGGGTAGCGTCGAAGCTGGCAATGCGGATGGGAGGACAGATTTCGGCCGGGTTTACGGGAGCCGGGTCGGCATCGGGAGTGGTCGGAGAGTTGCCTGCAGCGGAAGGCGAGGCCGGGTTTGCGTCCGGCTCGCGGGGCGTCACCGTGGCCAATTGCAGATTCCCCTTCTCGTCCCGCTGAACGTTGATGTTGTAGTTCATCAGCACGTAGCCGGCCACAAATATGATGCCGACGAGCACGATGACGCCAAGAAGTCTCGACATGATTTCCTCCGTCGTTGGGTGGATTCAACCGCCGCGGCTCTGTGGTGGACAGGAGCGACACCACTTGCCGGCGGGGGGGAGGGTACTCGAATCGGCCCGCCGATTCCAGGGCAATTTCGGGCCTGGAACTATCGCCGGGCTTCGCGGATGAGATGCCCCAGTTCGGGCAGGATGAGCTTTTCGAGGGCGAGGCGAACGGCGGCGGGTGAGCCGGGCATGGTTAGCACCACCGTCCGGCCGAGAACCCCCCCGGTGGCCCGGCTTAACATGGCCGCAGGGCCGATTGCCTCGAAACTGAGCATCCGAAAAAGCTCCCCGTAACCTGGTAGACGCTTATCCAACAGGGCGTCGACCGTCTCGACCGTCCGGTCGCGGCTGCCGAGCCCCGTTCCGCCGGTCAGCAGCACCGCGTCGATGTCGTCGCGATCGCGCAGGGCGGTGAGCAGTTTCCGCATCGGCCCCGGGTCGTCGGGGATGATCTCCCGAGCGAGCACCCGATGGCCGGCCTCGCTGAGCAACTCGACGGCGGTGCGGCCGCCCGTGTCGGTCTCGATGGTCCGGGTGTCGCTTATGGTTATGACGGCGCACCCAACCGATTGGGGGGCCTCGCGGCGATGCTGATTGGGAACCTCGTTCATGGTCGCCCTGAAAAATGGACCGGAGTTCGTCGAAAACCCCGGCTGGCGGGGGATTTTTCGTTGCTCGATCGCGGGCATCCCCCTTATACTAAAGGTGTCCGGGCCGGAAAGGAATAGAACACCCATGAAGAATTTTGGCTTTGCCTTGCTCGCGTCGGCCGTTGTGTTGGGGAGTGTCCAACGTGCGGCGCTTGCCGAGATATTCATTTTGCACAACGGCGGCCGCGTGGTGGGAAAGATCCTCAACCCCGACGAGCGGCCGCGGAAACAGTACGTTGTCGAGGTTGTCAGCGGCGGCCGGATTACGCTTAGCGTCTCGCAGGTCAAGCAGAAGCTCCTCACCCGCCCCGCGGAGTTGGAATACGAACGGCTCCGCCCGCAGTATCCCGACACGGTCGAAGGACAATGGGCGTTGGCCGACTGGTGCTACAAGAATAAGCTTTTGAAGCAGCGGAAGACGCACCTCGAGCGGGTCTGCGAGTTGAATCCCGACCATGCCGAGGCGCGCCGGGCCCTGGGCTACCAGAAGCACAACGGCCAGTGGATGACGCGCGACGAGCGCATGGCCAAAGAGGGCTACAAGTATTACAAGGGCCGCTACCGGACGCTCCAGGAAATCGAGCTGATGGAACGCCGCCGCAAGGACGACCTGGCCGAAAAGGAGTGGTACCGCAAGATCAACTGCTGGCGCGAACAGCTCGGTACCGACAAGGACGCACAAGCACGCCAGAGTCTCATGGCAATCACCGATCCCTATGCCGTCGAGGCGCTGACCAAGAAGCTCAAAGAAGACAAGGCCCCCCAGGCGCGGTTGTTGTATGTCGGAATCCTGGGCAGGATCGGGTCGGGCGCCGGCAACCAGGCCCTGTGCGCCGCCGCAATTGAGGACTCCGTCGAAGAGGTGCGGCTGACGTGCCTCGATTACCTCGCGAAAATCAAGCGGCCGGCCGTGACGGAGTTCTTCGTCAAGGAACTCGGGCACAAGGACAACCGGATCGTCAACCGGGCGGCGGTCGCGCTGGGTAAAATCGGCGATCCCTCGGCCGTCGCGCCGCTGATCGATTCGCTGATCACCGTCCACAAATTCAAGGAGGTCAAGAAGGGCGGGCCGGGGTCGATGACAACCACCTTCGGGACCGGACCTGGCGGTTCGGGCGCACCCGGCGGCGGCGGGCTCGCAATGGGCGGCGGTCCCAAAATCTACCGCGTTCCCTTCCGAAACTCCAACGTGCTCGATGCACTGGTCATTCTGACCGGCCAGAACTTCAACTTCGACCAGCCCACCTGGAAAAGATGGTACACCATCCAGCAGCAGCAGAACGCGGCGGGGCTCGTCAACCCGAGGAGGGATTGAGGGGAAGAGAGCAGAGGGAAGAGGGAACCCGCCAGTTGCAGAAAAAGAATTGTAGGACGGATTAACAATCCGTCCTACAATTCTTTTTCTGCAACTGGCGGTTAGAGTCTTACGACGTAAGACTCTAACGGGGCTCTTCAACCGTCTAATCCGTCAACAGGTTTCGCCAGTCCTGCTTCCCGGTCAGCCATTCCAGGTTAAACCGTGCCAGAGAGATGCGCTCGTACAGTTTTTTCTCGCCATTTTCGAAGAGCAGGAAGATCGTGCCATTCTTGTCCGCCGCCAGCGATGAGTACGCGCTGGGGCCCTCGTAGACCAGGCGTTTGACCGGCCAGGTCTTCCCGCGGTCAAAACTCGCCCATACAGTCATCTTGAAGCGGTGTCCGCCCGGGTTGTCCGGCGTGCTGAACAGCAACACGTCCTTTCCGCCCGTTGCCTCAACGGGCATGCGCACCAGCCCCGCGTTACAGCCGTAGCTCGGTTTGGTTCCGTACTTGAAGTAAAACGGTTGACCGACCTCGTAGAGGTCCTTCGAGACCTCCCAGTCCGTCCACATGTGTCCGCCGTCATGGCTCCAGGCAAGGCGTCTGCGGTGGTCCACCGCCATGTGACAGCGTGAATTGTAGTAAATCCGACCATCCGTCAGCTCGGCCAGCGCACCTTCACCCGTGCCGCTCTGTACGGGGCCGCTTGTTTGCCAGGTCTTTCCTCCGTCGTCGCTATAGATTGCCGTGTTGTAGTTGTACGGCCAGTATTCCTGGGCGTTGTTGCCCTTGGGTGGTTGAATCCGAGCGGGCATGAGCAGCCTGCCTTTGTGCTTGCCGGACTGGAGAGTGATACCCGATTCCGAACAGTTGACGTTGACAGGAGCATTGCCCGGCGCCCCGTAACCGGTTGCGTTCGGCTTGACGACAATGTCTTCTTTTTTCCAGGTTTTACCGTTGTCCCGGCTCCGCAACAAGAAGCTCTGTGCCGGGCAGACGATCATGATGTCCCCGCTTTTCCGGTCAACAATCACATTGCCGCCGCTGCTTTCCAGTTTTTCGGTCTCGCTCCATGTTTTGCCTTCGTCGGTGCTGCTGCGATAGAGTGCGCAGCCTTTCGCGAAGGCGAGAGCCGTTCCGTCGGGTGCGACGGCAATTTTCGGGATGCGGACTTTTTCGAACAGCACTTCCAACTCGCAAAACGGCTGTTTCTCGACCTCGCCCGGCGGCTGGGCGTGAGATAGTCCGGCCACGGCACATATCAACAGTCCCGCAGCGTAAACCGGCATCCAATGGGCGCTTGTCTTCATGGGTAACCTTTGTGTTTCGTTTTCTGTGTCGGGCGAACGGTCGCGTTCAGCCGTGTGCGGGTCGGGCCGCTGCGGCAGAATCATTATACCACGTTTCTTGGTTCTTTGGACATCCGAGGAATACCGATCACGGATAAAGAGGTTGAAGAGTTGCAGGAATCGCCACCTGACTGTAAGATACTGCAATGGCGGCTAACCAGCGGATGGGGCGGATGTTTCGCACCGCTCATCCGCAGACCGTTCGAT
The DNA here is from genome assembly GCA_964547995.1 of uncultured Planctomycetaceae bacterium. Classification (GTDB taxonomy): domain Bacteria; phylum Planctomycetota; class Planctomycetia; order Pirellulales; family Thermoguttaceae; genus CAZJRB01. The sequence continues at coordinate 39,067 of CAZJRB010000030.1, read as the reverse complement.
CGGGAAGATGAAACAAGTCATCGCCATCATTAAGCCGTACCTTGCCGAGAAGGTGCTCGACGCGCTGAAGGACGCGGCGGTCGAGGACTGCGACGTCCGCGAGGTGAAGGGGTACGGGCGGCAGAAGAACTACCTCGACGAATACCGCGGCAGCGAGTACTCGCTGGCTTATCTGCCCAAGGTCGAGCTGACGCTCTGGGTCGACGACCCGGACGTCGACGAAGTGGTTCGCACGATCGTCGAGGTTGCGCGGACCGGCCGGATGGGCGACGGAAAGATCTTCGTGTTGCCGATCGTTTCGGTTTTTTGACGGCCGGCGTCCGGTTGTGCCGGTCCCCATGTCTCGGCTCACCACCCACGACTCGCTACAGGTGCCACGGCGCCCGCATCGGGATGTTCACGAACCGGTTGGCCTCCTCGTCGCCGACGATCTCTTCCTTGACCGGATCGTATTCGAGCGTGCGATTCAACCGGATGGCGATGTTGGCCAGGTTCATCAGCGCCGAGCAGCGGTGCGACGACTCGGCGTTGCCGCCGGCCTGCTGCCGCGTCTTGACGGCCACGTCGAACTCGACCAGCTTCGGCGGATCGGGCAGCTCGTCGTATCGCTTGCGTGCCGCTTCGTCGAGGTCCTTCACGCTCACACTGCTTCGCTTCTTGGGCCGGTCGTACGCGGCCTTGATGCTGCCGCCGCCGAGGACCAGCCGCAGGCCGTCCGCATAGGTGCTCTCGGTCCAACTGAACGGGCAGACGGCGTCGGGATGCTGCGGCCACGGGGCGGGGCCCGGCCGGACCTTCACCGGGCTCGTGTCGTCCTTGGCAATGACCCATTGGACCGGGTCCAGGCTGTGGAAGCCGAAGTTCGTCAGGTCGCCCCCCTCGTAGTCCCAGTAGAAGCGGTTCTTGTAGTGAACACGGTCTTTGTTATACGGCTTGTACGGGGCGGGCCCCAGCCAGAAGTCGTAGTCCAGCTCCTCCGGAACCTCCTGCTTCGGCAAGGCGGTTTGGCCGATCCGGTTCTTGCCGCTGGCGGTGACGACCATATCGCTGAGGTCCTTGATCAGGCCGTACTGGATGATCTTGTGATTCTCGCGGTTCGCTTCGTTTTGCTTGCCGAAGCGGCCGAACGTGCCGATCTGGAAAACCACGCCGTAGCGCTTCACGGCGTCGGCCACCGCGCGGCCTTCGGCAATGAACTTCGTCATGGGCTTCTCGCAGAAGATGTCCTTGCCGGCCTCGGCGGCCATGATGCAAGGGATCGCGTGCCAGTGGGGGGGCGTGCCGATGGCCACCGCGTCGATGTCCTTGCGTTCCAGCATCTTCCGGAAATCGGTGAATCGCGACTTGCCGTCGCGGTCGCCGCCGATCCGCTTCGTATCGACGTCGCAAACGGCGATTCTTTCGCAACACTTCCATCGCCGCATCCCGGAATCCTTCCGGCCGCCGTTTCCGATCACGCCGTAGGTGATTGTGTCGCTGGGTGCGGTTTCGCCCGGCCCGCCCAGCACGCGCCGCGGGACGATCGTGACCGCGGCGGCCGCGGCGGCACTCGTGCCGAGAAAACGGCGCCGCGAGATTCGGTTACTACGTGTATCAGCAGACATGATGATCTCCTTTGCCATTGGTTGATGAATCGACGCGGGCAGCCGAGCTATGTTGGGGGTTTGCCGAGCAACAACTGCGCCTGCTGGCGCACGGTCTCCTCCTTGGTCGCTTCGAGGACCTTTTTGAGCAGTTTTTCGGCTTGACGGGGGTCGTCCGTCCGGATCGACCGGGCCAGATCGACGGCGGTCCGGGCGGCCGGAACGCGGTACTTCACGTCATCGGAACCCATCGCGGCCATGACGTCGTCGACGGCCTTCCCACCAATGGCCGCGGCCAGGCCCTCCAGGGCCGCACAACGATCGTAAACGTCCTCGGGAGCCTTTCGCTCGTCGAGCAATTGGCGGAATATCTTCTCCGCGTCTTGGGTCTTGCCCGCCTCGGCCAGCCGGCGGCCGAGCAGCAAACAGGCGTCGGTGGCCTGGATTCGCTCGAAGGGTGCGTCAGTGTCGGCCGCCGTCAGCAGGAGGCCCATCGAGTGGGCGTCGCCCATGTTGCCCAGGGCGTACCACGCGACCAGCCGCACGTTGCGGTCGGGATCGTCGACCGCCTTGCGGATGGCATCGGCGGAATCCTTGTCCTGCAACCGTCCGAGGGCCTTGATGATCGTCGCCACCCGTTTGCCCTTTGCCTTCAGCAGTGCGGCCCGCAGCGCGGCGGTTGCCTGCTGGCCGCCGATGGCCAACAACGCTTGGGTGGCGGGCTCGCACAACCGGTCGCTTGCGAGCAGCGGCGCCAAGGCCGGGACCTCTTGCGGCCGGCCGCACAACTGGAGTTGCCGGCAGATGAACGCTTTTAGCTCGTCCGAGTGCTTGGCCGATAGCTCCTTGGCGAGCGTCTCGGCGATCATCTTCCGCTCGGCGTCGGCGCCGGGTCGCGAGGCATAGTGGACCAGGCCGTGCAGGGCGTATTTCGGTTTCACTCCCTGCGGGTCGCCAAACTCGTCTCCGACCAGCGCAACGAGCCTCTCCACCGTGGCCGGCCCTCCTTGGACTAACTTGGTGAAGACTTCCTTGATCGTAGCCTCATCCTGCGTGGGAATCTTCTCGAACAGCTCGGCCAACTGTTTCGGTATTTCCCGCTTAGGCTGTTCGGCTGCCGGGAGCTGTTCGACGACGGCCGACATCGCCGCTACGCCGGCAGTCGTCGCTGCGGGCACGGCGCGGGAACCGGGGTCTCTGGAGGACTTCATGGCGGGACCTCTCTTCTTCGGGACATCTTGGGAAAATGCGCAAACGGCCTGCACGCCGCCTGTTCGCCAGACGATCTATCCGCAGCGTAGCGGATACCTAACCAGCGTGCAACACCCGGCCGGCGGTCCGGGATTTTCCGGCGCAGTCTCTACGTCTTCATTGTCAGGCAAGTCGGGACTCGCTCCGCCGGGCGCACCATCTCTTCCTTCGGGGTTCTCGCCGACCGGCCCGGAAACGGGATCGGGTGATACGCTTGATTCGTTCGATTCGCTCGATTTTTCTTGCGATCCATCGGCGGCATCGGCCGGTTCGGTCCCGTTCAACTCGGGCGTTGCCGTATCGGGGCTCCCGACCCGAGAAGACCGAACCGTCATTCCCGCGCAGGCACGTACCCGGATTCCCGCCTTCGCGGGAATGACGGTTCGGGGGCACACTGCCTCCGCCTACAAATGCGGCAGTTATTTATCGGCTGTCCCTTATCGCCGTGCCTGGCGCATACCGGACGTGGATTCCCTGAAGAGAAAGCGGCTGCCCCCAGTTTGAGGTATCTGCGCACCACAGTTGCGACATTTTCCAGGGTTTGATGTCCAACATGGGCCCTCTAGGGCAAGTACGGGTAGAGGGAGGGTTGCTGATTCCCATACCCCCTATGTTGGGGCGCAGCGGGAATGTTGGAACCGTGCTATATCTGGGGCGTGGATGTCCTCAATCCGGGACTCAGGTTTGCGACGAGGATTGCGATGGCGAAATCAGAAGAGGGTTTCGATCCTTACTACAAATGGCTTGGGATCAAGCCGAAAGATCAGCCGCCCAACCACTACCGGTTGTTGGGGGTCGAGCTGTTTGAATCCGACTTGGATGTGATTGCCAACACGGCCGACATGCAGATGGCGCATCTTCGGAAGTTCCAATCGGGCAAGCATTCCCAGGAGTCTCAAAGTCTGCTCAACGAGGTCGCGAGGGCCAAAGTCTGCCTGTTGAATCGGGAGAAGAAGGCGGAATACGACGAGCAGTTGCGCGAGGAGCTTCGGCCGCCGAAGGTCGAGCCGCCGGCGGAGGAGCCGACGTTTGCCGAGCCGGAGCCGGTTGGTTTTCCGTTTGTGGACACCGGGCAAGTCGAGCCGGTGGACGAGGTGCCCTTCTTCGGTCCGCCGCCGGACGTCGGCTCCCCCGATGCCGGCGCGCCCGCCATTGGCCCCCCGCCCGGTTTTGTCGAGCCCATGCCGATCAATCCGTTTGCCGAGCCCGAGGTGGAAGAGCCATTGCCGCCGGTGACTCCACCGGCAGATGCCATTCCGCCTTCCAGCGCTCCGACGTTCCGTCCGCCTACGGCAAAGCCTCCCGGCCGCAGACCGGCTCCCCCGCCGGTGGAGCCCGCGCCGCCGGGCGAGAAACCGTCGCTCGACGAGGCACTTTCGAAGGTAATGAGTTCTCCGGCCGGTGCGCCGGCGCCGCCCGTCCCGGAAGTAACGGCTCCGCAGGCAACAACGCCACCCGTCCCGGAAGTAACGGCTCCGCAGGCAACAACTCCCGCAACCACGCTTGCGCCCGACGAGCTGGCAAAAAAGATTGCCGCCGACCTGAAAGCCGCGCGGCCGCCGTTCGTCGAGCGGGCAGCTCCTTCGTGGATATCCGGGCGTGGAGAACTCATCGGGTTCGCGGTGCTTGCGGGCCTCGCCGTCGCGGCCTTTCTGGTCCCTCGTTTCATTCCGGTTTGGGTCGAGAACAGCAAGTGGATGCTTTTCGGCTATTGGTTCCTTGCCTTGTTGGGATCGATTGCTGCGGTGCTGTCGGCGGCGTGGCATTTCGGGTGGACAAAAGGTTCCGGCAAGGGTAGCCCGGAGATGCTCGATATCACCCGGCAGGTCCGCTCGGGCGTGCGGGCGTTTCTGTGGCAGCACTGGAAGTCGGCGGGACGTTACTTTGCGCTGCTCCTCGTCTTCATCGTGATTCTCGCCTACTTCATGAAGGCGAAGCACAGCGATTGGCTGTTCGGTCCGTACTTGCAGCGGCGATGGATCATACTCGGGCTCTTCACCAGCGTGTTTTCTTCCGCTTTGGCCGGGCGGTTTGGGATGCGGGCGGCGATCTGGGCAAGCATCCGCATGACGGCCGGGACCAAGGATTCGGCCGGCCGCGGAATGCAGACGATGCTGAAGTTCGGCGCCGTGAGCGGGTTGCTGACCGCGGGGTTCTGCCTGCTGGAGGTCGCCGTCTGGTTCGGCGTGCTCTATTGGCTTGTGCCGCTCCGGTTTCAGGAGATTCTACCCGTGATGCTCTGCTTCGGCATCGGGGCGGCCAGCTATGCACTGCTGGCGAGGATCGGCGGCGGCATCTTCGCCAACGCCGGCGAGGCGGGATCGGAGTTCGCGGAAGAAGGGGGCGGGGTACCCAAGAATCACAAGCGAAATCCCGGCGCCGTCGCCCAAAGCGCCGGCAATATCGTCGGCATGGGGGCCGATCTCCATGCACTGTTCTATGTTGGCGTCGTGGCAACCGCCTTGCTCGGAACGACGGCCCTGAGTTCCCACGGGGGAGAGTTGTTGCCAAAGAGAATGGGATATATAGAAACGCAGAATGCGGGCACGGATAGGGAGAGGCAGGCACTCAGATTCAGACCGGAAGTAGTCAGGCAGATGCAGCTCCGTGCGTGTCTGTTGACGCTGGCCGTAGCCGGGGCGGGCGTCCTGGCGTCGGTTCCCGGGGTGTGGGCCGTGCGGGCGGCCGAAAAAGGCAGCCCCAAGAGACTGCTGAGGGAGTTCGACCGCGGGATCAACTGGTCGGTCTTTCTGACCATTCTTGCGGCCTGGCTGCTGACGCGGCTGCTGATGCCCGATTTCATGGGGCTTTTCTTGAGCATCGCCGTGGGCGTGTTGGCCGGTTGGGTGATCGGCCGCTGGGGCGAGCGCGCCGCCGGCAGCCGGTCGAAGCTGGCATGGGGCGTGGCCGAGCGTGCGGCGGTCGGTCCGGCCACGATGTCGCTCGGCGGCATGGCCAACGCCATGAGGGCCGTTTTCTTTCCGGTGATCGTGGTGGCGGTCACCGCGTTTTTGGCGTTCGGCACGGCCGTTCACTGGCGTTTCGACCAGCAACACTGGTGGCCGTTGCTGGGGCTGTACGGCATCGGCCTGGCATCGGTGGGGATGCTCAGCACGCTCGGGATGACCTTGGCCGGCGACGCCTGCGGATCGATTGCCGACAACACGCTGCGGCACTCGATGATGGCGAAATCGAAGCCCGGCCTACAGGAAAAAATGGCGGTTTTCAACGCCATCGGCGGCGCCATGGCCATGCGCGGCAAGTTGCTCTGCGTTGCCTCGACGGCGCTGGTCGGTTTGGTCCTGTTGGCCGTTTATTTGGCCAGATACGCGTGTTTCGATCGCACGTTCCGGTATCAAGGGATCGACTCCGCAAGACTGACCATTCAGGAACCCCGAGTGATGGTTGGGATCATCATCGGGGTGATGGTGACGTTCGTCTTCAGCGCGTTGATCTTCCGCGCCGTGGAGAGCGTTTCGCACTCGATCGCCCGCGCCATCCGGGAGCAATTCCGCGAAAACCCGGGGATGCTGCAAGCAACGAAGGCGCCCGATTATCGCCCATTCATCGCGAAGCGGACGAAGACCCTGTATCGGCTGATGCGGCGGCCGTTGCTGCTGGCGTTTCTTGTGCCGCTGGCGGTTGGAATCGTGCTCGGACCCACCGGCGTGGCCGGGCTGTTGTTTGGGGCCACGGTGTGCGGGCTTTGCATGGGGATGTTCCTTGCCTGTGCCGGTCAGTCGTGGACGCTTGCCAAAGAACACGTGCAGAAGATCGCCGACGAACAGGACTTGCCGATCGATCCTTCGAAGGAGATTGCCACCGGCACCCCCGCCCACGAAATGACGAGCCGGAGCCTGGCCGTTTTTCTCATCCTGATGGGCATGTTCAGCTTACTCATTGTCGGGCTCGTTGTCCGTTACAATCTGCCGGCGACGAAGTTTTTCTGACAGTTTCGTCGACAGGCAATCGGGCCCCCATTCCCGTTTCTTCATTATTGGTGTAAAATAGGATCATCAGTCTGCAGCCCTGTTCTCTCCGGAGTTTCCGATGGACCCGTTCCGATTGTGTCTGGCCTTGGGACCGGTGGCGGTGTACCTGCTGCTTTTCGGGTTGATCAATTTATCGCGGCGGCCGTTTTTGGTTTCCGGGACGCGCGACGCGGCCGCGTTGGGCTTGGCAGTTGCGGGGCTGGTGATTGTCGGTCCGATCGAGCTGTTTTTCCCCAACACGGCGGCCATGACGTTCGGGCCGTACGTCTGGCTGCTCCTGTTGGCATTTTACGGGTTGTGTCTCCTGTTGGTGCTTTTGTTGCTCCGGCCGCGATTGATTATCTACAACATGCCGGGCGATCAACTCCGGCCGATTCTGGCCAGCCTGGCAAGCGAACTCGACCCGGACGCCCGATGGGCCGGCGACAGCGTGATCCTACCCAAGCTGGGAGTGCAATTGTATGTCGACAATCTGACCGCTATGCGCAACGTCTCGCTGATTTCGAGCGGTCCCGACCAGAACTACGCCGGATGGCACCGTCTGGAAGAGGCGTTGCAGGCGACCCTGAGCGACGAAGAAGTCGTGCGAAATCCCCGTGGCATGTCGCTGGTCGCCGCGGGGGTCCTCATATCGGTGGCGCTGGTGTTGGCAATCGCCCGCGCACCACAGGCGGTGGCCCAGTCCCTGTTCGACATGCTGCGGCTGCCGTGGGAGTCCTGATCGCGCCGGGGCCGTCACTTCTTCTGTTCTTCCGGCGGGAGCACCCGGAAGACGATCCGGTATGCCCGGTGCCCTGCGGCCAGTTGTTTCGGATAGAGCCGGGTGATTTCTGCGCGAAGCCGGTCGGCCGTTTCAAAGCCGTCGGGCAGGGCGTCCTCGTCGGTCAGCTTGTCCAGGCGCACCTCGTCGACCGCCGTGATTCGGATATAGCCGACACCGGGAATGTAGCTCCGCTGATCAGCGCGCATCCGCCGATACTTCCATAGACGGATTGTCTGCGTCTTGTCGCCGGAGCGGATCGCCGGAAGGAACCGTTTCTTGAACAACAGCATGCCGCTTTGCCGGGCCCGGACTACTGGAATCCCTTGAAGAATTTATTGAGTTCGTCGTCGATGGGTTCGGCCGGTGCGGTCTGTTGCTGCTGCGGTCCGGGGCCCAGGTTTGCGAGGAAATCGGGCAATTCGTCGACCTTCTCACCGGCAATTTGCTCGGCCGGGCTCGGTTTACCCTTTCGTTTCTTTTTGTCTCCCGAGGCGGACCGCTTCTTGCCTTTGGTCGGTTTTTTGGTCCCCTTTTGTTTGCCCGCTTCGGGCGACTGCTTTTTTTTCTTCACCTTCTTCTTTTCCCCGCCCTCTTTCTTCCCCTTCGGGGTTCCCGACTGCTTGGTCGCCGGCTCGGACTGTTTCGCCGGAACGTCTTCCGCGTCTTCCGTGTCTGGTGCGTCTTCCGCGTCTGGTGCGGGTTCGTCGATGGGAAGGGTTTCTTCGAGGATATTCTCTTCGACAGGTGACTCTTGAACCGGTTTCTTCTTAGCGGCGAGGTCCTCCTCCACAGGTACCGCGCCCAAAAGCTCCTCAATCGTCATAGACTTAACCGCCGGCTTCTTGGCAGCAGGCACCTCGCGCGGCTCCTCAACCGCCGGCTCTTCGGCAATCTTTTCCCGGGCAACAAGTTCCTCGCTCGGCTCTTCGGCAGCCGGTTCTTCGGCAGCCGGTTCTTCCACTGCCGGCCCCTCAGCGACGGGCTCTTCGATCGCCGGTTCTTCGACTGCCGGCTTCTCAACGACGGGCTCCGGTGCTTCGACGGCGGGTTCCTCGACGGCGGATTCCTCGACGGCGGGTTCCTCGACGGCGGGTTCCTCGACGGCGGGTTCCTCGACGGCGGGTTCCTCGACGGCGGGTTTCTCGGCAACCGGCTCCGGTGCTTCGATGGCGGGTTCCTCGACAACCGGTTTCTCGACAACAGGCTTCTCAACGACGGGCTTCGGCACTTCGGCGGCGGGTTCCTCGATTTCCTCGATAACCGGTTTCTCGACAACAGGCTTCTCGGCGGCAGGCTCCGGCACTTTGGCGGCGGGTTCCTCGACAGCCGGTTTCTCGGCAACCGGCTCCGGTGCTTCGACGGCGGGTTCCTCGATAACCGGTTTCTCGACAACAGGCTTCTCGGCGGCAGGCTCCGGCACTTTGGCGGCGGGTTCCTCGACAACAGGCTTCTCAACGACGGGCTCCGGCACTTTGGCGGCGGGTTCCTCGACAGCCGGTTTCTCGGCAACCGGCTCCGGTGCTTCGACGGCGGGTTCCTCGATAACCGGTTTCTCGACAACAGGCTTCTCGGCGGCAGGCTC
>CAZJRB010000030.1:0-29796 GCA_964547995.1 uncultured Planctomycetaceae bacterium | reverse complement strand
TCGACAGCCGGTTTCTCGGCAACCGGCTCCGGTGCTTCGACGGCGGGTTCCTCGACAGCCGGTTTCTCGGCAACCGGCTCCGGTGCTTCGACGGCGGGTTCCTCGATAACCGGTTTCTCGACAACAGGCTTCTCGGCGGCAGGCTCCGGCACTTTGGCGACGGGTTTCTCGGCAACCGGCTCCGGTGCTTCGACGGCGGGTTCCTCGACAACCGGTTTCTCGACAACAGGCTTCTCGACGACGGGCTCCGGCACTTTGGCGGCGGGTTCCTCGACAGCCGGTTTCTCGACAACAGGCTTCTCAACGACGGGCTCCGGTGCTTCGACGGCGGGTTCCTCGACAGCGGATGTTTCTTCGGGGAAAAGGTCGCCCAGAAGATCGTCGATTGTTTGTTCTTCCCCTGCCGGCTTTTCGGGAGCCGGTTTCTCGGCGGCCGGTTTTTCGGCGACGGGTTCCTTAGTTGGGGGTTCTTCAGCAGCCGGTTTTTCGGCGACAGGTTCCGGCGCCTTGGCAGCGGGTTCCTCGACGGCCGGTTTCCCGGCGACGGGTTTGGGTGTTTTGACTGCCGGTTCTTCAGCGGCGGGCGTTTCTTCGGGGAAGAGATTGTCCAGGAGATCGTCGATCGTCTGTTCTCCCCCCGCCGGCTTTTCGGGACCAGGTTTCTCGGCAGCAACCGGTTCCTTGGCGGCGGGTTCTTCGACGGGCGGTTTGTCGGCGATGGGTTCCGGTTGTTTGACCGCGGGCTCTTCGGCCGCCGGTTTCTTCGAGGAACGTTTCTCTGTTTCAGGGTCTTTGTGAGTTGGTTCTTGCGGTGTAGGTGACTTTGCCACCGGCTCCGTGGTCACCGGTTTCTCAGCCACCGGTATCTCAGGGCCCGGGTTGGGTTCCTTCGAGGCTGGGCCGGGTGGCTTCTGTTGCGAACTCCTTTTCGGTTTTGGCGGGGGCGCCGGGGCGGGTTCGGGTTCTTCTTCTTCCTCCTCTTCTTCATATTCGTCCAGATCTTCGTACTCTTCAACCTCTTCGTAGTCGTCAGCCGCCTCGTCTTCTGCAACGTAACCGTCTTGAGTCTGTTCTTCCATGAACGAGAAATCGGGAGCGCCGCCCTGACGCGGGGCCGGCGGAGCTGCAGGCTTGCCGGAATCTTCAAGGTCCGAGAACGAACCCATATCCGACTCGGTCATCTCCGCGTCTTCTTCGAAGTAGATCGGGGCAGGCACCTCATCCAAGTCGCCGTCGTACTCGTAGTTTGCACAGAACGTCAAAGGCCCGACCGTCAACTCCTCGCCGGGGCAAAGGGGCGATTCGCTGATCCGCTCTCCTTCGACCACCGTCCCATTCAGGCTGCCGAGGTCGCGCACCCACAAAAGACCCTCCTGCTCGAAAAGCTCGCAGTGCTGGCGGCTGATCAACGGATGGGCAACCGTCAACTGGGCCTCTTGGCTGCGGCCGATGATCGTGGGCAATCTCAATCGGATCTCGCCCTTGCTCGCATTGCCGCCGACGACGATTAACTTCACATCCATAAAGAGAGACTCGTGGCCCGGTTGGCTGCGGCTCGACTTGGTGGTGAACCCCGCCGCAGTGGTGAACGGCCGTATGGAAAACCAATTCGCTCCATTACCTATGATAATCCGCGAAATAACCCGTCGCAACGGTCGTGAATCCCAAAAGCCGGCAAGGGGAAGAGGGGTTTTGAGGCGTATTGCTGTTTTTGCGTTGTCCAAACCGGTGCAAGTCGGGGGGAGATTAAGGAAAATCATTACCAAGCCACCCACATGAGGGTGTGTTGGCCGTGGTTTATCCCTTCCCCATTACCATTCCCGTGTCTAATTGCCCTTGCAAGGCGTTGCGCGAGGTCTATAATTACGCGGTTCACCCCGGCTCGAATCATTTACCCCCCCTCGGGTGGGGCAAATCTGTGCGGGTGTAGCTCAGTTGGCAGAGCACGACGTTGCCAACGTCGTTGTCGTGGGTTCGAATCCCATCACCCGCTCATTGGGTTTAGAAACGCTATCGCACGGCAGAAAAATGGCTGACACGAACAACCCCGACTCCGATCCGCCGGCGCCCGGTTCCGAGGATCCGGTCGACGGCGAAACGGGCGTCGCCGCCGAGAGCGACATCGGCGAGGAAGAAAAGGAAAAGCTTAATCTGGAGGTGTCCGTCGAGGAGCGTGGCACGTGCGAGCGTCACATCAGCGTGACGATAGCGCGGGACGACATTGAGCGTTACTACGACCGGGAGTTTACCGAGCTGATGCCGACGGCGCAGGTTCCCGGTTTTCGCCCCGGCCGGGCCCCGCGCAAATTGATCGAGAAACGGTTCCGCAAGGACGTAACCGACCGGGTGAAGAGCAACTTGTTGATGGACGGTTTGGCGCAAGTGAGTGAGGAAGAGGACCTCTCGCCCATTAGCGAACCGGACATCGATCTGGACACAATCGACGTTCCCGACGACGGGCCGATGACGTTCGAGTTCGATCTGGAGGTACGCCCCCAATTCGACCTGCCGGCGTGGAAGGGTCTTACGATCGAAAAGCCTGTCCGCGAGTTCACCGGCAAGGACGTGGACGACGCCTTGCAGAATATCCTGGCCAATCGCGGCCGGTTGGTTCCCTATGACGGAGAGGCCGACATCGGTGATTACATCACCACCAACTTGTCGTTCACCGACGGCGACACGCTGCTCTCGCGAGCCGAGGAGGAGGTCATCCGGATCCGGCGGGTGCTGAGTTTCCGCGACGGAAAGATCGAGAAGTTCGACAAGTTGATGAAGGGAGTCAAGGCCGGTGAAACACGCGAGACCCAAGCAAAGCTTTCGGAGGACGCCCCGAACATCGCGATGCGCGGCAAGAAGGTTACGGCCGTATTCGACGTTCTCGAAGTCAAAAAGCTCGAATTGCCCGAACTAAGCGAGGAACTCCTCGAGGAACTCGGGGAATTCGAGCTGGAAGCCGATCTCCGCGATACGCTCAAGGATCAGCTCGAGCGGCAACTGGAATATCACCAGCATCAACGTGCCCGCGAGCAGATTACCGCCGCGTTGACCGTGGCCGCCGATTGGGATCTGCCGCAGGATATGCTCGAGCGGCAAAGCCATCGCGAGCTGGAGCGGGCGGTGATGGAACTGCGGCGCAGCGGATTCAGCGATGATGAGATCCGGTCCCACGAAAACATGCTCCGCCAAAACAGCCGCGTCACAACGGCCCGGGCGCTGAAGGAACACTTCATTCTCGAGAAGATCGCCGAGGACCGGGAGATCGACGTTACCGAAGAGGACTACGATGCGGAAATCCAATTGATCGCCGTGCAGAGCAACGAATCGCCCCGGCGCGTCCGCGCGCGATTGGAAAAGACCGGCTCGATGGACGTCCTGCGAAACCAGATCGTTGAACGCAAGGTGATCGACTTGATCCTCGAAAACGCCCGGTTCAAAGAGGTTCCTTACGAACTCGAGGAGACCGACGAGGAAGCCCTCGACCAGACCGCCGGCGGCCACGAGGAGGACATCCCCGAAGCCAAGGTGGAAGCCGGTGAAGCCGCCGAGGGCGGCCGGCCGGAAGAACCGCCGGTGAGGGATTAGGAATTCGGACTTCATGAAGAAGGATTGCCCATGAGCGATTTTCCCGGGCCGTTCCCGGTTGACCCGACGGCAGCATACCGCGATTATCAGCGGCAGCGCCAGATGACCCTCGGCGATCTGCTGCTGGAGAACCGGATTATCTTCCTCCAGGGGGAGATTCACGCCGGCAACGCCAACGAGGTGGTGATGAAACTGCTCTACTTGCAGAGCGAAAACCGGCACAAGGATATCAACTTCTACATCAACTCGCCCGGCGGAAGCGTCAGCGCCACGTTGGCTATCTACGACACGATGCAAATCCTCAGTTGCCCCGTGGCCACCTACTGTGTCGGCCTGGCCGCCAGCGGCGGCGCCGTGCTGCTCGCCGGCGGAACCAAAGAAAAACGCTTCGCCCTGCCCCATTCCAAGGTGATGATTCATCAGCCGTACGGGCAGGTCGGCGGACAAGTCTCCGATATCGAAATCCAAGCGGAAGAAATCCTCCGGAACCGTGAAACGCTCAACAAGATCTTCGCCCAACACACCGGTCAGCCCTTCGAACAAATCGCCAAAGACACCGACCGGGACTTCTACATGAGTGCCGAGCAAGCCAAGGACTACGGCATCGTCGACGACATCCTGACCAAGCAGAAGACGGACGAGGACGAAGAGGACGAGTAAGCCAAACGTTCCCCGAAACCCCACAAACGCCACACCTAATCCCCGGCCCTTACCATGCCACTGATCCCTTACGTGATCGAGAAGAGCGGCCGCGAAGAGCGGGCAATGGATATCTACAGCCGGCTCCTGAAAGACCGGATCGTCTTTCTCGGATCGAGCATCAACGACGACGTGGCCAACTCCGTCGTGGCCCAGTTGTTGTTCCTCCAGTCGGAAGGACCCAAAAAGGACATCCATCTCTACCTGAACACGCCGGGCGGAAATGTCTCGGCCGGACTGGCCATCTACGACACGATGCAATTCATCGGTTGCGACGTGGCCACGTATTGCGTCGGCCAGTGCGCGTCGATGGGGGCCGTGTTGCTCGCCGCCGGAACGGCCGGAAAACGCAAGGCACTACCCAATGCACGCATCATGATCCACCAGCCAATGGCCGGCATGGAAGGCTCCGCCGAAGACATCATCATCCACGCAAAGGAATTCGTGAAAATCAAGGAAAAACTGAACCGAATCCTCATCAAGCACACCGGTCACCCCCTCGAGAAAATCGAGGAGGACACCGATCGCGATCGCTTCATGTCGGCCCAAGAAGCCCTCGACTACAAACTGATTGACGAAGTCATTGAACATATGGAAGGGGGGGAGTAGCCGGAAGAGGATAACCCCAAACCACAAGTCACATCACACGTCTTTTCGTTCCTTTCACACAACCAGTTTCGTTCTTTTCTACTACGATGGCTGTTTCAGTTCCCGGTTGGAATCGCTGCGGTGCGTTTCCACCCTTGGAACGCTTGCTCGCGAGGTTATCATGAAGATTTGGCATTGTGTTTTTGCTGCCACGGTTTGTCTGGCGATGGTCGGGTGCCACACCGATCCGCATATCCTCATGTTGGAGCGGGAAAACCGACTGTTGGAGGACGAAATCTGGCGGCTCCGCTGGGCGTTGGAAGACTGCGGCGGATGCGCGCCCGTCAGCGGGCCGAACCTCATTCCGCCGGGGCAACTCCATCCCGGTGCTGCGCCGGGCACGGCCGGTTCGGGCATTTCCCGGGCGGCAAGCGAAGCAGCGCCGGGAACCGGGCTGCCGCGCGTCGACCTGGGCGAACCGGTGCAAGAAGGCGAACAACCCAAAATCTTCAAACGGCAACCTTCGGAAGCCCCTTCCAAACCCGCACCCGATGCAAAGCGGCTCCAGCCGACGCCCCTGCCCCCGCCCCGGGAGCAACTCGACGAAGCCCCCCGGTTCAAGCCGAATGAGACGCCTCGGCTTGCCCCGCCCGCCGACAGCAGCAAAGTAGAGCTAATCACGCTCCATGAAAGGTTGTGCGGCGGCTACAATGCCGACGGCCGGGACGGCGACGAGGGAATCCGGCTGGTGCTCGAACCCCGTAACGCCCACGGCCGCATCCTCGCCGCGCCCGCCGACGTGGCCGTCGTGGTGCTCGATCCGGCCTTGCCGGGCGAAGCCGCCCGGGTGGCGCGCTGGGACTTCCCGGCCGACGAGATCGCCCGTCGCTTCCGCAACGGCGGTGTTCTCTTGGAGGCACTCTGGCCGGCGCCGCCGCAGCACAGCGATCTGCACCTGTTCGTCCGCTACACCACCCGCGACGGCCGCTGTATCGAAACCGACCGTTCGATCCGCGTCGCCTTGCCGGGCGAGACTTCCAGGCGCTGGGCGCCGGCCGAACCGCGGCCGGTGTCTGCGACGAAACTGGCAACTCCTCCCGGGCCGGGACCGAGTTTGCAGGCCGAACAGCCGGTCGGTCCGGCCACCGCCGCGTGCCCCGCCTGGTCGCCGTATCGGGACAGGTGAGCGGTATTTCCAGAGTAGCAGCTTTCCGTGTGCCGTCCGTGGTAGTCGTAGGGTGGGACCAGCGGCCCTCAGGCCGCGCCGGCCCACCAGAGATTTACCGCATTTTTCTCGCATTGGTGGGCCGGCGTCGCTTCGCTCCTGGTCCCACCCTACAAAAACTGGTCCCGCCCTACAGAAAGCAGGCGTTCCATCACGACCCGCGTCGGGGAGGGCCTCGCCGTCCGATTAGGGGGCACGTGTAGAACCTTGTTGGTGCGAGGCCGTCGCCATCAAAAAACGCGGCTTCCCGACGGCCTTGGAAGGCCATCGTACCCTCTGCCAGATTGACAGGGCCGTGGCGTTCTGTTAGTTTCGTGTTGTTGTACGTATTTGAGGCCGTCCGGGAATTCGCCCCTGTAGGGAACGCCCTCTGTGGCGTTCCGCAGATGGATCGTTGCCCAAACGGAACGGCACAGAGGCCGTTCCCTACAGTGATTTCTGTCTGCAATTCCCGGACACCCTCACGTATTTACGTATGATTGCAATTTGTGATTGTGTTTCCGCCGTTGCGTACCAGGCAGAGAGGTGACTGATCCATGTCCCGTCAAGTTGCATCCTTCTTTGTGGTGGTAATCTGTGTTGCTGTTGTCGTCGGGTGCTGGAGTCGGCTTCCTCCCCGAGTCCGCGCGCCGCGGATCAATGCGGCGGCGGCGGGGGAGGCCGCGATCGAGCAGTACGACACCGACGGCGACGGCGCCATCAGCGGCGAGGAGTTGGAAAAGGCGCCTTCGTTGAAAAGGGCGAGCCGCCAGATCGACCGCAACGACGACGGCAAAATCAACGCCAAAGAAATCGCCGACCGGATCAGAGAATGGCAGGCATCGAGGCTGGGACGCCGTGTGCTCACCTGTACCGTCAACAAGGACGGCAAGCCGCTCGAGGGCGCGACCATCACGTTCGTGCCCGAAGAGTTTCTCGGCGACCAGGTGCAAACGGCAACCGGGGTGACCGACGAGTCCGGCATGGCCGCGATATCGGTCCCCCTTTCCGGCAACGATCCGCCCGGCGTGGCCCCGGGGTTGTATCTCGTCCGGATCACTGGCGAAGACATCCCCGCAAAATACAACACCGAAACCATACTCGGCGAGGAAGTTGCCCAGGATTCCGAGGCGCTGATAGCGGGGGGGCCTACGTACGAACTCGATTGATTCCGCCGCTTATAAAGCCGCGACCGTTGGTCGCGCCGAACGTCGGTGGTTTTGGCCAACGCTTGGCGCGACCAACGGTCGCGGCTTTATGTCCCCTTACCACAGTTCGTCGAAGTTCTTACCGTCTTTGCGGTTGCCCAGGGCCGCGTGAACATCCCCTGCGATCGAGTAATCGATCATCCGCACGCAGCCGTCGCAAAAGGCCATGTTGAAACCCCGCTGATGGGCGCTGCCGAAGTTTACGTTGCAGCCTCCCGATCCGGGCTGGTCTTGCCTCGGTCTGCAACTGCTATTGTTGACGGTCCAGCGATTGGTGTCGTAGTCGTAGCCGAGGTCCCAGCCCTGGTCGTCGCAGCACTCGCGGCCGTCATAGTAGTCGTCGGGGTTGATGTAGCGTTCCCCCAGCATATAAGTCACGCTCGCCCCGTCGTAGATATGCGCCAACTCGCACTCGCTCCGGCGGCCAATCACACCCGTACAATCGTCGTCGGTGCCGGTCCTGCCTTGCCACGCATCGTACGTTTGAGCATCCGCGCCCGCAAGGGTCGTGTCGCCGTTCCAATCGCCTTTCCAAGTCGTGTTCGTGCTGCCGTTGTTATCGCCGCCACAGGCGGCATAATCGCTCCGGCCGATTATGCTGGGCCTGTCGATGTTGAAGTAGGGGGAGCCGTGGGTGTAAGGATACTGGACTACCTTGCGGCGGGTGGGGCAGTAGAAGATCGGTACCGTAGAGCTGCACCGCTCCTTCCCCTCCGACCGCTTGATTGCGTCGTCATCCCCCATCCCCAGATCGTGCAAGTGCGTCAGATTCAGGTAGGGTAAGATGTTGTAGTGCCATCCGCTGGGTTGCTTGCGGGTAAATCCGCGGTCGGGGTCGCCGGCCCAACCCCAGCCCCAACCACCCGTCGGCAGAAACCCCTGGGCGTCTTCGTGTTCCATGCACGCCAGCGACAACTGCTTCAAGCGGCTCTTGCAGGTTACAATGCGCGCGGCTTCCGTGGCGCTGTGCACGGCCGGCAGCAACAAGGCAATCAGAATGGCGATGATTGTAATGACGACGAGCAACTCCACCAGGGTGAACCCGGTGTGTTTTTGAGCGTTAACCTTCATGATTCGATCCCCTCGGAACAGAGACATTGCATCCGTAAAGGCGCGACTCGGGACTCACCCCCCCCTAGAGCTTCTTCCTGCCCATACTCGCGCAACTATATTTTAGCCCGACTTGGACGTTTTCGTCAACCGCCTCCACGCGTTTTTTTTGTCGATATTATAGATCCTGCTGCCAACCTGATTGGGGGGGTGCTGGAGCGGCAGAACCGGGACGACAGCCGGGAATCTTACCCGGTTCCACACGCCCTGTGGGGTTGTAATTTGCCCTGCGGCGCGTATCGTAGAGGGTTGCCGGGGTAACGCCGAGGGGTGCCTCTGGTGCGCCGGCGAAACGGCCGTTCCGTCGGGTGAGCACGAAGCGATGCACAATATTCTTTTCGAATACGAGATGCCCCCGACTACCTGGGTCTACGTCTCGGCCCTGATGACCATCGGCATCTATTTCAAGTTCCGCCGGCTGCTGAGTGTGCGGAATCTGGACCTGATCGGGCTGATTCTCTTCTCGCCCGGCTTGTTGTTGGTCTCGCACGGTAAGGAGCAACTGGGCTACCTCTGGCTGTTTTCGGTCACCGGTTTCTTTCTGGTTCGGATGCTCCTGGACCAGGTGATGGTCCGCCGCCCGTTGCTGGAACCGAACCTCTCGGCCAGCGGTCTGACGTTTACGGGCGTGGCCTTGATGGTCTTCATGATCGGCACCGTGGTCACCGAGCCGGTGCCGAAGGCCGAAGTGGAGGCCGTGAAAGAAGCCGAGCAGATTACCACCGGCGAACCGGCGGAAAAAGCGAAACCGCCGGCCGAAGCGGGCGTCGCCGCTTCGCGGGCAACCCGGGGTAAGGCCGGCCAGCACGGACCCGGCTATGCCCTGTTCTACCTGGTCGCCAACTTTGCCAGCGAGGCGCTCGTCCCGGCCGACGAAGGAAGCCCCAGCCAGGCACGCCGCACGCTGGTCCGCCAGGCAACCGTCCGCAGCATGGCGATCCTCGGCCACCTGGCCATTGTGATCGGCATGGTGCTGATCGGGTATCGGCATTTCGACAACGTTCATACGGGCGTGGCGGCCGCTTCCCTCTATCTCCTCTCGCCCTACACGGCACAGCAGACCAGCGAAGTGATCCACGTGGTGCCGGGCGCACTGCTGGTGTGGGCCGTCGTGTCGTACCGGCGGCCCGCCGTGGCGGGTATTCTTCTGGGGCTGGCAGCGGGTGTGGTCTTCTACCCGCTCTTCCTGCTGCCGCTTTGGCTCGGGTTCTACTGGCGGCGAGGGCTGCTGCGGTTCTCGGCCGGCATGGCTTCGACGCTGCTGGGTCTGATTCTGCTGCTGATGCTGGCGCCGGGAACGTTCCTCGACAACCTCGGGGAGATGTTCGGACTTGGCGACGTTGGCGTGTCGGGTTTTTGGGAATACCATGCCGAGGCGTTTCGGACCCCGGTGAAGGCGGCGTTTGTGGTCATTTGCGGCAGTTTCGCGTTATGGCCGGCGCAGAAAAATCTCGGCACGCTGCTGGCCTGTTCGGCGGCCGTGATGCTGGCGGCCCAGTTCTGGCACCCGGTCGACGGCGGGCTCTACATGGCGTGGTACCTGCCGCTGCTGATCCTGACGATCTTCCGCCCGAACCTCGAAGACCGCGTCGCCCTGACGGCACTGACCGAAGGCTGGATCCCCTGGCGCAAACCGATCCCGGGCGTGGAAGGGGCGTAGATGGACGGGTCCTTGCTGTTGCGGCGGCTCCGCCGCCGGCGATACCTGGCGCTGCTGATCAGCCTGCTTCTGCTGGCCATCTTGCACCCGATGCTCGCCGCGCCGTCCGTCAACCAGGGAATGTTGAGCTTTTTCCTCAGCCTGGTATTCCTGGCGGCCATTTTCGCCGTCGGCCAGAAGCGGCGGCCTTTCCTTGGGGCCCTGGCGCTGGGAATCCCCGCACTCGCGGTCAGTTGGATCGCCTACACAATCGCCCGCCTGCGGCCCGACTATGCGAACGTTGTGATGCTGGCCCGCGATTTCAACGAGCTGCTCTTTCTCGGCTTCGCCATCGGCGTGGTGCTTTACGACGTGCTGGGAGACGAAGAAGTCGGCGCCGACAAGCTCTGCGGGGCCATGTGCGGCTACTTGATGATCGGCGTGGCGTTCGCCGCACTCTATTCGATGCTCGACCTGCTCCAGCCGGATTCGTTTCTCATGACCGTCCCGGAGAACGGCGACCTCGACTCTCTGGAACCCCACGGCATGGCCTTTTCCACGCGGTTGTACTACAGCTTTATCACGCTCACAACCGTGGGCTTCGGCGACATCATCCCGGTAACGACCGCCGCAAGGACCTTCTCCTGGCTCGAGGCGGTCTGCGGCCAACTCTACCTGGCCATCCTGATCGCCCGGCTGGTCGGATTGCACATCGCGACCACAAAACGAGCACCGCAGGAGTAGAAGCGCTCTCTTCCCCCCAAACGTTGCAAACGCAAGCTTGTAGGACGGATTGACAATCCGTCCAGTGGACGCCCTAGCTTTGTCAAGTCTTAATTTTGGGGTTGTCCGTGTCGTAAACCGTTGGCACTGCTGGATTAGCCAGCAGTGGCACCCCAAATCTTAATTCTGGACCCCCTCGTTCCACTTTTTCAACGGGCTGTTTAAGGGCCTAATGCCGCAACCCCAGACCGGGGTCCTGCCATCGGCTCGTCTCTTCCGTCTGCGGCAGGTCTTCGAGTTCCTCCAGGCCGAAGACCTCCAGGAAACGATCGGTGGTGAAGTAGTGGGCCACCCGTCGTTGTTTTCCCTCGGCCCGCTTACGCTCGATCCGCAACAGCCCGCGGTGAACGAGCTGGGAGAGAACGTGCCCGCTGGGCTTTCCCCGTAAGTGGCCGACCTGTTCGGTCGTCAGCGGCTGCTGATAAGCGACGATGGCCAGCGTGTCGATGGCGGCCTGGGAGAGCCGGGCTTCGCGAATGCGGCCGTAGAAGCGGTTCCGCAAAGGGTAATACGCCTTGCGCAACGCCAACCGGTAGCCGGAACCCTCGCCGATGATTTCGTAGGGGCAGCCGTTAGCCGTGTAACGGCGGTTCAGCCCGTCGATCAGGTCGATGATCTCACCCGGCTCGACACCCCGCATCAGCTCGGCCGCCTTGGTGGCCGACAGCGGCTCGCCCTCCTGGTTGCCCACGAAGAGCATCGCCTCGAGGATCGTCCGGGGACAGACCTCGCAGTGGTGCTCCTCCTCTTCTTTTTCGTCGACGTCGTCCGGTTCGGCTTCGGGTTTCTCTGCCTCGGCCTGATCGTCCGCTTGATCGGCGGGCGGTTCAGGGCGATCGTCCGCCGCCGTTTCGGCCAGACGCAGCGACTCGGTGTCGATCTGCGCCCCGTACGCCGATTCGCCGCTCATCACCTGCGCGTAGGCCTGGCTCAACTCGTCGAGCGAGATTTCCTCGGCCGGCTCGTCCGGTTGTTGACTGGCGTTTTCGGACATCCTTATCACACCGCTTTGCACAAGCTTCCCGTAGGACGGATTGCCAATCCGTCCTACAACACTTCCGCCCTTGCACGCCTCACTACGTCGCCCGCAACGAACACCACGGCTCTTCGCCCGAGAGGTCCACCGGCGGGCCGCTCAGGTCGGCCGGCGAGAGGATCGCCAGGAAGACCATGGTCTCGTCGAACGGGTTGAACGTGGCATGGACCACCCCGGGCAGTATATGGGCAATTTCGCCGGGCTCCAATATCGCTTTTTCCCGGTCGACCCATTGTTCCGCCTTCCCCTCGACCACGTAGATGATCTCTTCCATAGTCGGGTGTTTGTGGAACGAGTGCCCGGTGCCCGGCGGCATGTGTACCCGGACCAGCGCCAGGTCCTTCGCCGCCACCATCCCCGGCTTGCAGAGCCAGTGATGCGGCCCCCAGGGCAATTCGTCGATTTGAACGTCGTCGGTCTTGATGAAGTAGGGGAGATCGCTCATGGTGGATAGTGGTTAGTGGATAGTGTGGTAGGTAGGTAGAAAACAACAAACGTAGATGCCGGCCGACTGATGTTCCGGAATCACACGGGTCAATGACTGAAGAACTCAACCCCCCAATTCACGCGACGGCTGGAGCAACGCTTCCATTTCGTGTACGAACCGGTCCAAATCGAGATCGTCTCGCGCGAGTTCGTGCTCGCGGCTGCGCAGCCGGCCTTTACCGTCGTCAGGCATGAAATGCTCGCGGACAATACTCCTGGCTTTTGCGACTTCGTCGTGCTCTGCGTACTGCCGAACCAACTCTCTAACTGCTCGGTCTTCGCTTTCCATCAGCATTCCGACGATCCGATACAAGTCGATCGCGTGGTGCCGCCCGAGTTTCTTATTGGGATTGTCCAATTGGTCAGCAAACGCATTCAGCTTCATCAGCAAGTAGGTGAATGCTTGTGGGATGCGGACATTGGCCTCCCGGCGTTCTCCGGAAGGCAATCGACCAGAGAGCGTGATTTCTATCTGGTGCTGTTCAATTGCAATGGCTTCTTCGACTTTCGAAGCATGGAGCCCCACGCTAGGTCTTGGCTTAACCCTACGTGGATCGTTGGGCACGCGGTCGGCAAGCTGCCCAAGAGGGCCAACAAGCAAATCGATCTTAACCTCCCCAGGACCCCAATCCTTGTAGAACTGCATGTATCTTGCAGAGTCAACAACCTGGTATCCCAACTCATCCAGCGCCGCGCGGATGGGTCTCATTCGGTCAGAGGATGTTACGACGTCGGCTTGCAAGAATAGGTCGATGTCTTCGGTAGTTCGCGCCGCGGGCAACTGGTCCAAACGAAAAAGGGTCTTTATTCGCGGATTCTCCCGCAAATAGATCTGCTTTATGTAGAGGCCCAGTCCACCGCCAATGCAAAGTATCAAATCCCTGGGCAAACTGGCGCCCAGCTCGAGAAGTGCACTTACAAGAGGGCTTTCGTCAAGTGTTACGACCGTCATGTCAGCCACCTAGTTCTTCCAATATCGATTTCCTTACTTGTTGCGCAACTTCCTCGAATCGCTTGTCCCCTGTAGCACATTCCAGATAAGTCTGGACTGGAGAGGCGTAAGGAATATTCTCCTTGGTGCGGGCGTCGAAGAATACTGCCAAGCCGTTAGTCTCATGCAACTCAAAATCGTAGAAGCGGTCCGTCCGGCGCACGACATCACCCCACTGGTCCAACACCGCCAGCGCGTCATCTGTATAGATCACCGGCTTTTCGTCACAGCCCATTACGGCATACAGCTCAACTGAAGAACGACCACTGAGCACGCGCCTTGCAGCTCGCATACGCTGAGCGAGCAACTCGCATAAAGGTATATCGGCAGCGCAATTGACCTTGCGCCGCACCCTTACCGTTCGGTAGTTTGCTGCGAGCTTTTCCAATAAGCTATCAGCCTGCAGCAACGCAATATTTCCGGGCTCCTTCTTCACGATGATGTCCTCTTCCATCCGTTTCAGAGCCTTTGAGATTGTTGATATGGAGACGCCCCCACCTCGTTTTCGTATTTCATCTTTGATGTCGGCCAACGATTCGTACGATGGACGACACAAGAACACGCGTGCTACCAAGGAAGTGGCACCACGATACGCAAATCTGGTTGGCGCGGATTCCCGAAACTTGTTTGGTTTCCCAGTACGGTATACCAGAAGACGCTCAGGCACGATGACGACGCCATTTCCAGAGAGATCCACTCCGCTAATTTGCATGTCAACTAAGGTGTCGAGTTGTTTGGGTGCGAGATACGGCAACACGATGATGGGTGGCTCACCGAGCTGTTCCGCGTAAGCTTGTGCCTGGCGTACAGCGTCAGCAAACACCTTTGGAGTGCTGCGGGCCTTGAATTCTGCGATGAACTTGAATCGTTCTCCCTCCCAGGTGGTCTCGACAACTGCATCAGGCTGCATGCGATCCTGGTTGCCTCCATATGTCTCCATGATTCGTAGAAGCAAAGTCTCTTCGATGCGTAGAAACAACGGGGGTAATTCAACGCCTCGCGTGAATGCAGCGATCATTTCGGATTCTGTGATTGAGCTACGTTTGTCGTCAGGCTCCATTCTTGGTATCCGTTCTCTGGTTTTTGATTTTCCGGACTTGGAAAATGGAGTTTTCTGGAAAACAGACCAGTCAAACCCGCCGTTTTCCAATTATACGACAATTTCCGGAATGCGAAAGTTCCAAAAAACTGGAAAATAAGAGGACGCGGCATCGCGGAATATGCCGCAACTCTTTACCTGACAACAACTTGCGCCACCCGAAGGCAAGGGCCGCCCCTGCCACAGATCAACCCAATCTCACACTTTCATATTCGCAAACTCGCGAATCCGGTTCGTGATCGCCGGTTCGACCGGCAGGCGTTCCATGCTGCTGGCGCCGTAGAAGCCGACGACCCCTTCGGTGTGGTCGAGGATGTATTGGGCGTCGGCCGGCTCGGCAATCGGACCGCCGTGGCACAGGACGATGATGTCGGGCTTGATCCGCTTCGCCGCGTCGCACATCTCTTGCACCCGCTTGGCCGAGTCTTCCAGCGTGAGCGCCGTGTGGGCGCCGATCGATCCCTTGGTGGTCAGGCCCATGTGTGGGATTAGGATGTCGGCCCCGGCCGTGGCCATGGCTTCGGCCTCTTCGACGGTGAACGCGTACGGGGTGGTCAAGAGGTCCATCTCACGGGCCAGCCGGATCATGTCGACCTCCAGGCCGTAGCCCATGCCGGTCTCTTCGAGGTTCGCCCGCAGGACCCCGTCGGTCAGCCCGACGGTCGGGAAATTCTGCACGCCGGAGAAGCCCGCGGCGTCAACCTCGCGGAGAAAGATTTCCATCTTGCGAAACGGATCGGTCCCGCAGACGCCGGCCAGCACGGGCGTGTTGTTGACGACCGGGATAACCTCGTGGGCCATGTCCATGACGATCGCATTCGCGTCGCCGTAGGGCATCAGCCCGGCCAGCGAGCCGCGCCCCGCCATCCGGAACCGGCCGGAGTTGTAGATCACGATCAGGTCGATCCCGCCGGCCTCTTCCAGCTTCGCACTGATCCCGGTCCCGGCCCCGCCGCCGATGATCGGCTTCCCGTCAGCAATTTTCGCCCGCAGCCGGGCAAGGACGTCTTCGCGTTTGAACAGGGGCATGGTAGTCGTTTCTCAGTTCGGGTTTTTGTTTCTCGAAAAGCACTCTCCGTTTAGCCGCCGGCGGCACGTCGGCACGTCGGCACGTCGGCAAACCCCGCGCATCCCGCTCGCCGGCGTGCCGCCGGCGGCTAAACTGTCAGCAATTGAATTAACTTCCGCGCGCACGCTTCGGCGAACTCGGGGTCGTTGATGTGGTTGTCCTTCCCGATCACCGGCACGTCGCCGGCGCTGGCGCGAATCGTCCGGTAGAGCGCCGCGCGTGCGGCAGGGTCGTCGAAGGGCTGGCCCTCGCGGTCGATGCCCGAGACGCCCTTAAGCGGCAGCATCACGGCGGCCGGGCCGGTCGACCTGGCGACCTTTGAGCCGAGATCGGCCCCGATCTGCTCGTTCTCCTCGACGGTCGTCCTCATCAACGTGATGTTGTCGTTGTGCTTGTGCAGCTTGCGGTCGCGGAACTGCGGCGGCACCGTCTCCATCGCCCAGAAGTTGACCATGTCGGTCGCCCCGGCGGAGACGACCTGGGGGGTGCCGGTTTCGGCGGCGGCGGTCAGGCGTTTCGGCCCGGCCGACAGCACGCCGCCGACCAGCTCGTCGGCCAGCTCGGTCGTGGTGATGTCGAGCACGCCGGCGATGAGCCCCTCGCGGACGAGCGACTCCATGGCCTGGCCGCCGGTACCGGTGGCGTGGAAGACGAGCACCTCGTATCCGGCCGCTTCGAGCACCTCCCGGGCGCGCTCGACGCAGGGGGTGGTAACGCCGAACATGGTTGCACAGACAAGCGGCTTATCTTCCTCGTCCTTGGCCGTGGCGGCGAACTTGACCATCCCGGCCATTGCCGCGGCTGCTTCGGCCAGCACGGTCCGGCTGATGCGGTTGAGGCCCAGGATATCGACGATCGAGTTGATCATCACCACGTCCTTGTCGCCGACGAACGCCCGGACGTCGCCGGAGGCGAGGGTGCTGACCATGACTTTCGGCGCGCCCAGCGGCATCGCCCTCATGGCGGCGGTTCCGATCGAGGTTCCGGCGCCGCCGCCGATGGCCAGCACGCCGGAGAGTTTCCCGTCGGCCAGCGCTTTGGTGACAACGGCGGTTGCTCCTTCGGCCGCTTTCGAGACGGCGGAGCCGCGGTCGTTTTTCTCGAGCATCTCGGCCAAGGTCGTGCCGGCGGCGGCAAAGACCTCTTCGCGCGAAACGTCGGCCGCGATGGCCGGCTCGCCCAGGCAACCGGTATCGACGATCATCGTCTCAACACCCGCGGCCGCGAGCCGGTCGCGGACGTACTCGATCTCACGGCCCTTGGTGTCGAGTGTCGCTAGCAGATAGACGCTCATGGGAAACTCGCTTGTATTATTGGAACACGTGATGTTCCACAGTGCGAAGCCGCAAGCGGCATGGGTTACGCTCTTTTCTCCACTTCGCTCTTCATGAAGTTCAGTGCGTCGGTGGCCAGTTGCGTTTCACTGTCGTACATGCGGCGCCATATTTTGGTGGCGGGGATCAACCGCTCCAGGGCGAGCCCGAACGCCTCGACCACCATGAGGTTGTCGTAGCCGATTTCTTTCAGCGTGTCGAACGTTTCGGCCCAGCGGATGTTTCCCTTGCCGGGCGTGCTGCGGTCGTTCTCGGAGATGTGGACGTGGATCAGGCAGCCCTTCAGCGCCCGAATGGCGTCGGGGGTGTTCTTCTCTTCGATGTGCGAGTGGAACGTGTCGTACATCATGCCGCAGGCGGGGTTGCCGACGTCTTGGACGAACCGGGCCCCGTCGGCGGCCGTGTTTAGCAGGTAGCACTCGAAGCGGTTGAGGTACTCGAGGGCGAGTTTCACGCCCAAGCCGGCGGCGTGTTCGGCCACTTTCTGCATGCTCTCGACGGCCCATTTCCACTCGTCTTCGGTCGGTCCGGCGCCGCTGAAGTAGCCCAAGGCGGAATGATAGGGGCCGCAGAGCGTTTCGGCGCCGACCGCGGCGGCGCAATCCAACGCGGCCTTGTTGGCGTCGACGCCCTTCTGACGCACCGCGGCGTCGGGGCTCATGGGGTTGTCGTCCTCGCCGCGGACGGTGACGGCCGTTCGCGCCAGCCCGGCGTTGTCGAAATGCTTACCCCACGCGGCGTATTTGTCGACATCCGACTCGAAGACCGGCACCTCGACGGCGTCGTAGCCGATCCCCTTGATCTGGTCCAGAAGCGGCAGCACGCCGTCATCGAGCACGTCGACCCACAAGAGCAGGTTCATTCCGTATCGCATTGTGTTTCTCCTTGGGGGGTTATGTTGTCTTGGGGAGTCTGGCAATTGGGCCCCATAAAGCCGCGGCCGTTGCGCCCCGCGTCACCAAAAGCCGTTTCCAGCGTCGCCCGGCGCGACCGACGGTCGCGGCTTTATGGCATGTGCGAACTCGGGATCCCTTCCAGCAACTCATCCTTTCGGTCGGCAACCAGCCGGCGGGCGCCGGGCAACAACTCGGCGAAATCCTGCGGGATTGCCGGCAGTTTCACGCGGTGCATTACTTGGTTCACGCGCCCCACCAGTTTGGCATCTTCGAGGTAATCCGACAAGATGCGGACTTCGAGGAAATGGGAAATCATGCTGGCAAGCCGGTCGGTCCTTTGGGGGGCCATCCGGTTGACGGCCGCCTCGATCCGCCCGGGATCGACCGATTCGAGCACCTCGAAATACTTATCCATCTCGCCTGGATTCTCAGCGATGAGTGTGGCGTCTAACGAGACCTCGACCAACAGGTGCCCGAGAAATGCGGGTCTCAGCCCCGCCACATCGCCCAAAGCGTCGCGTACCCGGGCGGTCAGCTCCGCCGAGGTCTCGACAAACGCCCGGGTCCCGTGGAACCGCGCATCGTCGCGGATGTGCTGCAAAATCCCCCCGGCCACGGCGGCGATCTGCGGATCCCCGTCTTCCAGAAACGGCTCGACGTGTTTCGACCGCAGCCGGACCTTCCGGTCGACCACAGTCAGCCAATCGGGAATCCCGGTCGCGGCCGCAAAGTACGGGCGGTCGAGAAACGGCAGTGCGTGGGCGAAGTAGTTCATTTCGGACCTATCATGGCACAAACGCCCCGCGGCGGCAAGAATCCCCACGATCAGGCTGAAAAGGCCGGCTGGGGGAGATTGATACGGGTTTGTGCCGGCAGGACAGGCCGTAAAGCCGCGGCCGGTGGTCCGCCGGTGAGTCAGAACCAGAATCGCACGCCTGCGATCAGGCTGCTCGTCTGCGTGCGGTCGACGTCGAAGTATTCGTACCCGATATAGGTCTCGACCCGGTTGATGATGATGCCGGCTGTGGTTCGGAAGCGAAACAGCTCGGCGCTGCCGAGGGTGCCCCAGTCGATGGCGCCGGAGACGATCCACGGCTTGTGGTGGAAGAAATCCATGCCGAAGGTAAAGTTGAAGCCGTAGTTCGTATCGATCGGGTCGTCGAGCCAGTTGAAGCCGGCGCCGATCCTCATCTGGGTCTTCTCATCCTCGCTAAGTCGGTAGATGATATTGCAGTCGCCGATCCAGAGACTATTGTAGGTGTTGCCGGGAAGCTTTTCCTCGAGGTATCCCATGGCCGAGTCGAGCCCCCACCCCCGAGTCGTACTCAGGAGCAAATGGCCTCCCACGCGGCTCATGCCGTCGAAGGTATCGGCGTATTCGAAACGGAGCCGCCCGGCCCATCGCCGCGACCAGGGGCCTTCACACGGGGTCATGTAGCCGTCGACGTGATCGTATGGAAAACGCGTGAAGTACATCTCGCTGAACCGGGGGCCGTCCGAATCGAGGGGCACGTGGACCGAATCGTACGTCGCATCGTTCTCGTAGGGCAACGCGCCGCCGTATGCCGGCCCATAGTGATAGTGGTGATGGTGGACCGTTCGGGATGACGAGGAGGAATCGCTCGACAATATGCCCGAAACGATGCCGCCGAGGAAGGTGCCCCAGCCCCAATCATCATCGTCGTCACGGTCGCCGTGGTGGTGATGCTGCTTGCGGTGGTCCGAATTCTCGGAAGACGACGAGGGACGCGGGGCCCGCACGTCGTCGCGGATCGCCCCGAGCAACCCTTGGGCGTGGGATTGCGATGCACCGGGCGCGACCGGCAGCCACAGAACGAGCACCGCGATTGCGGTCGTGCAAACGGGGCCAGCCGGGCGCGATGGGAAGAACAGACGGATCAACGGCGGGGCTTTCGATCGAGAAGAGGAGGGCCAATCGGAGGGGGCGGGAGAATACGCGATCCGGGCAGCCGCGTCAAGGGCGGTTCCACCGGCGATAGACGTACATTATGTGGTAGAATGACCGTATGGACGAAAACCCGTACAAGTCGCCCAAGACAGAGAAACCCAAGCGGGAAGGGAAGGCGCCGCTGGGATGCTTGATAGCTACTTTGATGCTTGGGGTGCTCGCGTTCGCCTTTGGCATTTTTGGGCTGGTTGTGGGGTTGATGGGGTATTGGCTTGAGGGGCACGAACTGTACGGGGCGCTGTCTTTCGGGCTCTTCTTCCTTCTCGGAACCGGGTGCATTGTCCGAACCGTCCTGCTACTGCGTCGCTACTTCAAAGGCCCGCGAGAACGGCTATGAGTGAGACCGTAGAATCCAGAACTCGCTGGTACGTGCCAACGCCGGGCAAACTTGCCGCTGCGCTGCTGGTGGTGGAGTTGTGCTTCCTGCTGGCCGACCGGCTGGAGCTGTTTGGGTTGAAGCGGGGGAGCGGGTGGAACGTGCTGATTGCGGTGGGCATCTTCTTGTGTACCGTCTTGGCCGGATTGATTTGGCTGTTTGTCTGCCTTCTGCTCCGGCGCCGCTTTCAGTTCGGCATCAAGACGCTGTTCCTGTTGATGTTCGCCGTTGTGGTGGTGGGTGGGTGGTTTAGGTGGAGGATGAGACAGGCCCAGTGGCAAAAGGAAGCCGCAGAAACGGTTCGCAAAACATACGGGGAAGTACTCCACGATTACGGATACGAATATGCCCTTCCTATTCAATCCAGCAACGTCTATTCTTCCGACGGCGAATTCATCGGCAGGTTTGAAGGTTCGGTGCCGGGAGAATCCCCAGCATCTGCATGGTTGCGAAGGATGCTCGGCGACGATTTCGTTGCGGATGTCGTAGAAGTACATATGGCCCATGACTTGGATAACGATGTGGTCGCTTGTCTGAGGAAATTCCCTCGACTCAAGCGTCTTCATATCTCCCTCACTGATGACTTGGATGACGATGCGGTCGCTTGCCTGAGGAAGCTCCCTCGACTCAAGCGTCTTCATATCTCCCTCACCGAGATCACGGAAGGCAACCTGAAATGCGTTAGGGAACTAACTAACGTAGAAGCATTATGCCTATACATCACCGAGGATGGTCCTCTTGCAGTTGAGCATCTCCTTGCACTTGAAAACATCCAGAAGTTATCCCAAGTTGAAAACCTTGATCTTTGCGTGGCGGATACTGCAGTCACAACCGAAGATATCGAGAGGATTGAAGAGGCCCTGCCGAATTGTACCGTTGACGCCATCCGTATGTTGCGTGTGGCACCGCCTGAGGATTGAGCGAGAAATCCCCACCGGCACGACTCGGGGCCAGTAAAGACATCTACCCCATCAACACACTCCTCGCGTCTTTTCCGCGTGCTTCGGCTTCGGCTCGGGGGCTTGTTTCTCGAATTCGGCTACTGCACGGTTGATGTCCTCCAAGAGCATGTCGGCCATGTCGCGGCTTAGGGCCTCGCGGACGACCACCCGCAAGACGGCGATGTCCTGGGCGTTCGGGGCCATCGTGTAGGCCGGAACGATCCAGCCCCGCTCGCGGAGCCTGGCCGAGATATCGAACACGCTGAAGCGGCTGTCGTCTTTCAACGCAAACGTGACCACCGGCAGGTCGCCCAGCTTGCTGAGCATCGTGAACTTGCCGGTGGAGAGCAACTGCTCGGTCAGATACCGGGCGTTGTCCTGCAACGCGACCATGATCTTGCGGTAGCCCTCCTTGCCCAGCCGCAGCAGGTTGTAGTACTGGGCGATGATCTGGCTCGCGTTGCGGGAAAAGTTCAGGTTGAAGGTGGGCTGGTCGCCGCCGAGGTAGTTCACGTGGAAGATCAGGTCCTCGGGCAGCTCGGCGGCGTCGCGCCAGACGACCCACCCGACGCCCGGGTAGACCAGCCCGTACTTGTGGCCCGAGACGTTGATCGAGCGGACCAGCGGGAGCCTGAAATCCCAGAGCAAGTCGGGCGAGGTGAACGGGGCGACGAACCCGCCGCTGGCCGCGTCGACGTGGATCGGCACCTCCCAGCCCGTCTTGGCGTTGAGTTGCGTCAAGGCGTCGTTGAGCCGCTCGACCGGCTCGTACTCGCCCGTGTAGGTGCTGCCGAGGATGCCGACGACGGCGATCGTGTTTTCGTCGACCATCTCGACGGCCTCGTCGGCGCCGAGGACATAGCGCTCCTCGGTCAGCGGGACGTATCGCGGCTCGACCTCGAAGTATCGGGCGAACTTCTCCCAGCAGACCTGGACGTTGGCGCCCATGACGAGGTTGGGCTTGTCGGCCGGTTTTCCGGCGTCGGTGCGGCGCTTTCGCCAGTTCCACTTCAGGGCGAGCCCGGCGAGGTGGATCGCTTCGGACGAGCCGACGGTGGCGGTGCCGACACCGGCCTCCGGGGCGTGGAACAGGTTGGCGATCATGTTCACGCAGCGGTTCTGGATTTCGGTGGTCTGGGGGTATTCGTCCTGGTCGACGTAGTTTTTGTCGAGCGTTTCGGCCATCAGCGCCGCGGCCTGGGGCTCCATCCAGGTGGTGACGAAGGAGGCCAGGTTCAGCGCCGGGTTGCCGTCGAGGTTCAGCTCGTCGTGGATGAGCAGATAGGCCACGTCGCCGGAGACGGAGCCCTCGGGCATCTCGTACTTGGGCACCGGCTCTTCGAGGAACCGTGCACTGAAGCCGGGCGCGTGGTGCTGTTTTTCCGATTCCTTGTCGAGCGAGATCTTTTTGGACAGCATGGGTCGAATCTCTCTATTGGATTGGAAAGGCCGGCCAGGGTGTAAGTTTTACAGTGGCATCGATTGTGGCAGAATCGTCGCGGGGCAACAAGACAAGTCTAGCTTGCGTAGCAGAAATAACCTCGGATGAGTTGTACGATGGCCTTCCAAGGCCGTCACCGTCGAAAAAACGCAGCTTCCCGACGGCCTTGGAAGGCCATCGTACGGGTTTTGAGACAAAGCCTAGCCCGTAACGGTCGCCCCAAAGCTT
Source organism: uncultured Planctomycetaceae bacterium (assembly GCA_964547995.1). Lineage (GTDB taxonomy): Bacteria > Planctomycetota > Planctomycetia > Pirellulales > Thermoguttaceae > CAZJRB01. The sequence goes on along the minus strand of CAZJRB010000030.1, from coordinate 7,117 downwards.
GGATCTTGCTCGGGTCCGGTCAGGACGGCGCGGGCTTCGGGAATGCCGAAATAGACTCGCATCAGGTTGTCCATCGCCCGGGACTGGATGAGCGAACCCGTACACCATCGGGACATTGTCGCTTCGGCGACACCCAGCCGGGCGGCCAATTCCTTCTGCCGCAGGCCAAGTGCTTTCATCGCATCGCGGATTTGCTCCGGCGAAAGCAGTCGCAGTTTCGCACGCAAGGCGGCAGAGATCTGGTCGTCGGTGAAATCGTCAAAACACACTTCACCGCAAGCCCGGCATTTTCCGACCTGCAACTCCGGCACTTCCACCGTGTGCAATCGACCGTCGTGGTTTACCTCGCAGGTATGCGAGGTGACGGCGCCGTACACTTCCTTCTTGCCACAGCCGGAGCAGTGCCAAGGAAAAGGACGCCTGGCAACTTGTTGAACCGGTTTGTCCATTGCAAACTCACACGTCATGAATACTCACGATCTCAACATGCGGATCCGCGGGTTCCTCCCGCAGAAGTAACATCTCGACGTAGATTCGACGCTCCATGATTTCCAAACGGACATCATAGTGGTAAGAATACTCCAGCCACTCCTCCCGAGTCTCCCGAATCTGGTCGATTGTGCCGCCCGAAGTGATATAGTCATTGATGATGTCAGCGATCGCTCGGGCGGTATGGTTGGCAAACTCCCTCCGAACCCATTCTTGTGCTCGCGGTTTCCAAGTTACGTAGCCGACAAACCGGCGATTCTCCACGAATGCCTGGCGAATCGCGGCCAGCAGGTGGGGGTCTGTCAACGGGGCCATCCGCCAGGTTCCTCGATCGATCCTGACAGGGGATACCCATCAGTTTAGTGTAGGATAGTTCTTGATATACGTCAAGTTCCGAACGACTGTTCCTTCTCCAGAAAACGCAGCTATTTACGGCACTGCCGCACGGTTTCGTACAGGGCGACGAGGTTTTCGGCCGGGGTCTTGGCCTGGACGTTGTGGACGGTGTTGAAGACGAACCCGCCGCCGGCGCCGAAGATATCGATCCGCTCGCGGACCTCCGCGCGGACCTTGTCGGGTGTGCCGAAGGGGAGCGTCTGCTGGGTGTCGACGCCGCCGCCCCAGAACGTGATCCGCTCGCCGAAACGGTCTTTCAACATCTGCGGATCCATGTCGGCCGCCGAGCACTGGACCGGGTTGAGAATGTCGAACCCCGCCTCGACGATGTCGGGCAAAAGCGCCGAAACCGAACCGCACGAGTGGATAAACGTCTTCCACGGCGTGTGCTCGTGGACCCACTCGTTCACACGGACGTGGAACGGCATGTAGAGATCGCGGTAGCTTTTCGGACTGATGAAGGGGCCGTTCTGGGTACCGAAGTCGGTCCCGGTGATAAAGACGGCCGTGACCCGGTCGCCCACCGCGTCGTAGATCTTCGCGAGGTTGGCCAGGGCGATCCCGCACTGGCGGTCGAAGACCTCGTAGACGTAGTCGAACCGGGCGGCCGTGCTGACGTACCACTCCTCGATGTCGCGGATGCCGCGGGGGTGCTTCACCCAAGGGACCGGCACCAGGGCGATGTCGCCGAAGGCGGTGCCGCCGAAGTTGGCGAGGATCGCCCGGTCGCTCTCGGAGCGCAGCCGCTCGGCCTCGCCGGCGAAGTGTTGCAGGTCGTCGTCCGAAATGGGGCCGAATTCCTGGAGGTTGTCCTCCGGGTCGAGGTTCTCTTCGTCGACGGGGTCCTGGCGGACGATCGTGTCGAAGTAGAACCCGCCCTTGGGCATCCGGGCGCTGGCTTGGACCGACCGGTCGCCCTCGGGCCACTGGAGGATATCGCCGGATGCTTCCGGCTCGGTGTTGAAGAGCCCCGGCACGAGAACCGGGGTGCCGTCGAAGGTGGTCCACGGTTTCCAGTCCTCGTTCTTGAAGCCGAAGAAGTTCTTTTGCCCGCCCAGTTCGACGACGTCGGCCCCGATGGCATCGAGCAGATCGGGGGCGATCTCGCCGAGCATCTGGTACGGCTCGACGACCTTCACCGGGGTGCCCGCCGGATCGAGCCCGAGTGCCTGCCGCAGGGCGTAGACGCTGCTGACGTGCATGCCGGTGACCGGGCTTGCCCCGAGGTCCAGCGGGACGTAATCGGGCGGTTCGCGGTTGAGGGCCGATTCGACGCGTTGACGGGAATTCATTCTGGGGATTCGTGGCTAGGGGTTCGGGGATTCGGGGTCCGGCTATTGTAAAGCCGCGACCGGTGAGGCTGTGACTCTTTTGGAGCCTGGTATCGATGCTCTGTAGGGAACGCCCTCTGTGGCGTTCCGAAACCCGGGAAACGCGCTCCTTCCTGCTTCTCGGAACGCCACAGAGGGCGTTCCCTACAGCCAAATCGCAAAAAGTCACAGCCTCGGTGGTCGCGGGAGCCCTGCTGAGGGGACTTGGTCCTGCGTAAGTCTGTTGGGTTGAGTCCACCGATTCCGCAATTTGCGTCCCGTTTTTCCGCGACCACTGGTCGCGGCTTTGCATTGGATTCCCTTTTTGCCCCCTTGTCAAGCCCCGCTCGCAACTGATAGGATGTGGAAACCATCCGCCGGGACCGCACCATGACCGACAATCCTTACGAATCTCCGCAGACGCTCGCCGCAGAAGGGAGCGTGGCTTACCTTTGTTTGCTGGCGATGGTCGCGGCGTTGGGGGGCTTGCTGTTCGGCTACGACACGGCGGTGATCGCCGGGGCCATCGGGTTTCTCCAGAAGCACTTCGATCTGGACCCGCAACTGTGGAAGGGCTGGGCGGCGGCCAGCGCCCTGGTCGGATGCGCCGTCGGCGCCGCGCTGGCCGGGACGCTGAGCGACCGCTTCGGCCGGAAGAAGGTCCTGATCTTCTCGGCCGTCTTGTTCTTGATCTCGGCTTTGGGGACGGCGTTCCCCCGCGATTTCACGCAGTTCATCGTTTTCCGGATCATCGGCGGGCTGGGCGTCGGCGCCGCGTCGTTGACTTCGCCGCTGTATATTGCCGAGGTCTCTCCGGCGCGGATCCGCGGGCGGATGGTCTCGGTCAACCAGTTCGCCATCGTTTCCGGAATGCTGATCGTTTACTTCGTCAACTACTTTATCGCAGCGTACGGTTCCTCGGTCGACGCGGCCGCGGCGGTCGGCGGGGAAACCGCCTCGTGGAACGTGCAGTACGGCTGGCGTTGGATGTTCGGCTCGGAGGCCCTGCCCGCTGCGCTTCTCTTGGGCCTGATGTTTTGCGTGCCCGAAAGCCCCCGCTGGCTCTGCAAGCAGCAACGCCGCGATGAGTCGCTGGCCGTCCTGACCCGCGTCGGCGGTGCGAACCATGCCAAGGTGGAGCTGGCCGAAATCGAAGACGCCATCGCGCACGAAAGCGGCTCGCTGGCCCAGCTCTTCCTGCCGGGCATGCGAATCGTGCTGCTCATTGGCGTGGTCCTGGCCATATTGCAGCAGGTGACCGGCATCAACGTGTTCCTTTACTATGGGCCGGAAATCTTCAAAAAGTTGGGAACCGAGACTACCGCCGCATTGCTGCAAACCGTCGTCGTCGGCGCCGTGAACCTGACCTTCACGATCATTGCCATTTGGACGGTCGACCGCCTGGGGCGCAAGCCGCTGATGCTGATCGGCTACACGGGAATGGGTATCTCGCTGGTGGCGATGGGTCTGGCCGCCTACTGGCAGAAGACGGAGCTGTGGGTGTTGATTTTCGTGCTGGGCTACATTGCCTGCTTCGCGTTGTCGGTCGGACCGGTCACGTGGGTAATCCTCTCGGAGATTTTCCCGACGCGAATCCGCGGCCGCGCCATGGCCATCGCCACCGTCTGCCTCTGGATTGCCAACTTCCTGGTTACCCAAACCTTCACGATGATGGACGGCTCTCCGTGGCTGATCCGGAGGTTCCATCATGGCTACCCGTTCTGGGTGTACGGAGCCCTATGTGTTGTGTCCGTGCTGTTCGTATGGCGGTGCATTCCCGAAACCAAGGGCCGAACGCTCGAAGAGATCGAGCGGAGTTGGCTGCGATAGGCGCCCTGATGTTGCGAAGCCGCAAGCGGCACGGTTCTCTTACACTTTCACTTTCTTCCATCCGCCGTGGAGGATCCGGCAGACAACCAGCGCGGCCCGGACGTGGAGATCGATGACCATGGCATACCAGGCCCCGACGGCACCAAGCCCCCATCCGGCAATGACCAGACCGGCGCCGGGGACGTGAATTTCCTGGAAGGTGAACCAATAGGCCAAGGGGATGCGGACGCCGAGGAAGCCGATCAGCGAGAAGAGCAACGGCCAGCGGGTGTCGCCGGCGCCGCGTAACACCCCGGTGAGGATCAGCGTCAGCGCCAGCGCCGGCATGGCCACCGAGATGGTCCGCAGCAGTTTTGTCGCCAGTTCGGCGACGTCGACCAGTTCGGCGCGGACCAACAGCGGCGCGATGTGCCCGGCCCCGACGAAGAGGAGAGCCCCGACGGCGGTCATAATGCCGCCGCCGACCAGGACGGCCATCCAGGCGACGCGTCCGGCCTTGTGGGGATTTTTAGCGCCGAGGTACTGCCCGGCCAACGTGGCCGCGGCCATTTGAAACGCGGCGCCGGGCAGAAAGGCAAGCGACTCGGCGCAGATGGCCACCCCGTGCGCAGCCGCGGCCACGTTGCCCAACCGGTTGATGATCGAAATGAACCACAACTGGCACCCGATGATCGAGAGCATATCGGCCCCGCCGGGCAGGCCCGTCCACAGCAGCCGGCCGACGAGGTTGCCGTTGAATCGCAGCATCCGCCAGTGGAATTTCAATCCGGAGCGGCCCCGCAGCATCAGCCACAGCACCATCCCGCCGCCGACGATGAACCCGGTCATCGTCCCGGTGGCGATACCGTCCCAGCCGAGCGCCGGCAACGGTCCCAATCCGAGCACGAGCGCCCAACTGACGATGACGTTGACGACATTGACAACGGCCATGATGATCAGGCCGGCGATCATATCGCCCGCCCCGCGAAGGCAGGCGATGCCGACGGCCTCGATCATGATCAGCGGAATGACGGGCAACATGTAGTGCAGATAGACGACCGCCAACCGGGCTGCTTCGCCTTTGAGCTGGAAGAAGTGTACGATGTTCTCGCCGAAGACGTATCCCAGACCGGTAGCGAAGACCGCCGCCACCGCGCCGATGAGGAAGGCCTGATTGGTGACCCTGCGGGCCATCCGGTTGTTGCCCGCCCCGACGAATCGGGCGACCATGGCCGTCGCCCCGATCCCCACCATCATAAAGAGCCCGAAAACCAGCCAGAGCACATAAGCCATCAGGGTGATCGCCGCCTGGTGGACCGTGTCGAGGTAGTGTCCGACCAGAAGCCGATCGGAAAACCAGACGAGAATGCCCAGGAACTGCTCCGCGAGGACGGGCCAGGCCAGCCGAAGCATCGGCCGAAGGGTTCCCGGGGCTTGCACGATCCGGTTGGAAACGACAGTGCGAGACATGCAGGGATTAGGGGCTAGGGATCAGGGAATAGGGGGTTAGGAAGTTGAGGGTTGGGGTTCGGGCCGGCGGGCAAATCATTAGTATGGGATCATTTGGCCGGCAAGGCAAGCCACTCGCGGCTCCGCACGGCAGACACCAGCCGCTCGTGTAAGCGGCCATGGTATAAAGGGACAATTCTCGTGCCGTGCGAGTTCACGGCCCCTACCCCCTTGCCAAATCGCGTCCGGCCGCGGTAGGATGGAGGATGTCGGGCGGTCGTTCGGTTGCCAACTGGTGAAGGATCCATCCATGCCGCGGCGCAATATAGTCATCCTGCTCGCATTTACCGTTGTCTCGTTGCTCTGCTGCCGGAAGGTGCAGACAAACCGGTACGGGCGCATCCTGGCCAATGCGTACGACACGATCGAACGGCGCTACCTGACCCCGGTCGAGCCCTATGATCTGTTCGAGGGGGCCATGGAAGGGATGGTCGACCGGTTGCCCGATCGGTATTCCACCTTCGAGAGCCCGAAGAAGGCAGAGGAACTCGACGAATCGCTGCGGCAGGAATTCGGCGGCCTGGGTATCCAAATCACGATCGACCCGAAAACCAAATTCGTGACCGTCGTCATACCCTTGTTCGATACCCCGGCGCAAAAGGCCGGAATCCGGGCAGGCGACAAAATCCTGCGGATCGACGATCACAGCACCCAGGGACTCTCGCTCGACGATGTCAAAGAACTCCTCCGGGGAAAACCGGGCGAACCGGTTACCCTCTCTATTCTTCACGAAGGCGCCGAAGAACCCGTCGATATCGGCGTCGTTCGCGACATCATCCCCGTTGCAAGCGTGCTCGGCGACACCCGAAACCCCGACGGCTCCTGGAATTACTTCCTCGAAGGACGCGACCGGATTGCGTACGTGCGCATTCAATCCTTCGGCGAGAAGACCTTGCAGGAGTTACGCGACGTACTTGACGAACTCCTCAAGAACGACATGCAGGGGTTGATCCTCGACCTTCGCGACAACCGTGGCGGATTGCTCACCGCCGCGACCGATATCTGCAACATGTTCGTCGGCGACGGGGTGATCGTGACGATACGGGGTCGCGATAAACGGGTCCGGCAAACCTATAAGGCCGACCCGAAGGATACCTACCCCGATTTTCCCATAGCCGTCATTGTCAACCAGCACAGCGCCAGCGCCAGCGAAATCGTCGCCGCCTGTCTCCAGGACCTCCGGCGGGCCGCGATCGTCGGCCAGCGGACCTGGGGAAAAGGTACCGTGCAGGATGTTATCCAACTGGAAGAGAATAAAGGGGTGCTGAAACTGACTACTGCCAGCTATTGGCGCCCCAGCGAAAAAAATATCGACAAAGAAAGCAGCGAGACCGACGGCGATTGGGGCGTTGTGCCCGACGAAGACTGCGAGGTCGTCGTCAAGGGCGACGAACTCGTCCGGTTCCACCAATGGCGACGCCAACGAGACTCCCATCTCCCACAAGCCGGCGATGAAACGTCTCCAAACGGCGAACCGGAACCGTTCGTCGATCGGCCGCTCCAAAGGGCGCTTAAGTATGTGGAGAAAAAACTGGGGCAAACTGAGTACTTCGACTGTCTAACTTATGTTGACGTGACGTAAAGTATTTGATATTAGCACCTTC
>CAZJRB010000029.1:0-61707 GCA_964547995.1 uncultured Planctomycetaceae bacterium | reverse complement strand
CAATCGATTTGGCTACATTTCGGCCTGCTGCGGGGATTTTTTCAACGGGCTGCTAACACGAACCCTGCTTGGGAACGAGGTCTCCAATAGCCGGCCCGCAACATGGGGCGGATCAACCCGGTCCCAATGTCTCCGCAATGTGCCAAGCCCCGGCCGTTTTCATCGCAACCCCCCCGCTACAGGAGGGTTTTCCGGGTGACAATCGGGTGCCTGGGAACTACAATGGACCATAGGGTGAATCTGCGGTGGCCCCACCGCAATCGCTCGCTTAGGTCGATATCCCCACCCTGGTTCCGTCGAGGTTTTCTTTGATGCCTCCGTCTCAATCAACTACCGCAAACCCGCCTGCTGCGAAGCGGCGCGGCGGGTTCGCTCTGCGCAGGCTCATTGTCGCGCTGGTGATCGTGACGGCCGTACCCATCGTCGCCTGGATCCTATTCTCAACCTTCTCGTTCTCGGGCGAAGGTCCGGGGCCGATGCCCTGTAAGGTCAAGCGGGGTGACTTCGTCCATGAAATCACCGAAAGCGGCAATGTCGAAAGCGGCAACAACGTCGAAATCCGCTGCGAAGTGGAAGCCAAAGGGGGAGGAGGTTCCACGATCTTGTGGATCGTGGCCGAAGGGGACAAGGTCAAAGGGCCCGTCGTTAGCGAGAAGGGCAACATCAATCCCGACGGGGATCGGGACGGTAGCCAGGTCGGAGTGATCGTGGCCGTTACCGACCTGCCGCCGGCCGTCGAGGCTGCCGCCAAGAGGCACCTCAAGCCCTCCGAGATCGGGCGGGTCGAGGGGGACCGCGCGCAGCGATTCGTCCACAAGGTGGACAATGGTGACGGTCAGCCGACCTACCGTTGGCAGTTGGACGACCCGCATCGCGAGTTCCTCATCACCGCCGACGGCAAGAACGTGAGGGTGGCCCGCGCCGTACGAGAACCCGAACTGCCAAAGGCCATCCGCGATGCCGTGCGGGAGCAGTTGAACGAGAAGTACGCCAAGGCCGATCTCACCGGCATCCGCCAAGTGACTGAAAACGAAACGCTCGTCTACCGCATGGTAGCCGACAACGAGATGAAGCTGGAGGTCACGCCGGGCGATATCGTCGTCGAGTTGGATTCCTCCGCGCTCGAAAAGGACATGATCAACCAGGAAATCATCTGTAACCAGAGCAAAGCGAACGTGATCCAGGCACAAAACGTCTATGACACGGCCGTACTGGCCAAGAAGGAATACCTCGGTGAAGGCGAAATCAAGGCCAAGTACGCCGGCACCGTCAAATTGGTCCGAGTGCAACTCGATCGAAGCGACGAAGGCCTGGAAGAAGTCGTCACCCCGGACGCCGAAATTCTCGTGCTCGGCCCCGGAGGCCGCGAGTTGGAGAAACACGAACTTCCGGCCGGAGCCATTCTCCACGCCAAAGAGCAACAGCAAGTCGAGCCGGGAACTCTCTTGGGTAAGCTGGTCCCGGGCAAGTACGACGTCGACGAGCAGGCTATCGAGCACGAGATTATCGATGCCCGGGAGGGGTTGGACCGCGCGGAAGACTACTTCCAGTACAGCACGAGGTTGGAATCGAAAGGATATGTTACCGCGCTGGAACTCCGGGCGGACAAGTTCGCCGTCAAGAAGGCCGGCAATACCCTCGCATCGGCGAAGGCCAGACTCGCGTCGCTCCAGGAATTCACCAAAAAGAAAACGGCGGGTGAGCTCGATGCCAACATAAAAACGGCCGAAGCCAAACTAAAGGCCGAAAAGGCCAGCCATGAACTCGACCTCAAAGAACTCAGACGTGCCGAGCAACAAGTCGAAAAGTGCATCATCCGGACGCCGCGGGACGGCCAGGTGGTCTACGCAAACGTCTCCCGGCGCCACGGCAGCGACATCGTCATCGCCGAGGGCGAGCAAGTCCGCGAGAATCAGGTGATCATCAAATTGCCCGATCCCAAAGAGATGCAGGTCGACTGCAAGATCAGCGAAGCCAAGGTCACACTGGTCGAAGCGGGAATGCCGGTGACCATCCAGCTCGACGCCTTCCCCGAGATGAAACTCGAAGGCGAGGTGGAGATGGTCAACGAATTGCCGGAGCCCACCGGCTTCTTCAGTTCCGGCGCCAAGGAATACAAGACGCTTGTCCGCGTCGACAGTCCGCCGCAGGGACTGCGGCCCGGCTTGACCGCCAAAGTGAACATCCTCGTCGAAGAGCTGCACGATGTGCTGCTGGTACAGGCCCAGGCGATTTTCGAACACGGCGGGAAGTACTACTGCCTGACGGAGAAGCGGGGAAAGTTCCAGGCCCACGAAGTGACGATCGGATCAACCAACGATTCGTTCGTGGTGATCAAGGAAGGGCTGAAGGAAGGCCAGAAAATTGTCCTCCACTCGGCCGCTTACCGCGACGAGGCCGAAGGGCTGCCCGAAGTGGCCGAAGAAGAGGAGACGCCGAAGCAGGGCTCGCCGAAGCCGGAGTCGCGGCCCCAACAAGGCGTGCCGCCAAAGCCGCCCGGCCGGCCTCCGGGGAAAGAAGGCAAGCCGCCCCACGGCGGGGCGGCGCCCGGCGGACCTGCCGAGAAAACGCCCGGACGCCCAAAACCGGGCGGCCCCGGCGGTGATCCCTTCGCCCGCTTCGACAAGAACGGAAACGGCAAGCTCGAAGAAAGCGAGGTCCCCGCCAGGTTCTGGTCGATGTTGAAGACGGCCGACAAAGACGGCGACGCCGCCATCGACCGCGCCGAAATGAACGCCGCGATCAGCAAAATGCGCCAGGCCGGCGGCGGGCAAGGCCCACCAGGTGCCGGGCAAGGCCCGCCCGGCGGCGGTTACGGCGCCAAGCCGGGGGCCCAGCCATGAACTCCGCCGCTCTTATCGAACACGTCACCAAAGAATACGCCATGGACAGCGAGACGGTCCGCGCGTTGCGCGGCGTCAGCTTCGACGTGCCGCTGGGCGATTACGTCGCCATTATGGGGCCGTCCGGCTCCGGAAAAAGCACGCTCTTGAATCTGCTGGGATGCCTCGACCGACCGACGGGCGGACGCATCATGCTCGGCGACGAGGATGTCACGCGGGCGAGCGACGACCGGCTCAGCGAAATCAGGGCGTCTCGAATCGGCTTCATCTTCCAATCCTATAACTTGATCCCGCAACTGACCGTCATCGAGAACATCCAAGTCCCGCTCTATTATCAAGGACGTCTGGCGGCGAAAGACCGCGAGCGGTGCTACGATCTGGCCGAAATGGTCGGGCTCGGCGACCGGCTAAAGCATCGCCCCACACAACTCTCCGGGGGGCAGCAACAACGTGTCGCCATCGCACGGAGCCTCGCAAACGATCCTTACTTCATCCTCGCCGACGAGCCGACCGGAAACCTCGATTCGGTGACGACCGAAGAAATCCTCGTGCTGCTCGATAAGCTCAACCAAGATGGAAAAACCATCATCATGGTCACCCACGAAGCCGACATCGGCCGACGCTGCAAGCGCCTCGTCCAGCTCAAAGACGGCAAGGTCGTCTTCGACCAGCGCCCCAACGGGAATGGAAATGAGGAGCGGAGAGTGAACAAAGCATGAACGACGAGTCAGCGAAGAACAAACGCGGAACCCCCGCACGCAGTGCGGGGGCGTTTCCAAAACATCTCCCAACCTGAACCCCAAAACCCCAACCCCCAGCCCCTCTTCCCTAATCCCCAACCATGCTCTACTTCTGGCTGCGAACCTGGCAACTCGGCATCAAGAGCCTTCTGCTGCACCCGTTGCGGTCATTGCTGACGGTGCTGGGGATCTTTATCGGCGTGGCCAGCGTAATCTGGCTGTTGGCGATCGGCGAGGGAATCAGCCAAAAGGCCCAGGAGCAGATCGAGGGGCTCGGGGCCGACAACATCATCGTCCGGTCGATCAAGCCGCCCAGCGGCGAGGAGCAGGAGAAGGCCCGTATCCTCCAGTACGGGCTGCTGCGGGAGGATTTCCATCGCTTGCAGAACACGATCCCGACGATCGAAAAAATCCTGCCAATCCGGGAGCTGCCCCGCCAGTTCCGCTACGGAAGCCGCGAGGTGCCCGACGGCCGGCTCGTCGGCTGCACCCCCGAGTACGCCGAGGTGACCCGGCTGGAGGTCGCCCGCGGGCGGTTCATCACCGATAGCGATCAGAAGGACAGGCGAAACGTCTGCGCGTTGGCCGCCGACGTGGCCGAGCGGCTCTTTCCCATCGAAGACCCGATCGGCAAGTCGATCCACATCGAGAAGGATTATTACGTGGTCGTCGGCGTGATGAAGGATCGCGGCCCGACCGCCGCCATCGGCGGTTCCTTCGCCGCCCAGGATTTCTCCCAGGACGTCTACGTCCCTATCAGCACCGTTTGGGCGCGCATCGGCGATACGGTCTTTACCTTCCGAAGCGGTTCGTTCGATCTCCAGCAAATCGAGCTGAGCCAACTGACGATCCGCGTCCGCAACGTCGACGACGTGATCCAGACGGCCGACCTGGTCAAGGCGACCCTTGCCCCGCACCACCCCAAGAAGGACACCGGTGTCACCGTGCCGCTCGAATTGATCGAACAGGCAAAGACAACCCGACTGATGTTTATGATCTTCATGGGCCTGATCGCGGCGATCTCGCTTTTGGTCGGCGGGATCGGGATCATGAACATCATGCTCGCCACCGTGACCGAGCGGACCCGCGAGATCGGCATCCGCCGCGCGCTGGGGGCCAAACGCCGCGACATCATTCGCCAGTTCCTCATCGAAACGATCTCGCTTTCGATCGTCGGCGGGCTTACCGGCATCCTCGGCGGGCTGTTTTGCGGCCCCGTGGTCACGGAGGCCCGCGAACTGCTCACCACGGCCTTTCCCGATGTGATGGGCCAGCTCCCCGAAGTCATCAAAACGGTTGCACCGGTGATCGTTCCCTGGTCGATCCCGCTGGCGTTCGGGATTTCGGTTACGATCGGCGTGGTTTTCGGCCTCTACCCCGCCATGCGCGCCGCCGCCATGGACCCGATCGAAGCGCTGCGGCACGAGTAGAACGACAAAATCTCCTTCTTGTTCAATGCCCCTCGGCGGCGGGGTAACGCAGGCTCGCTTGACACAAGGGCAAAAACGTGATAAACCCCCAACTAAATCCGGCGTCTTCCGCGTGAACGATTTCCTTGCACGTGCCGGCGTGTCATTCATAATGGAGGAAAGAATGGTGCGTCGTTTCGGACGGTAAGCGACCATGGCCGTACCATCTGGGTACCACACCGTCAACGGAGTATTACCTCGTGGAGGTGGACCCGCTGAGTTCTATGTAAGCATCAAGAAGCTCCAAGACCTGGAAAGATCTGGACCACGAACGAGATTCTACGACTCGTTGCTGCTGCCAGAGGGACTGAGTAAGCCGACGGCGGTATTCCAGGGTTTGGAACGCGAGGGCTATGAGGAAAACGCTTATTGTTATTGCAGTAAGCCCGCGAAGCGATATCAAAGTGCATCCATTGAGGTTCCCTTTCCGCCGAACAGAGTTTTTCTGATATTCGTAGAAGAAAGAGAAAGCGGTTTCTTCGTTCTTGATTGGGAAAAACGGCCGGAGGACCAGAATCACCTAGGCTATCCGGAACAATGGGGTGAAGATTTTTCGAGGCAGATATATGGCCGACCTGATTGAGTATCTCAAGGGACGCGAGTGCCAGGGATTTGAGCCTCGCCCTATTTACAGCCGCGATGGCGATTTTCTGACGTACTTCTTCAAAGACGTCGATTTCCACGGACGCCGCGTTGACGATCTCTTGACTCTCTATTTCTCGGAAGAGGGTGAGGAACTCGTCGGCTGCAAGATCAAGGGAGTTCGGCGAATCCTCTCCACGCTGGGAGAATTCGGCGCCGTCGGCTTGGCGGTTGAGCAGCACGAGCAAACGCTGACCCTTGGCCTGCTCTTTCTAGGCGGACTGGCAGTGGGTGACCCGGAGCACAGAGAAGAATACGAAGAGATGGGACGCCGCACGAAGAACGTGCCGCTTGATGCCCGTGAATTCGCGTTCTGCTAGACCGGAGCACCGCACTACGATTATTGACTGACATCAACATTCCACCACACGTGTAGGGGCGGATGTCTCGATTCAATCCCGGCCCGGAGTTCTGCGAGTGCATCTTCGGTGGGTACGGTGCCGCACACTTCAATCCACCCCCCTTTCGCCTCGCATACCAAGAAAGTGATGTCTGAAAACCGATCGTCGGGGCCGACGACCAATTCAATCTGCTTGGTGAACCGGTGGCCTTCCTGTATTGCCGGCATCGAGCGGTAGTGAGGATTCCTGACGGATACGGTTAGGCAGACTATAAGAAAAATCGCCAGGGCCGCCCAGTAAACCCGTTCTCTAATTGAGATGCGTATTCCCGGTGAAAGTGACTTCAAAGCTGCGAGTACTCCACCTACTACGAGTGCCGCCATGATCATCCCGAATTGTCCGTAGAAGCGGATTGCCAGAAACAGCATTCCCACCCCGGCAGGTATCATCAGCATCACGAGCAACGGCCAAACCGTGGACCAAAGTGAGTCTCGGCCGGGTTTGGAACCGGACGTGTCGCGCCCTGTTGCGGACATCACGCTTCCCCGAAAAAATAAACTTGCGAGAAGAAGAGTCGTTGCTGCACCCTTATGTTACCCCCAATGACGGAATTTCGCAAGGGCTTCGCAACGTGGTGTTCGGGAACCGGAATTTCAAACGGGCGCCACGGCCGAGTGCAGGCAGCGGTGCTACGACCTCAGCCACCCTCGTCGCCAGAAGAAGTAGAGCAGGCCCAGGGTCACCGCGGCCATCAGCCCCAGGGCGAACGGGTAGCCGTAGTGCCAGCGCAGCTCCGGCATGTTCCAAGGGGAAACCGACGGATCGAAATTCATCCCGTACACCCCCGCTATGAAACTCAACGGAATGAAGATCGTCGCGATCACCGTCAGGACCTTCATCACTTCGTTCATCCGGTTGCTGACCGTCGACAGGTAGTACTCCCGCAGGTCCGAGCACATTTCCCGGTAGGTTCCCAGAAGCTCGATGACCTGGATGGTATGATCGTGGCAATCCCGCAAGTAGACTCGCGTTTCTTCGGAGATGAGCGGGTGCGATTCCCGCCTCAGCTCGCCCACCACGTCCCGGAGCGGCCAGATGGCACGCCGCAACAGCAGCAAGTCGCCCCGGAGAATATGGATCTGGCCGACCGTCTCGCGGGTGGCGTGCGCGGACACCTCGTCGTCGACCGTGTCCAGCCACTCGCCGTATTGCTCCAGTATCGGGAAGTACGCATCGACCACGGCGTCGAGCAGCGCGTAGGCCAGGTAGTCGGCCCCGGAGTCGCGGACCCGCCCCTTCCCGTTCCGAATCCGCTTGCGGATGGGTTCCAGGCAATCCCCCGGCTTCTCCTGAAACGTCAGAACGAAGTTCTTGCCGAGAAACAGGCTCACCTGCTCCGTATCCGCCCGCCCTTCCGACTGGAGCATCCGGGCAACGAGGAAAAGGTGATGGCCGTAGTCTTCCAGCTTGGGACGCTGGTGGGTGTTCACCACGTCCTCCAGAGCGAGCGGGTGCAGTTGAAATATCTCGCCGAGCCCCTTGATCGTCTCGGCGTCGCCGAGTCCTTGCACGTCGACCCACGTCACGGCCCTTCGTCCCACCAGATCGGCCAGCGAGCCGAGATCGTCAAATTCCTCCTCGACGACATCCCCCGGGCCGAAACTGATGACGCGAACCACCGGACGCGATGCCGCCGGATCGACGGCCACCGTCCCCGGCGTGGCGCCGGGGGCTGTCCGGCGCAGAAACCAGGGCGTCAACCGGATTCGCTTGGGAAGTCGCAATTTCGTCACGTTCATGGCTCTGCTTCTCCGTAAAGAATGTGTCGAAAGGTCAACCTAGCGCTTTCGTAAGGACTGCGACCAGGCGGCCGAGCATCTCACCCGTGTGGGAAGCCGTCAGACTGATCCGCAGGCACGACTCGCCTTCGGGAACGGTCGGCGGGCGGATCGCCGGGACAAAGATGCCGTGATCGCGCAAGGTGTTCGAAAGGGCGACGGCCCGAGCCGGCTTGCCCACGATGATCGGGATGATCTGGCTGGTCGAGTTACCGGTGTTCCAACCAGCGGTGGTGAGGTCCCCGCGGAGTTGTTCCGCCCGGGCAAGCAGATCCCCGCGGCGCTCGGGTTCGTTGCGGACGATTTCAAGGGCGGCCAGCACCGCTGCGGCGGCGGCAGCAGGGCCTGCGGTCGAGAAGATGTACGGCCGGGCACGATTGACCAGCCACTCGATCAGCGACTGGCTGCCGGCAACGAATCCGCCGATACAGCCCAGCGCCTTGCTCAGCGTGCCGATCCGCACGGCCACGCGGTCTTCGACGCCGAGCAGTTCGACAATGCCGCGGCCATGTTGCCCAAAGACGCCGGTCGCATGGGCCTCGTCGACCAGCAGCATCGCACCGTGCCGGTCGGCCACGCCGGCCAACTCCACAAGCGGGGCCGCGTCCCCGTCCATGCTGAAAAGGCCGTCGGTCACAATCAGCCGCCGGCCGTGGCGCTTTGCCTTAGCCAGAAGCCCGTCGAGCTTCCGCCAATCGCAATGCGGGTACGTGCGGACGTCCGCCCTGGAGAGCCGGCAGCCGTCGAACAGGCTTGCATGGTTCTTGCGGTCGCAGAAGACCACATCGCCGGTGCCGACCAGCGCCGCAATTGTTCCGGCGTTGGCGGCGAACCCGGTCGAGAAGACCAACGCCGCTTCCGTCCCTTCGAACGCAGCCAACTGTTCTTCCAGTTGCCGATGGAGTTCAGTATGTCCGGTGATCAACGGGCTAGCGCCGCTACCCCAGCCCTTGCTCCACAAGACGTCGATCACCGCATCGGCCAATCGCGGATCGGCGGCCAGGCCGAGATAGTCATTCGATCCGAAGTTGATCAACTCCTGACCATCGACAACAATCTGCGCAGCCTGTGCCCCACCGCGCGTTCGCAACCGGCGGCGCAACCCCGCTTCATCGAGCGAGGCCAGTTCGCAGTCGATCCAGTCGAGCGATGGATGCTGAGAGGGTTCCATCGATGAGTTTGGTAAAGCGATCCCTACTTGCAGGGGGGGTAATCCGGGAATCTTCCCACAATCCTACACCAACTTCCTTCTCTTGCGAAGCGCAGGGATGTATCATAATGGGAGGGTTTTCATTTCTGTTTGCGAAGGATTTTCTAATGGTGCAGATCAGTCTCGACGAGATTCAACGGGATTTCATGGGGTGCCTCCAGCGCGTGGCGCCGGGCGAGACGCTGGTGATCGTGTTGGGCAATACGCCATTAGCGGAAATAAAGCCACTCCAGCAAGACACTCAGCAGCCGCGCCCTTGCGGGTTGTGCAAGGGTGATTTCGTCGTGCCGGATGATTTCGACGAACCGTTGCCCGGTGACTTTCTGAACGAGTTCGAGGGAAAATGAGAATTCTCTTGGACACCCACATATTTCTCTGGTTCATCACCGACGATCAGCGTTTGCCGGCAGCGTTGCGCGACGCGATTCGTGAACGATCGAACGAGGTGTATTTGAGCGTGGTGTCCGTGTGGGAAGCGATCGTCAAGCACCAATTAGGAAAGCTCCCGCTTGCGGAACCGCCGGAGACCTATCTTCCCGAACAACGCAAACGCCACTCGATCTCCGTGTTGCCGATCGACGAGCCCAGTGTATCTCGGCTTGCCACGCTTCCGTCGATTCACCGAGATCCGTTTGATCGCATGCTTGTCGCACAAGCACTCGAGCACGACTTGACGATTGCCACCGTTGATGAATCAATCTCTGCGTATCCTGTAACGGTCTTCGGTCAAGAGTAATGCCACTGCTTCGGCGGACGTAGAACGAGTTATCGTCCAAGGGCGTAATGACGCCGGTGTCCTCGACCCGTCCGTCGTCAAGCGTCTTGCGAGCCGACCGCGGGGCCTCGCGGGCAACGGCGCCTGCCGCAGCGCCTAAAACGACGATCAGGAGCAAAAAGTATTTTCGACAGTGCATCTTGGTGGTCTCCGTGCGAACGTGATGTTGCCAGGCGGTGCCGGTTCTGTTTTCTCTCCGTGCAAGCATGTTTTGCTGAGGGTACTCGTGTCTCCTTCTACATTACCGGTTTCCCCTTTCCACAAGCCGCAGGAGAACCCCAAGATATCCCAATAGGAACACGAGGAAACCGATGGTATGCAAGGCCTGAAGCCATTCACGCTGTTTTACAAACTCCGCTATGGGGATGTTTGCAATGAACGCCACAAGAGGTACGATGACCAGCAAGATAATTATCGAGTTTGTCCAGATCCACTGCCGAAATGCCCTGATGCGGTTGGAGTGCCAATCGGCTCCACAATGAAAACACTGCTTCGCATATCCCGTACGAAGGGGTTTTCCGCATTCGGGGCATGGAGGTCCGTCATCGGGTGGAACGAATGGTTCTCTTTCTTCTTCCTCGCCCGGATATTCCTCTTCAATCGTCTCCATCAGCGCAAATCGATCCCCGCAAGCAGGACAAGCAACCTGTCCGTAAAGATGTCGCAACACACTGGCTACGCGATGCTGGCCTACGTGTATGCACAACGGCACCATCCAGCCCTCGTCGTTGGGGGTCACCTGCCCGTCCCAGGGCTCTTCCGGCTCCGGTTGTGGCTCAGGGATAGGCTGCTCTGGCGCCAGCTCGCGACCCTTTCCTATCTCACCAACGACAATCTCGTCTTCTCGGACCGAGGTTTCCAGTTCCTGTCCGCAGTTGAGACAACTGACACAATATCCGTCAAGGAGATCGGAAATAGGCCAATCCAGCGCACTCCGGCCGTGCAGACCTGCAACGATACTGAGAAGGAGAACGAAATCGGACTCGTCAAGCGGTTGGTTGCTGATGACCTCAAGGGCGGTTTTCGCGGCCTCAGATAAAGCCGAGCCACAATCCCTCTTGAGGCCCTTGGGCGCGCCCGCCCCGCCGTCATATGCGTCTGCTACATTTGCAGCATAGCCCAAGAAAAGAAGGTCGCCGGCCGTGTCGTGCTCTTTAGCGATCTCCAGAAGGTGCGGCACCACGGCGTACGCAGCGTCTTCCACGATTCCGCCGCCCACCACCTGTGACCAGATCGCGTCCCAAAGCTCCGCAGAAGGCGTCTTTCTGAGTTTCTCGATCAGTGGTGGGAGATTCTCCGCCGAACCACCAAACGTTTTCAGCTTTTTCCAACGTTCTGAGTCGAGAGGTAGCATTGGCATTGCCCATCCGCAGAGCAAGCGGGCGTGGGTTAGAGAAGACAATTCACGGCGTCAGTTTCACGCTTCCCGCTCCCGCCTATCGATGATTTCTTGCAGTCTTGCGCCGAGTTCCGCGGACAGGCGCGAGAACCAACTCTCGTCGATCAACCCGACCTCGAGCATGTCCAGAAGATGAACCTGGTCTTTCAGCCGAAACGAGGTCAGCTTCATGCGGACCAAGGCGTCCAACGTAGGTACCGGGAAGTCGGGCCCCGGCTCGCACTCCGTTACTTCAGGGGCGGGCAACGTGTAATCGGGATGCACCTTTTCGCCCGCGAAGACGATGTGAATCGCGCTGCGCACCGAACCTTGCGGTCCGTCCAGGAACAGGTCGACACCCGAGACGTTCTGGTGGATGAAACCGACGGATTGCAGCGCCTCCGCAACACGCGCGAAGTCCTGCCGGCGGACCAGCAGATCGACATCCTTGGTATTGCGCACGGCCTCCTTGTCGACGCGCGCGACCCAGGATGCAACCGCGTGGCCGCCGACGACCACAAATTGGAGGCCCGCCTCCCGCAGGACGACTGCCGCCCGACACGCTCGCTCTCGGACGTCTTCCACGGCGCGGACCATCCTCTCCCAAGAAAAATCCTTCAGGACAACCACGTCGGCGTTTCCTCTGTTGTCGGCCGCACGCGACCGGCTCCGCGTCTACCCAAATCAGACGCGATTCTATCGTTGGGGTATGGGGCTGTCAAACATCCCGCTTTCCCGGCGAGCCGGGCGACCCATTCGTCCGGATGGTGCGTACTAGCAGTCGAGGCCTTGTCCGGCGGGTCCGATCGCAGATAATGAACTTCGGCAGTCGGGCTTGGACCGGTGCCGCCCCCCTGCGGGGTGGTTAAAGGCGATCACCTCCCCTAATCCAACCCTGCGGGCTACGCTTTAGCATGTGGGCGATGTGCGGCATGGAGGCCGAAACGGTTTTTCATTGGACCGGGCAAGATTTCCCCGCCTGTGGAAACTATTTCTATGGCCACGAAGCCGTCTTCACCTGACAAAGAGCCTGAAAGTCCCGCCTCAGCGGGGGGGAAACAGGCCGATGCCGACGCCATCGATTGGCAGGCCGAACTGGTCAAGCACGATCGGTGGCTGCGGACGGTGGTCTGTGCCCGGCTGGGCGAACCCCAGGCGATCGACGAGGTGATGCAGGAGGTCTCCTTGGCGGCCGTTGCCCAAAAGGCGCCGATCGCCGACGCCGGCAAAGTGGCCCCGTGGCTGTACCGGCTCGCGGTGACACAATCGCTCTTGTATCGCCGCAAACAGGGCCGGCAACGGAAGTTGACCGATCGTTATGCGGAGCGCAACCAGCCGACCGAGCAAGACACCCGCGAGGTCGATCCACTCGAATGGCTGTTGGCCGAGGAGCGGCGGGCGCAGATCCGCAAGGCGGTTGCCCGGCTGCCGCGGCGCGACGCCGAGATGTTGATGTTGAAATACACCGAAGACTGGAGTTATCGCGATCTGGCCGAGCACCTTGGCATCAGCCACAGCGCCGTCGAGGCCCGATTGCACCGCGCACGCCGGCGGCTGCGTGAAGAGCTAATCGCCATGGAAGTTATTGAGGCATGACCATGAGCAAGAAAGAGAACAAGCCGGAAGACGACCCGCAATTCGACCTGCTGGTTGACGATGAACTGAACGAGGAGGACCGGCGTGAGCTGCTTTCGGGCCTCGACGAGCGTCCGGGCGGCTGGCGGGCCTGCGCCCTGGCGTTCCTCGAAGCCCAGAGCTGGAGAAAGGAGTTCGGGGCCATCGTCCGCGAGCCGGCCGGACGAGAAGCAAGCCGGAAACAACCAGTCGGGCAAGGATCGCCGGAGCAGGAACCAGCCGTCACGGTGTCGCCAGGACGGCCGGGCGGCTGGTTGCGATCCGCTCAAAACTCCGTGATGATCGCGGCGATGGCCGCCAGCTTTTTGGCCGCGCTGTGGCTCGGTTTGCGGTTGAAAGAGGCGTGGCGGTCGGGTGAACCGCAACCGCCGAGCAACTTGATCGTCCAAGACGACACGCCCCAACAGCCGATCGTGGAGCATCCCGACTCGCCCGTGCCGCCGGGAGTCGTGCCGCCGAGCGACGTTCCTTCGAGCCCCTGGCAGATGGTGAGCCTTTCCACACCCGAGGGATCGCACGATTCGATCCGGCTTCCCGCCAGACAGCGCGATAGGCTCGACCCGGACTGGCTGACGAACCTGCCCAAGGCGATGCCCGACGACGTCCGCCGGGCACTGGAGCGGACCGGCCACCACGTACAGCAACACCGCGAGCTGCACCCGGTCCGGATGGAAGACGGCCGGCAACTCGTCGTACCGGTCGACCAGGTCGACGTTCATTACGTAGGCAACCCAAGTTTGTAGGAGAATCTTGCAATGTCCAGGATATGGTGGATTACCAGCGCAGGGGTTCTGCTCCTGATTATCGTCGGGGCAGCCGTCTTCTCCCAGGATGCCGTATCCGGTGCGGGCAAGGAAGCCGTTCCCAACGGGGCCGAACAGCCGGCCATTGATCCGGCCGTGCCGCCGGCTGTCGATCCGGCCGGGTGGCCGGACGTTGCGGACGATACCGAATTGCAGGAGGTGACGCTGGGCGAGTACTGGATCGGCGTACAATGCTACGCCCTGCAAGATGCGGCCCACGCGGAACTGGGGCTTCCGAAAGACCGCGGTCTGGTGATCGCCGCGATCGTTCCCGACGGCCCGGCCCACAAGGCGGGGATCCGGCCCCACGACGTGCTCATGAAGGTGGGCAACAAACCGCTCGCCGAAATCCAGGACCTCGTCGACGCCGTCGAAGAGGCCGGCGGCAAGCAGTTGTCGATCGAGTTGCTCCGCAAGGGCGAGAAGAAAAACGTGAAGCTCACGGCGGTCAAGCGGCCGAAGGAAATGCGGCAGCCGAAGGCCGTGTTTCCCCAGGATCCCAATTGGGCGAAGCTCAGCGAGTGGTTCGAGCAGCTCCGGCCGGGCGTCGACCACGGCCCGATGCGGTTTCGTTTCATCCAGCCGGGCACGATCATCCCACCCGGTGCTTCCGCCCGCCACCCTTTGCCCGAAAACATGACGGTGATCATCACCAAGAGCGGCGCCGAGCCGGCCAGAATCGTCGTCAAGCAAGGCAACCAGAGCTGGGAAGTGACCGAAAAGGAGCTGGACAAGCTGCCCGAAAAGGTCCGCCCTTACGTCGAACGGATGCTGGGCCGAATGCCCGGGGCATGGATCGGCAAGACGGCCGCCCCGGCGGATCTCCAGCAATTCGACATTGCACCCGATTGGGCCCCGCGACTCGAGGGACTCCCGGTCTTGGGCCCCGATCGCCTGAAAGAACACATCGAGGACCAAAAAAAACGCATGGAGAAGCATTTTGAAGACGTACACCGGAAGCTCGACCGGCTGCTGAAGTCGATGGAGCAAACCGGGGAACGCGATCCCGGCCTGGCGGCGCCGGAGAAAGAACCCCATACAAAATGACCTCCCGCCGCGGTATTGCACTGTGGCTGCCTTTGGGGCGGTTCCCTCGCGCCGGAACCGCCCCTTTTTCGTTGGCGGGGTTGCCTCTGGCGACGGTTGGCAAAAGGCCCCGGCGGCGGGCCAGACTTTTTCGGCGACGTAACTCGTCTGGCCACAAACACTTGCGTTGCGACTTTTCGTTTGGGCCTTGACAAACGCCGCCGGATATGGTATACTAATGTTCATAATATTAGGGGATCCCGATTCGCGGCCCTGTTCTGCGGGATTCAATCCACCAATTGTGGTATCCACTACGCCATGTGGTGTATTGGATACACCATCTATGGTATCCAATCCCCCAGAACCCCCCGCACGGAGGACAACCCATGATCAGCGACGACCGCCCCGCAACCTGGGCGGATGCCAGCGCCTTCTTCAGAGAGCTGCGGGAAACGATGGATCCGCTGAGTCGGCACCAGGCGATGCGGGAGGGGTTCACCAGTCGGAAGGTCGCGTTGGAGATCCCGCCGAGCGACTATCCCCCGCAGCGCGTTCGGGAGGTCCGGTCGCTTCTGGAGGTGAGCCAGGCCCTTTTTGCATCGTTTCTGGGCGTGTCGCGCGACACGGTCCGCGCATGGGAGGGCGGCAAGACGTCACCCAGCCGGATCGCCTGCCGCTTCATGGACGAGATCCGCGCCGATCCCCAGCACTGGCGGTCGCGATTCCTGAAACTCGCCGCCAGAAGAGTGCCATGCCCACGCTTGCATGGGCATGCTGGGGTGTCGAACGGCTTGGGCCAGTCCGGCAGTGTGGAGTAACGGTTGGCACGTAATCGAGCTTCCTTTCTCGTCCTTCATGGCACGATCCCGACTCACATCATCGGGCAGCTCCTTGGCGTTTTGCGGGTCGGGATCAGGCATCGGCTTTCTTCTTCCGCACAAACGACCATACTTCATACACGAAACAAACCGCCGAAGCCAAGACGGCAAGATACACTGGTACAAGGAAGAACAGTCGCCACGTCTGTGCTGGAATGCAGCACGGGTCGATGGAGCAGGCATCGGGGCCGTCGAGATCGGGCCCGGCCGGTTTCCCGAACACGATTCACCAACCGTAAAACCTCGCTGGTGTCCGCCGGCGAGACGAACCGTTGACCCTGGTGGAGCGACCCGCTACGGGGGCGGTTTGCTCGAGGCCGCTCGGGTGCAACGTTCCCGCAATCGCTGGATGAGCACGTAGAGCACCGGCACGACGATCAGACTCAACAGGGTTGACGAAAGCATGCCGCCCGCCGCGTTGCGGCGTCTGGATCACAACCAATAGGAAACTTGCGAGGTGATAAGATGCTGAAGGACCGTGCTGGTGGATTTCCGCATCGCTGGTGGGGGGGGCCGGATTGCCTATCTTTACCCACTCCGGCTACTCCTTGCAATTTCCTTATAATGCGACCATAATAGGTAAACTTCTGAGCAGGACAGCGAATGTGGCGGCTTGTGGCTCTTGGTATGGGCAACCCCATACCCCATTTCTGCGATCCTATACGTTCATAAAAGCGGTAGGAATACAACCGTCGTGTATGGTGAACTGGTAGCTTGCGATGGCGGCGATAGGATTCCCTTGCGGAAGCCGGTCTTGCGCATCGGGCGGCATACCTCTTCCGATATCGTCCTTCCTGGCACGGACGTTTCCAACCGCCACGCCGAGATGAAGTTGATCGAAGGCTGTTGGCATGTGTTTGACAACAACAGCAGTAACGGCGTGTGGGTTAACGGCGAGCGTGTTCCAGAGAAGCAACTCGAGCCAGGCGACGTTGTTGGCTTCGGCACGCAGAAGTATCTCGTCGAGTATGCGATCCAGAACCCTCAACAGGTGGAAGAGAAACCGCAATTTAAGCGCGACCAACAGTCCAAGCAAGAGTTTGATCCCTATCACGACTGGCTGGGAATTCCGCCCGAGGAGCAGCCCCCGGATTACTACCGGCTGCTGGCAATTCCGAAGTTCGAGAGCAAGCTGGACGTGATAGAGCACGCCGCGAATCAGCGTATGGCCCATCTGCGGAGCTTGCAGGGAGGGGCGCGCGCCGCACTGACGCAGAAGCTGCTCAACGAGGTGGCCAAGGCAAGAATCTGCCTCCTGAACTCGGAAAAGAAAACCGACTACGACCGGACACTCAAAGGGCCTATCGCCAAACCCCCGGTCAGCCGAGAAGCGCCCCAACACGGGAAGATGGTCGGCGCCGTGGCGACCCGTCAGGAGACCAGGGTATCAGCACGGGAGCAAGGCGAGTTGGGGGAACTGGGCGAGTACCAACTCCTGGAAAAGCTCGGCGAAGGAGGCATGGGCACCGTCTACAAAGCAGTGCAAACAAGGCTCGACAAGATAGTCGCCTTGAAAATCCTCACAAGTGGTCGCATGGAGGACGAAGAAGCGATTGCACGATTCGAACGGGAAATGAAGGCCCTCGGCCGCCTGGACCACCCAAACATCGTCCAGGCACACGACGCGCGGGAAATCGACGGCACGTTGGTGTTGGTCACGGAATACGTCGACGGCATGGACCTGAACGAACTCCTTCGCCGCACAGGTCCCCTTTCGGTGGCCGATGCCTGTAAACTAATCCGCCAGGCGGCGGTCGGGCTGCAATACGCCCACGAGCACGGGCTGGTCCACCGCGACGTCAAGCCGTCGAACTTGATGATCACCCGGCGCGGCCAGGTCAAGCTGCTCGATCTCGGGTTGGCCCGGTTCCAAATCGGCGACACGTCGGGCAGGGAAGTGACGGCAGCAGGGCAGGCCGTGGGCACGCCCGACTACATGGCGCCGGAGCAGATTGCCGATACGCACACCGTCGACATCCGGGCGGACATTTATGCGTTGGGGTGTACGTTGTACAAACTGTTGGCCGGGCGGCCGCCGTTTAGCGGCCCTAACTACAAAAGCGCTTTTGACAAGCAGAGCGGCCACATGGAGCACACGCCGCCGCCGATCGAGCGAGTCCGTGCGGACACGCCGGATGAACTTGTCGCGGTAATCAACCGGATGTTGGCCAAAGATCCGGAAGACCGGTTTGCCACGCCAAGGAAAGTGGCCGAGGCGGTGCGACCGATGGCCGCCGACAGCAACCTGGCCAAGTTGTGGGCCACCGCTGAGGGCAAGTCGCCGGCGACTGCACCGGGCCAATCTCTTCAGGACACCCAAGCGTCTCAGTCTTCAAACCTCACGGCGTTTTTGCAGCAGCTTCCCGGCGGGGGGCGAAAAACACCCAAGCAGCCGGCCAAGGCTCGCGACCCTGACAACGGCTCTCGGATAAAGTGGGCGATCATCTTCGGCGCCGCGGCCGCCTGCCTGGTGTTGGTTGCCCTGGTTGTTTGGGCCCTCAGCCGCGGCGGCGCGCCCGAGGGGCCCGCGCTCGTATTCAATTGGCCGGCAAGCGAGCGGGAAGAGACGGCCCTTTCGATCAACATGAACCCGGTCCGGTTGCCCGATTCCGGGCCCTTGGAATTGCCGTGCAAACCGGGCGAGTGGCGCATTCGCGCCGAGCGCAAAGGATTCTTGCCCTACGAGGAAGTCGTCATCGTGGAGCCCGGGCAGCGTAAAGAAGTAGCGCGGCCGTCCTGGGTGAGGCAGTCGCACCTGGTTCTCCAGTGGCCCGTTGATCAACGCCAAGACGCGAGGCTGGAAATCGACGGCCGGGCCCCCGACCTCTCGCTGCCGTCCGTGCAAACCAGCGAGGAGCGGATCAAGATGCCGATCGAGCCGGGGAAGCACAACCTGCGGATTGCCCGCCGGGGATTCGTACCGTTCGAGACCTCCGTGATGATCGACGAGGCGGAGAGCCTGACGGTCAAGCCGGCGTGGGAGAAGTCCGTCGGTCAGGCGGCGCCGGAAAAACCGGGCGAACTTGCCGAACAGCCGAAGCCTCCCGGACCTAAGAAGAAATCCCCCCCTCCGCCCGAAACGCGGCAAGAGATTGCCCGGAGAATCGACCAGGCCCACGGCCTGGCCGCCGCCGAGACCGGCGCCGCGAAAGTCGAGCTTGCCGGAAAGCTGCTTGAGTTGGGCAAACAGCAAGAAGACCGGCCCGGCGAGCAGTTCGTCTTGTTGCAGCGGGCGATGGAGCTTGCCCTCGACGGTGGCGATAAGGACGTGATGCTGGCCGCGGCCGGGGCGATCGGCGAGCGATTCGAGGTCGACGCGGAGAAAATCAAGCAAGACGCCCTCGACGAATTCGCCAGGCTCGAATCAAAAACAGCGGAAGCCCGGGCGGCCGGGGAAAAAGCCCATGACGAGGCCGAACTCGCGACGGCCGAGCGGCAACGTGACGAGCGCTACGCCAAGGCCCTCGCGCCGGCCGAGAAATTGGTCGCCGCCTGGGACTTTCGCGGGGCCTGGACCGAACTGGAAAAAATCGCGTTCGACGACAAAGACCTGGCCGGCCGCCTGGCGCGCCGCCGCGACGAGGTCCGCCGCATGGGGCGATTGAAGATCCGGATGATCGCCAAGATCAACGCCGCCGATCCGCCGCTGACCAAAAGCAAGCTGATGCTTCGCGGCACCCATGGAGACGTGGTCGGCGCCGACGAGAACGCCATCTCCGCCCGGCCCGCCCGCGGAAAAATCGAACGCCATCCCTGGACAACGCTGAGCCCAAAGGCCAGGGCGCGGCTGATGCAACTGGCGATCGACCGCAAAAGCGGCGACGACTGGCTGGCCGCCGGCCTGCTGGCATTGGCCGGAAACGACGCCCCGCTGGCCATGAATCTCTTTCACGAGGCCGGCGCCGTGGGGGCCAACGTCGATCCGTATCTCGACTCTCTGGCGAGGACCGCCTTCGCCCGTGCCGAGGAATTGATCCGGCAGAACAAGTTTGCCGAGGCGGAGGCCGCCCTGGCGGAGATCGAAGAGACCTACGCCAGGACGCCCTGGTTGATGTCGCACAAAGGGGCCGTCGAGACCGCCCGCCGGCAGATCGAGACCGGCGCCGCCGAGGCCGGGGCCGAGCAACTGTACACCAGCGCGGCCAAACTCTTCGCCGACAACGACCTGTTCGAGCTGAAGCCGCTGGTCGAGAAGCTCGAGGCCGACTACCCGAACTCCAGCCCGGTGACCGACGTCGACCGTGACCCCTCCTTTGCCCGGATGAAAGAGGCCGTGCAGAAAGTGGCCAAGCGGCTCGTCGTCCGGCTCGACGGCAAGGGGGACTTCAAGAGTGTCCAGGAGGCCGTGTCCGCCGCACCGCCCAAAACCGTCATCGAGATACACGACAACGGGCCCTACATCGAGGAAGTCCGCATACCCAAGGAGAAAATCGGGCTCACCATCCGGGGCAAAAAGGGATGCTCCCCCTTGATCAAATTCCATAACACGGCGGTGACTGCCTCCGCTAAGGATCTGGTGATCGAGCGGGTTACCCTGGAGGCACCAAGGGCAGAGAATAAATGCTGTCTGCTTGTCCTATCCTGCTCCGTGCAGGTTCGTTCGGCCATTCTCAAAGGAGATGTTATGGTGTCAAATGGCTCCATGCAGATGAATTCCGTCGTCCTTGCCGGTGAAATTAGAAAGTTTGGTTCGAGCCTACTGCACATAGAGAACTGTTTTTGCACTCATGGTATTAGTTGCGATAAATTAGATTTCAGAAACTCTGTAGTCCTCAAAGGTTCAGTAGGTGTCGGTTCTGCTGGTTCATTTGACAACGGGGTAATAGCTAGCCTAAGTACTTCGAGCTATAGGCGATGCGACTGCAACATTCGCCACTGCACCATTCCGGGCGAGGTGGGCTTGAGAAACGAACCCAACGTGATCGTCGATTCGATAATCGGGGAGATCCGCTCGGACCGGGCGAACACGCGGATCGAGCACTGCGACGTGTTCAAGGGCTACCACGCGCTGGCCCAGCCGGGCAAGAACTGCTTCAAAGCGGACCCCAAGTTCAGCAACGCGAAGCAGTACGACTATCGGCTGCTGCCGGTCAGCCCCTGCCTGAATAAGGCGTCCGACGGCGGCCAACTGGGCGTCCGCTTCACGCCCGAGATGCTCGAGATCCTCCAGCAGGCGGCCGCACTGCGCCAGCGCGGCGCGATCAAGTTCTGAGTCGTGGACTGCCGAGGTGTTTCAGTTACCACCTACCCACCGGCGGATTGGAAACCGATATCAAGGTCGGAACTATCGACTTCGTCTGGGACATCTACAGCGGCGGAAAACGCGTCGGAAAACTCATGGCAGAGCGGGCAGACGTCGCCCGGGCCGTCTCGCACGGCCGCCGGGTCTGCGACCGGATCGCCTTCGAGGTCAACTACGCCTACCAGAAGGTCGAAGACGCCCGGCAGCGGATCGAGCTGGCCCGCTCGGCCGTCCGGCTTGCCGCCGAACGGCTCCGAATCGTCATGAACAAGTTCGCCGAGGGCGAGGACAGCCCCACCGACGTCGTCGACGCCCAAACCGCCATGACCGTCGCCGAACAACACTACGTCGAGACGGTCTATGACCTGCGCTCCGCAATAGCCCGGCTCGAATACGCCATGGGAGTCCCGTTCGACTAGGATGTCAGTCCGCCCTGCTCTCGAGCACCCGCCTTAGGCTCGGTATTCGACGAGTCGACTGCCGCCGTCACGGCAACGAAGCCATCGATCTGAACAGCTATTGCCGCGGCATCCACGTCGAGCTGGCCGTCGGCACGTCGCCGTCCACGGCCTCCCCGACACGCTGCCACGGATCACCGTCGCGGCGAAGCTCACCGCCGTTTCCCGTTTTCAAAGACGGCTCGGAAGAAGAGGTCATCTTTAGCCGTTTTGGCAGCCACAGCTTGATTTGGGGGCATTTGGGGGGCAGTACTGGCAACATATCGGCAATTCTGCTACAATGCTCTCGAAACGCGATTTCGACACAAGGACTTGCGGCTCTCGGGCCGCGGGCCTTCTTCATCCGCGAGTCTTTTGCACCAAGGAGTGTTCCATGTTCCAGATATTGGATTCGGCTCGGACGATTTGTACGGTGCTGTTGGCCGTTATTGCCTTTGGTGTGATGGCAACCACAACGGCTCAAAACGCCGAAGCCGCACTGCCCGGCGAGACAAAGGAAGAGATGGATAAACGGATGCAGTGGTGGCGTGACGGCAAATTCGGGATGTTCATCCACTGGGGATTGTACGCGATCCCGGCCGGTGAGTGGAAGGGCAAGAAGATCGGCGGCATCGGCGAGTGGATCATGCACAAGGCCCATATTCCCAAGGAGGAATATGCCCCGCTGCAAAAGCAATTCAACCCCGTGAAGTTCGACGCGAAAGAGTGGGTCTCGCTCGCCAAGCGGGCCGGCATGAAGTATATCGTCATCACCAGCAAACACCACGACGGCTTCTGCCTGTTCGACTCGAAACTGACCGACTACGACATCATGGGCACGCCCTACGAGAAAGACATCCTCAAGCAGTTGGCCGACGAGTGCCACAAGCAGGGGATCGAAATGTGCTGGTACCACTCGATCATGGATTGGTACCACCCCGACGCCAAGGGAAAGAACTTTCCCAAGTACGCCGAACACATGAAGGGGCAACTCAAAGAGCTGCTGACCAACTACGGCAAGATCGGCGTCCTCTGGTTCGACGGCGAATGGATCGGCGAATGGAACGAAAAGCAAGGCATTGAGCTGGAGAAGTACATCCGCGGGCTCCAGCCGGACCTGATCGTGAACAACCGCGTCGGCAAGCGCAAACGCTCGCCCGGCGACTTCGGCACGCCCGAACAACACATCCCCGCAACCGGCATGCCCGGCTGGGACTGGGAAACCTGCATGACCATGAACAACACCTGGGGATTCAAGAAAGACGACCATCACTGGAAGTCGACGGCCGACATCACCCACAAGCTCGTGGATATCGTCAGCAAGGGCGGAAACTTCCTGCTGAACGTCGGACCGACCGCCGAGGGCGTCATCCCCGAGCCGAGCGTCGAGCGGCTCGAAGCGATCGGCAAGTGGCTCGACGTCAACGGCGAGAGCATCTACGGCACGACTGCCAGCCCCTTCAAGCGGCTGCCGTGGGGCCGGTGTACGAAAAAACCCGGCAAACTGTACCTGCACGTCTTCAACTGGCCCGGCGACGGCACGCTGGTGGCGCCGGGGCTGGAAAACAAGACCAAGGGGGCCTATCTGCTGGCCGACAAGAACCGCAAACCGCTCGAAGTCTCCGCATCCGATGGAAAAGTCGAGATCAAGGTGCCCCCAAAGGCCCCCGATCCGATCGACACCGTCGTGGTCCTCGAAATCGAGGGCGAGCCGCAGGTGGCCGCGCCCAGCACGTCGCAAGCCAAAGACGGCACGGTCACCTTGCACGCGCGCGACGCCGTGTTGCACGGCCAGAACATCCAATACGAGCAGGGCGGCGGTAAGGACAATATCGGCTTCTGGACGGACCCAAAAGACTACGTCACGTGGGAGTTGCGGGTCGACAAGCCCGGCGCCTTCGACGTCGAAATCACCTACGCCTGTCCGGACGCCTCCGCCGGCAGCGAATACGTCGTCGAGGTTGCCGGCGCAAAGCTGGAAGGCAAGGTAGAGGGCACCGGCGACTGGACCGGTTTCCAAACCAAGAAGCTCGGCACCGTGAAACTTGACCAGGGGCGGCCAAACGTGAGCGTCAAGGCCAAGAATCTCGCGAAGGAAGGCGTCATGAACGTCCAGTCGATCGTCTTCCGGCCGGTGAAATAGGCGTGTTGCTCTCCCGGGCGGGGACCAGTTCGCCCGAGATCCTCAACCATTGATGAGATCCAAGTGTTGCCGGCGCCACCGCCCGCCATAGGGGGTGTATGTTGCCGCCAAGTCAAAGGGTTGCCCGCCCTAATGGATCATGCACAACGCCAAGATACCGGTGGCCGAGTACAAGCAGTTCGCGCGGCAGTTCAACCCGCAGAAATTCAACGCCGAAGAGTGGGTGAACACCCACGCCAGGTACTGTACCTTTATCGGGCTACAAGTGAGAATTCCACTGCCGTGGTTATCTACTTTCACGGTGGCGGATTCAGGGTTGGCGACAAAGGACAAGCACAAAACCATGCGGGTTACTTCTTCCGCTTCCGTTTCTCCTTCCCTTCCTTCACGCCGCCTGGCTTTTTGTCCCATGGCTGCGGCGGCGTGGGGGTGTATTGGGGGCGGGCATCTTCTTCGAGACAGGATGCGATGACCGCTTCGAGCTTTTTGCGGGCGGCGACGATCTTCGGGTCGTCGCTGTCGATAAGGTTGTCTTCCTCGAAGGGGTCGGCCTTCAGGTCGAACAGCTTTGCACTCCGGCCGTCGAGGACCCAGAGCTTGTACTGCTTGTCGCGGACCACCCGGTCGGTGAAGACCTGCTTGGGGCGGACGCCCCGCTGGTCGAGTGCGGCCGCGCCGTGACCCAGGGCCATGATCCACTCGCGGGGGCCGTCCTTGTCGCGGCCGAGGATCACGCCGGCGATCGACTTGCCGTCGATCTCAACGCCCTCGGGCAGCTTCGCGCCGCCCAGTTCGCAAAACGTCGGCAGCAGGTCCGTGAAATCGGTCAGGGCGCCGGTGACCACGCCTTTGGGGACCAAACCGGGGCCGTTGACGATGAACGGCTCGCAGACGCCGTTTTCGCTGAGTTTCGCTTTGCCGCCGCGGACCAGCCGCCCGCCGAGGTGGCCGGAAATGCTGCCGGACGTGCCGTTGTCGGTCGAGAAGATGAGGATCGTGTTGTCGCGGATGCCGAGCTCGTCGAGCGCGTCGACGATCCGCTTCACCGACAGATCGACGTAGCGGACCATCGCCTTGTGCTTGTCGAGCTTGTCGGCGACGTCCTTCTCGGCCGGCGTGTTCGTCAGCGGGCCGTGGGTCAGGGCCATCGGGAAGTAGAGCATCATCGGCTTGTCCTTGTGCCGCTTCATGAAATCGATCAGGAAATCGGTGAACACGTCGCAGCCGAATCGGCCTTCGTAGGTCTTGCTCCCCTCGGGCGTGTTGATGTAGGGGTCCCAGTACCGTCGGCCACTGGGCGGGTTGCCGCTCTCGAAGCCGGTCCACATGCACCACTCGTCGAAGCCGTGTTTTTTCATGGCGTCGGGTGTGACACGAAAATCGTTGATCTGCCACTTGCCGGCGGCGGCCGTCGCATAGCCGGCCTCTTTGAGCAACCGCGCGAAAGTGACGTTGTGGCGCCAATCGAAGTGGCACCCCGCGCCCCACCGCGGCACGTCCCAGTGGTTGCACCAGCCGGTCCGCCACGGATACCGCCCGGTCAAGAGCGTCACCCGGGTCGGCGTACACTGGGGCATGGAGTAGGCGTTCGTAAACCGCATTCCCCCGGCAGCCAGATGATCGAGCGCCGGCGTTTCGATGTCGTCGGCCCCGCAGCAGGAGACCCATTCCTTGCCGAGGTCGTCGACCATGATGAAGATGATGTTCGGTTTCTCGCCGGGCTCCCGCGCCGGAGTGATCGCCGGCAGGGCGACGACGGCAAACAAGACAACCATGGAAAAGGACGTGCCGTGTGTACAGGTGAGTGCTTTCATGGATATGTCCGAGTGGTGAAAA
Source organism: uncultured Planctomycetaceae bacterium (assembly GCA_964547995.1). Lineage (GTDB taxonomy): Bacteria > Planctomycetota > Planctomycetia > Pirellulales > Thermoguttaceae > CAZJRB01. The sequence continues at coordinate 36,471 of CAZJRB010000029.1, read as the reverse complement.
CTGTCAGTCGATGATCTTGTTCAGCGGATACTCGACAATTCCGCGGGCGCCGGCCGATTTCAGGCGTGGGATGATCTGGCGAACCACCGATTCGTCGAGCACGGTGTTTACGTCGACCCACGCCTCGTCGGCCAGGCTCGAGACGGTCGGCTGTTGCAGGGCCGGCAACAGGCTGAGCACCTGCTTGAGGTTCTCGCGCGGCACGTTCATCATCAACCCGACTTTTCCCTCGGCCGCCATGGCACCTTGGAGCATCAGGACCAGGTCCTCGATTTTCTGCTTCTTCCACGGATCGGCGTAGGAATCATGGTTGGCGATCAGTCGGGTGGTGCTCTGCAGGACTTCGTCGACAATTCGCAGGTCGTTTGCCCTCAGCGAACTCCCGGTCTCGGTCACCTCGACAATGGCGTCGGCCAGCTTGGGCGGTTTGACTTCGGTGGCCCCCCAACTGAATTCCACCTTGGCGCTGACGCCGTGTTGCTTCAGATAGCCGGTCGTCAGGCCGACCGCTTCCGTGGCGATCCGCTTGCCTTCGAGGTCCCGGACCGATTGAACGGGCGAGTCCTCAGGCACGCACAACACCCAGCGGACCGGGCGGCGGCTGACCTTCGAAAAAACCAACTCGGCCACCTCGTGGACGTCCGATTCGTTTTCGATGATCCAGTCGTGGCCGGTCAGCCCGGCATCCAGCGCGCCGTCTTCGACATAGCGAGACATCTCCTGGGCGCGGATCAACAGGCATTCGATCTCGTCGTCGTCGATCGTCGGATAGTAGCTCCGCGAGCCGAACGTAATCTTGTATCCCGCCCGGCGAAACAGCTCGGCCGTGGCCTCCTGGAGACTTCCGGCGGGAATTCCGAGTTTGAGAATGTTGGACATGGTTTAGGGTTCAGGGTTCAGGGTTCAGAGTCTAGGATTTAGGGTTTTGACCCAAGGGTGAGAATGTGGGGTACGATTCCCGCTCTCAACCTCAACCCTGAATCCTCAACTCTTATACACATCGTCCGGATCGAAGACCCGTTGGCCGACGATCTCGATCCCATCGGGCGTGACCTTGCGGTAAAAACAACTTTCGTATCCTTCATGACACGCCGCACCGCCGATCTGGTTCACGGAAAGCAGGATGGTATCGCGATCGCAGTCGAGGTAAATGGCCTTGATTTCCTGGACATTGCCGCTTTGCTCGCCCTTTCGCCACAGCTTGTTGCGGCTTCGGCTGAAGTAGACGGCCCGGCCGGTGGCCAAGGTCTCGTCGTAGCTTTCTTCGTTCATGTAGGCCATCATCAGGACCTGGCCGGTTTCGGCGTCCTGGGCAATGGCCGGCAGAAGGCCGCCCCCTTTGGCAAAGTCGGGGCGTGAGTGGGACGCCTGGCTCATATCGGGAATCCTGTCGGACGGCTTGCCGGGTGATGCTTCATGGGAACTCTATTAGGATAATCGGCCGGGCGTGCCGTTTCCAGGGGGGCAGGCCGGCTTTTCGACCCTGATCGGCCCCGACGGCTCCTGAAAACAACCCCGTTGACCGCTACATCCCTTCTGCCGGACGCCACGCATCTGGAACGACCCGTCCGGCCGGTACGAGCGGTGCAACAAGGCCGATCGGGAGTTCTTTACAGTCGCTTCGGACGGGCATCCGACACTACCTACGAGGCGCTTCCTTTGCGCATTTTTCCCGAGAGGAACACTCCTTGCAACGCTCACTGACAGTCCTTCTGCCCGTACACAACGTCGAATCGACGCTTGCCGCCGACGTGACGGACATCCTCGATGCCGTCTCCGATCTCGCCGAGCGGTTCGAGTTGGTCATCATCGACGACGGTTCGGCCGATGCCACGAGCGAAGTCATTGATGATCTGACCCGTTCCTATCCCCAGGTCTGGTCGCTTCGACACGGGGAGCACCGCGGCCGGGACGAGGCGATTCGATCGGGCCTGAAGTACAGCACCGGCGAGTTGATTTTCCTCCGCGAGGGGGCCGGCGCTGAGAAAAAGGCCGCCCATCACATGGTCAACCGGAAAACGATGGAGCAGCTTTATCCGGTTGGCCAACCGGCCAGCCCCGCCGACCTCCCCCACCTCCTGACGGCCGCGCCGGCCGAACCGCTGGGCGGAATTCCCGCCGTCGGTTCCCAAGGGGCATAACCCTATCGGGTTACACCCAAATCATCAGGATTCGGTACTTGTCAACTGAGATCGAATATGTTAATATATCGGGCGTCGCGAGAGTTGCGTGCCTGACTTGTCTTAGCAGCTTTCGGTCACTTGTCAATTTTCGGAACAAACGGAACTTTAGGAGGGCTTAAGCGTTTGTAGGGACGGGGGCCTCCCAATTCTCATTTGGCTTCATCCATATTTTTTCCCCCTATTGGCCTTTCACGATTTATAGGGCGATCGTGAAAGGGGAGGTCCGTCACATGAGTACTCTTAGTTACAGTGCCCCAACGGTAGATTGTTCGCATCAAGCGGCTGTCTCACTTGCTGGGCAGCCTCTGCACCGAATCGGCACCGTCCGTCGGTTGCAGGGGATTTCGCGTCGCACCGTGGCGCGAAGATTAAATTTGGAAGTTGCCCAACTCAAGTATCAGGAGCAACCCACTTCGGACATGCTCCTGAGCCGGCTTTACGAGTGGCAACGTGCGTTGGAAGTTCCACTGACGGAACTGTTGGTCGAGCCGGGCGATCCCCTTTCGCCCCCCGTCTTGGAACGTGCTCAACTCGTGCGCGTGATGAAGACGGTGTTGTCGATCCTGGAAGAGGCTGAGCAGGAGCCTATCCGTCGGATGGCTCAGACGCTGGTCAGTCAATTGGTCGATATGATGCCGGAGCTGCAAAACGTTACCTCCTGGCACGCCATCGGCCATCGTCGCCGTCGCGATGATCTGGGCGTGGCCGCGGAACGACGCCTTTCCGACGATTTGTTCATGGATTCGATGGACTAAACCTCCAGAGAGTCCCGGGACCGACGCAAAGACATTGCGTTTTTTGAAACGACAGCCCCTGGTGGAAGCAGGGGGAGAGCATCCCTCGCTTCCGCCCGGGGCTGTTTCTTGTTGAGTCGAGGGTCCAGAGTCGAGAGTTGAGAGCCGGGAGTCGAGATACGCAAGAGGAAAGCGATGCTGTAGGACAGAGCTACCTGTTAGAGTCTTACGTCGTAACTTCTGCGCGCCGTGCGCGCATGTTTTCTCGCGGGGATATTGCAAATTGAAAACTGCAAATTGCAAATTGTAAATTGCAGAGCGGCGAAATCCTGGCTGGAAATCGGCTTCCCGTGGGGTCGATCCGCAGCCAAATGCGGCACAACCACCGACCGGACGCAAGCTCGAACCAATTTGCAGTCTGCAATTTTCAATTTGCAATCTCTTTGGTTGCGGCCTCAAGCCGCCTTAGGCCAGAGAGCATTTCGCTATTCGCTTTCCTCAGACGCAATACCCAAAGATCTGCTTGTGCAATACATAACAGGTGCGCTACTGGGATTGAGGGGGAACCGTCACCCCCCCACTGAACCCTCAACTCTCGATACTCTACTTTCGCCCGCCTGCTTGACCAACACGGCCAAAACGGTCACCATGGGGTGGTCCCCCGGAGTGGCGGGGATTCCGCATCATCCACCTCAACGTTCCGGATCTGCCATGCCCATTCAGCCGCGTGACGTAGCCGAGCATTTTGCCCGGCGATTCGACGAGCCGCCGCAGGCGATCATCCGCGCCCCGGGGCGGGTCAACCTCATCGGCGAGCACACCGACTACAACGACGGCTTCGTGCTGCCGCTGGCCATCGACCGGGCGATATGGATCGCCCTGCGCCGGCGCGACGACGCCCGCGTGATCGTCCATTCGATCGACTACGACGAGACCCGCGAGTTCGATCTCGAAAACCTGACCAACGATGAGGCCGGCTGGATCGAGTATCTCAAGGGTGTTGCCTGGGTCCTCCAGGACGCCGGGCACAAGCTCACCGGCTGGGAGGGGGTGCTGGTCGGCGACGTGCCGTTGGGGGCCGGGTTGTCGTCCTCCGCCGCGTTGGAAATGGCCACCGCCAGGGCATTCGCCGTCGTGAGTGACCTGCCGTGGGACCCCGCCACAATGGCCCTGCTGGGCCAGAAGGCCGAGAACAAGTGGATCGGCGTCAACTGCGGGATCATGGACCAATTGATCTCCGCCGCCGGCCGGGCGGACCACGCCCTGCTGATCGACTGCCGCTCGCTTCAGACCCGGCCTGTGCCGTTTCCGCCCGGCACGGCGATCGTGGTGCTCGACACGGGCACGCGTCGCGGGCTGGTCGATTCGGCCTACAACGAACGCCGCAGCCAGTGCGAGGAGGCCGCGAGGTACTTCCAGGCCCCCGCACTGCGCGACGTAACGCCCGAGATGTTCCAGCAACTTGCCACCGATCTGGAAGAGACCACGCGGCGCCGGGCTCAGCACGTGATTACCGAAGACGAGCGGACCTTGCAGGCGGTCGAAGCGATGGGTCGCGGCGAGGTCTGTGCCCTGGGCGTCCTGATGAAAAAGAGCCACGAGAGCCTCCGCGACGACTACGAGGTCTCGAGCGACGCCCTGAACGCCATGGTCGAAGCCGCCCAGAGCCATGAAGCCTGCTTCGGCGCCCGGATGACCGGGGCCGGCTTCGGCGGCTGTGCCGTCGCCGTGATCGAGGCCGAAAAGGCCGACGACTTCGTCGAAGCCACAACTGCCGCCTACAAGCAAAAAACCGGCAACGACCCGGCCGTCTACATCTGCCGGGCAACCGAAGGAGCGGCGGTTGTGGATGCCCCCTGATCACGCCGTTGCCGTCCGACCGAACACGAAGCTGATTCACGTGGAAACGCCCGCGAACCCGACGACGTACATCAGTGATATTGAGGCCATTGCCGACATTGCCAAAAAAGCGGGCGCGATCCTATCCGTCGACAGCACCTTTTCCGGCCTGGTGACGCAGAAGCCGCTGAGCTTGGGCGCGGACCTGGTCACCCACAGCCTGACGAAGTATGTCAACGGTCACGGCGACGGTATGGGCGGCGCCGTGATCGGCAGAAAAGACCTGACCACGCAGATGCGCGATGCGGCCGGCATCCATTTGGGCGCCGCGATCAGCCCGTTCAACGCCTGGCTGATCATGCGCAGCGCGGTGACCCTGCCGCTGCGGATGGAGAAACACTGCGAGAACGGGATGCAAGTTGCCCGTTTCCTGGAATCACATTCCAAGGTCAAGTTTGTTCGCTATCCGGGGCTTCAGAGCCATCCACAACACCCGATTGCCAAGAAGCAGATGAGCGGTTTTGGCGGGATGATCAACTTCGCGCTGAAAGGCCCCAAAAGCGACTATTTCAAGTTCCTGGAAGCCTTTAAGATCATCACGCACGCCGTGTGTCTCGGCCATGCGGAAACCCTGGTCCAATTCTATCCGCAGGAAGGGGACCATCCTGAACTGGGCGTCCTGAACTACCCCGAAGACATCGGCGAAGGATTCTTGCGCCTCAGCGTGGGGCTGGAGGATGCAGAGGACCTTATTGCCGATTTGGAGCAGGCGCTGGACACCATTCCGGCCTGATCCGGAGGGACGAATAAAAAGACGAGGGTGTTCAATGATCCGCTTCCCCTTTTCCCTTTTCTTTTTCCTCACACAACCTCAATCCATGATCTTAATCCGCAGGTTCTTGAACTGGACTTTCATTGGCGGGCCGGGGTGGACTTGCAGCCCGATGACGCCCTTCTTGCAGGCTTTCTTGGCATCGTTGTCGGTTACCTCGGCCATGCGGACGCCGTTGATCTCCAGGAGGACGTGGTTGCCCTTGGCGACGATGCGGTAGTCGTTCCAGTCTTCTTTCTTGATCTTCTTTTGCAGCTCGGCCGATTCGGCGAATTTCTCTTCGTGGCGCCGGCCGTCGGCGTCGATGGCGACTTTGTTGCCGCGGAGTGCGACGCCGCCCCGTCCGTGCTGGAACAGGGCCCCGGACCACTTGTTACCGGCTTCGAGGTCGGCCTGGTAACCGTTGGTGTCGAAGTCGCCGACCTCGCGGCTGCGGAACTGGATGCCGGAATTTCCGCCGATGATTTTGTAGGAGAGCCGCATCTCGAAGTCACCCGGCTGTCCGCCGCGCCACAAAAGGTAATTACACTTCCGGCACGGTTTTTCCTTGGTGCTTTCGGAGGTGATGGCCCCGTCTTCGACCCGCCACCAGCCCTGCTTGCCCTCCCAGCCGGCGAGGTCCTTGCCGTTGAACATCGATTGGAAGCCCTCTTCCGTCTCGGCGGCCCGGGCGGTTGTGGTTATGGCGGCGAGCAACACGGCGACGAGGAAAATATGCTTGGGCATGGGGAACGTCCTTTCTTGGTCCGTGATCCGGCAGGGTTATTCATGATAGCGGGTCAATAGCCGAGGAGCAACGCCCTGCGGGGCGCAGCGATCGACTTTTCTCACGGGCAAATCGAACATGGTTTCTCCGCGACGCGTTGCGCCCCGGCTATTGGCTGCCGCAAGAGAATAGCTCTCCCGCTCTTGGTGCTCCGCAGCGGACGGCACACGGAGTTTGTCTGCTGTTTTCTTTGCTACTTCTCCGGTTTGAGGTCGATTACATCGAGCCCGAACATGTAGGCCTTCACGGCCTTTTCGTTGGCGCCGGTGATCTCGACGGTGAGCTTGTGCTCGCCTTTGGAAAGCTCATGGGTGCCGAGCGGTATCGGCTCGGTGTTGACGACCTCGGGATTGTAGAGGTCGATCTCGCCGGCGACCTTTTGGGCGTCGAGATAAAGCTGGACGATGCCGTAGTCGCGAGCCTTCGTGAGGATGACGCTTACGTCGTACTTGCCGTCGGCCTTGACCGGGACTGCTATGTCGAGTTTGTCACCCGGCTTGCCGCGGGTCCACCATAGGTGGTCGTCGTTGTCCCACTTGCCGGCTTTAAAGTTGCCCATGCCTTGTGTCTCGACGTTTCCTTTGGGTTGCCCAAGGACTTTGTATCCGCCGCCGCCGGGAGGAATTGCCGCACAATAACCCCATCGCTGGTCGGCCGGCGCCGGCTCGATTGGGTCGGTGCCCTCCGGATCGAGATACCAGCATGCCACACAAGCGAAGAGCGTTCCGCGGTCGTTGCCAAAATACTTTTCGATGCACCCCTCGAACGATTTCTGGAACGGCACGTTGTCGGCGATGTGCCACCGAAGCAGCGACTGATGGCCGCGGTTGTTTTCGGTCATCGTCTGGCAGTGGTACGGGGTCTGGAACAGGTGCGCGTTGCCCCAGGCGTAGCCGAAATAGTCTTCGGAGCCGGTGCCGATGGTCGAGGGGAATTTTTCGCCGTCGACGAAGAATTTCTCGTCGCCTTCGCCCCACCAACCGCCTTTGGGGTTCCAGACGTGTAGCATCACGCCGCAGAAACGGCCGCTGCCTTCCGTCCTCAGCATCGTCCAGTCGGGCCAACGGTCCTTCGTAACCGGGAAGATGTCGCGGTGCCATTTGCAGTGGAAATGACCCATGCCGTCGAACGAGCCCAACAGCGGGGCATGGACGATCTCGAACTCGACGTCGCGCGCGGACTCGCCGCCGTTGACCACCTCGACCACCGCTTCTTTGGCAAACGGCATGTACCAGTACGAGTAGAACCCGTCGCCGGTCATGCCGGTCGTAAGCGACTTGTAGTGGTTCTCGCCGGGTGCAGTGCCGAAGAAATCGCCCAACGGGCACCAGACGGCCGGTTCTTCACAGCCGTCGAACGTGATCTGCAAGGCAAGCTGCCGCAGCGTGGCCATCTGGTCGTCGCGGTCGGCGAAGTTCGTTTTGACCTTCAAGGCGGTGATCGCCCTGGGGCCCGTGAGTTTTGCGACCTCGGTCGTCTTCCCGGCCGGGGCGTTAACTTTCTTGTCGACCGTCTCTTGGCCCTCTCGCTTGCCCGCCGGGTCGGTGCCGAGATTGTTTTGGAAGAAGGCATCGAGCTTCTTCAGTGCCGCGACGTTTTCCTTCGGAAGCTTCGACTTGAACGTCGGCACCTTCGTACCCTTGGGGAAGGTGGTGTAGGTGAAGTGATAGTACCGGCCCCAACCCTCTTCGGCAACGATCTTGCACGACTTCTGGTATGGGATCGGCAGATACATGTTCTTTCCCTTGCAGCCCTGGGCTTCCAACGCATAGGAGAGCGTCGGGTAGTCCAACGGCGCCGACTTGCCGGTGAAGTATTCCTCGAACGGCAGGTCGACGGCCGGTTGCTCCTGGCCGTCAAGGAAGATTTTCACATGGCCCTTGGCGGTCCGTGCCGACCAGATGCGCCAGAGGCAGCCCGGACCGTCCATCTCGGCCATGACCCAGGTCCTTCCTTCCTGGCGGATGAACATGGGCCCGTCGTTGTTGGCGGCCCAGTTGACGTATTGACCGGTCGCTTCGTCGTAGCGGCTGCCGCGGTCGTAGCTCGACCACTGCCGGCACGTCTCGCCCACCGGCGGCAGCACGGCCAAATGTTCCAGATCGGTCATGCGGTCGACCAGGTCGGGGTAAGTAAGTGTCTCCTGGGCAACGGCGGTCGCCGAAAGAACAAGCAGCAAAAACAGTGGATACACGTAGCGATTCATAACGGTTTCCTTTTTCTTGCTCGCGAGTGCTTTAACGACACACGGAGTACCAAGTACTGAGTACTGAGTACTGAGTACGCAATTACCCAACCCACCAACACCCAACACCCAACACCCATCACCCACCACCCATTACCCATCACCCATTACCCGTCATTCACCACCCGCCACTACTGCTTCTTCTTCCACGCCGAGCGCAGCTCAAACACCTTTAGCGAAACGATCTTCGCGTCGCCGCCGGTGGCGTAGATGCCGATCTTCTTGTTCTCCGGGCGCGGGAGGAAACAAGTACACATCGACACGAGCCCGTCGTTGCCGAACACTTCGAGCGACGACCGGTCGGCGAGGATTTGCAGCGTGATCTTGCCGTCCTCGATCGGCAGCGGAGCCTTGCGGCCCAGCGCGGAAATTTCCTTCTTTTCGACAGAATATTCGACCTTGTGGCCGCGGATGTCGAACCCGAATGCGGTCGCCTTGCCCGGTTCGATCACCGCGCGGATGTCGAACAGTTCGCCGGTGATGTCCTTCAGGAGGTTCTCGCCCGGCTTGAGGGTCACGTTGCTGAAGCTATGCTCTTTCTCATGGAGGTTTTCGATCTCCTTGACCGGCTTCATGTAGAGCCGAATTCCCTCGGGCGTGGTCCGCAGGGTAAGCACCCGCGGGACGCTCATCTGCTGGTTGAACGGCATGCCGGGGTACTTTCCGCCGGCCATCCAGGAGATCAGGATGCGGCGGCCGTCCTTGGCCGGGATGTCGCTGTAGGTCTGGGCGGCGTAGTCGTTTGCTCCCCGCTTGGAAACAAAGGGCCCCGCTTCCTTGACGAACTTCTCGCCGTCGAACGAGCCGATCAGGTAGTTTCCGTTGCCGGCCCAGAAAACCCATTTCTTGTTCTTTTCGTCGCCGTCGACGGCCAGCTCGAACATGTCGGGGCACTCGCTGCCGCCAAGCGGGGGAATGTCGCAGAGCCGCTTCCACTCCTTCAGGTTCGGCGAGGTGAACAAGGCGTACTTGCCCCGGTCGAGGAACAGCGCCATGACCCATTGCTTGGTCGGCTTGTGCCAGAACACTTTCGGGTCGCGGTTGCTGCCGACGATGTGCCCGAGCACGGGGTTCTTCTCGTATTTCTTCCAAGTCCGCCCGCGGTCGTTGCTGTAGGCGATGCTCTGGGTGAAGGGGACTTTGGGTTTCACGCAACCGCCGGCCGAGGTGTAGATGCAGACGATCACCTTCTCGTCGCCGGTCTGGAACCCGGCCGTGTTGTCGCGGTCGACCACGGCCGAGCCGGAGAAGATCGTGCCGAGCTTGTCGGGATGGATCGCGTGTTCGAGCTGCTCCCAATGAAACAGATCGGGGCTCACGGCATGGCCCCACGTCATGTTTCCCCAGTTGATCCCGGTCGGGTTGTGCTGGAAGAACAGGTGGTACTCGCCGTCGTAATAGACCAGTCCGTTCGGGTCGTTCGTCCAGTTTTTCTTGGGCGAGAAGTGGAACTGGGGACGGTACGTTTCGTCGTAGAGCGTGTCGGTTTTTATGACGACGGGCTTTTCCTGCTTCGGGGTCTTGCCCTTCTTGGTGTCGCTCTGTGCGATCTGGTCGATGTTGATGTGCCCCCAACTGCCGCGGGCCTTGTCGACGATCTGAATCTTGGCCATCTTGCCCTTCAGCTTGGTGACGTCCCAGGAGCACGGGTCGAGTCGTTCGGTTCCGCCGGGCTGTTTATTCGGGCCGGTGGCCGTCAGGGCCGGCTTGCCGTCGACCAGGAGGTTGATGCAGGTCTGGCCGGGATGGTTGCCGCCGCCGATCAGGAAGTTGATATACTTCCGTTCGATCTTGAACTCGGGCGAGGTGAGCGTGCCGGTGGAACCGTCGCCCTTGAAGTACGAATTCACAAGTCCTTTGCCCTGGAATCCGCTGACTTCCATCTGACTGGTCAGCGTCCCGCGCGCGGGCCCGCGACCGAACGCGTCGCCGGTCGCCTTCCAGTCGCCATAGTCTTTGCCTTCAAAATCGGCGATCAAGATATCCGGCTCGGCCGCGGCGGCCGCCGCACAGCACAAGATCGCTATGATCATACACGCGGCAAGACTTCTCATCGTGAAAGCTCCTTTTGTAGCAGGTTCCGGGGGGTGAGGAATGGCGTACCTGCGACCATAGCGTCCGGCAATCCATTTGTCAAGAATCCGCAGACCACCGTCTGAAAAATGTCCGCCGCCACTCCCGTCGTGGCTACTCCGCCGGTTTCAAGAGGACGCGGTCGAGCCCGAAATAATAACGCTTGCGGCTCTTCTCATTCGCCCCGACGATCTCGACGCCGAGCGTGTGCTTGCCTTGAGAGAGTTGATGCTTGCCGAGCGGGATCGGTGGGCTGTTGGTCACCGTGGTGTGATAGAGGTCGATCGGCGGGCCCGTCTTTTTGCCGTCGAGTCGAAGCAGGACGATTCCGTAGTCGGGCGCCTTGGTCAGGACGACGCCGACCTTGTACCGGCCGCTTTTCTCGACGGGGAGAGCGATTTCGAGGCGGTCGCCGACCTTGGCGCCGGTCCACCAGAGCTGATCGCCGTTGTGCCACGCACCGTCGCGGAAGCCGGACATGCTTTGGTTCCGCGCGGTTCCCCCGGACTTGCTGAGGATTTTGAAACGGCCGACGCTTTCCGGGTGGTGTTTCGGCGGACGGTGGTGCGGACGTTCGCTTGTTTCGCCCGCTGCTGCCGCTTCGGCCGCTGCCCGTTGCGCCGCTTCGGCCGCCGCGTGCGCCCGGAGATCCTCCTCGGTCGGCTCCAGCAGCTTCGGGTCAAACGGCACAATCTCCCCGTCGATGAACTTGCTGCTGGGAACCACGCGGCGCGAGGGGGCCGAGTCCGAAGACGTCGGCGGGGGATGACCGGGTTTCGGCCGTTTTGGCCGCAGGCGCTTGGGGTGGGGTTTTGCCCGCGGTCGTCGCCGGGGCGACGCGGCCGAATCGCCCGGCGGTGTTGGCGGGGCCGATTCCCAGAGGGGCACTGGGGCTTCCGGCTTCGTCGGCACTCCGGCCACCGGAGTTCCCTGCCCTGAGGGGCCCAGCGCCGCACGGATGACCAGCAACGCCACAGTCAACACGGCGAAGACGACCACGCCCGACGCCGCAGCGGTGCAAACCGCTTGGGTCCGGGGAAGTTTTTCTTGTGGAGCCATCGGTTCCCCCGTCACAAAACTGCCAGCGTGAGCCGCCGCTGATTCGAACCCGCGTCCGATCATCCATTATTGCCGGTTTCGCGACAAAGTGCAACGGTACGTCCACACAGGGCAAGCTCCCCCCCTTGCCGGCGCCCGACTGCCGTGATATCTTGCGGCAGGGTGGTCGGCGCACGGCGCGTCACGGCGCGTTGCCTCCGCCCTTGGTGTCTCTTTCTCAGAATACAGGAGCCCGGAAATGGCAGAACCCAACCCAATCCAACAACGCCTTGATCGTTTGGTCCGGATCGCAAGTGCAATTTCTGGTGGCGTTGCTGCTCACAGAGTGCCCACCGAAAAGGATATGACCTACATCGTAGAAATGTCCAGCGTGTTGCTGGACAAGCTGGACGAAAAGGCCAGGCAGATGGGCACTGCCGGGGACAAGGGATACACTCCTCCGAAACCCAGGCCCCGCCCCGAGTTGCCCTCGTAACAGGACTTCCCTCTCCGGAGCCCGCGGCGTTTCAGATCCGCCCCAGCCTCGAGAGGCGCCGCAGCGCGTTGAACTTTTCATTCTCCCCGAGCCGGGCTTTCCGCACGGCGTCGGTCAACACGGCGATGTTGCGGTCGTAAGTGTCCCGGTCCACCGGAAACGGCGTTCCGTCCTTGCCGCCGTGGGCGTAGGAATAATCCGCCCACCGGCGCGGGTCGCCGGCATCCCGGGAGGCTTCGTCACCGGCGCCGTCCGCCGGCCTTCTGCGAGCCACGGGGTCGCACCGCGATGGCGGCGCCCGGAAAATGATCTCTGCCAGCAGCGACAGGCTGCGGACCGTTGCCGGCCCGACGCCTCGAAGCCCCAACAGGGTCTCGAAATCGTCGGGATCGTGTTCGTGGGCATCCGCGATGATGTTTTTCAGCCGCTTCCGATTGACGTCCAGCTTCAAGACCGGATGGCGGGCCGGCGCAAAGAGCGTGGGGCCCTCGGTGTACCGCTCGATTTCCCCCAACAGCCAGTCGGGGTTCTCCTTTACCAGCGCGGTGCTGGCTTGGCGATTTTCGCCCGCCTCCTCGGCGACCATGTTCAACAACATCAACTGCCGCCGGCCGCCTTCGCTCTCTGTGCGGGCTGCCTCCGCGGTAGATTCGCCGAGGTCGTGTACCGCTTCATGGGGCTCGCAGACGAAATCATCGACGCTCTCGGCCAGCCAGTGGTATCGGCGGGCCCAGCCGCTTTGCCCGTCCATGCCCTGCTGGACCACGCACCACTGCCCGTCCGGTGTGAAGACGAACGTGTGATGGTAGATTCCAAAACCGTCCTGGACGGCGGCGGAATCGACTTTGGCGCTCATGCGCGAGGCGTAGACCAATCGCTCGCCCGTCGTAACGGCGTGGCGATCGGCCTGCTCGGCAATTTCCTGCGGCGTTTTGCGGCTGGTCGCGCCCTTGCCGCCGGCAACCAGAACACCCAGATCGTCGCCGCACGTTTTGGCCGCTTCCTTGAGCGCGCCGCAGGTGACCGTCGTCACGCCGCTGCTGTGCCAGTCGAAGCCGAGCACGCAGCCGAACGCCTGAAACCACCAAGGGTCCGACAGACGCTGCAACATCTCGGCCGGGCCGAACTCCTCAACGATGGCCATCGTCACCGCCCCGGCCAGCTTCGTCATTCGCCGGAACAGCCAGGGTGGGGCCTTGCCGGAGTGCAGCGGAAGTTGGGCAAGTCGCCGTTTCATGCGGACAGTATAGAACGCGGGGCGTGAAATACGCAATACGATAATGGAGCCGGTTGATGTGTGCCTTGTCAAACCCAAGAATCGAGGTAGCCACGCTCGCCAGAGCGTGGGATTCCCGGCTGCCGCGGGAGGGACCCACGCGCATTGTGGACCGCAACTCGCCGTTGCGATTCCGCAGGTTCGTACCCGTCTATTGGCCTACCTTCGTTTCCCTCGGATGAGTTTTCCGGGAAGGATAGGCCGTTTCCGACTGCCATGGCGAATCGCTGCCTGCCGTTGCCGGGCGGCGATTCCCATCACCCCCCCTTGCCATAACCTCGGAAATGTGTATACTAATGACGATTGTAGCTCACCCCCCGACAATTGCCGGGAGACCATCCCCTCAACCATGCAGCTCATCTGGGACGTTTGCAGCGCTTCTGCTACGGGAACAGTTCCTTTCCGCAACTGCGGCTGAAGACCTCCCAGTTCCATTGTCTGTCCTTAGCATTTGTGGAAAGGATCCGTTGTGACGAATATCTATGTGGGTAACTTGTCGTACGAAGCCACCGAAGACGACATTCGGCAGGCGTTTGCCGAATACGGCGAAGTATCAGCCGTCAACATCATTCAGGACCGCGAGACCGGCCGCTCCCGCGGTTTCGGATTTGTCGAGATGCCTGATGCCGATCAGGCGAAAGCGGCGATAGAAAACGTCAACCTTGCAGAAATCGCCGGCCGCCGCGTTACCGTCAACGAAGCCCGCCCGAAATCAGACCGCCCACGTCGAGGTGGTGGCGGCGGCGGGCGTCGCGGGCGACGATAGCAGCGGTTGCGGGCAAATCATTCGTCTTGGACTTCTATCGGTCGGTTCTCGTCTCCGCCTTGTCGGGGACATGAGAAACAGCGGCCCACTTCAGGCGATGCCAAAGACGACGGTTGGCTCATGTGGGGCGCCAACGCCGCACACACGGGTAGGGCACGGCCCGGCAAAGTTCCGAAGTGAGAGGGTGAGTTCGGTGAAAGACATTCGCTTCCAATACTCGATCCGCACGATCCTGCTGATATTCGTTGTCGCGGCGCTGGCCGCCGGGTTCGTTACTTACTTTCCCCGGCTCTGGATGGAAGCCGTTGCGGTAGCGCTGGTGATGTCCGGATGCATACTCATTTTCAGCCACGAACATCCGCTGGGGTTCTTCCTCAGGTACATCAATCCATTGATTGCGGTTGTTGTCCTGGCGATCTGCGTAGTTGCGGCAACCTGCGGGGACGGTTCCTACGAGGGGTTGTTCCAGGGATTTATCCCCACCTACTTCCTGGCGAAGGGCATTTTCTGCTCGGTGGCGCTGTTTCTTTTGGGGAAGCTGCTCGAGCTGATGATCTCGAAGGAGCCCTAACAGCCCGTTGAAAAAGTCGGGGGCTGGTCCAAATTTTCGGCAAGACAGCGTGTTTTTCACGTGAATCGTTGGCCGAAAACTTGGACCCGACCCCCTCCTTCCACTTTTTCAACGGGCTGTTAACTCCGTACTCAGTACTCAGTACGCAGCACTCACTCACGCCCCGAACTTGCCGAGCCGGCCGGCGTGGGCCAGGGCTAGGGGCATGAGATAGATGGCGTCGAAATGGCCCAACTCGCCTTTCAGCGCCTCGGTCTCGCCGAATGTCTGGCACTCGTCGCGCCGGGCGTCGGCCGCCTTGATCATCGTCGGGACCGGGTGCCAACTGTGGCTGGCCAAGCGCGACGGCGTGCTGTGGTCGCCGGTGACGATCAAGACGTCCGGCCCGAGGGCCTCGACCCGGGGCACGATCGAATCGAACTCCTCGGTCGCCTTGACCTTGGCGTCGAAATCGCCGTCCTCGCCGCGGCTGTCGGTGTACTTGTAGTGGACGAAAAAGAAATCGTAATCGCCCCAAGCTTTTTCCAGGACATCGATCTCCTCGGCCAGCGTGCCCGGTTGACCCTCGATCGTCATGCCGACCAACTGGGCAAGGCCCTTGTACATCGGGTAGACGGCGATCGCCGCCGGTCGCAGCCCGTAGACCTCTTCGTACGTCAGGATGTCGGGCTTGCGGGAAAATCCCCGCATGGTCACGCCGTTGGCCTTCTCCTGATCCTTGAGGATTTCGACGGCCCGGGCGTAGAATTGCTTGGCGATCTCGGCGGTCTTGCGGCTCGCGTCATCGTGTGCGACCGGCTGAAGCGGCGGGACGCCCGTCTTCTGTGGGTCGGTGTCCTCGACGTTTCCGCCGAGCCCTTCGCCGCGGAAGATGACCGCAAAGCGGTGCTCCTTGACCGGCTCGACGAAGACCTCGACGCCGGGGATTTTCACGTCGCGGAGCTTGACGGCCAGCGGGGCGGACTGCTCGGTCGGGATCCGGCCGGCGCGGCGGTCGGTGATGTTGCCGTCCGCGTCGAGCGAGCAGAAGTTGCAGCGGATGGCCACGTCGCTATTTTCGAGCTTGAAGCCGATGCCGGTGGCCTCCAGTGCCCCGCGTCCGATGAGGTGCTTGACCGGGTCGTATCCGAAGAGGCCGAGATGCCCGGGTCCGCTGCCGGGCGTGATCCCCCGCATGATGGGGAACATCAACCCCGAGACGCCCGCCTTGGCGACTGCGTCGAGGTTGGGCGTATTGGCGGCTTCCAGCTCGGTCGGCCCGCCCGGCTCCCGCGGCAGCCCGCCAAGCCCGTCGGCCACCAGCATGACGATTTTCGAGTCGTTCGCGGTTTTCAGATCGCGGACCAGATCTTGAATATCCATCTTTTGGCTCCTCGGATGGCTTGATTTTCGTCTCGGAATCCTCTATTGGTAGCGAGTCGAGAGTGGAGAGTCAAGAGTCGAGGGTGAATAGTGGATGGTGGATAGTCAAAAGCCTTGGCACTGCGTGCCAGGGTTCCACATGAACCTGGAGCAAGCACCATGGCAACGGAACTGACCTGGCTGGGGCACGGCACGTGGTCGATCGCGACGGGCGGGTACACCGTGCTTCTGGACCCTTTCTTGGACGACAACCCGACGGCGCCGGTCAAGGCGGCGGACGTGGCGGCCGATTTCATTCTCGTCTCGCACGGCCACAGCGACCACATTGCCGATGCGGCCGCGATCGCCAGGCGGACCGGGGCGGTGGTGATCGCCAATTTCGAGATCTGCGAGTGGCTTGCGGTCCAGGGTATCGCCAAGACGCATCCGATGAACATCGGCGGCGGCTACGACCATCCGTTCGGCCGGGTGAAGATGACGATTGCCCACCATTCGTCGATGCTGCCCGACGGGGCGAACGGCGGCTGCCCGTGCGGGTTTCTCGTTTCGCTGCCGGAAGGGAACGTTTACTTCGCGTGTGACACGGGGTTGTTCTACGACATGCGGCTGATCGGCGACGCGGGCATCGAGCTGGCCGCGGTGCCGATCGGCGACAACTTCACGATGGGCCCCGACGACGCACTCGAAGCGGTGAAGCTCTTGCGGCCGGAGCGGGTTGTGCCGGTCCACAACAACACCTGGCCGATCATCGAGCAAGACCCCGACGCCTGGGCCGACCGCGTCCACGTCGAGACCGACGCCAAGCCGGTCGTAATCGCCCCGGGGGAGAAGATTGTGCTCTAGAAAGCAGGTGAAATGTCAGGGTGATCGATTGATGTGTTTGGCTGACAATCACTTGGGGCGAGGGTTCATTCCCAAGTGGCGATGTACGTCCGGGTCACGCAGCGGTTTTGGATCGCCGCCGTTGCGGGTGATGAGAAACATGTAGGCGGCGGCGTCGATGTCATCGGAAATGGACAGTACGCTGCCGTCGGCAAGACCGTGGTTGGTAACTCGCGCGTGATGACTGCTCGGGCCGAACGTGACGCTCTTCGGCGGATTGCGCAGCGACTTGGGTATCGCAGGCGGGATCTCCGCGACCAACCCGCCCGGTGCAGAAAGGACGCCCTGGTCGTCGTAGGGCGACGTGTCGTAGTCCCAGTCGAGGTATGTCAGATCATTCTCCGGCGGTATCGTCGAGCGGTCCCAGAACCGGCCTTGGCTATAACCTACGGGGGCGGCGTAGAACGGCCCGCGCCTGCTGGCGGCCGTGAACTTCACGGCATCCGGCAACCCCACCAGGACGGCTTCCTGGCCGACCGTCCAGCGGGCGAAGTAGGGCTCCGTCGTTTCGACCACCAGGATCGTGTGAGCCGTTCCATCTTTTGAGAAGCCGTCGCTCCCGTGCCTCGAACCCGGGTAGCAGGCGCCGTCGGGATGGATCGCGGGGTAACCGGGCTCCGGCTTGGGGTCGATCATGGTTGCCCGGGCAAGACTCGCCGCGTGGGTGGCCCCGGAGACTTTGTAATTATTGATGCATTCGGCTTTCGTATCCGGGTCAACAAATCTCGAACCTGAGAAACTCGGGCACGCGTACTGCCGAACGGGCACTGCCAACGCCATGTAGCTGGAAGCACCCGGCGTTCCGTAACCGGTAAAAGGCGTCTCATTCCTCAGGTCAAGCGCATCGTACAGTGACTTGCCCTCCATAAAGGGAAGAATGTAAACGGCCCAACTCCACCCACACCCCGGATCCGTGAAACTGGTCTCTCCTCTGTCCGATCCGGTCGTCACACGGCAAGCCGGCGGAAATCTCTTCTTGCATGAATCCATGTTCTGAAAGGAGAGGCCGATCTGCTTCATGTTGTTCTGGCATTGAGCCCTTCTTGCCGCTTCCCTCGCCGCAAGAAGGAGCGGGACAATCAACGCAAAACCGATCAGGAATATGAACCCGAGCACGCCCAGCCCGATCCAAAGAAAGATCGGGGCGGAATTTCGTTCGCGCACGACTTCTGCGTACGGCGGCTCCGGTTGTGGGTAGGTCGGTTGCACTTCGTCCACGTCAATTCTCCTACGGAAGGATGTGGGCTACTTAGGTCACCGGACTTCCGCCGATTATAGCACCATCCCGACAGGACAACAATCGGCCCTGAGGGGCAGTTCTCGCTACGGGGGCGCGCTTTGCCCCGGAGCATTTACGCCGTGATGCCCTTCGTCAGGGCCATGAACGCGGTTTCCAGGTTGATCTCGTCCTCTTTGAATTCGGTCAGCTTGTGGCCGGCTTGGACGAGCATGGCGGCCAGCGGGCTGTAGTCCTCGACGCCTTCGTTCAGCGTGGTGAAGATGCGGCCGTCGCGGATATCGATGCTCTCGACGACGTCGTGCGATTCCAACCGTTTAGCGGCGGCCTCCAGGTCGTCGGCCACCACGATGCTCAAGAGCGTCCGCTGGCGGACCTGCTTCATGACGTCGGCGACATTGGCGGAGATCAGCAGCTCGCCGCGTTCGATAATGCCGACCTTGTTGCAGATGTCGGCCAGTTCGGGCAGGATGTGGCTGGAGACCATGATGGTCTTACCCATGCCGCGGAGCCGTTTCAAGAGCCCGCGGATTTCGATCCGTGCCCGGGGGTCCAGCCCGCTGGCCGGCTCGTCGAGAATCAACACCTGCGGGTCGTGCAGCAGGACGCGAGCCAAGCCGAGCCGCTGGGTCATGCCGCGGGAAAGGCTGGTGACCAGGGCCTCGCGCTTGTAGCCGAGTTCGACCAGATCGAGCGTGTCCTCGCAGATTTTCCGCCGCGCAGGGCCCTTGATCCGGTACGAGGCAGCGAAGAACTCGAGGTACTCGATCACCTTCATGTCGTCATAAACACCGAAGAAGTCGGGCATGAAGCCGATCAGCCGCCGGATTTCCTTCGGGTGGGTGTAGATCGAGTAGTCGCAGACGTACGCCTCGCCCCAGGTCGGCTGCAACAGCGTGGCGAGGATCCGCATGGTGGTCGTCTTGCCGGAGCCGTTCGGGCCGATGAAGCCGAACAGGTCGCCCTCGTCGAGATCCAGCGTCAACTCGTTGATGGCGTGCAGTTCGCCGTAGACTTTGGTGAGGTCTTGGGTTTTGATCATTTTTCTGTTGGCGGTTGGTGAGCAATGTCCGTCGTTTGCCACAACGGCAGCGGGCTCTTGCCCATGATTAGACGGGCAGCCCGGTTCCAGCTCAAGTAGCTTGCGGCCCACTGGACGAGAATCAGGAGCCGGTTCTGGAACGTCACAATGTACATCAAATGGACAAACAGCCAGAGAAACCATGCGAACGATCCGGAGAACGTCGATTTTCCCAGGTCCGCCACGGCACGCATCCGCCCGATCGTGGCCATCGACCCGCGGTCGTGATACCGGAACGGGCCGAGCGTCTTGCCGCCCAGGCGGCGCCGGATCGTGCGGGCGGCGTAGTGCCCTTGCTGCATGGCAACTTGGGCCACGCCGGGCAGCGTACCGCCCTGGCCGTCGGGACAACGGGCCAGATCGCCGACGACAAAGATCTCCGGGTGGCCGGCCAGCGTCAAGTCGGGCTCGACCGGCACGCGTCCGTCACGGTCGGTTTCGATTCCGGCCGCATCCGCGAGTTTCTTACCCAAGGGCGAGGCCGCAACGCCGGCTCCCCAGAGGACCGTCCGCGTGGGGATCGCCTCCGTCTGCTCGCCGGACGTCAGTGTCACGCAGTCCGCTTGGATGTCGGTAATGCGAACGCCACACCGCACGGTGATACCTAGTTTCGCAAGCGCCTGTCGTGCCTTGGCGGAGAGTCTCGGGGGATAGGTCGGCAGGACACGTTCGCGTCCCTCGACCAGAATAATCTCGCTGTCCTCCGGATGGATCGCACGGAAGTTGTGCCGGAAGGTGTCGCGTGCGAGTTCCGCCAGTGCCCCGGCCAGCTCGACCCCCGTCGGCCCGCCCCCGACAACGATGAAGGTGAGCCAGGCGGAAACCTTCTGCGGGTCGGGTTCCCGTTCGGCGGCCTCGAAGGCCAACAAGATGCGGCGGCGCATTTCGTTTGCATCTTCAAGCGTTTTCAGCCCCGGGGCCAGCGGCTCCCAATGGTCGTTGCCGAAGTAGTTGTGGGTTGCGCCCGCGGCGACGATCAGCGAGTCGTACTCGATCCGGCCGTCGGTGAGCAAAACGCGCCGACCGGCAAGATCGAAATCGCTCGCTTCGGCCAGCAGGGTATTCGTGTTGGGATGCCGTTTCATGGTCGACCGCAGGGGCGCCGCGATGTTGGCGGGAGAGAGGGTTCCGGTAGCCACCTGATACAACAGCGGCTGGAACAGGTGGAAGTTGCGCCGATCGATCAACGTCACCCGGACCGGCGCGCGCTTCAGCTTCTGGGCCGCGTAGAGCCCGCCAAAGCCGCCGCCGATAATGACTACGTGGTGTTTGTCGTCCGTCATGGTGTTATGCCAGCAGTCCACCCGGGTTCGGTAAGCCGTTGATCGTGTCGGCTGGGAACCGCCCGGACCCGCTACTCCTCCGTCTGCTCGACAGGAAACACAAAACGAAGCACCGTCACGCGTTTGCACTCTTCGGAATCAAACGGTTTTCCGTCGCACATCCAGGTTGCGCCGGGGCACTCCGGGGGCGCCTCGGCGACGAGGACCGCCCGGCCGGTCTTCAACAAGTCGCTGAAATCGACAAAGTTCTGATATCCGTTGGACAACCGGGTGTATTGCTCCCCGCCCGCGGCGCTGTAGAACATCATCGCTCGAAGCACGTATGCCGGGTCGATGCTCGCCCGGTCGTAGGGCGTCGACTCCTGGTGATAGTGGTCTCGCTTTTCGGTGAAGACGATCTTGCGGCCGGTCAGCAATGTTCTCAGCTCGCTCCGCTTCGTCATGGAGTCGATCCGAACCGAACCGGCCGGCTCGAGCGTCTCCAGAACGTAGGCCCAGCGTTGATAGGCCAAGATACAGTTCTTCAGTGGAAAGTCAAACCGGTTCTCGACGCGACCGGTGAGCAAGTAGCCGTCGCCCTCCAGCTCGGCTTTCGGGCACTTGGCGTCCAGGGCGGTCCACCGGGCCGTCAGACTTTTCGTCGACCAGACCAGGATCGGCATCCCTTCCATGGTCTCCAGGTCGGGGGAAAAGTCGTAGTGGTCGGACCGGCTGATGGGGTTCGAGGCCCTGGGATTCATTGCCCCAATTCCGCGGCCGGGCAGCCCCAGCCACGAAACCAAGGGACCGGGCTGCCGGGGATCCTCCCGCCCGGCGAATTCCGGTCGTAGCGAGAGATTGAAACCGTCGGTGCGCGGGCTGAACACATTGGCCCAGCTCGTCCCGCGCAGGCGCCCCGACGCCGTATCGACATCGACCAGAACCGCTTGGTGTATGCGAGTCTCGTCGCCCTTCAGCCGAAAGGCCAACACGCAGGCCATCACGCAAAACGCGACCACGATGGCGGGGAAGGTGATCCAGGTCCATTGCATCCGCCGCGTAAGGTGGCGAAGAAAGAAGTAATCGACCGGCCCGATCATCAGCAGATAGACAACGATCAGAACAGCCACCCACCAAAACGGCACGCGGCGCACCCCCTCGAACCGATCCAAGGCGCTTCGCAACTGTCCGGCCATGTCGTCAAACCCGAAGTGCATGGCCGCGGCCGTGTCGTGCGATTCGTCGGTCCGCTCGGTTGGGAGGTCGAGCAACCGCGCGGCCAGGCGGCCGCGGTCCCCCCACTTCGCCAAGAGCGCCCCGTCGAGATCGGCGGCCAGGAAGACGATCTGGCCGAATGCCCGGGGGGTGCGCACCACCAGCGGCAGATCGACTTCGCGGGCCTCGATCGTGCCTTCGATCCCCGTCAGCCGCGGTACGTCGAGGACCGATCCTCGACGGCGGTCCTCGGGTTGGAAGATCGGAATCGAGCTGTCGGCATACGTTTCCAGCTCACCCGTCTGTCGAAGCGAGACCATGGAATCCAACCGCCCCGGGGCGAATTGCCCCAGCAGCGAATCTTCCCGCAGAACCTCCTCGGCCTCCGAGCCGACACACAACACGAGCCGCCCCCCCATCGCAATCCACTCTTCCAGGGCAGCGGCCTGCGCCTCGCTCAACTTGCCGGTTCCGGGCCCCGCGGAAATCATCAGGGCATCCACGCCCTCGTAGCCGTACCATTTCGCCGGCAGTTGACAGCAGTCCTTCAGGCCGGCGACGACGATCTGATCCTCGGCCTCTTGCCGGAGCGATTCCACAATGCGGTTGGCGCCCAGCGAATCGGCGCCGACGGTAACGATCATCGGGCGGCCGGCGCCGGCGGCCGGCGGGGGTTGGAATATCCTTTCCGCGACCACCACGGAATCCTCTTGGCACCGGATGTTCATTTTGCTGCCGATCCGGCCGAACCGGACGTAGAGCCAAACGGAAACCGGCTCCCTTGTATCCGGAATACGCATCGAGACACGGCTCGGCACGCCGTCACCATCCGGAACCGTGACGATTAGCCGTTCACCGTTTCCCGTTGCTCCACGGCCGAGCGAGATCTCGACCGGTGTCCACACGCCCACCTTGTAGTGCCCGCCGAATCCGACCCGAACATCGGCGTCGCTCAACAGTGACGGCCAATCGGGCCCGGTGTCAATGGCATACGCCGAAACTGCGAGAACCGCAAAGAGCAAGAAGACGAATACCAGGGTGCGCTGAATCATGGTTTTCCCGCATCCGGACAAATACAAACAAACCGCCCGCAACCGGGGCAGCCGGAACCGTATTTTTGCACAATTGCCGCGGTCAGATCAACACCGGTCACGTTGGCAATCGTAGTCAGCCATGCCAGGACATCGGCGAATTCGGCGGCCTTCTCCTCGTGCGTTCCCTCGCGCAACGCGGCGGCCAACTCCCCCATCTCCTCCATCAACCACATGAACGTCCCCTCGACCCCCCGCGCAACGTCCTTCCTCAGGTACATGTCGCGAATGAGCCGTTGAAACTCGGCGAAAGTGACGTTCCCTCCCGGGTCGGCCGGCGTAGGCGTGCGTTCGTCGCTCATCGTCTGTCGGTCTCCTTAAAGTCAGGATTGAACGAAGAACAACATAGGAGGGGGCACCCGCCCCCGGACCGTCAGGATACTCAGCTAGGCCGGGGGCAGGTGCCCCCTCTCTATTGTTCGTGCTACATACTCTTCTTATCAGATCTAGAACTAATTCTTGGGCTGATCCTTCACCTCTTCCAGCATCAACTCGGCGCCGGGATAATCGGGTTTCAGCTCGAGCAACTCCTCGAGCACTTTACGTGCCTCGGCCGGCCGATTTGTCTGGATGTAGGCATCTGCCAGGGCGTAGCGGAGGTAGGGTTCCCGGGGGTCCAGCTCGATGGCAACATCGAGTTCCTCGATGGCGGCCTCGTAATTGTGCTCGCCGGCAAGCGCTTCGGCAAGCATACGGTGCAGGCCGGCATCCATCACGTCGATCTCGACCGCCTGGCGTGCCCACTTGGCCGCCGCGGCGTAGTCGCGCCCCTTCAAAGCCATTTCCGCCAGTTTCTTGCGGACCGTAATATGATCGGGGTCGAACGCCGCCAGCCGGCTGAGCGTCTCGGCCAGCTTCTCCTGATTGTCGGCCAGCAGGTACGCCCGGCCCAGGGCCTTTGTCCACTTGCGGTTGATCGGATCGAGCCGCTCACCCAGGGCATAGAGCCGGGCAGCCTCGTCGTACTGCTCCGCCTTGAGCTTTAATCCGGCCAGGAGATTCAGGGCGTTCGGTTGCGGCGCCTCGCGGTCGAGCGACCCTTCGAGCAGTTCGACCGCCTCTTGGGCTTTTCCTTCCTCGAGTCGGAGCCGGGCAATCACGTAGGTCGCCAACTGCTCTTTGGGCTTCAGGCGGATCGCCTTTTCGGCCGTCTCGCCGGCTTCCTTCTTTGCCCCGCGCCGCAGATACGCGTATGCCAGCTCGGCGGCCGCGCCGGCGTTTTCCGGCTGATCCCGGTGGGCCTTCGACAGCTCTGCGAGGCTCGCCTTGCTCGGATGCTTCAGAGCCGACATGCCGTCCACGAGTTTCCCGAGGTAGGCGAGATACCGCCGCTCGAACTCCTCGATCGTGATTCCCAAGGCGTGCTTGATCGCCTCGGGTGTGTCCATGCCGTCGGCGTACGCGGCCAACAGCTTGCGCTGCTTGCCCGGCCCCCACCGCGAAAGCATGAACTCCACATAAAGCTCCGCCTGGCAGTAGGCCATCTGCCGGTCGTCGCATTTTTTCGGGCGAATAAAGCCGAAATTGATCGTTCCCAGGTTGAAGATTTTTCCGGCAGGCACGCGCTCGAGCAGCATCTCGTTCCAGCTCGGCGGGCGCGGCCCCCCTTCGCTCAGCACGGCCAGCCCTTCGGTGTACCAGTGCGGGATGTTGAAATGCGTCTGCTGCAAGGTGATGACGTGAACCAATTCGTGTTTGACGACGCGGGCCCAGTTAAACCGCATCGGGCCTTCCATCTCGTTGGGCGAGGCCATCGCCACCATGCACCCCGTGCAGGCGGCGACCGTCCCGACGTAAGGCAGTCCGACCAGCCGGACACTGAACCACTGGTGGCCCCCGTGCCCCTTCGCGCTGCTGAAGATCTCCAACAGCGGCTTGCCCGGCGGTTTGTAGCCGAATTGCCCGCACATCTCCGGATAGATCGCGTCAATGTGCTTCGCGACGTAGCGGGCCAGCAGCTCGTCGCGCTTCCCGTCGTATTTGATGACGGCATGTTCCGTCTCGAGCGTCTTCATCGAGTCCAACACGTCCAGAACCTCGAGCGTGTTCTTCACGCGGACGTTGAACGGATCAATCGTGAACGCCTTGTCGAGCCATCGTTTGGCGTCGTCTTCTTCGGCAGTCCGCATCGCGAGCAATCCGAGGGATGATCGCGGGCCGACCTCGCGCGGCATGACCTCAATTGCCTTGGCGAAGAACCGCTTCGCCAGAAGGAACTTGTTGCGGGATTCGAGGGCGGAGGCCAGCGTGGAGAAAAAATCGCCGGCGTGCGGGTTGCGATCCGTCACGCTCTTGACAAGCTTCGAGAACCGCGTCTGCTGGCCGGGCTTCGGCGGCCCGTCGAGCAGGACATAACAGGCGGCGACGCGGCCAAGCGTCTCCTCGCTGAGGGGATTCAGCGGCAAGGCCGTCTCCTCGAGCAGCTTCAGCGAGCCGGGCACATCGAAGTTGGCCAGGGCAAGATCGGCCTTCGCGAGCCGGGCGTCCAGCAACTTGGGATTGATTTCAATCGCCCGGTCGATCGAGGACGCCGCCTGCTCGAAGTCGCGGGCCGCCGCCGCCAACTCGGCCTTGGCGACGTGCAACTCCGCCGCGCCGGGATTCAATTCCAGGCCGGCCTGAATCTCGCGGGCCGCATCGGCACGGTTGTGCTTTTCCAGGAACAGGTTGCCGGCGTCGTAATGGGCGGGCCAAAACGCAGGGTCCAGCTTCAGTGCATCCGGGTAGAGCTCGTTGACCAGGAACTTGAACTGGTTGTGCAGGCGGTTCCACCCGGCATAGCGGGCAGCGGCCAGACCAATCCAGCGAAGCGACTCGGCGTCTTCGACGTCCTGCTCGTTGTAGTACCGGATCAAGGCGGCGTAGCCCTGCTCGGCCTCGTCGAGCCGGCCGGCCACCCGGTGCAACTCGGCAAGGACGTAGCGGGCCGGGAGTTGGCCGTCGTCGAGCTTGACGGCCTTGTCGGCTTGGGTCTTTGCCTCGTCGTAATCCCCCCGCTCGAACGCCAGCCGGGCCAGCTCCGAATGAAGCGGGGCATAGATCGGCGACGGCTTCGGCAGACTCTCGAGCGCCCTGGTGAGGATTTCCCGCGCTTCCGACAACTTTCCTTCGGCGGCGTAACATCGTGCGAGCCCCAACGGAGCAGCCGGGCCCGTCGCTGCCAGAGACTTGTAAATCGCTGCCGCCTCGGCATACTTCCCCCCCATCAGTAGCCCACGGGCCTTGGACAAGACGGCAACGTTCCCCGACGTTTCGGGCGCAGCGGCCGGGGCAGCCAGCGCGGAGAGAACCAAGATGATACCGGCAGGGTTCATGGTTACCCTTACGTTATCCCGCCACCCGCGTTTCATCAACCCACCCGCCCCCTTTGCCAGTTGCGTCCGGGCGACCATAATGGGTAAGCGTTTGGCCGCTGTCGTTTAGTCGCCGACGGTACGTCGGCGAGCGGAGTACGCGGGTTTCGCCGACGTACCGTCGGCGGCTAAACATCGCATCCCATACCCTTACGTTTCTTCTTTCCTCGAAGCTCCCATTATTCACTCAGCCCGGAAGACCGATCATGAAACCCGAAATTTCCTTCAAAGAGTTCTCGAAGCTCGACATCCGGGTGGCAACCGTGGTTGCCGCCCGCGACCACCCCAACGCCGACAAATTGCTCCTGTTGCAGATCAACATCGGCGACGAAGAGCGACAGATCGTCGCCGGAATCCGCGGCCACTACGAGCCGGAAGACCTTGTCGGCACGCAACTCATCGTCGTCGTCAATCTCGCCGAGGCCGTGCTCCGCGGCGAGGAATCGAGAGGCATGCTCCTGGCCGTCGCCGACGGCGACAATGTCGTCCTCGTCCGGCCCGAACGCGAGTGTGCGCCCGGCGCAGGGGTTGAGTGATTGCCGGTACCCTTTAAGCGTAGAATTCCCGCACCCGCATCAGGACGTCGAAGCCTTCGAGCTTCAGGCATTCTTCGAGACAGACCATCGCCGGGTGGTCGGGGGCGAGGGTCTCGTACTTCCGCTTGACCGAGCCGATCACCATGTCGAGCCCGAGCGGCACGGCCTTGGTCAGAAACGCGCTTTCGAGCGCGCTCTTGACGCTCATGCCGTCGGGGCGCTTCGGCGGGAGCATCACCGTGAAATTGCTCAGACCCACCGACGCGTGTACGCCGCCGAAGCCCTCGTCGTCGTGGATCATCCCGAGGGCCGCGATCAACCGGTGGATGTTCCCCTCGGTATCGGAGCCGATCGGGGCGATGCCGGGATCGATGATGCAATCGTCGTTGGTCCCGTCCGCGCATCGTTCCTCGAACGCCAGAACGAGGTGCTTGGCCGCTTCGTAGGTCTCTTCGGCCGAGCGGCAGGGTCTCGACTGGCCGTCGACCACGTGTTCGGATACCAACAGGATCACCTTAAAGGGTTGCAGGGCATAGAGGTCGAACATATCGGCCCGCAGCAAGGTAATCGAATTGAGCACCGGTTTCTCGCCGCCGGCTCGCCCCGGGTCATAGGCCGCCAGTCCCGCCTTGGCGATCTCCGGGTCGGGGGTGTCGATCGTAAGCGGCTTGGACGTAACGCCCTGAATCTGCCGGACCAGGTCGGCCATGAATTCGGGCTCGCGCGGGCCGATGTTCACGTCGATATACGCGGCGCCCTTTTCGTCTTGCATGCGGGCAAGCGCCAACAAACCGTCGACGTCACCCGCGTCGAACAGCTTCTTCGTGGAGGGAACCGAGTCGTTGATCGACTCCCCGATAATTTTCAAACCTTCAATTGCCATGAGAGGACTTTCGTACGGGGATGGGGGATTCGTTAAGGTGCGAGCAGAGTGGGTGCATTTTACGCACCCTACGCTCGCTCTACTACCTACGGGTAGTCGATGTCGAGCGCCTTCTAAGAGAGTGTTTTAGACTAAGCCTTGGAGATTCTCAAGACGAGCGCACGAGAACAGCCCGGGCGGCGCGGGCCGGGCTGGATGGTGTGTCGGGTGATTTCTGTTCAGGCAACCGGGCGGCGGAAATGCCGGTACGCCAAAAGCACGTCGTAGAGGTCCATCGAGATCGTGACCTCGTCGTCGTCGAAATCCCGTAGCCATGTCCGCTGCGACTCGACGGCGTCGGCCAGCAGCGGCAGGACCTCCGCCAAGGGAACCGTCACGTTGTCTTGGCGGGTTTGCGCAGGGGCAATGCCGACGGGATCGGTCTCGGGGCCGTGATATACACGGAGATGGCTTGCGTTCATGGCACAAATTCCTTGGTTGGTTTGCCTATCTTCGGCCTTGCTTCTACGTACCCCCCGAGATTAGGGCCAAACTGCTCGATCTTGTGCCCACCCTGTCGGATGTTTCGTCTATCGGCTTGAGGCATCTTGCGGGTTTGATCTATTTGGTGGAGAATAAGGTTTTTTCCCGCTGGCATTGCTGGCGCGATGGCAACAGACACACCGGTCTTCCGCAAAGTAGCGGTTTATCTGGCAGTTTAGGCAAAGTATGGCTGGTACGGTAACGATTGACTTGAGGCACGTGGCCCGTGGCCTGAATGTCCCGCTGCAACAAGTCCAAGCCGTGGTTGAGTTACTGGATGACGGGAACACAGTCCCCTTCATCACTCGCTACCGCAAAGACGGGACGGGCGGGCTCGACGAGGAGCAAATCCGCCAGATCCAAGCCCGGCTTGCCAAAGTCCGCCAACTGGCCGACCGGAAGGAGACGATTCTCCGTTCCATCGAGTCGCAGGGCAAACTGACCGACGAACTGACCAAACATATCCGTTCGGCCTCAACGACAAAGCGACTCGAAGACCTCTACCTGCCCTACAAGCCGAAGAAACAGACGCTGGCCACAATGGCACGATCTCGAGGGCTCGAGCCGCTGGCCCGCGAAATCCTCGAAGCCGATCCGGCTTGTTCCGATTTGGACGCCCGGGCGGCCGATTTTGTCAGCACCGACCGACAAATCCCCACGGCCGCCGACGCCCTGCTCGGGGCCGGCCACATACTCGCCGAGCAGTTCAGCGAACGGGCCGACCTCCGCCAAAAGCTCCGCGATGTCTTCCAACGCACCGGAAAATTCGTCTGCACCGGAATCGGCGAAATCGGAAAACCGGTCGACAAAGCCAAAGAGGCCAAGAGCACGAAAGACTCCGAGAAGGCGGAAAAACCCGCCGAAGCTGCGAAAACACCTGCGAAAGAGCCCCCGGAAGAATCACAGAACACCTCACAGGACGAATCGCCGCCGGCCCGGCAAACGGAGACGTCCGAAGACCGCTCCGAAGCAAGTAAAAAAGAACCGAACAACGAGAATCCCGCAAATCCGGGCAACGAGAACCCCGGAAACCCGGGTACAGAGAATCCCGCAAGTCCGGGTAATGACGACTCCACAAATCCAGACGACGAGAACCCCTCATGCCCGGACAATGAGTCTCATGCCGATCCTCCAGCGGGGTCCTCGGCCGAGTCTTCTGAGGAGTTGACCGCGAGTTCGGAGAAGCCGGCCGAAGCAGCCGCTGTGCCCGACAAGAAACCTGTTGAGATCGAAGCCGAGCCGGCGGCGGCGGCCGAGGTAAGACCTGCAGCGGCGACTAAGCCGAAACCGCCCCGCCGACCCAAACTCACCAAACGCGAGCTGAAAAAGAAAAAGACGGAAGAGAAGAAGATCAAGGCCTTCCAGGATTACTTCGACTACACCGAAGAAATCAAGAAGATCCCGCACCATCGCGTCCTGGCGATCAACCGCGGGGAGCGGGCGAAAGTGCTGCGCGTAAGGACTGAAGCCGATCTCGAGGCCATGTACGCGGCGCTTGACGAAGTGATCCCCGAGGAACACCCCCATGCCGAATACCTGCGCGGTTGTGCCCGAGATGCCCTCACCCGGCTGATCTTACCCAGCCTGGAACGCGAGATCCGCCGCGAGCTGACCGACCGGGCCGAAGTCCACGCGGTAGAAGTATTCGCCCGAAATCTCCGCAATCTCCTCCTGCAACCCCCGATTCACGACCGCCGGGTCCTGGCCGTCGATCCCGGCTTCAAGAGCGGCTGCAAGCTGGCCGCGCTGGACCAGTTCGGCAATGTGCTGGCCCACGACGTCATCTATCTCGTCGGCAAGACGGAACGCCGTGAGAGCGCCCGGCAGAAGGTCGTCGAGCTGGTCGACGGTTTCCAGCTTACGGTGGTCGTCATCGGCAACGGCACGGCATGCCGGGAGACGGAAGACTTTTTCGCCGAGCTGCTCGCCGGGGAGCTGAAAGGCCGGGATGTTGCCTACGTGATCGTCAACGAGGCAGGCGCAAGCGTCTACTCGACCAGCCGCACCGGCCGCGAGGAATTCCCCCACTACGACGCCACCCTGCGAGGAGCCATTTCCATCGGGCGCAGGTTGCAGGACCCGCTGAGCGAGCTGGTCAAGATCGACCCGGCCAACATCGGCGTCGGGCTCTACCAACATGACGTCAAGGCCAAGCACCTGCGATCCTCGCTCGACGACGTGGTCGAATCGTGCGTCAACTACGTAGGGGTCGACGTGAACACGGCCAGCCCGGCGCTGCTGCGCTACGTGTCGGGCCTGAATCAGTTGACCGCCCGGCGCGTCCATGAACACCGGCGCGAGCACGGCCCCTTCCGCAATCGCCAGCAGTTGCGCGAGGTGCCCGGCTTCGGCGAAGCGACGTTCGTCCAGGCGGCCGGGTTCCTGAAGATCAAGAACGGGGATATGCCGCTCGATGCCACCTGGATCCACCCGGAAAGCTACGAGACGACAACGCGCGTGCTCGAAAAGCTGGGCTTCGCGCCGGCCGACCTGGCCAACAAGGAAAAGTCGGCCGGCCTGGCTGAACAGGCCGGCAAAGTCGACGCGGAGAAGTTGGCTGTGGAATTGCAGGTCGGCACCCTGTTGCTCGGCGACATCCTGGGGCAGTTGGCCCGGCCGGGACGCGATCCGCGCGAGGGCCTCCCCGCCCCCGTCTTCAAACAGGGCGTCCTGAAACTCGAAGACCTCAATTCCGGCATGGAACTGACCGGAACCGTGCTCAACGTGGTCGACTTCGGCTGCTTCGTCGATATCGGCATGCACGACAGCGGCCTGGTCCACGTAAGCCAACTGGCCGACAAGTTCGTCCGCGATCCGCACGAGGTGGTTGCGGTGGGCGACATCGTCAAGGTCTGGGTGGTCGACGTCGACCGGCAGCGGCGCCGGGTGTCGCTAACCATGATCAAGCCCGGGTCCGAGCGCCCCCGGCGCGGGCGCCGCGGAAAAACGGAAGGCAAAACAGCCGACACCGAAAAGGCAAAACAACAAGACAAGGGCCGCCGGCAACGCCCCAAACAGCGAGCAAAAGAACGCCGGGACCGGCCGGCAAGGGGAAAAACAGCCGCCGGACGAAAAGGACCGCCGAAGGGATATCAAACCCGGCACCGGGCAAAACCGGTCACTCCCATCAGCGACGCCATGAAGACCGGCGACGAACCCATGCGAACCTTCGGCCACCTCATGCAATTCTATCAAGAAAAGGAGCAAAACGCCGAAGAGAAACAAGACGAAACCAAGAGCGAAATCAAACAAGACGAAACCAAAAGCGAAACCAAACCGGACAAACCCAAGAACGAAACCAAACCGGACGAAACCAAGAGCGAAACCAAACCGGACGAAGCAGCCGGCGAAGTCAAACCGGACGATACCAAAAACGATTAGTGCCGTGTGTGCCATGGACTTCAACGAACGACTCCAAAAAGCGATTGAACGGGGCCAAAGGAGAGGCGACGCCCGCGCCCGCGCCGAGGCCGAAAAAGCCATCAACGAACAGGAACTCCAAAGGCTCCACTCCCAATACCGCCTCGAACTCTCCGAGCAAATCGAGCGTTGCCTGCGGCAAGTCGCCGAGAACCTCCCCGGCTTCCGCTTCGAGACGATCGTCAGCGACAAGGGGTGGGGGGCGGCCATCAGCCGCGACGACGTCGATATTACACGCTCCGAAGGCCGTACCAACTACTTCAGCCGGCTGGAGATGGTCGTCCGCCCCATGTCCGAGTACAAGGTCCTCGACCTGGCGGCCAAGGCCACCGTCCGCAACAAGGAGCTGTTCCGCCGCAATCACTACCAACGCCTCATCGAGGTCGACCTGACCTCGTTTACGCAGATGATCGACATCTGGTCGCTCGAATACGCGGAACTGTACGCGGCAAAGAGTTGACGGCAAGGGTAACCGGCCGGGCAAGCCCGCAGGATGCTTCCACGCAGTTGGCAAGCATCACCCCAGCGTGTTCGTTCCGATTTGCCGGATCGTTCAATCGCTATTGCCTGTAAGCATCTTTTCGATGACGAACACGGGCAATAATGATAACCCGAGTTTCTTCGCGGACTTCATAGATTACCCGATAATCGCCAATTCGAATGCGGTAGGTACGCTCTGAGCCCTGTAGTTTTCTCGCGCCAGCAGGGAACGGATTCTCTGACAGTTGCCCGATTACTTCAAGCACTCTTGGGATCAGTTGCCTGTCGAGTCGTCTCAACTCTCTAGTAGCCGAGTTTCTCCACTGAATCTCAAATGGATCCATCTTGCTTCAGCTCTTTCATGAGATCCTCGTGAGAAACGGTTTTCTCGCCTTGTCGTTCTGCGACAACTGCAAGATCAGACAGGTCCTCAAGGAGTTCCTCGTATTCCTCCACGCTCAAGATCACGGCCTTCTTATGGCCTTCTGAATCGATGACAAATTGAGGATGCAGCTCAGGTATAGTGCTCATCGGTCGGATCTCTTGGTTAGGGCTCAATACGATTCAGCGTGTCAGCGATTACTCTAGCCGTATCATAATCGATGTCCACCGACGTTGACCATCTCGCAAGAACAATACCGCGAAGTTGTCGCATGATGACCTGAAGTGCTTGCGGCGGCATGTTGGTGTCCGTTAGTTGCGCTTCGAGAACATCGAGGAACCGTTCGTTGGACCGTGAGGCGACCCGAACACGATCAATGATTTCGGAGACTAATTCGTTGCGGAGATGTTCGCCAAGGGGTTTGTCGGGGGCCTTCTTCCAATCCGTTCGGCCCACCGAATTGACGTTGCCGTTAAGGGAGTCTGGATCGTCGATGGAATCCAAAAGGCTTTGTCTTACTTTGCGACGGAACGAGCGATTCACCATCGCCTTGCGGCGGCGGATCGACTTGCGCGACGATTTATCATTCTCGCCGTAGCAATTCCGGCAGTCGTGCTTGAGTGACTGCTGTTTCTTTTCTTGTGGAGTGGGCATTTCTTGAGCCTTAACATATTGATTGGTCCATTCTCCAACGCTATTAGTCTATCGGCGGCTTGATCTGCTGTCAACCGGCGGGTACCCCTCTCGAACCTTAAGCTATCCCATTGGCGACGGCCTTTGGTTTAGCTTTCCGCCGGGGCCAGGGCGAGTTGCTTCAGGGCATTGAGCACTACCAGGACGTCGTCGCAAGAAATGTCGCGCCAGCCGGCCACCTTGTGGGCGAGGATCGCCAGCTTGAACGCCTCGAACGCCTCGTTCAAGTCGGACGGCAAGGAGGGGATATCCTCGAACGGGCGGAGCGGATCGACTTCCGCCGACGCCGCCAGGGAATTCGCTTCGCTGAGGGGCGATTCGTCGAACCCGTCGTCCGGTTGCACCTCGCTGACGCTGCCGCTGATCGTCTCCGGCACGTCGCCGTCGATCCCGGCGAACACGTCTTCATCGAGTTCGGTCGCGATGATGTCTTCCGGCCTCGGCTTTTTGTCGGGCGGTGCGCCGATTGCCTCCCAGCGCTGGTTCCGCATCTGGTTCACCGACCAGCCGTTTTGCACGGCCCCCTCGAGCCATAGTTCGGGGTCGGGCCAATCGAGCGCGGCCTGAAAATGGCTCCAATAGAGCCCTTTGTACCCGTCGTAGACGTCGCCAAACCTCTGATACACCCGCCGCAGCCGGCCGACGTGTTGCGGGGAGATGTTCCCGACGCGCCGGCTCCACGCCTCATCGGTGTGGCTTTCCGCCGGGACATCGGCCGCGATCAGGGCCTTGCGCCACCCGGAGATGATCCGGCCTTTTTCCCAGTTGGTCGTGCTAATCAGCCGGTTCCAGCGGCCCAGATATTCGGTCGAGGTCTCTTCGACGACCGGCAGCTCCTCCGCTGTCATGCTCTCGGGGGCGTGTTCGTCCATGGGTCGAGTTCCTGTCTTTGATGAGATGAAAATCACCGGGATGTGCGCGGTTCCCACAAAGCCGCGACCGTTGGTCGCGCCAAGCGCTGTTGAAAACCGCTGCGATCCGTGTTCGGCGCGACCAACGGTCGCGGCTTTATGGAGGTCGTAAATTGCCGAACTTGCGTTGGAGCACCCTCTTGACCGGGCCATTCTACCGCAGCTTTCGCAAGATCATCCAGCGGGGCCGACCACAAACGGGGACAAGATGCCTGCATCCGGCCAAATCACTGCACGAAACGAGCGTTCCGGCGGTGAAGGAATCCTCCCGAAAATCGGCCGTGGCGGGGGAAAACCTGTCGATGCCCGGCGGGATTATTTGGCCGCGGGGGCTCCGGCAGCGGCGGGGGCCGCTTCCGCGGGAGCAGCAAAGGCATCAGCGGCGGGTTCCTGGGCCGCTTCGACCTCGAGCATTCGGGCGGCCTTCGCTGCGTCCTTCGCGGCGTCCTTCCCCACGATCGAGGCGTCGGCGGGAACATTCTGTAGGGGAATCAGGCGAATGACGAACAGTGTGCGATACCTCGGCGCCGGCCGCTTGGACCGTTTCTCGCGATGCTTCCCCTTGGCATCTTCGCTTTTCTTCTTCTCCTCCGCTTTCCCGCTTTCGGCCGACTCGCGGCTGCCGTCGGCCCGGTCCTTCTCGACCCCGGTTGCGCGGTCGAGTTCGTTGGCCGCCACGGATTGTTCTCCGGCTGGTTCGGTTCGGTCGGCCGGTTCGGTTCGGTCGGCCGGTGCATTGTTGGGAACGGCCTCTTCCGCAAGTTTGTCCACCGTGGTCTTCGCGGCCTTTTCCAGCCGAGCCGGTTCGGCCGGTTTCCCGTTGTCTCGGGCTCGAAACGCCTGGCCCATTCCGCCGCCGGCGCCGCCACCGAACGGGCGGATCCGGCCGGATGCGTTCTCGTCGAGTCGCTGCGCTCCGAATAAGGCGCCATCCCGGGCAGTCTGCAACGGTTCAGCCTTCCCGGGCATTGCGGGACCGCTCTTGCCGGTCACCTTGCGCTGCGTATGCCGCTTTGCGGCCAACGCCGCCTCTGCCGCGTCTTCTTCGGCCGGGATCGCTTGTTCGATGACCCGAAACTCCGGATCCCTCCGCATCTGGGCAAGGGCCGCATCGAGTTGGGCCTGCGTCCCCTCGACCAGCACGAGCAACTCCCGGCCGACGGCCTCGTCCGCATCGGCCAGCACCATGCCGCCGGGCGCCTGTCCGTCAAGGTCTTGCTTCACTTCTGTTTGAGCACCACCCTGCTTTGCCTTCGCCCGATTGTAAGCGAAATACTCTGCGACATTTGCTTGGCGGCCGCTGGCCGCTATGGTAACGCCGTTCTTTGCCAGAACGTCGCGGAACGAACCGAGGCCACCAACGTTGATGTCGACCACCACCCTCTCGGAGATGGCGGCCGGGGCTTCTTGTCCTTGGCCGGCTTGACGTCCACCCATTTTGTAGCCGTGCCCGCGAAGTGCTTCGCCGGCACCGGCCGCATCTTGGCTCTTCATGGCGAGGCGGCTCAAACCCGGTCCGGAGCCCGGACGACCAGGCGCCGGAGCAGGTTGGGTGGCTGCGGGAGCAGGAGGTCCGGGGGTAGCAACCATGACTTCGGGCGACGGAGCGGCGCCTTTCCTGGGTGCTTTCTCAGGTGGGACCGACCGGCGCGGCTCCATGGTGCCCGCCGGAGCAGCCGTGGACGCTTGAGCGGCCTTCGCGGCCTGATCGCCGGCGAGCCGTTCCAGCGGCGGCGGCTCCGGCGCCGGGAGTTTTACCGCCTGTTCCTCGTCGGCCGGTCTCCGGTCGGCCAATTTTTTGTGGGCAAATGCTCGACTCTCCGGCCCGGCGGAGGCCGGCTTCTCCGTGACGGAAGGTGCCGTAACAGGTTTCCATGTGTCCGGCGCTTGCCCGACCTTCGCTATCGCCGGCGGTGTCGTCGGCGGTATGGCAGGCTCCTCGAGTCCACGGGCAACCGTGCCGGCGACAACGTTTTCCTTGTGTTTCTTTGTAGCTTCTTTCTCAACGGTGCGATCTGCCCGAAGGCGTTCCTCGGTCGCAATACCCTCGTCAACCGCACCCGGCTCGTCCCCGGCGGTCGCTTCGCCGCTCCTGGTCGCGATTTCGCGGCCCGCCGGTTTCTCTCCCATCGCCGGTTCTTCCGGCGTTTCCAGCATTTCGTCTACGGTTTCCACGCCGTCGACCGCCGACCCGGGCGCCGCCGGGGGTGCTGCGGCAATATCCTCCTTCCACTCCTCACCGGTGGTCGACTCGGTTGGCGCAACCGCAAGTTTGTCGAACTCCGACCGGTCGACGTTTTGTGTCAAGACGACCACCAGCACGGCGGCGGCAACCGTTGCGG
>CAZJRB010000028.1:0-63261 GCA_964547995.1 uncultured Planctomycetaceae bacterium | reverse complement strand
CCCCTTACATCGTCTACTTCAAACATCTTCCCGCCACCCTAATCCCTGAATACCCGAAAATCTGCTATGGCATTTGGACCAACACGGACTTGTAAGGCGGCGACGAAGCAATCGGGGCCATTGTGGCACCTCGCACCACGCTTCTGGGGGCGAGAACAAGCTTGCCGCCCTCGTGGCCTGATGATAAACTCGGATTTGCGGGACCCACATGGGTCATGGCAGGAACGGCTAGAGCAGAGAAGAGGAGTGTCGCTGTGCGACCCGTATTGCGAATCGCCTTGCTCGTCGTGGCGTTGATCGGTTGTCTTGCCTTGCAGCTTTCAGCTCACCCGGCATCTTGCGGGAAGAACGGTTGCGGCTGCGCATACCTGGGACTCGCACCCGCGGATAAACGTGTCGAAACCGACCAGCGCGAAGAGATCATCCTCGACTGGCTGGTCCAGGACGGTATGGGCGAGGGCCTCGAGGTCAAGTCTGTCTGGGTTGTTGGTCGAACGAACCGGGTCACTCTCGTACGTGGTGCGGACCACGTCCTCGACCCCGAGAAGATCCGGCAGGTGGTCGATGTCTTGGGCCCGGCCGCGGGCAAGCTCCGCGCCGATTGCGATGCGTTGACCAGGTCGAACGTTCCGGCCAAGGATCCCCGTTGGGCCGCATTGTACCTGGCCGCCTGCGAAAAGCGCCGCGAACTCCGCCTCCAGCCCTACCGCGAGGCGCTTCGGCGTATTGTCTTCACCAAGCACTACGAGTTCGGCGGGTCGCACTACGCCTATACCGAAGGGCTGTCCGACGCACAGCACGAAGCCCACTTCGTTCCGGGCGCTACCTTGTGCCTGTTGGAAATGGAGGATGGGGTTTACCCGAAGTTCAACATCCTGCTCGATGACCCCGCCGGCGTGATCCGCGATCCCGACGTCTCGCACGACGGCAATCGCATCTTGTTTGCCTGGAAGAAATCGTTCCGCGAGGACGACTACCACCTCTACGAAATGGACGTGAAGACCGGTAAGGTACGGCAGCTTACCTCGGGGCTGGGCTACGCCGATTACGAGCCCGCCTACATGGGCGACGGCAGCATCGTCTTCAATTCCACCCGCTGCACCCAGTCGGTCGATTGCTGGCACACCGAGGTCAGCAATCTGTTCGCCTGCGACGGCGAGGGCCGGTACATACGGCGGCTGGGCTTTGACCAGGTACACACCAATTACCCCACGCTGACCGAGGACGGACGGGTGCTCTATACCCGCTGGGACTACAGCGACCGCGGGCAGATGGCAATCCAGGCCCTGTTCCAGATGAACCCCGACGGCACCGCCCAAAGGGAGCTGTACGGCAACAACGCGTGTTTCCCCACCACGATCCTCCACACCCGGGCGATCCCCGGCACCGGCAAGTACGTGTGCGTCCTCTCGGGGCATCACTCGCGGCAGAGGGGCTGGCTGGCGGTGATTGATCCGCGCAAAGGCCGGCAAGAAAACCAGGGCGTGCAACTGGTCGCGCCGGTCCGTGAGACGCTGCCGCGAGTCGTCGACGCAGCATGCCAAAGCGGCAACCAGTTCAAGCATCCCTATCCGCTCGGCGAGACGGCGTTCCTGGTTGGGTTTGCATTTCCCGTCCCGGGAACACCCAAAAACATCATCAGTTCCGGGACACGACCTTACGGGATCTACTTCATGGACGTCGACGGCGGGCGGGAACTGCTATACAAGGATAACAATATCTCCTGCACCCAGCCGATACCGCTTCGGCCGCGGCCGGACCCGCCGAAACGGGCCAACATGGCCGACTACCGCCGGAAAACCGGGACAGTCTACCTGCACGACGTCTACATCGGCCCGGGGCTTCACGGCGTCGAGCGAGGGACCATCAAACGGCTCCGCGTCGTGGCTCTGGAATTCCGCCCCTGCTCCGGCAAAGGATGCAAGAACACCACCGGGGTCGAAGGCGTGTCGCTGGGAAGCAAGAATCGCGGCCCGATAAGTGCGGGCCTCGTTTCTACGCCCATCTCCGTCGCGGGGGGCACTTGGGACGTCAAGAAGGTGCTGGGCACCGCCACGGTGCACGACGACGGCTCGGCCTGCTTCACCGTGCCCGCCCGGGTGCCCATCTTCTTCCAGGCGCTGGACGAGAAGGGGCAGATGGTCCAGAGCATGCGGAGCTGGATGACCTTGCAGCCGGGCGAAACGATCTCGTGCATCGGCTGCCACGAGCGAAAGAACATCGCTCCGCCGGTCCCGTACTCCAGCCAGGCGCTGGCCGCCGGCGTGGAAACCCTGGACCGAAAACCGTTCGACGGGGAGCCGCAAGGATTCGATTTCGCCCGCGAGATCCAGCCGATTCTCGACCGCCATTGCGTCCGGTGCCACAACCTCGGCAAAGACCAGCCGGCCGATGCGGCCAAGACGGCGGCCTTCAGCCTCAAGTGGCCCGAATCCTACAACGCCTTGGCCAACCGCAAGGTGTGCAACTGGATTAACGCCCAGTCGAAACCGGCCATGCTGCCCCCGTACTATACCGGCGCCGCGCAGAGCCGCTTGATCAAGATGTTCCAGGACGGCAAACACACCTACGTCTCTCCAGCAGATTTTGGAAAAGATGAAGGTCTCTCGGTCACGATAGAAGGCGGCAAGCACTACGATACGAAGCTGTCGGATCAGGAGATGAGAAAATTGATCGCCTGGATCGACATTGCAGTGCCCTGCTACGGCGACTACCCCATCCCCGGCGACAACTACTACCGCAAGAAGCGCCGCGACTGGGAGGCCGAGGAGGCCGAGAACATCCGCGAATACCTTGCGCGGCCGCGCTGAAACCGTTTGAACGGGAAAACGAGATGGACCGGATATTGCAACCGGGGATAGAACCGATGAAAAGGCGCACCCTCGGCAAGGTTTTGTTGTTCGGGTTTATGGTGGCCGTTTTCGGCATTTGGATGATAGCATCAAACGGTTCTTCGGCACGGGGCCAAGATAAGAATAAGACATATCACTCGCCGCTGTCGCTGGCCGTCTCGCCCGACGGCAAGACCCTTTACGCGTCGGATCCCACGAGCGAGAGCCTCGCCGTTTTGGACACCGCCGGCAAGACCAAGCGTGGCGAGATTCCCCTGGAGGGCGTGCCGCGGGGCGTGGCCCTGTCGGCCGACGGCCGCACGCTCTACGTGGCCGAGCGCGACGCCGGAACCGTGGCGGTCGTCGACACGGCCAAGTCGGAAGTTACAGGCCGGATTCCCGTCGGCAAAGGGCCCGAAGCGGTTGCCGTGGCCGACAAGTCGAAACGGCTTTACGTGTGCAACCAAAACATGCACATCGTCTCGGTCGTCGACCTGGCGGAAGGAAAGGTGATCAAAGAGATCGCCGTGGTGCGCGAGCCCGCCTGCGCAGCCGTCACACCTGATGAAAAGTACGTCGTGGTCACGAACTTTTTACCCCGCGGCGCGGGCACCGATCCGACGCTTTCGGCCGTGGTGAGCATTATCGACGGCGCCAAGCTCGAGGTGGCTTCTACGGTGAAGCTTCCGGCCGGCTCGACGACCGTCTACAACGCGTGTATCAGTCCCGATGGGCGGTGGGCCTACGTGGTCCACCAGTTGGGCCGGTTCACCATGCCCGTCAGCCAACTGCAACTGGGCTGGGTCAATACGTACGCCCTTTCGATCATCGACATTGCCAATGGAACGCGGCTCGGTACCGTGCTTCTGGACGATCTGACGCAGGGGTCCGCCAACCCGTACGACGTGGTCTGCTCGAAAGACGGCAAGCAGTTGTGGATCAGCCATGCCGGCGTGCATGAGATCTCGAACGTCAAGATCGGGCTTGTTCACGAGTTGCTCGAGGGCAAAGTGCCCGAATGGCTGGCGTCGATCCGGGACGGCTCGATGCCGGACCCCACCCCGGAGATGGGCTATAGGGGAAAGCCGGCCATCCCGCCGGAGGCGATGCTGAAACTCACGGAGGCGAACATCTGGGTTCGCATTCAAGAGGACCCCGAGAAGATCAACGAGTTGCACAACAGCCTGACGGCCCTCTACCTTGCCGGGGCGATTCGCCGGTTTCCGACCGGCGGCAACTCTCCCCGGGGTATTGTGCTGTCGCCCGATGAAAAACAACTGCTGGTGGCCAACTACTACTCCGGCTCGGTCGCCGTTATGAACCCGGCCACCGGCGAGCTGCAAGGCACAATACCGCTCGGTCCGCAGCCGGAGCCGGATGCGGTCCGCCGGGGTGAGATGCTGTTCCACGACGCCGTCTACTGTTTTCAGCGCTGGAACAGTTGCACGAGCTGTCATCCCGGCGGGCGGGTCGACGGGCTCAACTGGGACCTGCTGAACGACGGAATCGGCAACTCCAAGAGCACCAAGAGCATGTTGCTGGCACACAAGACCCCGCCGTCGATGGCCACGGGCGTCCGCGACAAGGCGGAGAGCGCCGTCCGGGCCGGCATCCACCACATCCAGTTCGTAGTCCGGCCGGAGGAACATGCCCTCGCCATTGACGAGTACCTGAAATCACTGAAGCCGGTTCCCAGCCCGTACCTGGTAAACGGCAATCTCAGCCCGGCCGCCGAGCGGGGCAAGGTGTTGTTCGAGGGCAAGGCCGAATGTGCAAGATGCCATCCGGCGCCGTTGTTTACCGATCAGAAAATGTACAACGTGGGCGTCACGACGCCGAATGATCCCGTGGAGTTAAAGGGAAGCTACGACACGCCGTCGCTGATCGAGGCCTACCGCACGGCGCCCTACCTGCACGACGGCCGCGCGGTGACGCTCAAGGACGTGTTGACTACACACGACAAGGACGGCAAGCACGGCAAGGCCAAAGGACTGAACCAGAGCGAGATCGACGATCTGGTAGAGTATTTACGGTCGCTGTAGAGTTGTACGACGGCCTTCCAAGGCCGTCGCTTTCGAAAACAAAGCCTACTTCGCTGTGTAGCAGCGGACCACACCGTCGGTGGTGGCGAAATACAACCGTCCGTTCGCGACGGCCATGGTGTCGAACACGGGCAGGGCATCGAGCTTGTACTCGGCCAGCTTTTTGCCGTCTTCCGCGGATACGGCCCAGAGCAGAGAACCCATCTTGCCGTGCCACGCGTCGTTCTGCCGGGCGAGCTTCGCGAGGAGCTTCGGATCTTTTTCGAGTTTCTTATCGACCGCTTTGAGTTTCTCTTCGGCCGCTTGCTCATCCACAATATCCGGCGGGCCGACAATGAACAGCGTCCTGCCGGCCATCGCCATGGCGCGGACGAACAGCGGCACATCCTTCGTCCACCGGTGCCGGCGCTTGGGTTCGTCAAAACAGCCCTTCACGTCGGCAGACAGTTGGTGCTCGATCGGCTCGCCCCAGCCGTAATAGGCTGGCTTGTGTCCGAAACAGTAGGCGGTGTCGTCGTCGTTGACGATGATTTTTCCGGACGGCCAGCGGCTGCGGGCGCGGGCATACGGCTTCCACCCGCCGTCGTAGCCGCGTCCGTGGACCCAGTAAGAGCGGTGGTGATAGGAGTCCTCCAGAAAACCGTACGGGGCGAACAGGTGTACGCCGACGCCGGGCGGGTCGACTAGGGTTCTCGCGTGCGGCCAGCGCGCTCTTTCCTTTTCGGCCTGGGCTTCGTCGGCGGCCCGGTGCCAGACCCCGTCGCGATTGCCCTTCAGGTCGAAATGCTGGGACTTCATATAAATGCGCTTGCCGTCGCTGGACAGGATATCCGGCAAGGCGACGGGCATGCTCAGCGACCACTCGATACTCTGCAAGGTTCGCTTCGTTTCGGGTTCGCGGTCGTCGTAGAGCGTCTCGGCGATCTTCTGCCCGGTCTTAGGGTCGAGTTGCAGCATTCGCAATCCGCCGTCGAGGAACATCGAACGGCCCGCGACGCAGTAGACGCGGTCTTCCAGCAGAAGCACGCTGCCGTGTACCGGCCAGACCGACTCGACCCGCCCGAAGGCAACCAGCCGCCGGTCGGCGGGGGCGGCCCGGAACCGCCAGATCAACTCGCCGTCGGCCACGCGGAGGCAATAGACGTAGCCGTCGGCACATCCGAAGATCGCCCGGCCCTGATAGATGGTCGGCGGCGAATCGACGGGGCCGCCGGCCGCGTAGGTCCAGGCGGGCTTGCCGGTGGCAGCGTCCAGGGCGTGAATCGTATGCTCGTCAACGGCAGAAACCAGCAACTTGCCCTCGGCAACCACGATGCTGCTGAGCTTCC
Organism: uncultured Planctomycetaceae bacterium; assembly: GCA_964547995.1. Taxonomy (GTDB): domain Bacteria; phylum Planctomycetota; class Planctomycetia; order Pirellulales; family Thermoguttaceae; genus CAZJRB01. Next base: position 57,060 of record CAZJRB010000028.1, on the reverse strand, counting down.
CGTCGCCGATCGGCGTCTGCCAAGCAGGCTTGAGGTTCGGCGAAAGGGCCGCGTTGGTGTGTCCGCTGCGCGTGTTGTCGCCGCGGAAGGTCGGCCAATCGGCGTCGGCGGCCGGGCCGGCGGTCACGTTCTCGTCGTAGGCCGGACCTTTTTCGAGCCGTTCGGCGGGCGACACCTCGGGCAGCGCAGCGGTCAACGGCGGATATCCGCGTTCATCCTTTTCGCCGTCGATTCGTTTGGCTTCCTGTACGAGGGCCGGGGCCAGGGCCGAGATGCCGACCTGCTTTGTCTCGGGGTAACAGGCACACGGGTGCTGCGGAGCATAGAGCAGCCCGTTGGCCGGCATGATCCCATACAAGCACGCACCGCGGACCCATTGGTGGATCTGCCAGTGCTTCTTGCGAAAGTCGATAAACTCGACGCCCGTCCGCGAGGTAAGCAGGTAATTGACCGTGGCCTTGCCGCGGTGGCACCGGTGGTGGAACCAGTAGTTCCTTACGTCGGGTGGGAACTCAACCTCGACCTCGCCGGTCTTGAGATCGTACCCGGTAACGATGCCCGGCATGCGTCCGCCGCTCATATCGCCGCCCAGGACCATCCCATCGATGACAAACATATCGCCCGGCGAATGGTAGCCGGAAGACGGCATCCTGGCGGTCCACATCTTCTTGCCGCTGTCGGCGGCCAGGGCGGTGATCGTGCCGGAGCCGAAAAGCACCGCGCCGTCGCGTACCACCAGCGTTGCGCCGTAGGCCGAGGACGGCTTCTTGTTAGATGCCACGGGCCCGGAGGCCCACGATTGATTCCCGTTTTTCCGATCGAGGCAGACGACCTTGTCTCCATCGTGGAGGTAGACCTGCTTGTTGTCCGCGGCGAGCGTCATCGGCAAGACGTTCTGGTCCTTTTGCCAGAGGACCTTGCCGGTATCGGCCTCGATGGCCATCAGGCGCCGTTCGTCCAGTTTCCATATAGGGTTGTCGGCGGGTTTTTTGGCGGTCAGGAAGATCACGCCGTCGGAGACGACCAGTTCCTGGGTGGCATCGGTGCCCTTGTAGGTCAGGACGGTTTCGCCGGTTGCCGCGTCGAGCGCGCTGAGCGGTGCTTCGATGCCGAGTGTGACGTACACCCGTCCATCGACGGCCACCAGGCGCCGCGGGAGGATGGCCGGGCCGCTTTTCAATCCCAACAGGTGGTTGTACCACTTGGGAATCGGGCGTTTCCAGAGGATTTTGCCGTTGAAGGCGTCCCTCGCGATGAGCTTCCAGTCCGGCGGCGTCAGGATGGATACCCGCGTCGCCTCGTCGAGAATCTGGAACAGCCGCTTGCCGGACGACACCAGTGCGCTGACGCTGGACATGTGCTCATGGTGGCGCGACCATCGCGGACCGCCCTGCCACTGCAACCGCCCCGGCGGGGCTATAACCGTATCCTGCGCCACCGCGTTGCCGCCGGCGTCGTGCAAGTAGTGCGTCCACGCGTCGATTTCCTCAGGGCGAGGCTTGACCGTTTTGGTCCATGCATCGCCCTGCTTGATGTACGCCACGCCCTCGGGAGCCAACACCCGGGTGACCTCGTCCATCGTCACCCCGCCGAGATCCTCCGCAACGACCAGGTTGACCAGGTTCTCGATATAGGGCAGTTGCTTTCCGTCGAACCGGTCAACCGACACGTTCCCATAGAGGCCGCGGGATTGAATGTGCGCTCGGGCCTGCTTGATGTTTTTCGCATCGGTGTCCAGGCCGTGCATCAGGTAACTGTCGTTGGCGCGCAACGCGGCCGTCAGCTTGCCGCCGCCGCAACCCACATGGACGATCAATCCGCCCTTCACCTCGGCGGCTTCCAGAATTTGCCGGGCCAGATCGGGTGCATCGGCCGCGCCGGCGACTGCCGCGGATACGAATGTCACAAAAAGAACGAAAACCCCATCGCGCAGAGGACTGCCAACTCGCGTTGCTCGGACCATGCCTGGTCTCCCGTGTTCGGAGAAGACGGTTCGGCCATGCCAACGGGGCCGAAACCGCCGTGGTTTGCTGCCCCTCCAAAAACTCCGTCCGTGTTGCCACATAAGGGCTCAATTACGTCATTGGGGAAAATTAGAACCCTACATCAACATAACCGATTTTCCGAACCTGGGAAGATCCGACCCGAGATTCTTTGGCCATTTCGGAAAAATTGCGTCGCCAAGGCACTGAGGGAATTCGAGCACATCGGTCTTCTAACACGCCGACGTGGTTCCGGGACCTACGTGTGCGCGCCCGAAAGCGCTGCCAACGAACTCTAGTGAGGAGGCTTTCTTTTTAAGCGAGCGGCAGGTGAAGTTCTCCCCGTAGCCACCTTCGCCAGACGGTGGAATGCCGCTTGATCCACCATCTGGCGACGGTGGCTACGGGTAAATTCTTTTCTGCCGCTCGCCTTACGGTTGCTCGACAACCGGTTGCGGTATCATTATACTATTGTGTTGTCGCCCGCGCCCTCCCGGGCAGCGGTTTGATAATTGCACACCATCGTCTACGCCTCCAACACCACTGTCCCGGAGTTCGCAAGGACATCTTTCCCCTGGAGCGGAGGAGTTGTCACATGAAGAGGGAACTTTTCACCAGTGGCCGAATCCTTGGCACGGTCTGTCTGCTAGCCGTTTGCGGCATGATTGCGGCAGACGCCGCTGCCGACTATCTCGGCCCGGTGGCCGTGGCCGCGTCGAAGGACGGCAAGCGGCTGTTTGTGGCCAATGCCGGCGCCCGGCAGATTGCCGTGGTCGACGTTGCCGGCGGCAAGGTCTCCAGTTCGATCGCGGTCCCGGCAAGGCCAACCGGCATGGTGTTGGACCCCGCCGGAAGGAAGCTTTACGTGACCTGCGCGGCCCTGAAGAGCACGATTGTTGTGCTCGATGCGGCGTCGGGCAAGAAGCTTGCCTCGATTCCCGCCGGCCATACCGCCACCGGAGCGGCAATCTCGCCGGACGGCAAGACGCTCTACGTCTGCAACCGGTTCGACAACGAGGTTGCGGTGATCGACCTGGCGACGAAGAAGGAAACCGCCCGCGTGGCGACCGCCCGCGAACCGGTCGCCGCGGCCATCACTCCCGACGGCAAGACGCTGTTTGTGGCCAACCATCTTCCCACCGACCGGGCCGACTCCGAAGAAGTGGCGGCCGTGGTGACGGTAATCGACACGGCGAGCAAGCGGGCGACGTCGATTCGGCTGCCCAACGGCAGCACGAGTCTGCGGGACATCTGCGTTTCGCCCGACGGCAAATACGCCTATATCGTACACATTCTGGGCCGCTACCAGATGCCGACCACGCAAGTCGAGCGGGGGTGGATGAACACCAATGCAATGAGCGTGATCGACATCGCCGGCAAGAAGCTGCTGAACACGGTGCTGCTGGACGACGTGGACCTGGGCGCGGCCAATCCATGGGGCATCGCCTGCACGGCCGACGGCAAACTGATTTGCGTAACCCACGCCGGCACCCACGAGTTGAGCATCATCGACACACCGGCCCTGTTGAAGAAGCTGGCCGCCATGCCTATCAAAGAAGAGGATGCTGCCGCGGAACAGCGCCGCCAGATTTACGCCTTAGTCACGGCCGCCGACGTGCCCAACGATTTGGCCTTCCTCGTCGGGCTGAGACGGCGGATTCCACTCTACGCCGGCAATCCCTTGGCACGCTTCGCCATCGAAGGCCGGAAAGTCAACGGTCCCCGGGGCCTGGCCGTCGTCGGCTCCACGGCCTACATCGCCGGGTACTTCACCGACAACCTGGCCGTGGTCGATTTGAAACTGAAGCAGAAGAAACCCGTCTCCGGCATTGCCTTGGGACCCGGACCGAAACTGACAAAGGCGCGCCGCGGCGAGATGCTCTTCAACGACGGCACAATCTGCTTTCAATCCTGGCAGAGTTGCGCAACTTGCCATCCCGACGCCCGGGCCGACGCCATGAACTGGGACACGGGATCCGGGCTGGACACCATAAACAACACTAAGAGCTTGCTGCTGGCCCACAAGACGCCGCCGATGATGAGTACGGGCATTCGCCCGAATGCCGAAACGGCGGTTCGCGGACAGCTTCTATTCCTCCTCTTCGCCAAACGGCCGGAAGAAGACGCGGCGGCGATCAGCGAGTATCTCAACTCGCTTAAGCCGGTTCCCAGCCCCCATCTCGTCGACGGCAAGCTCAGCCCGGCCGCCGAGCGGGGAAAGAAGCTGTTCTTCGACAAGGAGGTTGGCTGCGCCAAGTGCCATCCCGAGCCGCTCTACACCGACCTGAAGCTGCACGACGTCGGCAGCAAGACCAAGCACGATCATCGAGAGAAATTCGACACCCCCACGCTGGTCGAGTGTTGGCGAACCGCCCCGTACTTGCACGACGGGCGTTACACTACCATGAAAGAGCTGTTGGCCAAAGGCAAGCACGGCGAGGTCGACAAGCTCAGCGATAAGCAACTCGACGACCTTGTGGAATTCGTGCTGTCGCTGTAACGGCCCGGGTGTTGTAATTGAGAGTCGGCGCGTTATCCTATTGGGATATCTGACACCCGTGCCTGACAATAGGGAACCATGCAGGAGGAAACCATGATCCGTCCCCGTTGCTTCTTTTTGCTCGTATTACTGCTTGCCTCAGTTGTCTGTAGTGCCGCGTTTTCTGCGGAAAGACCCAACATCCTTATCATCCTGACCGATGACATGGGGTTCTCCGACCTCGGATGCTTCGGCGGCGAAATCGACACGCCGAACCTCGACGCGCTGGCCGCCGGGGGGCTGCGGTTTACCGAGTTCCACAACACGGCCCGTTGCTGGCCCACCCGGGCAACGCTCATGAGCGGCCGCTACAGCAATCGCCTCGGCCAAGAGCAGGTCAGCATCCCCGAGGTTCTCAAGACCGTCGGGTACCAGACCGGCATGGTCGGCAAGTGGCATCTCGGCATGAATCCCAAGAAGGACGGGCCGATACAACGCGGCTTCGACGTCTTTTATGGAACGATGACCGGCGCCGGGTCGTTTTGGGACCCGATCACGCTGACTCGCGACACGGAACCGATCGACACCGGCTGCGAAGATTTTTCCGAAGACTACTACTACACCGACGTAATCGGCGCGGAGGCGGTCAAGCAGATCGAGAAGTTTGCAAAAGCGGACAAGCCGTTCTTCGAGTACGTTGCATTCACCGCCGCGCATTGGCCGATGCACGCCCCGGAAAAAACGATCCGGAAGTACCTTCCGCTTTATGAGGGCGGATGGGAAAAGCTGCGCAACGAGCGTTATGCGCGAATGCTCGAGATGGGAATCATCGACAAGGAACACTGGCCGCTGCCGCCCATGGAACCGCGCGTCCGGAAATGGGAAACCGTCGATCACAAGGCGTGGCGCATCCGCAACATGGCGATCTACGCCGCCATGGTCGATCACATGGACCGGGCCGTCGGCAAGATCGTCAAGGCCTTGAAAGATACGAAGCAGTTTGATAACACGTTGATCGTCTATTTCCACGATAACGGGGCGTGCCCCGAGCATCTCGGGGGAAACGGGTGGAATACGGCCAACAACATCTTGGCGAAGGCCAAGGCCGCCGGCAAGAAGGTCGCCGTCGGTGACGTGTTTGACGTCCCGATGGGCGGCCCGCTGACCTACGGCAGCGTCGGGCACAATTGGGCAAACGCCCAGAACACGCCGCTACGACGCTACAAGATGAACGTCCACGAGGGCGGGGCCTGCACCTGCGCAATCATGCACTGGCCCGCCGGGCTGAAACACAAACCCGGTTCGATCACCAAACAGCGAGGCCACGTGGTCGACATGATGGCAACCTGCCTCGAATTGGCCGGCGCAAAGTACCCCAAGGAATTCGACGGACGGAAGATCACACCGCACGAGAGCTTGAGCCTGGTGCCGGTCATCACCGGCGGAAAGCAGCCCCGCGACCACGCCTACTATTTCAATCACATGGGCACGCACGCGGTCATCAAGGGGGATTACAAGGTCGTTCGCGAGGGAAGGGGGCCCTGGGCGCTCTACAATCTCACCGAAGACCGCACCGAGACCCGAGACCTTTCCAAGAAGTACCCGGAATGCGTCGAAGAGTTGACGGCGCTGTGGGAGGCACGGTTTGGAAAGAAAAAGAAGAAATAGTCTCGCACGGGCGCCTGTGACCAGGCGCACCCGGCGTGGTACCGAGCAAGCGTAATACACGTACCAACACGATGCCCCGTCATGACTCCGGGGTATAAAATGGAGGAATGGCCATGACAGATCGATTCAAGGCAATTCTGGTGATGGGGCTTCTGATTTCGATTGGAGCCATCGAGCGTGTCTCAAGCGCAGAAGATGTGGTTGCCCGAGGCAGACACCAACTGCCGGACTATGAGGCGGATGTCTACGGTCCACTTCCATTCTCGGAGGAAGTAACGGGGTTTCTGGTTCATGAACTCAACTATATTCTGAAGCGGCAGAACAAAAACGGATCGTGGGACAGCGCACAGCCAATCGGCAACGGACGATCAAAGACCGAAGCGGGGGGAACGGTTGGCAATGTTACGCTCACTGCAATGTGTGCCTACTCACTTCGCAATTACGTTGAATTCGGCCCGGAGACTTATGAGGATGCCATTCAGCGTGCTCTGCGTTTTGTGACTTACATGATCAATTCCGGAAAGCTCCGGAACAACGTGATCGATGCGCCGTGGCACTACATTTATTCGCTGCGATTCCTGGTTTCGGAGTACCCGAACGTCAAAGATCCGCTGTTGAAAAAACAGGTTGAGGACGCGTGCGCGGTCATCGTCCGCGAACTCAAGGACACGCAGCACGGCACGTATGGGCAACGCTCGATTCGAGTCCGTTGGGAGAAGCGATCAAGCCCTGGAATGACCGTTAAGGATACCGAAGACTCTCCAGGCATGGTGGTTCAGTGCGATACCAACAGCCCTGCGTTTGCCGTGGGTATTCGAGATGGAGATCGACTCCTCGCGGCCAATGGGGTCTTGGTGGATACCGCCGTGCGCTACGCGATGTCGGAGTTGGATTGGGTGAGTGGAGATACCGTCGAATTTATGGTATTGCGCGGGGAAAAGATTCTGAAGTTCCAGGTCAAGTTGCCGGGCCAATATCCGGGGACGCTGGGACTGAGAGTGCGAGAAAATGAAGAGGGGGTGTCAATCGGGGGGTTTGATTTCCTGAGCAATCGGGATTCGGTTCCGCTGCGGTTGGGAGACCGCATCCTGAAGGTCGATGATCACGCGATTACAACAAAGGCAGACTTGGACAGGCTATCGCTTTATGCGGGCCAAGAGGTCAAGTTGCGGGTTCTGCGCGATGGGAATGCTCATCATTTTGATTACGTCTGCGCGCCTGTGCCGGCTGCGGATTTTGGTGTCAGTTTTCCCGGCAGGCGGTTCGATCAGAGCACCCAAGACGGACTGCCCATCGATCGGTTTATGGTGGGCTCCTGCCTGAAAGCCGCCGGATTGCACCGGGGAGACCGGCTGCTCCGAATCGATGGGGCACTGGTTCTCAATCGACGGCATTTTAATAAGCTGACGCATTCTCTTTGGGGCGGCAAGAAAGTCACTGTCACCTACTTGTCCGCTGAGCAAGAAAAGGACGCGGAAGTGACGGCGGGGTCGCTGCCCAACGAAAAATGGCTCAAGGGTTACCACGGTTTGAAACTCGGAAAGGGGGGAGTGGTCGATTCGGTGAATTACGGCTCCCCTGCCGACAAAGCCGGATGTAAAGCGAAAGATCGGATCCTGGAAATCAATGGCACGCCGGCGGGGAGCGATCGGCAGGCCAATAGCCTTTTGTCCGGTGTCGCAAGCGGTAAGCTTTTGACCATGGCTGTTCTCCGGGACGGCGAGCGTAAGCAAATTCGTTTTGTAACAAATCGGCCCGCTGATTCGGTATGGATTGCCGGGCGCAAGGACGCCGGAGGCGGGTGGGGGTATCTCACTGGGGTTCGCGGCAGCAATACATTCGTGACTGCCGACGCCCTGCGGGAGCTTCTGAAAGCGAAACAGGCCATGCCCAAATTGGATGTGCCCGACCAAATGCTCTATCGGGCTTTCCTGGTGCTCAGCAAGTTGCGAATGAAGCAGCCGAACAGCGACGTGGAATCCTATCGATATGACGCGGCTGGAAGCTTCTGGAGAGTCAAGGATATCCGTGGAGACGTCGGACGGCTCAACTCCGCGGAACTGGCCTGTCTGATGTACTGCGACACCGACATGCAAGACAGTGGGCATGTCAGGACGCAGAAACATCTGGAGAAAACACTCCAAGAATGGCTCAAGCACCGGGGGATTCTCGACCTGGTCAAATTTCCGAGAGATCACGCGGACTATTCCATCGCGCCGTGGTTTTGGATGTACAGCTATCGCACCACGCTGGAGGCCGCCGATTACCTGACGATCAACGACGAACTCAAAGAGGAGGTGCGGCGAACCGCCCTGAAGGCCTTTTTCAAGCACATGGAATTCCGATACGAGCCCAAACTCGAGGCGGTTGGTTGGATCATCGGAGGCGATCTGGACAAAGAGCTTCACGATTCGTGTCAACTCCTGGACGGCCTGGCCACCATGAAGCATCTCTATCGACCCCGCCTTGAGGTGGCCCAGCCCGCTTTGCAAGAGGCGATGAAACCGTTTTATGAAACCAGGTACGGCGAGGCGTACAAACTGATCCGGGAAATGATCGCCGCTGGCAAGACTAAGGATCGCGAAGTGGCGGCGGAGGTCGAGCGGGTTCTGGCAGCCATCAAGGATCGATTTGATACCCGGCTTGCCGAAGTGAAAAACATCCATCGACAAAATCCCTTCGACGGCGTCTATCATCTTGAGTCGATGAAGCGGCACTTCCAGGGGTATCCGGGAATGTCCGAAGCAGAGAAGCTGGCCAAGCAGTGGAGGCAACGGCTTCCCGAACTCCCTCCCAAGGAAGAAAGGGAATTGGTCAAGTTGGGCCCATTCCCCGGGAATTTACCGGCCGGGGAAAGCGAGCAAGAAGCCTGGAGCAGTATTCTGGCGATGAAGAAAGCGCCTCCGTCGCCCGGCAAGTGGGAAGGCGCGGTCGACCTTCTTGAAACCGTCGACACGACCAAGGATTCCATCAGTGGCAGGTGGAAAAAGGTGGGTGGCCAGATCGTATCGTCGGAGAAACCGTATGCCAGGATTCAACTCCCGGGGGCTCCGCCGGGGAGCTACCGGTTTGAAGCCCAATTCACACGTATTCGCGGTGACTGCATGGCGGTTATGTTCCCGGTCGGCAACACGTCGGCACTGCTGGTCGTAGGCGGTTGGAAGGGCAGGGCAAGCGGCCTTGCATTCATCCGCGGCAAGGACGCCGACCGAAACGAGACGACGCGAGACGGCAAACTGTCCAATGGTGAGAAACATACCCTCCTTCTCGAGGTGCGCATGCCGGATAACAAGCAGGCACGGATCGCAGTGTGGTTGGACGGCAAGGCCTACCTGGACTGGGAAGGAGAGCGGTCGGCCTTGACCCCCGACCGCTATTGGGGACTGCGACGCGCCGGATCCGTAGGAGTCGGCGCCTATAATGCGACCATTGTGTTTCATAATTGCCAGTTGCAGATGCTGGAAGCCGGAGGAGAAGGAGACGGGTCAGGAGACCCTTCCTACAACAGTTGTTTCTCGGCCGATCCTAAGATAGGAAAGCCTGGAAGTCTTTGCCGGTCATTCCGATTATTCCGATTGTATTGAATTTTCTCATTTTATCGGTAATAACGATCCGATCCTTGCCAGTATAGATCGTTTTCAAGGAGGAAGCTAGCATGAGATCCTGTGTGTCTGTCGCTCTTGCGGCCCTGTTGGTTGGTGGTATGGGGACGGCGTATCCCGCCTACGATCCCGTCTTGACGGTTCCCGACCCGGCGGCCGACGGGGAAAGGATACCCGACGAGACGCCGCTGACCGACCTGGCGGGGGCCATCAATCTTTTGGATTGCGGCTGTCAGCCGACCGGTTGCTCCCCTGCGAGCTGTTGCCCGAGTTGTTGCTGCTGCCCGTGCTGGACGGTCACGGCCGACGCGATGTTCCTGAGGAGGTCGAAGGCACTGCGGCAAACGCTCCTATTGGATCTCATTGCACCAAATACCTCGCTGCTCGATGCAAGGCAATTATCCTTCGATTGCGAGCCGGGAATACGCTTGAATTTCATCCGCCATGGGGATGGGTACCGGGATCTCGAAGTCGGATACTTCATGACCGACGGATGGCATGCGCGGGCCAACGTCCAGACTCCGGCCATGCTAATGGCTGACCGGTATGGAGGGCCCCCCGTCCAGAATGCCGCGGTCAGCTACAGATCGGAACTCCACAACGTCGAAATCAACCTCTGCCAGTATGAAAACGACTGGCTCACTCCGCTGATCGGATTGCGTTATGCGGGCATCGGCGAACGTTACCACGTCGCCGGTCAGGAAGCCGGCTCTCTCGATGATTACGCTTACAACATAAACGTTGCCAACCACCTCTACGGAGTCCAGGCAGGAGCCAAAATCCTCGTTAAGGAACGCTACCGCTTCCGGGCAGACGGCGTCGTCAAGGCCGGACTGTACGCCAACGCCGCCAGCGAGCACGTCGCGTATAACAGCTTTCAGTGGGGCTACCGGTCGTCCTCCGACAAGGGAGGGCGATGTGCCTTCATCGGCGAACTGGGAATCAACCTCACCTACGACTTGACGGAATGGCTGGCCTTGCGGGGAACCTACCAGATCATGTGGATCGAAGGCGTCGCCCTGGCGCCGAACCAGATCCCAACGGCCGATATTAGCGGTGGCCCCTCGTCTGTACGCGCCGCCGGAGGCCTCTTCTACTACGGGGCTCAAGCCGGCATCGAGGCAGTCTGGTAGTCCCAATCCATTCTGCGCGAAAAAACGCCCCCCCTTCTGGAAAGCGACGCCGGCCGCTACACTGTTCCCCATGCGAATCATCATGATGGGAACCGGGCCGTTCGGCACGCCGGCATTTCGGCAATTGTACGACACCCGCCACGAGATTGTGGCGGTGGTGACCGGGCCCGTGCGGACCCGCCACGGGAAGCCCGTTGCCCACCTCAGCCCGATCCGCGGGATCGCCGCCGAACACCACACGCCCATCTTCGACCCGGACGACGTCAACACGCCCGGTGCCGTCGAGCACTTGGCCGGCTACGGGGCCGATCTGCTGGTCGTCTGCGACTACGGGCAGATTCTCAAGCCGGCCACGCTGGGGGCGGCCCGGCTCGGCGGCATCAACATCCACGGCTCGCTGTTGCCGAAGTACCGCGGCGCCGCGCCCGTCAACTGGGCCGTCTACCACGGTGAGGAACAGACCGGCGTAACGATCATCCACATGACTCCGAAGGTTGACGCCGGGCCCTGCATCGCCCGGGCCGCAACCGCAATCGGACCGGAGGAAACCGCCCCCGAGCTGGAAGGGCGGCTTGCCGAAATGGGAGCGGCCCTGGTGTGCGAAGCGGTTGATATGGTCGAAGAGGGAACGGCGCAACCCTTACCGCAGGACCCCTCTTTGGCGTCGAAGGCCCCGCGACTGAAGAAATCGGACGGGGCCGTCGATTGGTCGCGGCCGGCTTTGGCCATCAAGAACCAGGTCCGGGCGTTCGAGCCCTGGCCCAAAACCTTCACGTTCTGGCACCGCACCGACGGACCGCCCGTCCGCCTGATCCTCGGCCCGCTCGATGTGGTCGATGCGGACGCCCCGCCGGGGACCGAACCCGGAACCGTGCTGGAGGTGTCCAAGGAGCGGTTGGTAATCGCGTCCGGCCGGGGGGCCGTCGTACCACGAAGCATCCAGCCTGCCGGAAAACGAATGCTCCCGGTCGAGGAGTTCCTCCGCGGCTATCGCCTCAAGCCGGGCGATCGACTGGGGTCGGAGTGAGGGTTTAGGGTTTAGGGTTCGGGGTTCGGGTTTTTGGGTTTTGGTTGTGGAGATGCGAGGATGGCTGACTATATGCGTGTGGAGGACCTGAAGGTGTACCAGAAGCTTTGCCAGCTTCACATCGAGGTGTGCAATTTGACACGGGAGTGGCCGTCTCACGAAAAATACGAACTCGGTGCACAGGTGCGTAGATCGTCGAACAGCTCCCCGGCAAATCTGGCTGAGAAACATAGCGATCGACATATCCGCAATAAGATTGAAGGCGTAAATCGTTCGCGGGGAGAAGCATTAGAGACAGTCCACCATCTCTTTGTCGCAAACATGAAAGGCTATATCGACAACGACACGTACAATGACTATCGTAACCGCTACTTCGAGTGTGTTCGAATGCTGAACGGATTAGAAAGAACCCTTGAACGACAGTTGCCGGAATCCTCCCGTCATTGGCCTGATCGTCCCCCCAAATCCTGAACCCCAAACCCTAAACCCTGACCACTCGTATGCGGCGTCTCTACATCGAAACCGTCGGCTGCCAGATGAACGTGCTCGACAGTGAGTTGGTCGTTGCCGGTTTGCTTCGCCAGGGGTATGAACTTGTCGACAATATGCGCGAAGCGGATACGATTCTGTTTAACACGTGCAGTGTGCGTGCCCATGCCGAGGACAAGGTTTACAGTGTCCTGGGGCGTCTGAAACACGTGAAAGAGCACCGCCCGGGCACGATTATCGGCGTGTTGGGGTGCATGGCCCAAAAGGATCGCCACAAGATATTCCGCCGGGCGCCGCACGTCGATCTGGTCGTGGGGCCGGGCCGGTTGGGACAACTCCCCGTTCTGTTGCAGCGCGCTGCCGCCGGCGAAGGACCGTTTCTTCAGATCAGCAAGGACCGTAACGAGGGCAACCGGCTGACCGTGCTCGAGAGCTTCGAGCCGTACGATCCCGGACGGACCGAAAAGATGCGCCCCGCGCCGCACCAGGCGATGGTCCGGATCATGTCCGGCTGCGACAAGTTCTGCTCATACTGCGTCGTGCCGAATGTGCGAGGACCCGAGCAGAGCCGCACGGCCGGCGAAATCGAAGCGGAAATTCGCGGGCTGGTCGACGAAGGTTGTCTCGAAGTCACTCTGATCGGCCAAACCGTCAACAGCTACAAAGACCCCGCCAGCGGGAAAACCGTCCGGCTCGCCGATCTCTTGCACCGTTTGCACGAGATCGACGGCCTCGCCCGGCTGAAGTTCGTCACCAACCACCCGCGGTACATGACCGGCGACCTGATCAAGGCGGTCCGCGACCTGCCCAAAGTGTCGCCGTATTTCCATGTGCCGGCGCAGAGCGGATCAAACGCGATCCTGAAGCGGATGAACCGCGGCTACACAGTCGAACAATACCGCGAGATGCTCGCCGAAATCCGCCAAAAAGTCCCGCACGCGGCGGTTACCAGCGACTTCATCGTCGGTTTCTGCGGCGAGACGGAGGAGGATTTCCAGCGGACGGTCGGCCTGGTCCGCGACGCCCGGTTCAAGAACAGCTTCATCTTCAAGTACAGCCCGCGCCCGAACACCAAGGCGGACGAACTTTACGAGGACGACGTCCCATACCCGGTCAAGCAGCGGCGAAACAACGAGTTGCTGGCCATCCAAAACGCGATCAGCCTGGAAGACAACCGCCCGCTGGCCGGCCGCCGCGTCGAAATCCTGGTCGAGGGTCCCAGCAAGGCATCGAAAAAGCACTCTGGCGACGCCGAAATCACGCAACTGGTCGGCCGGACGGTGGACGACCGGATCGTCGTCTTCGACGGCCCCCGAGACTTGACCGGCCGGCTCATCGAGGTAGAAATAGAGAAGGTCGACGCATTCACGCTCTTCGGCCGCCAAATATAAAGCCGCGACCGGCGGTCGCGCCCGACATAAAGCCGTGACCGGCGGTCGCGCCGGAAGTGGAATGCACCCCTGCAAGCGGAGATTACCCATGCAAACCACAGCCATCAGAATCCTCTTCCTCGCCGGGTTGTTGACCTGGGTGGCGTCCTGCACTGCACAAACCACCTCTTCGGACGGCAAAGTCACGATCTCCAAAGAGACGACGTACATCACCGCCCCGTTGCGCCCCGACGGTTACGTCGACTACCTGGAAGCGCTCAACCGGCGGTGCAGCAAGGAAATCACACCCGAGAACAACGCGGCCGTTCCGCTCTGGCAAGCGCTCGGCCCCGAGCCGATCTCAAAAGAAGTTCGCACGGAGTACTTCCGGCGATTGGGGATCGAGCCGCTTCCGGAAGACGGAAAATATTCCGTTCCGTTTTACAGGTACTTGCGCCGCGTCGAGAAGAGCAGCAAGCCGGCAGACTTAACCTTCGACAAGTGGGAAGAACAAGAATATGATAATCGCGACCAGGCCGAGAAGCGGCCGTGGGGGAAGAAGGAGTTTCCCCTGCTGGCGGCATGGCTCGCAGAGAACCGACAACCGCTGGACCTCGCGGTCGCCGGTGTGCGCCGACCGCGATACTTCTCGCCGCTTGTGGGCAAGGAAGGTGCCTCGCTGCTGGACCACGAGCTGTGTATCGCACTCTGGAGTTCGCGACCGGCCGTTCGGGCGCTGAGAGTCCGGGCTATGCTCTGCTTGCATGAAGGCAAGATCGACGAGGCGTGGCAAGACCTGTTGGCTTGTCACCGGATTGCCCGGCTAATAGGACAGCAACCTTCCTTTGTCGATCAGATGGCAGGTTCGGTGCTCGACAGCATGGCACTCCAGGGCGACATCGTGGTCGCACACGACCCTCGCCTGACCCCGCAGCAGGCCAACAGGTTTCAAAAGCAGCTACGTGCTCTTTCTGCCCTACCGCCCGCAGCGGACACTCTCGACACGAGCGATCGATATTGCACGTTTGATTACATTTGCTGCCTGGCAAGGGGAAACAAAGAAGTAATTAAGGCTGGGGGCTTCCTTCGGGAAAAGACTTGGGTAGAGAGACTTGAGATGCTGATCACGGACCCGCGAGTCGATTGGAACGAGGTCCTTCGCATTAGTAACCGGAACCAGGACGAACGGGTGATCGCGTTCCGGAAGACCACGTTTGCAGAACGTCAGAAGGCCCTAGCGAAAATGGATAAGGAAAGTGAGGCGCTGGCAAAGAAAGTCTCGAACTTGGAATCCCTCAAGCGGGCGATTGCCGAGAATGGCGACCCGAAGTCGCTTGCCCGACTCCTCGTGGCTCTCCTTTCAGAACCGGGAATCCCGTACCGCAACCTGTGCCCGGACGATCAAGTTGCAACCCATTCTGAACTGGGGCAACTTGCATTTGCCCTGGCTGCTTACCGTCACGAACACAAGCAGTATCCCAAGAGCCTGAAGGAACTCGCTCCAAAGTACATCGCTGCCATCCCAAAAGACCGATTCAGCGGCGAAGACCTCCGGTACAAGCGGCGCGGCGATGGGTACGTCCTCTACAGTATCGGCCCGAACGAGAAGGACGACGACGGCCGTGGCTTGAGGGAGCAGCTATCGAGGGATCACGAAGGTGACATGTGGGATGATATTGTCATTCGGACGCCCGGTCCGTGATCGAGTGAGAAGACCCATGGACATCACAACCCTGCGCCAATACCTCGACGATCCGACCGCGGCGGCCGATTGGCTGCGGCGGCTGGGGGTTGTTGATGCCCGCCGGGCGCATGGAAATCTGCTGGCGATGGCTACCGCCGGGGTGACGCTCGATCTGTTGGCGGTCGTCTGCGATCAGCTCGAAGAACACCTCCCCGGCTGCGCCGATCCCGACATGGCGCTGAACAACCTGGAGCGTTTCACGGCGGCCGGGCGAAATCCCCTGGCCGTCGGCACGCTCTTCGAGCGCGACCCGGCCACCATGCCGACACTGCTGCAAATGTTCGCAACAAGCCAGCATTTCAGCGATCTGTTGGCCAACGACACCGAGGGGTTCGACCTCTTGCGGCTCAACGAAGGGGAACCGGTTGCCCGGCAAACCCTGGTCGCCGAACTGCTGGCCGAGATCGAGGCCCTCGATCACGATCAGGGGGTGCTTCGGGCGCTTCGGCGTTTCAAACGCCGCGAGACGTTGCGGATCGCTTACGGCGATCTCATCCGCGAACAGAGCCTGCAAACGGTCACGATGCAGATTTCGTTCCTGGCCGACGCGATAATCGAGGCCGCTTTGCGCGCAGCATGGCGCACCGTCGAGCGAAAACACGGCACGCCCGCAGGACCGGGCGGAAAACCGGCGCGGCTGGCGGTGCTGGCACTCGGGAAGCTCGGTGGCCTGGAGCTGAACTACTCGAGCGACATCGATCTCGTCTTTCTCTATGACGGCGACGGCCAAACCGACGGCCGGCGACCGGTCGCAAACCGAGAGTTCTTCGAGCAAACCGCCAGGGAGATCGTCCGCTTGCTGACCGAGTCGACGGAACTGGGCTCGCCCTACCGGGTCGATCTGCGGTTGCGCCCCGAGGGGCAGCGCGGCCCAATCGTCGCCGACGTGCAGAGCGCGCTGAGCTACTACGATCTCCGCGGCCGGACGTGGGAGCGCCAGGCCTACATCAAGGCCCGCCACGCCGCCGGCGATCTGGAGTTGGCCCGTGACTTCCTCGACCGCCTGACACCTTGGATCTACCGCCGTTACCTCAGCCGCGCCGACATCACCGGGATCAAGGCGCTGAAACGCCGTATCGAACAGCAAACGCACGCCGAAGGCGCCGACCAGCGAAACGTCAAGACCGGCCGCGGCGGCATCCGCGACATCGAGTTCGTCATCCAGTTCCTCCAACTCCTCAACGGCGGCGACCTGCCCGAGCTGCGCACGGGAAACACCCTTGAGGCAATCGCCCAGTTGGAGCACGTCGGCTGCCTTACCGATCAGGAACGGTCGATCCTCGAAGAGACGTACACGTTCCTCCGCAAGGCCGAACACCGGCTGCAAATCATGTTCGACCTGCAAACGCACATGTTACCCGACGACCCCGCCGAGTTGCGAAAGCTCGCGCTGCGGATGGGCTATCCGAGCGATCCGGGCCGCTGGGCGCTGGAGGCCTTCGAGGCCGACTACCGTGATAAAACCGATTTGAACCGCAAGATCCTCGATCACCTGTTGCACGATGCCTTCAGCGACGACGCCGAAACCGAAGCCGAGGTCGATTTGCTGCTCGATCCCGATCCGCCCGAACAGCGGATTGCCGAAGTCCTGGGCAACTACCCGTTCCGCAACGTGAAACAGGCATATCGGAGCCTGATGAACCTCGCGGAAGAGAGAATCCGGTTTCTCTCGACCCGCCGGTGCCGGCACTTCCTGGCGGCCATTGCACCTAAGCTGCTTGCGGCGATTGCGGCCACCCCGGACCCCGACTCGACACTCGTGAATCTGGACAAAGTCAGCGATTCGCTCGGCGGCAAGGGCATCCTTTGGGAGCTGTTCAGCTTCAACGAACCGTGCCTGCGGCTCTACGTCGATCTGTGCGCCTACAGCCCCTTTCTTTGCGACATCCTCACCGATAATCCGGGCATGATCGACGGGTTGATGGACAGCCTGGTGCTGGACCGCCTGCCATCGCGGGAACTGTTGCGTGGATTCCTGGCAAAGCTGTGCCGGGCCGCGGAAGATATTGATCCCATCCTGCACAGCTTCAAGAACGACTATCAGCTTCGCGTTGGGGTCCGCGATATCCTCGGCAGGGAGGACGTGCAGGCCACGACCGGCGTGCTTTCCGACATCGCCGAGGCGTGCCTCTCGCAAATCGTGTCGCAGGAACACGTGCGGCTCGTCGAAAAATTCGGCCCGCCGCAAATCGGCGACGGACCACGACGCGGAAAAACGTGCGAGATGGTCATCCTCGCCATGGGAAAGCTCGGCGGCCGCGAACTGAGCTACCACAGCGACCTCGATCTCGTCTTCCTGTACGAGGCCGACGGCAAAACGGCAGGGCAAGTCGATGGAACCGGCGAAAGCACCTCGAACCAGCACTTCTTCAGCGAATTGGGACAGCGGATCATCAAGCGGGCCGGCCACCCCGGCATCCACGGACGGCTCTACGAAATCGATGTCCGGCTCCGCCCCACCGGCCGAAGCGGGCCGCTGGCCACCTCCCTGGCCGAGTTCACCCGATACTTCGCCGAAGGCGACGGCCGCCTCTGGGAACGCCAGGCCCTGTGCCGCGGCCGGGTCGTTTACGGCTCGAAGCGGGCCGCCGAAGAGGTCGATTCCGCAGTTGCCCGCGCGGCTTGTGACCGTCCCTGGCAATCCGCCGACGCCGGCGAAATCCGCACGATGCGACACCGCCTGGAAGAAGGGAAAACCGCCGGCGATTTGAAACGCGGCCCCGGCGGAATCGTCGACGTCGAGTTCCTCGTCCAGATGCTGCAACTGAAACACGCCCGTGCGGTACCCGAAATCCGCGACCCCAACACGCTCCAAGCCATGGCCCGACTCAACGACGCCGGATTCCTCTCGGACGGTGACTGCGAGTTCTTCGACCGGAGCTACCGATTGCTCCGCGCGATCGAGAGCCGGCTGCGATTGATGAACTCGACCGCGCGGGACCAGTTTCCCGAAGACGCGACCGAACGGGCGAAACTGGCCCACCTGTTGGATTACGAAAGCGGCGAGGCACTGTCGGCCGATTACGAAACATCGAGCCGGGAAATCCGCCGCCGCTTCGATCGAATCTTTGACGCCGCATGTTCAAAGGGCGAATAACCCGGATTGCAAACCCTACAAAGCCGCGACCAGTGGTCGCGGAAACCCTACAAAGCCGCGGCCAGCGCAGGTGGATTCCGCCGTCGCTTCTTCTTTCTCGAACCCCTCAAACCCGGAGCTCGCGGGCTACCAAACCTGGTAGCACGGTGCGGGTGCGCAAATGGGCGGGGGAACGCAGCGGTATCTCGGGTAGACTACCACCGGCGGAGGATAATAAGCGGGGACGCCAACCACCGGCGCGACCGGAACATAAGGATAGTAGGGCGCCCGGTAGCGGACTACGTACGGAGAATAGTAGGGGTAGCCGGCATAGACGCGAACTCGGGCCCCTTCTGCCTGCTTGGCCGAGATCATGGTCCATCCCACAACTACCACCGTCACTATCAACAGGCATTGCAGCAGACGTTTCATCTTCTCCCTCCTTGTGATGGCTCTCAACGCAGACCACGACCTTCAAGACGGGTGCAAACGCTGGAGCAATTCTCAGTCGGTTCTCAGTTACTGGATACCAAAGTATACTATTTTACCCCTGGCCTTGGCAATAGGTGGCACCGCATCGGGGGGTTTCCCACATTTGGACCGCGATCACGGGAAACCCTTGCTCGATAGCGTAGTCGAAAACCATCTTGGCGATATTCTCAGCGGTGGGGTTCACACCCATCAAATGTACCGGTTCGCACAACTCCCTCAATACCCCCACCGCCGGATCGTCCTGCCGTAGAAGCATCCGGTGGTCCAAGTTGTCGTCGATCCATTGGCCCACCACTTTGTTGATTTCGCCGAAGTCCGCGACCATTCCCTGTTCATCCAGTTGCGGCGCCTCGATTGTGATGACGATTCTGCCGTTGTGCCCGTGCAGATGGCGGCACTTCCCCTCGTAGTCCAGCAGCCGGTGGCCGTAGCAGAATTCAATTTCGCGGGAAACCTGAAACATGGGTTGCTCCTCGGATCGGATGGTCCGTACTCAGTCGTTTACGTATTGGGTGGGGTCGATTGCCCGGATCGACCGAAAAGCGGCCTGCCGCTCGGCACACTTGTTGCACCGCCCGCAGTGCAGGCCGTCGACGGGTGAAATACACGAAAAGGTCGACTCCAAAGGCATGCCTTGGCCCAGTTCCATGACCTCGCGTTTGTCGAATTGTCCGAAGGGCCGGATGATCTGAATCCGCCTCCCGGCGGCGCGATCCAACGCCGACTCAAAAGGATCGAAAAAACCCGCCGTGGCGTCGGGAAACGGATTCGTTTTCAGCACGGCCAACGCCAACTGATCGATACCGTGCAATTGGCACCAGACCGCCGCTTTGACCGCCAGCAGGGCGTTTCGGCCCGGCAAGTAAACTTCGTCGTCCCCACTGGACGAACCGGGAACCCCCTCGCCGGTTACGCTCCAATGGCGCCCGTAGAGGTCTCGAAGGGGTAAGTCCAGTGTCACCAATGCCTCCAGCTTGGGCGAGGCAACCGCCCCCACAAAACGCTCCACGGCAAGCAACTCCTCACGCTGCCACGCCAACTGCGAGCGGACGTAAAAAGGCTGCACATGACGGCCTTGTCCGAGAAGGTGCCCCAGCAGGATACAACTGTCAAGACCCCCGCTTAGCAGCAGGCCGGTTGGTGGGCGCAGGGAATTGGGCGGCATATCCGCATTGTACGGAACCGGCCGCTGTCGGGAAAGGGGCCGTGCCGTTGACAATATGTCTTTACCTTCACCCCCAAAACACGCTACATTATACTCGGACCACGGCATTCCAATGCAGGAGATATCCCATGGGCGGGAACCTAGCGTGTATCGCGGCAGTCCTGTTGGGGGTCGACGTCGGTTGGCAGCCGCTGCCCGATGGCGGCGTCGAGTACCTCATCCAGATCGAACCCCACATGCTCGAGACACTCAAGTCGGGCGAGCCGATTGCAAGCGACATCCCCACAAAGTTGAAGGACGTTCGTGCATACCGAATTACGGTGGGCACCAACGAGTTGCCGCGGGCGTTGCCGCCGGAACTGCCCGCTGCAGAACTTCCTGTCTTGAACCCACCCAAGAAAGATGAAGTCGGATCGCCCAAACCGTCCGGTCCGCCGTCGGAAATCGGCGAGCCCGATTTATCGGGGCCGATGGCTGCCCCGCCGCCGGCCATCCAGCCCGACCTTCACTCATTTTCCGCCCCCGGCACCTTGTCTCCGGCACCCAACAGCCAACCGATCACGGGGCAACCGGCCGTCTTGATCAAAGCAGTCGAAGTCGAGGAAGCCGTGGCGAAAGGAGCGGAACCCAAACCACCGTTGGGAACGGAGACAAGCGATCCCCCCGGCGGGGAGCCACGAAGCAAGCCTTGGCTGTTGACCCTCTTCGGGCTGTTCGCTTCGCTGGGCGGAAACGTCTATCTACTCTGGATCGCCGCCGGTTTCCGCAGCCGGTATTATGCAGTTGTGCGGCAATCGGATGGTATGCCGAACGCTTAGGTGCTCCGCGGCGGAAATGACCTGGGATGTAGGACAGGTTTGCAACCTGTCCTGGGCAAATAAACGGGTATTATCCGGGGAATGGACAGGTTACAAACCTGTCCTACAAGACTTCCGCCGCGACCGTGGCTCACGCCGCTTCCACGGCGTCGTCCTCCTCATAGTCTTCCTCGTCGTATTCCTCTTCGTCGTAGTCTTCTTCCTCGAAGTCCTCGTCGCCATCTTCTTCATCGTCCTCGTCGTATTCCTCGTCTTCGAGTTCGTCTTCAAGTTCGTCGTCGTCAAGGTCATCGTCATCGACTTCCATCCATGGCCCGTCGTCGTCGGCCGGTTCGATGGCATCACCCGCCTCCTCGACGGCTTCTTCGGCGACGGGTTCTTGCTCCGGCTCGTTTGCAACGATCGGCTCTTCCTCCGGTTCGTCGACGACGGGTGGTTTCGACTTTTTGCTTTTCCGGTTCTTCGCAGTTGTTTTTTTCTTGGTGGTTTTCTTTTTCGTGGAGGTCGGGTCGAACGCGATTGTCGCATGGTTCGCTTCCGCGTTGTCGGGCAACTGGTTCACCGAGACCTTGAGCGACTTGAACAGCTTCAAGATGTGCTCATGGCAGGTGAATACGAGGAGCTGGTGCCCGGCGGCGGCGAAATCGCGGAGCACCCCCGCGGCCGCCTTCGCCCGGGCGGCGTCGAAGTTCACGAGCACGTCGTCGAGTATCAGCGGCAGCGGCGCCCCGTGCCGGGCGTACGACGCCGCCAATGCCAGCCGCAAACTGAGGAACAACTGTTCGCGGGTCCCGCGGCTGAGCATCTCGACCGCCAGGGCATTTCCCTCCGCGTCATCGACGTTCAACACGTCCTCGCCCAGCGGCGTCCATACACGACGGTAGCGGCCTCTGGTCAGCCGATCGAGATAACCGGAGGCCTCCTGCAAGGTCTCCGGCTGGCGTTCCTGCTCGTAGGTTGTCCGGATCACTTCCAAGGTCCGTCCGGTGAGGGCCAGCACCTGCCAGCGGCGCACAGCGTCTTCGAGCTGTTTTTCGAGCGACGCCAGTTCGAGTTGTTTCTCGGCCATTTGCCGGTCGCCGGCCAGGGTCTTGAGCTGTTCGTTGAGTTGCCCTCGCTTTTCGAACCGATCCTGGAGCTGCCTGCCGAGTGTTTCGGCCCGCTCGAGCATTTTTTCCCACCGCGTTTCGAGGTCGCATGGTGCGGCGTCTTTGAGCTGTTCGCCGATGGCCTCTTCGGGGCAACTCCCGCCGATAGCCGCTGCGATTTCGCGCGAGATGGCGTCGCGTTCCCGCCGGAGGACTTCGGCCCTGGCGGCCTCGACGGCACGCTGCCGCAGTTGTTGCTCGTCTTCCGCGCCCGACTCGTGCAGCACCTCCCGCCGAAGGTGATTGAACTTGGCGACGGCTTCTTCGTGCTTGGATCGCAACCGTCGGACCTGGCGGGCCTCGCGCCGCAACACGCCGCGACGTTCGCTGCGTACTTCCTGTTCGCGAACGGCCTCCGCAAGCTGCCGGAGCTGGTCCGAAGGGCGGTCGCCCGTTATGGCTATTCCGGCGTCTTCAATCACCCGCCCAATCCGTCCCAGCACCGAATCGAGTTCACGACGGCGCCCGGCGAGTTCCTCGCGGCGCTCTTGCACGCGGCGATTCATCTCGGCAATCTGATCGCAACGCTGGACGATCCTTTTGACCTGCTTCGGGGTAAGATCGCCCGGCAATCCGGCGTCAAGCAGCGCCTCGCGCCAACGGTATCGGGCGGCTTTCAAGTCCTGTTCGGCCCGATCGAGGCGTCGGGCGGCCGCTTCCGCTTCTCCCCGGACGGCGGCGCGGCGGGTCTCGACCGGCAAGAGCGCCTCGAGCGCGGCGACATCCCTCTCGGCCGCGGCGAGCCGGTCGGCGATCGGGCCGGTGCCCTGCGCAAGTTGGCCGTCGAGGACATCGCGCTCGTCCTTGGTTGTCCGGATCTGCATTTGCAGCATGTCAAGCTGCCGTCGGACCGCGTCGAGTTGCCGTTTGTTGGCGCGTTCGAGCAGGAGCTTGGAGACCGCGGCGGCGGCCAATCCGAGCAACCCGATCACCGCCATGGTCCAGCCCACCGGGCCGGTGGAAAGGAAGAAACCGGCCAGTGTCAGTACCGCCCCCAGCGCGAACACGGCCCCGAAGCCGATCAGGACCCAAACCGGCAGCAATTGCCGATCGACCAGGTGCCGGCCTTGCCCTTCCAGGTCGCGCTGGTAGTCGGCCATCTCGTCGAGCCGCTCGTCGATTTGCACCCGGCGGCGGAGTTGCGAAACGGTGTTTCCGGCGTGATCGATGGCTGTGGGCAGATCGCGGTGGTTTCGGTCGGCGACGGCCGATTCGATTTCACCGCCCAGCAATTCGATGGTCTCGTTTGCCGCGTCGATATCCGCCTTTGCCTTGCCGGCTTCCTCGCGATGCCGTCGTATTCCTTTGGCCGCGCGCCGCAACATGGCCAGCGTGTGCGAGGGTATGCTCGGGGTCGTATCCGATTGGATTTGATCTCGCAGGCCCAACTGCTCGTATTCGGCCGCCAGGCCGTTTTCCAGATCGCCGATTTCCGTCTCCAACCGGCCAACTTGCTCTTGCAGGCTCGCGATCCACGACTCTTGTTCGCCGAGAGCCTCGATACGGGCGGCCTGGCGCCAAAGCGATTCATTGATCTTCAGCTCGGCCGCTTCCTCTTTGAGCCCTTCGTACTGCTGTTCGAGCTGTTCGAGCCGGTCGCGATGCTTCTGCGCCCGCGTGCCCACGGCGTCGAGCTGCTCGACGGCCCCTTCGGGCACGACGGGCACGCGTCCCATGGCCGCGAGTTGGTTATCGAGTTCCGCCCGCCCGGCCCAGCGTTCGCCCAGCGCGATGGCCAACTCGACGACCTTGGCCTGGTTTTCGGCCGCGGTGTTTTCCTCTTCCAGGCGGATAATCTCGCGTTCCAAGAGATTTCGATCGGCGAGCAGGCGTGCGTAGCAACGTGTTAACCCGCCAAGTTCCTCGATTTCCCCGCGAAGCTTCTCGCGGTCGGCGAGCAGCTTGACCACCTGGCACGAATTGCCGCGGGGATCGAGGATCCGGTTTCGGGAGGTTGCCAGCTCATCGATCACCTCGACCAGGGAAACACGGTCGAGCCCGGCCGTGAGGTTGTAGAGTTGTTCGGCGGCTTCGGTGTCGCCGAGCGTACCCAACTCCTGGATTTCTCGGAGTCCCACGGCGAAAACGTTGTTGAAGGTCACTTCGTCGACATTTGCCAAGAGGACCTTGACCAGGTGTTCGCCCTGTCGGGTGCCGTCGGCGGCGGTCAGCGTGATTTGTTCGCGGTTCGGCGAGTCGCTCTCCTCGTCGTAGTAGCGTTCCAGGCAGAACCTTCCGTTGGGCCCCCCCAGATCGATTGTCCCGCCGGGCCGCCCGCCGCGTAACGGCGGGAGATACTGCCTGCGCTCGGGCGAGAAGCCGTAAAGGACCGAACGGACGAACTGCAAGAGCGTCGTTTTACCGGCCTCGTTCGGCCCGTAGAGCACATTGATTCCGTGGTTGAGCCCTTCGAGCTTCAGGTTGGTCCAGACGCCGAAGCCGCCGATTTCCAATCCGTTGATTCTCATAATTCGACCTCCTCTCCGCCCAGCAAATCAACTCCAAGCAGGGCTGCCTCGCGCAGGATGTATTCGCGGACTGCGGGGTCGGGCAGCGCGATCGCCGCAGCCGGCGCACCGGCCGGGCACTTCTCGCCCGCGTAGTCCTCCAGGTCGAGCGTTTCGTCGGGGTTCATCTGGAACTGGCGTATCGCACGCAGGAAATCGCCGCAAATCGTCTCCTGTTCGTACATCTCCGGCGAAAGCGATTCCGAAAACTCGACGTCCATCGACAGGCTCCATGCCGCCGGCGGACCGGAACCGTACTCCGCGCGGAGCAGTTCGAGCAACTCGTCTGCCAGGCCCTCGCCCCTTACGCGGCTCAAGAGCGGGCCGGCGCCGGCGATCGTCCAGCTTACCAGCAGATCGACCGGCCCGGTTGTCTCGACCAGCGTGTGCATCTGCTCGCGGACTATCGACTCCAGATCTTCCCGGGTGGTCTCTTCGTCGACGACCACCCGCTCGTCGAGCCAACGCATCACGTCGGCCGGCACGAGACTCGTCCGGGCGTGCTGCCCCTCATCAACTTGCACCAAAGTACAGCCGTGCTTGCCGCGTTCGCCGGGCGATCGCCCTTGCGGGCTGCCTGAGTAGTGGGCGATGTGCGGGGAGCTGAACAGCGTGCTCCGATCGTGGCGTCCGCCCAGCGCCCAATAGTGGATGTCTCGCGACCGGAGCGATTTCGCACCGGCCTTTCCGTGTACGACGGCAATCGAGAACAATCCACCCGGATCGGGCTCGAAGTCCTTGGGGCAAAACTTTCGCGCCGGATCGCGGCTTACCCCGATCAGACGGGCCAGCGGGGTGTTGTCGCGCTGGTAGACGAACTCCTCGATCGAGCCTCGCGGGAACAGGTGTACGTTTTCCGGCAGTTTCATCGCCGCCGGCCAGGTGTCGGCCGGATCGACGTTCCCGCCGGCCCAGTAGACGTCGATCTCCCGTTCGGCGAGCCGCTCGAAATGCTCGACTAGAAAGATCGGGCCGCGGGGACCCGTTCTCTGCGGGTTCAGAATATCCCCCGCAAGGATCAAGAACGCGGCTTCCTCAGCCAACACGGTCTCGAAGACCCGTTCGGCCGCCCAATAGGCCGATTCGAGGAACAGCTCCTGTAAATGGTCCGGGACCTCGGCAACCCCTTGCGGCGGCAATTCGAGGTGGAAGTCGCTGGCATGAACAAAGCGAAACGGCTGGTTCGACATGGGCGCCTCCGTGCGCGGTTCGGAAGGGATTCGGCTACCCCAAGGCAATACCGATATCATTCCACAATCAGGGGGGGAATATAGCGAAATTCGCGAAACGAGGCCACAGCGGTTCTGTTCGCAATCCCGTGGCGCGTGTGAAACTGGGGGACACAGGAAAGATCGGTGGTGGGGTTTCCCGGCTATGGGGCATCCAGATTGCGTTCCAGCCGACGGAGTTCCGTCAGGCGTGAGAGTGTGTCTGACTTGCCCTTCAACTCACTTCCTTGACAGCAACTCATTGCCGGGCTTTCTGAAATAACCGTTGTTGCTCGACGAGTCCGCTGGTGGTGCGGGGTTTCCGGAGAAGACTGCCGAGTTGGAAAAGGGATTCGATCGCTTGAATACGTTTCTCATACGTCATCGCGCGGAGTTCCCGATGATGAATTTCTTCCAGCAACGGCCCGGTTTTGGACCAGGTTTCAACCCATGCCCTGGTCTTGCTATCAGGCTGCTTTGACATCAGAAACCCCTCGATGTATGAGACTGTCCCTTATCACCTCTACCAATAACATAAGCTCTCAACTCTCAGCTTTCAGCTTTCAACTCTCAGCTTTCAACTCTCAGCTTTCAACTCTCAGCTTTCAACTCTCAACTTTCAACTCTCAACTCTCGGGCGCTTTTTCTTCGTTTTTTTCGTTCGGGCTTTGCCGGTCTTGGCGGCCGGTTTTCTTGATTGTGATTTTGACGGCTTCGTCCCTCGCTTCAGACGGGTGTATTTCGGGTTGTCCGCCTGGTCGGTGAGTTCGTAGAGGAATCGACTGGGGTCGGTGGGGCGGAGCTTTCCCCACTTGCGGCGATTCAGGGCCAGTGTCAGGGTCAACCGGCGCTGTGCCCGGGTCACGCCGACGTAGCAAAGCCTGCGCTCCTCGTCGATCGACGCATCACGCCCCTCGGCCGCCGACCGGCGGTGCGGCAAAAGCCCCTCTTCCATGCCGGCCATGTAGACCTCGGGGAACTCGAGCCCTTTGGCCGAATGGAGCGTCATCAACGCGACGGCGTTGCGGTCGAGTTGCGACTCCTTCTCGTCCTGTTCGTTCGTCTCGGCCAAGACGGTTTCCCGAAGGAATCCGCCGAGGGTCGGCTGCTTGGCCTGCTCGCTGTAGGTGGCCGCCGCATTGACCACGTCTTCCACCGCGGCCCAGCGGCTTTCCATATCGTCAATCTTGGTGTACAGCCGGGCCAACTCGCCTTTGTAGTCGACCCGGCCGATGACCCCGCGGATCGAGTCGACGGGCGACTCGCCTTTCGCCTGCCGGCGACACCCGGCGATCATGGATCGGAACCTCCCGATCGCTTCCGCCGCAGTGCGGGAAACACCATCAATCCTTCCCGCTTTCGGGAGGATGTCCCAAACGGTCGCTCCCCGGGCGATCGCATGGTCGATCAGCTTCCGGACGGTCCCCTGGCCGATGCCGCGGGGCGGCGTATTGATGATGCGCAAAAGCGGCACGTCGTCGCGGGGTTTGACCAGCACCTTCAAGTACGCCAGGATATCGCGCACCTCTTTGCGGTCGTAGAACGACATTCCACCGATCAAGACATAGGGCACTCCGGCCTTGCGAAGCTCCATTTCGAAGGGTCGGGGTTGTTCGTTCGTGCGGAACAGCACGGCGATGTCCCGCGGCCGCCGCTTCTTCTGCTTCAGTCGTGCCCGGATGTCGGCCACCACGGCTTCGGCTTCCGCTTCTTCGGTTTCGAACTGGAGGATCCGCGGCTTCTCGCCGCCGCAAGTCGCCCGGAGCACCTTGTCGTGGCGAAGTCTATTAAACGCGATCAAGGTATTGGCCCAAGCGAGGATTTCCCGGGTGCTGCGGTAGTTCGTTTCCAGCCGCACCACTTTGGCATCGGGCCAATCGCTCTTGAATCGGAGGATGTGGGCAACGTCGGCCCCGCGCCAGCCGTAGATCGATTGATCGTCGTCGCCGACGACACAAAGGTTCCGATGCCTTGCGGCCAGCGACTTGACGATGCGGTATTGGCTGCCGTTGGTGTCCTGGTATTCGTCGATCAGCAGGTGATCGAAGCGGGCGGCCTCGGCCCGGCGCACCTCGGGAAAACGACGGAACAGTTCTTCGGTGCACAGCAGCAGGTCGTCGAAATCAACGGCCCCGGCGGTTCTCAGCGTCGTCTGATACCGCCGATACGCGGCCGCGGCGATGTGTTCCTTGTCGGTCCGGGCAATCGAGGCCGCTTCTGCCGGCCGAACGCCCGCCGTCTTCCAGATGCCGATCCGGCCTACCAGGTCACTCGGCCGGAGCGTGGCCGAATCGAGCCGGATCTCCCGCAAAGCCCCCCGGGCAACGCTTTCCTGGTCGCCGCGGTCGTAGATGGCAAACGATTTGGGGTAGCCGAGGTGCTGGATGTGGCGGCGGAGAATCCGGACGCAAAGCGAGTGAAACGTCGAGATTTCCGGCTGGGTCTTCGTCCGCCTGGCAAGCAGGGCCGCTGCCCGCTGCTGCATCTCCCTGGCGGCCTTGTTCGTAAACGTCACGGCAAGGATGCGCCGCGGCCGGGTCCCCGTCCGGATCAACTCGGCAATCCGGTGCGTCACCACCCGGGTCTTGCCGCTTCCGGCGCCCGCCAGCACGAGCAACGGGCCGGAAGGCGTGCGGACGGCGTCGTATTGGGCGGCGTTGAGATCCATCTGCGGCGGCTCGCGATAACTCCACCAGGGGGTTGCGTTGATAATCAGGCTCGTGCCCGTCCACCACACGTTGGCAAGAAACAGGATGGTAAACGGCGCAGTCCCAAAGGGAAAGGGGACGACTTGAAAAACCTTCCCCCGGGCCGGGCCGACCTTGACGGGTTTTACACGCCCGGCATATACTCTATTGTTAGTTTCTGTCTATCCACAACCTCTGTAGGGGTTGCCCAAATGAAAAGCGAACGACGTCACGAACTGGAAAAGAACCAGTTGGCCGATTGGCTGGCCGACTCCATCAACAAAGTCAAACCCTATCAGAACCTGATCCTCGGCACAGCGATCGTCGCGGCGGTGGTCGTCGCGGCTTATATGTGGTCGGCCCGCCGGACAGCCAAAGAAGCCTCCGCGGGCTGGGACCGGTTCTATCAGGCCTTGACCGATGAGACTCCCGACCCGGCCAACTTCGATCAGATCTGCAAGCAGTATCCGAACACCCGCCTGGCCGAGTGGTCGGCTGCGATTGCGGGCGATTTGTACTTGAGCAACGGGTGCGGCGACCTGTTCAAGAATAAGGCGAATGCCCATGAAGCGCTGCGCCAGGCGAGCGACCGCTACCGGGAACTCCTGGACGAATCCCCTCAGCCGATGCTAAAGGCCCGCGCTACCTTCGGCCTCGCCCGCACCTACGAGGCCCAGGGAAATTTGAAAAAGGCCATCCAGCGTTACGGGGAAGTCGTCGATAGTTGGCCGCACGCCACCCACGCAGCGCTGGCTAAGCAGCGGTTGGAAGACCTTCAGCGCCCCGCCGCCGGGGATTGGTACGACAAATTCGAGGAATTCGATCCACAAGTGGCTTTTGCCGATAAACCCGGTATCCCCGGCGAGCGCCTCCCCTTCGATTCCCGTGCCTTGCTCGAACCCGCGTTGGGCGAACCGTTGATCACACCCCAACTCGACCTCGGTCCGAAGAAGCCTGCGGGCGAGGAGCCCTTGAAGATGCCGTCCCTCGACCCGGGAGCGGACTCCGACGAATCGTCCGGCAAGACGCCCGAAACGCCGGCGACGAAACCTGAGGAAAAGCCCTTGCCGCCGGATGCGGCGGGCACCCCCGCTCCCGACGACAAGAAGGGCGCCGCCGCACCCAAGGACGCAAGCAACGCACCCGCGAAGGACACGCCGGTGGAAAACAGCGAGCAATGAGCCCGGTTGTCCCCGTTGTCATGTCGCACCCGCAACTCTCGTCCGATCCGGTTCAATTGGTGGTCGCGCCGGAGGAATCGGGTTTCCGGCTCGACGCGTTTCTGGCCCACCACTTCACCGACTATAGCCGCGTTCATCTCCGCCGGGTAATCACCGCCGGCGGGGTCACCGTCGACGGCAGCGGCGGCAAGCCCTCTTATCGCCTGAAGCCGGGCCAGCAAGTCTCGATCGTCCTGCCGGAGATCCCGCGCGAGGCGCCCGCGCCCGAGAATATTCCGCTGGAAATCCTCTACGAAGACGACCATGTCGTCGCGGTAAACAAACCGCCCGGCATGGTCGTACACCCGGCGCGGGGTAACTGGTCGGGGACCTTGGCCGGCGCCTTGCAGTACCGCTATGGACAAACGCTCAGCGCAACCGGCGGTCCCTCGCGGCCGGGAATCGTCCACCGGCTGGACCGCGACACCAGCGGCGTGATCCTCGTCGCCCGGCACGATCAGGCCCATTCGAAGCTGACCGTACAGTTTCAAGAGCGTTCGGTCGAGAAGGAGTATTTCGCCCTGGTGGCGCGATGCCCCGACCGCGACAGCGACTTCATCAAGGAGCCGATCGGCCCCCATCCGCAAAATCGCGAGAAGAAGGCGATCCGCCGCGACGAGGCGGTCGGGAGCCCCGCCGAGACGTTTTACGAAGTGCTCGAACGCTTTGACGGCTTCGGCTCGGTGAGGGTCCTACCGAAGACGGGCCGCACGCACCAGATCCGCCTGCACCTGAACCACATTGGCTGCCCCGTCTTGTGCGATCGTCAATACGGCGGCCGGCGTCGCATCACCCGCGGCGAAATCCGGCGCGACGCCGAAGACATGTGCGTGCTGCTCGAGCGTCAGGCGTTGCACGCGAGGCGGGTGAAGTTCACGCACCCCGCTACGGCCGGGCCGCTGGAAATCGAGGCACCCTTGCCCGACGATATCCTGTCGGTGCTCGCCGAATTGCGGGAATATCGCGGCAAGTAGTAATCCCCATAGAACCTTCAAATGCAAATCTCATGAATCTTTCCGACAACCCCGGGCGGCGTCTTCTCACCCTGTGCGGCCTCTATGTAGGGCAGGGAATCCCCTTCGGTTTCGTCCAGTTCACGTTGGCGGCGTACCTGGCTGCGAAGAAAGTCGGCGTCGGGCCCATCGGCATGATCCTGGCGATGTCAACGCTCCCCTGGGCGCTAAAGTGGGTCTGGGGACCGGTCATCGACCGCTACACCTACCTGCCCATGGGGCGCCGGCGACCTTGGATCCTATTGGCCCAGACGTTCATGGCGCTGACCATCGGCGCCATGATCGCCATCCCGAACGTGACGACCGACATCATGCTTCTAACGGTGATGGTCTTCATCCACAACATCTTCAGCTCACTCCAGGACGTGTCCGTCGATGCCCTGGCCGTCGATCTCTTGACCGAAAAAGAGCGCGGGCGCGTCAGCGGCTTGATGTATGGGTCGAGCTACCTCGGAGCTTTTATCGGGGGTGCGGTCCTCGGTTTGGTGATGAGCGGCTGCGGTCTGAGATATGCACTGCTCGTACAGGTTTACATGCTGCTGGCAATCATGTTGCTGCCGTTGTATCTTCGGGAGCGTGCCGGGGAAAAGCTCCTGCCGTGGACCAAGGGTCGTGCCATGGCAGCGGCGATTGCCCGTTCGGTCGGCTCGATACGCGCCGTTTTCCTCTCGCTGGCGAAGGCCTTCTCTCTAAGATCGACCGTTATGGCAGGGATCGTCGCGCTCTACGTGAGGATCGCCGGTGGCGTGTTGGCCGCCGTCGGCGTGGTCTTCCTGATTCAGGAACTCGGGTGGGAGAAGGAAGAATTCACCGGGATTCAGGGAGGTATCGCCGTCTGGATCGGCCTGGCGGGATCCATCGGCGGCGGTTTCCTGGCCGACCTGGTCGGGGCAAAGCGGCTCGCCGGCATCGCCACCGTCTTGTTGGGGGCGTCATGGATCGTCTTCGGCGTCTCGGCGCCGCTGTGGCAGTACAAACTGTTTGTGATCGCTTTCATTCTCTTGCAGACCTTGCTCGAGGCCGTACTGACCGTGTCGCTCTTTGCCGTGTTCATCAGTGTCTCCTGGCCCGTCGTGGCGGCAACGCAGTTCACGGCCTACATGGCACTGATGAACCTCTCGAACACACTCGGCGCCTGGATTGCCGGACCGCTCAAGAGTCTGCTGAACAATGACGTAGGATTGATCTTCTGCATCGCCGGTTTCATCCAGACAGGGCTCGTCGCATATATCCTCGTGATCGATCCGCGCGAAACCCGGCGCGTCTTGGGAAACGGCGCCGATGGGGACGAGGATGCACAAGCTGCACCCGATAGTTGATTCTTCCGCCCGGAAAGCGTAAACTGCCGTAATGATGAACCTTGCCGTCCTCCACTACCACCTCAACCGCGGCGGCGTGACGCGGGTGATCGAAAATCACCTTGCGGCGCTCGATGCCGTGCTCGATCCGGCCGAACCGTGGAACGTCGCCGTGATCTACGGGGGAAGGTGCGAAGCGTGGAACCACGACGTTGCCGACCGGCTCAAGGCAATCCGCTTGACGCTCGTCGAGGCGCCGCTCTTGGATTACGACGACGTGCAGCCGTCGGGGAAGCAACTCAGCGCCGCCGATCTGCTCATGGAACTGTACATGGCCCTGGGCCGGGTCGAGTTCGATCCGCAGCAGACCGTCTTGCACATCCACAACCATTCGTTGGGAAAAAACCGCCAACTGCCCGAGGTCGTTCCGATCCTCGCCCAGGACGGTTACGGCGTGCTGCTGCACCCGCACGATTTCGCCGAGGACTTCCGGCCGGGTAACTACCGGCACCTGGGCAATACGAGCGAACTCTATCCGCAGGCGCCCGCCATCCATTATGCGACCCTCAACGGACGCGACCACCGGATCCTTCAAACGGTCGGCGTTGCACCCGAGCGATTGCACATGCTCCCCAACCCGGTCCCGGCGATGGACAACGCGGCGCCGCGGGCCGGGGCCCGAAAAAAGCTCCGAGCAAAATTCGACGTTGCCGAAGACGATTGCTACGTCCTCTACCCGATCCGGTGCATCCGCCGCAAGAACATCGGCGAGGCGTTGCTGCTTTCGGTGTTGGCACCGCAGGGCACCATCGTCGGGCTGACCCTGGCCCCGATCAACCCCGAGGAGTTGCCCGGCTATACGAAGTGGAAAGATTTCGCGGCGGAATTTCGGCTGCCTTGCCGGTTCGGTGTCGGCGAGCCGGGCGGGCTGGGCTTCTTCGAGAACCTCGCCGCAAGCGATCTGATCCTCACGACGAGTCTGGCAGAAGGGTTCGGCATGGTCTTCCTGGAATCGTGGCTCGCCGGCCGCCCGCTGATCGGCCGCGATCTGCCCGAGGTCACCCACGATTTTGCCCGGGCCGGCGTCCGCTTCGACTGGCTTTCGCCGCAACTCCTCGTGCCGGTCGACTGGGTCGGCGCCGACAGGTTCCGCGACGCCGTCGCCGCGGCGTATCGCAAGACGCTCGATGCGTACAACCGGCCCGAGCCGCCCGACATGGCCGAGGGAATCGACGCCAAGATCCAAGGAGGCCTGGTCGATTTCGGCGACCTCGACGAGTCGATGCAACGCACGGTCATCGAGGCGGTCTGCCGCGATGCCGAGAATCGCCAACAAGTGCTCGATGCCAACCCGCAGCTTTCTGAAGCGTTCGCCGTCCGCCCCGACACGGCTTCCGACGTGATCCGGCACAACGCGGAGGCAATCCGGCAGCACTTTTCCCTCGAACCGAGCGGGCAACGCTTGCTCAACATCTACACCCAGGTCGCCGCCAGCGACCGCGACGAAACACCCCAGCCGCTGCCGGGGACCGACAAGGTACTCGACCAGTTCCTTCGCCTGGACCGCTTCCGGCTGATACGCACCTAATGAGCCAGTGCCCTGTGCCCGCGGCTTTATGGCTGTTCTTCGTACGGTGGCCTCGGGAACAGGATGTCCGGTTCGCCGTCGGAGTCTCCTTGCCCGCCGTCGTCGAATTGGTCCATGCCGACGCTGTAGAGGATCGGCTTCCCGTCGCGAATGATGTACCGGAGCGGCTGCCCGTCGAACGGATCGACCGGGACCTCGTCGAGAAACTCCGGCACGAGCTGCTCCAGGTTTTCGGGCAGTTCATCGTGTTTGCGGCGGTAGCGCTCGATGGCAATTAGTGCAACGACGGAACGGTTCTGCGCCTCGTTCCTGGCTTCTGCTGCGAAGGCTGCGGCTATTGCCGGAGTAAAGACTGTGGTGTGTGGGTGGCGTGCCTTGGTAACGACGTTGGCGTCGTCAAAGAACTGCTGCATCCGGTTGGCGCACTGCAATGCCGCGGCAAGACGTTTCGGGCCGCTGAGTTTTGCCACCGCGACGGCCTCGTCCATGAAATCGAGATACAGAAGCAGGTCGTCGTTGCGCGGCCCAAGGCGAAACTTCGGGTTATCGTTGCCGAGTACCGCGGCCGGATCTTCAAAGCCCTGGATACCCCAGACGCGTTCGCCGATCATCGCCCGGTGCATCGCGTCGTCGTAACGGATAGCCGCAAAATCGGCCTGAAGCCGGGCCAGATCCTCGTCCGAGAAATCGACATCCGGGAGCAATTCGGCCGTCAGGTCGCGGGCGATACGATGGCACGCCATGCGGACCAGTTGCGAAACGAGCAAGGGTTCCCGCTCGGTTGACTCGGCCAGGCGTATCATCGTACGGATCGATTCGGCCGCCGCGTGGGGATCTCCTTGCCGGGCACGAACGTGGGCCTCCAGGTGCAGCATTCTCATTCCTTGCCGCACCTGCTGAACGTGGGGAAGGGACGCGTTGTACAAGTCACGAAGGTCGATGGGGTATCGTGCGGCCCCGCCCTGTCGGGCCGCTTCGTGCATGAGTTTCATCGAGCCGGCATACTTCTTGAGAAACTCTTCGGTGATCGCCTGATCGGCCCAGGGCTCACCCAGCGGAGGAATTTCCTTGTCGTTGGGGCCGACGATCGGTATGTGCTCAGATGCCTCATAGTAGGCCGGTCCCTCAAAGGTTCTCAACGCACGAAGCCAAAGCTGCGTGCAATCCGTTTGGTTTTCGCCAAGCGCATAGAAATCGTTCAACTCATCGCCGGTCACGGGTTCTCCGGCCTCGCGGATCCTGGCGAACTCCTCTTGGACCAATCGCGCCGACCGGGCGCACCACAGTCTGCCCCCCACGGCGAGGACGAGCACCATGATTACCACCAGCCCGCCGAAAACCAGCAGGCAGCCGCGTACGGGAAACGGCCGTTTGACCGTTGGCGGCGTTTCCGGTTCCATCGTCGCACCTTGTCAAACGTTAGCGGCCGAACATGTGCGTCCAGTATTTGCCGGAGCGGCCGAGGCCCTGGCGGCGGTGTTGCTCGCTGAGAACGTTCTTGTGGTGCGGCGGGCTTAGGAACCAGGCCTTCAGGGCAGCGGCGGGCGAGACGGAGCCCATGTAGATGTTCTCGCCCGAGGCCGTCGTGCCCGCCTGCTTCGCACGGTCGTTGAACGTGGTCTTGCCGGCAATCGGCGAGGTGTGGTCGAAGAACCCGCGGGTGGCCATGTCGTTGCTGTGTCCGGTTGCGGCGGCGCACAGCTTGGGATCGACCAGGAGCGGCTCCAATCCGCACATCACCCTCATTCCGTTGACCGCCCGCATCCCCTCGACCATGCCCGGATCGAGCCCTTTGGTCCGCGGTGCGTTTTGTTCGGCCGCACGTTCGAGCTTCACCTCGTCGACACCGGCCACCGCCGCGAGAAGGCGGTCGATTTCCTGCTGGTAGGCCGCGACCGGCAGCGGGACGGCGGCCGGATCGTCCCAGGCGGTCTGTAGTTCCTTGAAGAAGGTGCTCAGGCGTCGCAATTCCTCGGCGGCACGGCCGACCTTGCGCATTTCGGCGCGGAGTTTGGTCTGGCGCTGCCGGTACACGATGGTCAGTTGATCGAGGGCGGACAGGCCGTCCGTCTGGAGCTTCTCCTTGGTCAGGTCCGGGTCGCCTCGGAGTTTGGCCAGGATGGCTCGCAGCTCGGCGATTCTCTTGTCTCCGGCGGCGTTGGACGTTCCAGCCTCGATCTGCGTGGCCAGACGCACTATGTCCTTGTCGAGAAAATCCTTCAGCAGCTCGACGGCCCCGGGCCCGATGGCGGCCAGTTGCTTGACGGCCTCGACCTGCCGCTTGGGTACGGCCCGATAGCGGCGAAACTCCGCCAGGCGTTTCATTGCCTGGCTCCGCTGCTGGGGGCTGAGCGAAGCGGTCGCCGGTTGATCGGCCGCGTGCAGCGGCGCGGCAATCAGCGCCGCCAGCACGGCCGGGAACAGCAGCCGAGCGGGGCCTCCAAGGATGGATTGATAGGCGCCCGTTCTCGTAGCGGTTTGTCGCATGGTTTTGGGTCCTCCCGGAAAACGACCTGGGAACAGTCTTCCTCGTCTAGTATACTGCTCTGGCGCCTTTGTGGTACCACAGATTGGCCGAACGAAATCGCCCGGATGCCCGATCCTCTCGTTGACATTTTCCGCAGCCAATTCAGGCCGCTCGAACCGCTTCCGACGGGCGAGACGGCCGTTTTGTCCGATTTGGAGGGTATTCGAGCCGTCTTGTTCGACCTTTACGGCACACTGTTCATCAGTGCCAGCGGCGAGGTCGGGACAACGAAAGAGGCCGCTTGCGAGGCCGCACTGGCCGGGGCGCTCCGCGCAGTCGGAATCGAGCCAACGGGACCGCTCGATCGAGGGGTTGACTGTTGCATCCGGGCAATTGAGGCTGCCCACGCCGAAGGACGCCGGGCTGGGATCGACTACCCTGAGATCGATATTGTCGAGATGTGGCCGGAAATCCTTGGTGAAATGGCCAATTGCGGGCTCCTGGGCCCCTGCTGCGTTTCGGCGCTCGACCCCAGGCGTTTTGCCATGGAATACGAGGCCCGGGCGAACCCCTGCTGGCCGATGCCCCATCTTCAGGAGTGTCTGGAGGGTTTGCGGGGAAAAGGGCTGCTGCTGGGGATCATCAGCAACGCCCAATTTTACACGTCCCTGCTGTTCGAGGCGTTGCTCGGCGAACCGGCGCAGCACTGGGGTTTTGACCGGGATTTGCAGTTTTACTCGTACCAGCGGGACCGGGCGAAACCGGGGACGGAGCTGTACGAGATGGCGGTCGCTGCCCTCGACAATCGGGCAGTTCGGCCGCACAATGTGGTTTATGTGGGCAACGACATGCTCAACGACATCTGGCCCGCCTCCCGGGTAGGGTTACGTACCGCCTTGTTTGCGGGCGATGCCCGCAGTTTGCGGTGGCGTGGGAATGTTCCGGAGATCGAGGGTCTCCGGCCCGATTTGGTTCTCACAGGACTCATGCAACTTGTTCAGTGCATAAATGTTTAGGGCTGGTGAGAATTTGCCGATTGTCAATAAAGTGGAATCCTGCGATAGCCCGCCACGGAACTTCGAGCCCACGGCCAGGCCCTGCTAGTGTCCAAATCTGAGAATATCGGTTTTGTCTCCACCCGATTTGCCGGTGCCGACGGCGTTTCTCTCGAGAGTGCCAAATGGGCAAAAATCCTCTGGGACCACGAGCACATCAGCTTCTGGTATGCCGGCAAGCTGGACCGCGACCCGGACATCAGCATGCTCATCCCGGAGGCCTATTTCTACGACCGTGACAACGTCTGGATCAACGAGCGTGCGTTCGGCACCCAGAACCGGTCGCCGAGGCTTACCCGAAAGATCTACAAGGTCGCAGACCATCTGAAAGGCACCCTCTACGAATTCGTCAAGCGGTTTTCGGTCAACATTCTGTTGGTGGAAAACGCCCTGTCTCTTCCGATGCACATTCCTCTGGGTGTGGCGTTGACGCATTTCATCGCGGAGACGGGGATTCCGACGATCGCCCATCACCACGATTTTTCGTGGGAGCGGTCGCGATTTTCGGTCAGTGCGGTGGACGATTTCCTGGCGATGGCCTTTCCGCCGACCTTGCCCTCGTTGCAACACGTTACCATCAACTCTTTTGCCCAGGAGGACCTGGCGTGGCGGAAGGGAGCCTCATCGATCATGGTTCCGAACGTGCTCGACTTCGAGACCCCGCCCCCGGAAACCGACCGCGACGCCTTCCGCAAATCGATCGGACTCGGGTCGGACGACATCGTGGTCCTGCAACCCACCCGCGTTGTTCCCCGCAAAGGGATCGAACACTCGATCTCACTGATTTCACAATTGAACAACCCCAAGTGCAAGCTGGTCGTCTCGCACGAGTCGGGCGACGAGGGGCTCGAGTACCAGGCCGCCCTGACCGAACTGGCCGAACAGTCGGGCGTCGACCTGCGCTTCGTCTATGCGCAAGTCACCCCCCCGGAAAAACCCGACGCCAACGGCACCACCGTCCGTTCCCTGGCCCATGTCTACGCCGCGGCCGACCTGATCACCTATCCGAGCCTCTACGAAGGGTTCGGCAACGCCTTGTTGGAGGCCTTCTACTACCGCAAACCGGTCCTGGTCAACCGCTACGCCATCTTCATCTCGGACATCGAGCCGAAGGGGTTCAAGGTCGTCGCCATGGACGGTTTCCTCACCAGCCACGTGCTCGAGCACATTCAGAAGGTCATCTCCAACAAGGCCTACCGCACGAAGATGGTCGACCACAACTTCGAGTTGGGTAAGAAATTCTTCAGCTACTCCGTCCTGCGGCGCAAGCTCCGCTCGCTGATCACCGCGTTTACGGGTTTGGACGACTTGTGACGGGGCATCCGCGGGGATGCCGTCGGGCTTCCCGCGAGGGGCCGGGAAACAGGCATCGGATCAGAAGCTACCAGTCCGGGTCCGTGTATCCCAGTGTCACGAGCAATTGCCCGGCCTCGTGTTTGAACGCGGCCCGGTCCGCTTCCGTCATCTCCGTCTTCCAGCGTCCAATCGAAGAATGATAGACCGGCTTACGCGCTTGGTGGGTGCTGGATTCATCCGGCTCGGGGAAAGGGCTGTGCGAGGCCCCGTCGTAGGACAAGACGCCCGGGTGCCAGGGCTCTTCGAGGAATGCCAGCACTTTTTGCAGGGTTTCTTCCGTTTCAAGGACCAGGGTTTCGTACCGCACTTCGAGCACTCGTCCGGCCAGGTTCGGACTCGCGGCCTGTTTCCTGCCTGCTTCGACGATCTGTCGCCAGTAACGGGCGGCCTTGGCAATATTTTGAATGTAATCAACTTTTCGGCCGGTGTTTGGATCGGCCCATTGCATGGTAACCAACGAACACGCAACGTCGCGGCCGTCCCGGATGACGTGAAGAAACCTGGCTTCCGGGAACAGGTTCCTCAATGCGGCCATTGACAACACATTGTGCGGCGTTTTTTCCGCCCAGCGCGTTTTTCCGGACGCTTGCAGGAAGTTCTCCACCAATCCCTCGACAAGGCGGCAAAAATGGTGCCGCACTTGATCCGGCGTGTTGCCGTAGCCCTCCATCACCCCTCTGAGCGGCCCCAGGAGCAAACCCAAACACCGCGAGATATCGGGAAGTATCTTCAGTTCGGGTCCACAACAGATGTTCGGATGCGAATCCAGCATCATCCGCAAGAGTGTTGTACCCGATCGTCCGGCGCCACCGATGAAGATCGGGCCTTGCTGCGGTTTGGCGGCCATTTCTCTTCCCTCGCAAAAAGACTACAGCACTATCGTTATCCTGTGGTCAGCCATGATAACATGCGTCATGGTGTACGGGCTCTTTCAACCAGCTCCTGAAAAATCCGCTCGTGCTCGCGCACGGCCTCGATGTCTTCGAACAGCGCGTCGCCGGCGGCTCGTATCCGCCGCTCGACGGCGGCCCGATGACCGGCATCCGTCCCCAGGGCAACCGCGATTTCCACGTAGCGATCGAGATCGGACGCCACACAATCGGTAACCCCCATCTTCCGGTAACAGCCGAAGGTGTACCGGCCCCGGTGGAATGCCGACGGCACGGTCACGATCGCCTTGCCCAGCGAGAATCCGTCATACGTGGTGTTCACGCCGCCGAAGTAGGGCGGATCGAGCAGCACGTCGGCGGCCGCCACGAGACGGAGATAGTCCGGTTGGGCCTGCCGCGGCAAGAAGACGATCCGGTCGGCCACCTCCGGTATGGTCTCCGCAAACCGGCTTTGCAGTTTCGGCGCGCCGTGCCCGTGCCGGCCTTCCGTCGCCACGATCACTCCTGCGGGGTCTTGCCGGAGGATGGCGGCCAGCACGGGATCGAAGTCGGGATGGAACTTGCCCAGGTGCTGGGCGCACAGATACACGTGCTGTCCGGCAGCAAAACCGAAACCGTCCCGGGCGTTCCGCGGGTCGGGCGGTGAAAGCCGCTCTTGATAGGTAAGCAGCGTCCGTGCCGGGACGAGCGTTTCGCTATAGTGCTCGGCGGCGTCTTCCGGCTCGACAAGTTCGCTCGACAGGTAGTAGTCCACCGTGGGAATGCCGGAAGTCATTTGAATTCCCCACGAGGTACACTGGACCGGCGCAAGCCGAAAGAACGGAAGGAAGTAGTTGGTGGCATCGGTGCCGACCTCCCAATAATAGAGCAAGTCGAAACGGGCGGCGCGGATGGTTTCCAGCATCCGGTCGAATGCCTCGGGGATGGTCAGAATACGAACGGTGTCGCCCACCGCCGCACGGACTCCTGCTGCGGCGGCCGCGGAGCAGACGATGACCGGTTCGAGCAGGTTGTGACGGATTCGTTGGAGGACGCCGCCTAAGGACTTCAGAAACGACCGCTCGTGCCCCCTGGTCACGACGAACCCGATGCGGGGCAGGCCCGTGCGGGGCGCCGGCGTTTCCTGCGGAAAACGGCCGCGGAAGATTCGGGCGTAGGCCTCCTTGACCGGGCGAATGTTGCCCTTGTCGAACTGCAAATTCAGCGGCGGCTCGGGTATGGAAGCGGAGGTCCGCGCGAGATCGAACTGGAAATCCACGTCGGCGAACCGCTCTGAATCGAGCACCAATTTGCGGCGGTATTCATCCATTTCCCGGTTGCTGCTGAACACGGTCGGCCAGAGCGTGGCGATCCACAGTTCCCACAAGGGTTGGTCGGGCTCGATCTGGTGGGCTTTTTGGAAGCTATCCGCCGCTTCGTCGAGTTGGCCCTGCTCCTCCAGGAGCTTACCCAGGTTGCTGTGTGCGAAGAGATAGTCCGGCTGGACCTGCGCGGCCCGCCGGTAGCTGGCAGCGGCCTCGTCCATTTTTCCCAGGGCCTTAAGCGCGTTGCCGAGATTGTTGAGTGCCGGGGCATCGTCCGGCTTGATTTGCAGTGCCCGCCGGTAACTGGCCACCGCTTGTTGCACGTTTCCCCGGTCTTTCAAGGCCATACCGAGGACATTGTGGGCTTCGGCATGATTCGGATCGATTTGCAGTGCCCTGCGACAACAGGCGACGGCCTCGTCGAGCTTCCCCAGTTTCGTCAGCGCGTTGCCGAGGTTGGCGTGCGCTTCGGCGTAATCCGGTTTG
This sequence comes from uncultured Planctomycetaceae bacterium, assembly GCA_964547995.1. Taxonomy (GTDB): domain Bacteria; phylum Planctomycetota; class Planctomycetia; order Pirellulales; family Thermoguttaceae; genus CAZJRB01. The sequence continues at coordinate 15,788 of CAZJRB010000028.1, read as the reverse complement.
ATTTGCAGCGCCCGGCGATAGCAAGCGACGGCTTCGTCGTTTTTTTTCAGCGCGTTCAGAGCATTACCCAGGTTTTTGTGCGCTTCGGCGTATTCCGATTTGATTTTCACGGCGCGGCGGTAGCTGGCCACGGCCGGTTCGAGTTTTCCCTGCTCCTTCAGGGCGGCGCCCAGGTTGTTATGTGCGTCGGCGAGGTCCGGATTGAGTTCGACCGCCCGCCGGCAACTTGCCTCCGCTTCCTCCGCTTTTCCCAATGCCAGATAGACTGCACCCAGGTTGCTGTGATAGTCCGCCATGTTGGGATTCAAAGCGACGGCGCGGCGAATGCTGTCGGCGGCGACCTGGCCTTTACCCCTCTGGTGTGCAACGACGCCCAGCAAGTGCAACGCGTCGGGCTGATTGGGAGCAACCGCCAGGATCTGCCGGTATGCTTGTTCTGCGATGTCCAGTCGGCCGGCCTGATGATGCTGTATCGCCGCTGACATGATCTCGTGAATCGTAGGCATCGACGGTCTTCACCCCAGGTCAAGCAGACGCGGACTGAAGGCGCTCGATCAGCTCACCGCGTCTTTCGAACACCCTGATCCCCTGCCGGCGGATCGGTTCCTCGCACTCTGCGCTGGAAAGCTCCCAGGTTTCGTTCATGAAACTGTATACACGGCCCCAGTAGAGCCCCCGCATCGATTCGACAAGACCCGCGGTATCGCTGCAAGCGGGGAAGGCCGCGATCACGTCGAAGAGGACATCGACCCAGAGATCGGTATCGATTTGCGGCCCGCCGGCATCGGCGAAGGTTTTCTCCAGTTGCTCCATCACCCGGGGACTCAGGCGTTCCCGCAGTTCACCGGCCGTCTTGCGGAAATCCCCGACGGCATTGTTGCGGATCATCCCGCGGTCGACTTGAAGGTCCTGGGCCGGGGCCAGCTCCTTCAGGCCGAAAACCGGGGCCTCCTCGACCGATGTGACGGACTTCCATTTCTCGAACCCCCCGGCGACGGTCATCAAGGCCGTATTCACCACCTGGAGAAACATCGGGCCGAGTTTCGGGGCACTCGGCTTATGGATTTTGGAACCGAGACCGACCTGGGCGACTTTGAAATCGCCCAACAGGGCCTGCATCGTCATGAAGATATCCACGCCGTATTCATTGGTTGTGCGATGCCAGGGCACCGAAACGATGTGCCTGGCCAGCCGGGCGGAGAGGGCGAAATCGCCCCCGATCGGCTGACGAATGTTGCGGCCGAATATCCCGTAGATCAAGGGGTAGCAGATGTTGTTCGTAATCGTGCCGTCGTACTTGTGCCGCGAATAGAGCGGGGTGAGATAGTCGATTCCTTCTTCGAGAAGCGGCTCGGCCATGTACTTGATCCACTCGGGCGTGATCGACAGCAGGTCGGCGTCGACACAGACGATCACCCGGCCGCCCAGGGTATAAATCTTGCGAAATGCGTTCGCGAAGTTCCAGCCCTTCCCCGGGGTGTCCCGGGGGGTGGTGATGTAGATTTTCGGCACCCGGGTTTCCGTTCCCAGGAACGCGCCTTCTGTGCCGTCGGGTGATGCGTTGTCGGCATTGATGATCACGCTCTTGCAGTCCGGGAAGTGCTTCGCGAGGCCCTCCGACGCCACTTGCGTTGGATAGGCGATGCGGTCGGCCTCGTTGTAGGAAGGGATGACCACCGCAATCTCGGCTTCCGTGATCCCGTGTTCGTTGACTTCTCTTTCAAACATCAGATACCCAGCTCCTCTTTGACGGTGCAGAACGTCTCCATGGCGAACCGGAGGTCGTCCTCGCTGTGTACGGCGGACACCTGGACTCGCAGGCGCGCTTGACCTTTGGGGACGACGGGATAGGAGAAGCTGACCACGTAGATTCCCCGCTCCAGCATGGCCTCGGCCATTCGGCCCGCCAGCGCCGCATCGCCGAGCATAATCGGGCAGATCGGGTGCTCGCCCGGTGTAATATTGAACCCGCGCTCGGTCATTCCTTGGCGGAACAGCTGCGTATTGGCTTCGAGCTTGTCGCGGAGGCGGGTCGACTCGCTCAGCAGATCGAGCGTTTTCATCGACGCGGCGACGATCGGCGGCGCGACCGTATTGGAGAACAAGTACGGCCGGCTTCGCTGGCGGAGCACGTCGACGATCTCCTGCCGCCCGCTGGTGTATCCGCCGGTGGCGCCGCCCAGCGCCTTACCCAGCGTCCCGGTAACGATGTCGACGCGGTCCACGACGTCGTGATACTCGGGCGTTCCGCGTCCGTGGCAGCCCATGAATCCCACCGCGTGCGAATCGTCGACCATCACCAGGGCGTCGTGCTTCTCGGCCAGGTCGCAGATACCCGCCAGGTTGGCGATGATGCCGTCCATCGAAAAAACGCCGTCGGTGGCGATGATGCGGAACCGGGCGTCCCCAGCCTCCTTCAGCTTGGCTTCCAGGTCGGCCATGTCGTTGTTGTTGTAGCGGAACCGCCGGGCCTTGCAGAGCCGCACCCCATCGATAATGCTGGCGTGGTTGAGCTGGTCGGAAAGGATCGCGTCGTCGGGTCCCAAGAGCGTCTCGAACAAGCCGGTGTTGGCGTCGAAACAGGACGCATAGAGGATCGAGTCGTCGGTGCCCAGAAACTCGCTGATCTTCCGTTCGAGTTGTTTATGGATCTGCTGTGTGCCGCAGATGAAACGGACCGAGGCCATGCCGTAGCCCCACTTGTCCAGGGCCTCGTGCGCAGCGTCGATCACCTCGGGGTGGTCGGCCAGCCCCAGGTAGTTGTTCGCGCAGAGGTTCAGCACGGGCTCCCGTTCCAGCACGCCGACGCGGGCTCGCTGCGGGCTGGTGATCACGCGCTCGCCCTTGAACAGTCCCGCGTCGCGGATCCCCCGGATTTCATCCACCAGGAATTCCTTCATCGAGCCGAACATCACCCTTCCTCCTTCCAAGTCAAGATCACTTTGCCCGAGTTGCCCGACCGCATCACCTCGAATCCCTGCTCGAAATGGGTGTAGCGGAAGCGATGGGTGATCACCGGATCGACGTCGAGCCCGCCCTGGATCATTACGGTCATCTTATACCAAGTTTCGTACATTTCTCGGCCGTAGATGCCTTTGATCGTGAGCATATTGAACACGACGGTGGTCCAGTCGATGGCCACCTCTTCGGAGGGGATGCCGAGCATGGCGATCTTGCCGCCGTGGCATATGTTGGCCAGCATGTCGCGAAAGGCATCCGCGTTGCCCGACATCTCCAGCCCGACGTCGAACCCCTCCCTCATCCCGAGCTTCTTCTGGGCGTCGGCGATGCTCGCGTTTCGCACGTTCAAGGCCAACGTGGGTTTCATTTTCTTGGCCAGCTCGAGCCGGTAGGGATTCACGTCGGAGATTACGACGTACCGGGCGCCGGCGTGTTTTACCACGGCGGCGGCCATGATGCCGATCGGCCCGGCCCCGGTGATCAGGACGTCTTCGCCCAGAACGGGGAACGAAAGAGCCGTGTGAACGGCGTTGCCCAGCGGATCGAAGATGGCCTGGACGTCGCGGGGGATATCCGGCTCGTGGTGCCAAACGTTGGTCACCGGCAGTGCAAGGTATTCGGCATACGCCCCGGGCCGGTTCACGCCGATCCCGGTGGTCTCCATGCACAGGTGTCGCCGCCCGGCCATGCAGTTGCGGCACTGCCCGCAGACCACGTGCCCTTCCCCGCTGACGATGTCGCCGGTGTCGAAATCCTTCACGTTGCTCCCCAGCTCGACAATCCGGCCGACGAACTCGTGCCCGACCACCAGCGGCACCGGCACGGTCTTCTGTGCCCAGGCGTCCCAGTTGTAGATATGGACGTCGGTACCGCAGATCCCCGTCCTCAGGACCTCGATCAACACGTCGTTGATGCCGATCTCGGGGACCGGGACCTCTTCGAGCCAAAGGCCCGGTTCGGCCTTGGACTTTACCAGTGCCTTCATCATCTCCATGGACAACTCCTACCTTAATTTGAGTGCGAGTCTCTTGAGTGCCGGCCCGGGGGCTTCACGAAGCACGGTTCCCTACACATACCCGAATTCGGCAGCCGGTGCAATCCCCCCGGTTCAGCCTGCGGGTCTAGTTCACTGCGAACTCGAGGATCCGCATCGCGTGGCCGCGGCTTGCAGGGTTCTTCTTGTCGGACATCCGCAACCTCAGCGTATGCTTGCCGGGCTTCAGGTCGGCGTCGAACATGACCGTGCGCGGGTAGTGCAACCCGCGGCTAAACCGGTGGAACAGATCGACGGTCTTGACGGGTCCCCCGTCGATACCGGCTTCAACAATGCCGGCGTCGGGGCCGGCGAGGACATAAGCACCGATCGCCTTGCCGGAAAACTCCAGCGTCAGTTCGTCGCCCGGCTCGTCGGCACACAACAGCTTGCACTTGGCAAAACGGCCCCGGCAGTTGCCGGGCAGGTCTTTCCAGGGCGGCGTGTGCAGGACCCAACCCTTCTTGATCTTGGCTTTGGCGGGATCGATGAACCGACCTTGCGCATAATTATTCTCGTCGAGCGGTTTCTCGGGCATCGGGTGTGGGTGCTTTTGGGCGTCTTTCGCCAACGGCTCTTTCCACGCCGTGCCCATCAACCGGTCGATCATGCCGGCGCACAGGGTATTGCCAAACGGCTTGGGGTGGGTACCGCCGAATTTTTCCCAGGTGAGCTTGCCCGCCTTGATCTGCCCGGCGACCTCCTTGGCCAGATTGATCGAGGAGATGTCGTAGTGCCCTGCAACCTCTTCGTGACTTCCGCTTGAAAGGGGCGTCTTTCCGGCCTGGATCGTCTCGATCATGCCCGGATTGCAGAAATGGGTAATCACAATGTCCATATTCGGATTATGCTTGCGGCAATGGCGGATCATCCCTTCCATCCCGCGGATGCACTCGCGCCGGGCGTGGGCGGCGTCCTGATCGTCGTTCACGGCAAACTCGATGAAGAAGAGATCGACCGGTCCCTTGGACAGCACGTCCTTTTCCAGCCGGAAGGCCCCGGTCGTCGAGCAGGTGGAAGAGATGCCGGCGTCGGTGAACGTGAATTGGGTGTCGGGAAACCGCCGCTTCAGAATCTCGCAGACCATCGGCCGGTAGCCTTTCATCTCTGTGATCGAGCCGCCAATGAAGGCAACGTGCCCTTTCTTCTGTTTCTCGAACTCGGTTCGGCAGTTGTTCAAGCTGCCGCGGTATTGGACATTCGAACCGGCAGAGGAATCGGCGCCTTGTGCTTCCCAGCCGGCAGCAAAACCCAGAAATGCCAGAAATGCCAGAATTGCTCCGAGGGCCGGTAAGGTGCGGGCAAACGACTTCGACACGTTCGTTGGTCGGGCCATGTTCTTGTTCTCCGGGTGGAAGTTTCTCCGGTGGGCGGTATTTGCGGACGCTGAATTTCAATTCGTTCAGCATAGTGCAAGTGGGTCCGGGCGGCAACATTTGCGCCGCCCGTTACACGCACCGATGGAAATGCCGGGCTCGAAACTCAAGCCCGCACGGCATGTGGAAGCGGGCTTGGGAGAATCGCCAAGAGCGTCTCTGATGGGTAACTCTCAGGTGGGGGGAAATCTGCCTCGGATTGGAGCTGTAACCCATTGTCGAATAACAACTTAAAGATTCCACCCAAAAGAAGCGCAGACATCCTCAGACGGGCTTGATACAATTCACTACTCATGGAAGGGCCGTCGGGATTCGCCTCTTCGCGGCCGTCGAGTGGTTGGCAATCTGAAGGAGGCGGTACATTGCGATTGAAGGGAGTCGATCGTACGATAATAGTTGTTGCGGCTTCGACCCTGACCAGATGATCGATTTGCCATGCCGGTAAACACCGAGAAGTCTCAACACTACACTCTGTGAGCAGACGGGAAGAACCCCGCCTGAGCATCTATCGAAGCATTTCTGCCGCTTTCGTTATTTCTTCTTCCCCCTGTTTACGGATGCTTGCCGCATGTCTTCGTCGCCGTTGGTTGCCGATTTGCACGCCCTCGCCCCGCTGGTCGAGCCGTCGCTTCTGGCCTGTGACTTTGCCAACCTGGAGCGGGAGATCCGCCGGGTGGAAGAAGCAGGGGCACGAAGCCTCCATCTGGACATCATGGACGGTGTCTTTGTTCCGAACATCAGCTTTGGCTTGCCCGTGGTCGAGGCGATCCGCCGGGTAACCGACTTGCCGCTGGACGTCCATTTGATGATTACCAAGCCGGAACTCTACGTGAAGCGGTTCCGCAAGGCGGGGGCCGACCTGATTACCTTCCACATCGAAGTGGTCGACGACCCCCGCCCCTTGCTCGAGGAAATCCGCGGACTGGGCGCCGGGGCGGGAATCACGCTCAACCCGCCGACCTCGGTTGAAGAAGTCGAGGATTGCCTCCCTTATTGCGACCTTGCGTTGGTCATGAGCGTGATGGCCGGATTCGGCGGCCAGGTGTTCGAGCCGGTCGCCTTGGACAAGCTCCGGCGGCTCCGTACCGTCGGCGGCGACGACTTGTTGCTCTCCGTCGACGGTGGAATCAATGCCGAGACCATCGGACCTTGTGTCGAGGCCGGCGCCGATCTGCTTGTGGCCGGCTCCACCATTTTTTCGCAAGAGGACTATCGACAGACGATCGAGGAACTGACCGATCGGGCAATGTCGTGCAAGAACACGCAGGTTTAGACATGCTTAGAATCGTACTGATTCGGCCCGGATCAACCGATTACGACGAAGAGGAGCGCATTCAGGGAACGCTCGATATCCCGCTGAACGCGCAAGGCAGCTCCGAGGTGGCTCAGGCCATCGACGATTTGCGCGAGAAAGGAATCGAAACCGTCTACGCGCCCCCGTGCGAGCCGGCCCAAGAAACCGGCAAGGTGGTTGCCCGGGAACTGAACGCAAAATTCAAGAAGCTCGATCGGATGCGGAACCTCGACCACGGGCTCTGGCAGGGCATGCTCGTCGAGGACGTTCATCACAAGCAGCCGAAGGTCTACCGCCAATGGCAGGAGAAGCCCGAAAGCGTTTGCCCACCCCAGGGCGAAACCCTCAGCCATGCCGGAGATCGCGTCCGCACCGCCATGATCAGGCTGTTAAAGCGTCATAAGGACGGTGTCATTGCGATTGTCGTTCCCGAACCGCTCTTGAGCCTTGTCCGATGCTTTATCAAGCACGACAATGAGCTAGGCGACCTCTGGAAGGCTCCGAACGGTCACGGGCGCTGGGAAATCATCGAAGTCGAACCGGAGAAAGTGCTGGCCACCAGCCAGTAAAGAACATGCCCCCCGCCGAGCCCGATCCCAGCAGTTGGAAGAATATGATCAAGCGCCCAAAACGGGGCGTGCCGGAAGGGCTCTGGAAGCGTTGCCCCGGCTGTCAGCAGACCATCTTCCGCAAGGAGGCCGAAAAACGCCTGGGGGTCTGTCCCGAATGCGACTACCACTGGTACGTCCCCGCCAGGGAACGCATCCGTCAAGTCCTCGACGAGGGAACCTTCGAGGAGTGGGATACGGAACTCGAATCGACCGACCCGCTGGGCTTCGTCGACAAGAAGCCGTACACCGAACGGCTGAAAACGGAACAAAAACGGACCGGCCTGCGCGAAGCGGCCCTCGTCGGCAGCGGCATGATCCGCGCCCGGCGCGTCGCCTTTGGTGTGACCGACTCGGCATTCATCATGGGAAGCATGGGGTCGGTGGTGGGTGAAAAACTCACGCGAACCATCGAACGCGCGACCGAGCAGGAACTGCCGCTGATCATCATTTCCGGCAGCGGCGGCGGCGCCCGGATGCACGAAGGCCTCCTGTCCCTGATGCAAATGGCCAAGGTCTCGGCCGCCCTGGCCCGATTCGACAGCGCGGGCGGGTTGTTCATTTCCGTGCTGACCAACCCGACGATGGGCGGCGTGGCCGCCAGCTTTGCCTCGCTCGGAGACGTGGTTTTCGCCGAGCCGAAGGCCCTGATCGGCTTCGCCGGCCCCCGGACCATCAAGGCCACGATCCGCATCGAGCTGCCCAAGGGGTTCCAAACGAGCGAATTTCTGCTAGAACATGGTTTCATCGACCGTATTGTGCGGCGCAAGGACCTCAAGAGCGAGATCGCCCGCACCGTCGACTATTGCGGCAAGTAGCATTCGGTCGCGCGGCCGTTGACCGGCTGTCCCGAAACGCGAACCTCGCGCAGGAACAGAGGGGCCCGTTATGGGTTTTCTGGACGAGTTGCAGTCGCTGTTCTCCGGCAACCGGGTGAACATATCGAAGCGGTTTGCACTGCTGAAGGAGGCCATCTCCGGGACCATGTCGAAGTTCTACATGGCCCGCGACCTGCGCAACGATCATGTGGTCGGTTTGAAGATTCTCGACCCGAAGAAGACGGCCGCCTTCGAGTCGCGATTCAAAGGCATCCAAAAACCGTCGGAAGGCGAAATCGCCGCCCAACTCGACCATCCCCGAATCGTCAAAACGCTCGAATACGGACTAACCACCGACGGATCGCCCTATCTGGTGATGGAGTTCCTGGAGGGGGCGGGCGTGAATTCGCTGATTATCGGCCGCGACAAGGAGCTTCAGCGCCGGCGCGTGAAGTTCATTCGCCAAGCGGCCGAGGCAATCGCCGCTGTACACGCCGCCGGGTTCATCCACCGCGACGTCTGCCCCAGAAACCTGCTGCTTTGCGGCGACGGCGAAAACCTCAAGCTGATCGACTTCGGACTCACGATACCCGCCACCAAGCCGTTCATGCAGCCCGGCAACCGGACCGGCACCCCGAACTACATGGCCCCCGAGCTGGTTCGCCGCCAGCCGACCGATCAGCGTCTCGACGTTTTCGCTTTCGGCGTGACGGCATACGAGATGTACACGTTCGAGTTACCCTGGCTCTCCGGCGACACCGGCCTGGTCGCGTTGACCCACGCCGCCCCGCCGACCGATATCCGCGAGCGCTCTGGGGACATCAATCCCACGTTGGCCGACGCGATTCACTCGTGCATCGAGCCGGAAGCCGGCAAGCGCTGCCCCTCGATGGAAGAGTTCCTGGAGATGATCCAGGACGTGCCGGATGAGGAGAGCGGGGATGAGGGGATGAGGGGATGAGGGGATGAGGGGAGCGTGGAAAACATGCCGAAGCCGGCGTTTCAGGATAGCCGTACTGGCCGTTTTGATCGTCATCCTCGCCCTGATCGTGATACCAGTCTATCGCGGCAGGCGTCAGGCCCGCGCGGTTAATCAACTTGAGGCCGTTGGCGCGGTTGCCATCTACGACTACCAAGTCCGAGGTATTGTTTCCGGGCGAATCGTTGCGCAAAGTGCAAAAGTAAGACCGTGGTTCTTGTCCAAGGTGCTTGGTGTTGACGCCTGCCACACAGTAGTCGGCGTTACGTTTGGGGGTGTACATTACACTGATGATGGAAGAACGGCGGTAGACATTAACTTCGATTACTCCAAGGTCACGGACGACATGCTGGCTCCCCTCAGTGATTTGCCCTCCGTAAAGCAATTGTACTTGTCAGGCTGTACTGCGATCACCGACGAGTCAATGAAGCACATCACGCAGCTAAGGAAACTTGAAAGACTGCTGGTGCATGGCACGGCCATAACCGACGAGGGCGCATTGCAGTTAATGAACATGAAAGACCTGAAGTTTGTCGATCTGCCCAATGCAAACGTTACCCGTGAGGCAGCCGACGAGTTGAAACGGGCCCTGCCAGAAGCGTCGATAAACTGGTCGAAACCTCCTCGAAAGAAGTCCAAGTGAACAGCAACAAGACACACGCCGCGAGTCTTGCCATTTGGAATGGCATCCCTACCCGAGGGTTAAAGACAGCATTGCAGGTTCGGCTCTCACAGCCACCAAGGTTACCCGCAAGCAAGCCAAGAAACTCCGGCAGGCTCTCTACCGAAAACTCGAATAGACTCGTCGGAAATCCCGCAGAAGAAGTCCAAGTGAATTGCAGCAAAACACGCGCAAATCGTCTTGTTGTTTGAAAGCCTCCTTGCTACCGGAGACGAACGGGACGGTCATAAGTAGCCGACACCTTGCAGTCAGGCAGTTCCTCTTGGAGTTCCCGATATCGCTTGAAGGTAACTCGCGTGTTGGTAAGCCGCAGCGTTCTGAGGTCGCTTAGCTTCGGTAGGTTCTGTGTTCGCGCGTCGGTAACGCTTGGGCCATACAAACGTACGTATACAACGTTTGACAAGAAGTCAACGCCAACCACCTTACGCAACCACGCAGGGCCCGGCGGTTTTGGAAAGGGCAAAGCAATACGGTTCCCAAGAGAATCGAAATGATAATCGTACTCGACCCCTCCGCCAAGTCCCAGGATTTCCTCCACGACCTCCTTTTGCCGCTTGGCCTTTTGCATTCTACACGCAAACCAACTGCAACAAACCGCAACCGCAAATATCAACAGCAGCAGCGTCCTTATGCCAAACTGAAATCTCCATTGACGAAACACACTGATGACGAACCAGACCAGCCCGCCCAGAATCGTCAAGCATGTGATTGCCACAGCGGCGAGCACCATCCGGCCGCTATCCCGGTTGATCAGAAGCAAGCACGCCTCCACGGCCAGCAGCCAAAGGACAAGCCTGTCCGGGGTCAGATGGTACCAGTTGGACTTGAACGTGTCTTCGTCAGTCATGTGCAGATTGTACCACAACAGAGGACTATCCACTACTCGCTACTCACTACCTACCCACTACGAAGAGTTTTGCATGAAGAATCGAGGGGGCCGTTTTGCAAAAAAGGAAAGCGATGATCAGGCGCTGCACGGCGAAGGGCCATTTCTTCCCGCGTTTGCGTTTATCCGGGGGTCGTTTGCGGCGCGGCCGCGCGGCCATCGGTGCGAAGATCGTTGGCCGGCCGTCAGACCTCCACCGGCGCGGGGGCCGGTGGCGAATGCCGAAGTGTACCGGGAGTATGACACCTCTTGAGAATGCTGGTGCGAATGATTAACGATCCAGGCAAGTGGGCCCTAAAAAGATAGCCGCCTCCCCTCATCCCCCCATCCGACCGGCTAGCCGACTTTCCGTTGCGCTGCGGGCTCTGCTTCGCTCTTCTCGGGGAGCTTGATCGTGGCACCGGGCGGCAGGCGGCGTTCCTGGACGATGCCGCGTTTCGTGGTGGAGCAGAATCTGTGGAAAGCGGCAGCCGGACCTTCAGAGAACTCGGTCCGCAGCCGTTCGAGAATCCCGTTCCACGAAAGCCCGCTGCGGTAGATAACGCGATAGGCAGCCTTCAATTGACGTATGGCTCCGGAATCGTAGCCGGCACGCCGCAGGCCGACAGTATTTAGTCCGACTACCAGGCTGCTGAGCCCGTGAAGCGTCACATACGGCAGGATGTCCTTGTTGATGTGTGCCTGGCCGCCGACCATGGTCAGGGTCCCGATTCGGCAGAACTGGTGCACACCGACTGCGCCGGAGAGAAATGCCCGATCTTCCACGATGACATGACCGGCCAGCATCACGTTGTTGGTGAGGATCGTGCGATTGCCGATTTGGCAGTCGTGGGCGATGTGGACATTGCCCATCACGAGGTTGTTGTCGCCGATCCTGGTCGTATTCTCGGGTTCCATCGCCCGGTGGATGGTCGCATTCTCGCGGACCGTGTTGCCGGAACCGACGACCAGCCGTCCGGGATTCTCGGGCATGTTGATGTGCTGCGGAAAACCGCCGAGAACCGCCCCCTCCATGATCAGAGTGCCGGACCCGATCGAGGTGCCGTTCTTGATGACGACGTGGCTTTCCAGCCTGCAACCCTCGCCGATCGTGACGTCCCGTTCGACGACACAGAAGGGCCCGATCTCGACGCCCGGGCCGATGCTCGCCTTCGGGTCGACGATGGCCAAGGGATGGATGCTCACAGAATACACCTCAAATGGGGTAAAGCGTTGCAGGAGTCTGCTCCTGCAACTTAGGCTGGCAAACGGCCACACCGCTGTTAACTCTTATCGGTTATCGGAGTAGTGTCGATTGAGCCCGTTGTGCCGGCCAAGGGGAGTTACCTATTTCCTCTATATTCTCCACACACAAGGAACCCCGGCAATACTGCGGAAATTGCCGTTTAGCGGCGGGCTTCGGGCTTGCCCGCCGTTGTACATCCAACTTTCTCACAACGCCAGCGGGCAAGCCCGCCCGCTAAACCAAGTTGAGACGGATTCCTCGCCGCCCCCCTGGTCTCGACGGCAGCAGCCCGGTACACTTCCTTCTGAGTTGGCGACCACAGTATTTTGTAGTTTTGCCCAGGGAGTTGAGCCCTATGCCGACAATTGACGAGCGATACGACGAGGCGATCAAGCTACAGGAATCGGGCGATTTGGACGAGGCGGTGAGCAAGCTGGTGGCGATCCTTGCCGATCAACCGGACTACCCCCTGGCCCATGCCGCCCTGAGCGTCTTCTACGGCAAGCAGGAGAAACACGACAAGGCGGTCGAACACGCCGAGAAGGTGTGCGAGTTGGAGCCGGACGACCCGTTCAACCACATGGCCAAGAGCATCGTTTGTCAGAAGGCGGGCAATCTCCCCGAGGCCGAGCAAGCGATGGCCACGGCCATGCAAAAGCAGTGGGAAGCACACAAGTCGTAGGCGGCGAGCGTTTCGGCCCCGCTACTTTTCTTCCACGTCACGGATTTCCAGCAGGGTATGGGTGACCAGGACATCGTCCTCGAAACGGCTCTCGCTGGTCACCTTGCGGATCACCTTCAGCACGTCGACGACGGTCTGGACCTGGGAGACCGTGGCCGCTTCTTCCTCCTCCGATCCGGCGTCCACCTGCTCGACGGCCAGATCGATCCAGGGTTGCGCGGCGGTCACGAGTCCGGCCCAGTCGAAGAATCCGGCAACGGCCATCGGTCGGTCGGGGTTCTTGAGCACTCCGCCGGCCTTCAACGGCGTGGCGGCCAGCAACCGCTGTGCGTGTTTCCGCGAGGCCGCAATCACACCCACGTTATCCGACAGGCCGAGCGTCAGCGCGATCTTCTTGTCCAGCCCCCACTCTTTCGGGGCCGCGTACGTAAAGATCTCGCCCGCGTCGCTCTTGGTTTCCTTGGGGCGCGGGATCTTGTACTTCTTGGGAATCGCGTCGGGTTCCATCTCGCGGATCACCTCGACCAGACCGTCGAAAATCTCTTGGTACTCGTCGCAGGCCTTCTTCAGCAACTTGGCGTCGCTTATGCCCACCACGATGGCCGGCTCGATCATCGGCATCGGCTTTTCGGTTTCCGGCAAGTCTTTGGCGAATTGTTTGCTCTTCAGTTGCGTATCGACGACCACGGCAACCTGGCCGTCCTTCAGCGCCGGGATCAGCAATTTGCGGTTGGCATCGTCCGCCCGCTTCAGCAACGGGGTCACCAGCTTGATGAACTTCCTGGCCTGCTTCTGCTCCTCCTTGCTCATTTCCGGCAGGGCGTATTTCTCGAAGTAGCCGTAGCCGATCTTGACCCACTTGACGGCCAGGTCATACTGTTCCGGTGCGTATTTGCCCCGGGCGACGATCGCCATCGCCGGTGAGCCGCCGACGTGCTTCAGCAGGCCGAGCGGTTTCGAGCCGTCGTACTGGAGATTCTTGGCCCAGTTGTACGAGTATCCCTCGATGCCCTGATTGGTCAGGAAGCCGAAGCTCATGATCGCCCCGGGCACCGGGAGCAGGCCGTTGATGTCCTTGGCCAGTGCGGTGGCGTCCTTGCGGATTTGTTGTTGATCTTTCTTGGGCAGTCCCGACCCCGGCAGGATTTCGTCGAGCGACTTGACGAGTTCGTCGACCGGCAACTGCTGGTTGCCGGCTTGGGCGTTGAACTCCGCGCTGGCGTAACCGATCGATACCAGCCGCTTGTTGGCGAATTTCGCGAGCGGTTTGAACTCCGGCCGGTCGATCAACCGCTTTCCCTTGCCGAGCTTCGCCAGGGCATCGGTCGTTGCGCCGATCGACAGCAAGACGTAATCGTCGCGCACGCCCAAGGCAACGACCAGGGTCTCTTTCTTCAGCCGGTCGATCACTTTCTTCGCGCTACCCTCGTCCAGCTCCATCTTCTCGAGGTCGTCCAGAGGCAGCTCGCCCCAGGGAAACAGCGATCCGTCGAGCGAGAGCGTCAGGTACTCATGGCCGGCAACCTTGGTCCTCTTCAGCCGGCTTTTCAATTTCGGCTCGCCCTTGAGCGCGTCGGTTGCAAGCTTCTCGAGTTTGTCGAGCTGCCTGGCCGCCGATTTCGTGTTGCTGATCTTGAACCCGATCACCATTTCGGGCACCTTGACCCGGTCGATGTTATTCGCCAGGATCTCCAGGAGCACCGCGGCCTGGGCCCGGGTGGGATCGGCGGGGTCCAGCTTGTCGCTGAACAGCGCCACCAGCGGCGCGGTCTGGTTTCCGGCGTTGATTTGTTGCATCAATCCCATGAACCCGGTGAAACTCTCGTCGCCGTAGAAGAAGACCTCGTCGTCTACCATGTCGACGAGCAGGTCGATGAGTTTCTTGACCTCGGGATCTTTCAGGGCGGCCTTGAATTGCCCCACCGGACCCTCCGGATCGTTGGCTTGCATCTTGTAGAGCAACAGGCCCATCTTGACGATAGGCATGTCCTTCAAACGCGCCACGGCGTTGCTCTTGGCAACCGCTTCGTACTGCTCGCGGTTGCGGAGCATCGTGGTGTAGAAGGCCGCGTCGTCGGGAATGAGTTTCAGCGAAGTGTCGAGCTTGTCCAGCCCGGCCGCTGTCGCCGCCGCGGGCGCCAACCACGCGGCCGACAACGCCAGAATCAACGCAACAACCAAAGACCGGGATAGCTTGCCCGTAAGGTATCGATCTGTCATGGAAGTGTCTCCTCGTTTGAGAAAGGATTGGAGAATAGGGTCAGTACACAGTCACTTATACCACTTATACACGAAAACGGGTTAGGCGGTTACAACCGGTGCCGGAAGGGGCCCCGCTGCACAAGGATTGTGTACAAAACGGACAAAGGCAAATTGTAGTCATATATCTCGGCGGCGGCAACCAACCCGCTGTAAAACATGCCCGTTGAAAGAGAGGATGTCCGGGGGTTCGGCTTTTTCCGGCCCATCTGCTTGCATTTTGCACCACCGGGGGGTATGATGGGCATCATGTCTCGTGCCGGTCCTGCGCCCGCCCAGAGCGGCGCATCCCTCGCCGGCAGGGGAGTTCTCTTTTCACAAAATGCCTTTTGGGAAACGGGAGGGTGTCATGCCTCGTCAATCGTTGCTGTTTGGGGTGCTGGTCTGGGTGATTGCGGTCGTTGCCCTGGAATTCCCTGCATCGCCGCAGACACTAGCCGCGGACGACAAGGACAAACCGTCGGAGGACGCGGCGCCCGACACCGACGCAAAGCCGGCCGCTGACGCCCCGGACGAGAAAAAGCCTTCCGCCGATCCGTTTCAGTCGAGGGACACCGCGGACCCGTTCGGCACATCCGGCAACCCGTTCGAGTCGTCTGCAAAACCGCCCGCCGGGACGGCCGAGAAAAAATGCCGTAAGCTGCCGGCCGATCTCCGCTCGGGCAAGGAGGTGATCGAGGAGGAGCTGGCCCGGCCGACGACGTTCGACTTCCGCGAGACGCCCCTGCAAGACATCGTCGATTTTCTCCGGGCGAAACACAAGATCAACATCGTGCTCGACAAAAAGGCCCTCGACAACGTCGGCATCGGGGCCGATACGCCGATCAACTGCCACCTGGCAAACGTCCCGCTCGAACCGGCCCTGAACCTGATGCTTCGCCAGCTTGATCTGACCTGGACCATTCACCAGCGCGTGCTGCTGATTACTACGCACCGTGCGGGAAATTACTGTCTGTTGCTGGGGATTGCGGTGTAATTCCATTTG
>CAZJRB010000027.1:0-63780 GCA_964547995.1 uncultured Planctomycetaceae bacterium | reverse complement strand
GGCTCGGGCGCAGGGGCATACAAAGCCGCTTTGGGATGGACCGGCCCGATCAAGTTCATGTTCTCCGGGTGAGCGTTCCACCGACTACACGTCCAGGTCGCTTATCCGGTTGAGTTGGATCAGGTGCGTGGGCGCCCAGTGCGGCGGCGGGAGTGGCGCTCCTTGCGGCGAACATCGTCGATCTCCCAGCGGTGTTCGGGATGCGATGCGAGCCAGACGTCCGGCAGCAGCTCGTCGAGGGAATCGGCTGGCTGTGTCGGCATGCGAGTGAAGACGTCGCGAAGGTAGGCAAACGGCTCGACTTGGTTTGCTTTGCAACTGGCCACCAGGCTGAACAAGATCGCCGCACGCCGGCCGCCGCTTTCGCTCGCGACAAAGAGCCAGTTCTTGCGTCCGATGGCCGGGATCTTCACCGTCCTCTCCGAAATGTTATTGTCGATCGACAGCCGTCCATCTTCCGTGTATCGCTGCAACGCCTCCCACTGGTTCGTCGTGTAGGTGAGCGCCTGGGCGATCGGGCTCTTGGGAAGTAGCGAACCAGCCTGATCGTCGATCCACGCGCGGAACTCGTCGAGGATCGGCAACGCGTGCTCGATGCGCAGATCACGTCGCCGGTTATCGGTCCGCTCACGCAACTGGTCTTCGAGTTGATACAGTCGCCCGATGTGCCCCAACGCGTGATGCGCGCGGCGGGAATCGGTCGTGCGGGCCTCCCACCAGTACCGGCGGCAATGCGTCCAACATGCCACCTCGACGATCTTGCCGCCCGACCCCAAGTAAATCCCGTCGTAACCGCCGTAAGCATCCGCCTGCAAATAACCTTCTTTGTGAGAATAGGCAGAAATTGCCTTTTGGGCAACCGTCCACGCGGTGATCAATACCGTCCTTGGGGATTTGCTCGTCCTACTCACAAACACAAGTACGGTTCTGAAGCCCGCGTAGTTCGTGGTTTTCTACAGAGCATTTCAGGACCGTTCAGGACTATTTGTCTGCGTTGTGGGTAAACGACGGCGCGAAAAAACGGGCCAGAACGTTCTGGCCGATCCTGCCTCCTGTTCTCTTGCTCTTTTCTTCCTCACAACCCATATTCCTTGATCTTCCGATACAGCGTCCTTTGCCCGATCCCGAGCATTCCGGCGGCGTCTTCGCGGTTGCCGCCGGTTACTCGTAGCGTTTCGGTGATGAACAGCTTCTCGATCTCTTCGAGCGGCTTGCCGACCAGGGTGGCCAGCGATGTGCCTATCGGCTCGCCCGCTTCGACGGGCTCGGCCAGCTCCTCGGGCAGGTCGTCCGCGTCGAGCAGGCCGTCGTAGTCGACCACCACCATGCTCTCGACGACGTTGCGAAGCTGCCGGACGTTCCCCGGCCAGGCGAACGTCAACAGCTTGTGCCGCGCCGCCGGCGACATGCCCTTGATCTGCTTGCGGTGCTGCTTGGCATATTGCTTGATAAAGTAGTCGATCAGGATCGGGATATCGGGGCTCCGCTCGGTCAGCGTCGGCAGGCGGATGGTGACGACCTTCAGCCGGTGATACAGGTCGCTGCGGAAGGTGCCGGCCTCGACCGCGTCCTCCAGGTTCTGGTTCGTCGCCGAAAGGATGCGCACGTTGACTTTGATTGGAGTGTTCGATCCGACGCGCGTGATCTGCCCGTTCTCCAGCACGCGAAGCAGCTTGATCTGCGTGGCCAGCGGCATGTCGCCGACCTCGTCGAGGAACATCGTCCCGCCGTCGGCGTACTCGAACTTGCCGACGCGGTCGGCCGAGGCGTCGGTAAACGCCCCCTTGACGTGTCCGAACAGTTCGCTCTCGAGGATGTTCTCGCTCAGCGCGGCACAGTTCAGCGCGACGAAGGGCTTGTTCTTCCGGCGAGGGTTGTTCTGGTGGATCGCCTGGGCGACAAGCTCCTTGCCGGTGCCGGTCTCGCCCTGGATGAGCACGCTGGCGTCGGTCGGGGCGATGCGTTTGAGGCGCTCGATGACGTCGCGCATCTGCGGGCTGTCGCCGATGACGCCCTCGAAACCGAACCGCTCGTCGAGCCGGCGCCGCAGCTCGATGTTCGTCCGTCGCAGGCGGGAACTCTCCGCCGCCTTCTCGGTAATCACGCGGAGCTGGTTGATGTCAAGCGGCTTCAACAGGTAGTTGAACGCCCCTTGCTGCATGGCCTCGACCGCCGAGGGCACAGTCCCGTGGCCGGTAATGAGGATCACTTGGGCATCGGGCTGGGCAGCTTTTGCTCGCGCGAGGATTCCCAGCCCGTCAATGTCGCTCATCATCAGGTCGGTAATGACGACATCGAACGTCTCTTCATCAAGGATTTCTGCCCCCTCGGTTCCCGAGCCGGCCACCCGGCACTGAAACCCCACCCGATCGAGGCTTTCGGCCACCACTTCAGCGTGTGCCTTGTCGTTGTCAACGACCAGCACTCGAATCGGGGGTCCGGTCGGTTTCTCGGGCTTTGTGCTACTCATGGCGGTAATCATATCGCAAGGCTGCAATGGGAACCATTACACGTCTCGTGAGAGATCTAGTCAAACAAAGTCCTTTGTACAACCCGTTGGGGCAGTTTGGCTCTGACATCGTGTGGAGGTTGGTAGCTCGGGATGGGATCGAAATCCAGTGGCTTCGCGCTCTCGCGGTCGACATGTTTTATGATCTGGTCTACCTCGCTGGCCGAACGGAGCGTGGTAAGAAGTTGTCCAAACATGACGATTCTGCAATCGCTCCGAGATAGCTTGATTCCAACTTCGTGTAGGCGCTTGAGCTTGCTTTTTGCAGAAACAACGGCTTGTTTGGGCGAGATCCTTTTCGGTTTACAGTCGGCCTGCGTTTTCCGGCAGACAATCACAATATCTAGCTGAATCGGTTCCTTTGCCTGTGACTTCGGGGTCGCAACGGACATCTCGGCTTTCACTGGATGGGAGTTTACTACCAGGAAATCCGCGCCGAGGATGGCGTCGGCTACCGCTGTCCATCCTTCGTCGCGAGAATGGTGATACGTGAAAACGAAGATCCCATCATGCTTGAGGACACGGTGGCACTCACGGTAGACGGACCGCAATTTTGCTGCAAACTTATAAACGTCCGGGTCCTGGACTTCGCGCTCGCTGCGCGTGGTCTTGGCGTCTCCGGTCTGCTGCCAGGCATAGAAGAAGTCTGCGAGTTCTGAGTAGTGGACGTTATCGAAGAAAGGCGGGTCGGTCACAATCAGGTCCATACTTCTGTCAGGGAGGCCCGTCACTGACGAATCGCCGCATGACAGAGCAATGCCACGTGCCGTGAGTTTGTCGCCCCATCGATGCAGGTTCCCGGCGAAAGGCGGTGAGCAGACCAAGCCCTTCTCCTTGCCAGTACCGTTCACTTCATACGGCATTGCGCGATACTCGATCGCTCGGACTAAGCGGCTGCGATAAAGGTTGGAGAAAGATCCGGAACTCTTGGGGGTACCCCAGACATTGGCCTCAATCGGCCGCCGCTCAGGTTTGAGGATGTGGTGGGAGAACATGTGTCGCACGGCGCCCGTGCCCTCCCCCTTGTAGGAGGCAAAGAGATTGTTGAACTCTAGCACGCCGGAAAAGAGTGTCAGGAAAGCATTTCGAGCCATGTCGTCCGATAAATCGGTGATTGCCGAACGAAGAAGGGAAAGGGCCAAGAGTTGACGGTCATTGAAGAAGTCGGCCCAGGTGAAGAATCCGTAGCCTATTGCCTGGCGAGTGTTATAGCCGTCTTCCAAGGCAAGAGCGGGAAGGGCGATCTCGTCGTTCTCAACGAGTTTGTTCAAGGTTCTGGAACACTCCGTGTACGCTTTCTGGTCTGCCAACGACGTGGGCAAGTATTCCTTGGCGCCGTCTGGTCTGAGTACGAGTTTGGCGTAATGACGAAACGGCGGGCGTGTCCTTTTTACGGCGTCGATAATTCTGAAGCAGTGCGTGCAATGCGGGCACGTTGCCTTTAGCCCCCTCGCTGGACCGCTCTCTGGATTGAAGCGGTGTTCGCAGGATGGGCAAGAAGCAGATTTCTCCCCGTACAGGCTAGGGAATATCTTTCCGCACGATGGACAGAGAATCTGAACTTGTGGCTTCCGTTTAGGACAGGCATTCCTAGCGAAGACGTAAGAGGGAAACAAATCCACACTGCTTCGGCAAGCTGGGCAGCTTGTTTGCATGACCCAAAAGTGATACAGGACCTCACGTGTCCGTTTCTGGAAATCTTCGAAACGGTAGAGAGAGCGGATTCGGTCGCCGACCGTGTCCGAGAGTTCGTCAAATGCGACTTGGATGCGTCGCCGATCGAGGGGGCCAAGAGCGACCCGTACAGCATTGACCGCAACGGGATTGATGTCGCGACCGAGAGCCGGGAATCCAAGTTTGTGGGCCTCGCCAATAGTTGTCCCAGAGCCCATAAAAGGGTCGAAAACCGTGAACCGAGAGAAGTCATGCTGGCGGTAGAACTCTTCCTGAAGGTCGTCATTTGGTTCCAAGGTGCAGCCGAGGAGGATGCCGCGAAAGACGGTTCCCAGGCGCTTCGCCCACCACTTGTGAACGTGGTAGATGGGCCTATGCACCTCCTTACGCCAGCTCTCTCGCTCCCCGATCTGTGAGAGGAACTCGAATGAGAATACGTCTGTTTCGATTAGTTTCAAATCTTGCACCTCTTAAGTCCATCTAAGTGGCCCGCATGGAAACTGTCTCAGCTTTCGCCCCCTCAAGTCTCCAGGCCCGGAATCTGTGCGCTGCGCCGGCACCGGGGTTGGATACCTTTTCGGGGACAAGCTCATTCGTTCGAAGGTCGAAGGAGTAACCCACAATTAGCTCGTCGGCCTCAACGCGCGTGAGTGTTTCTGCTTCGACAAATCCGGCGCCTGGTTTGCCATGGGATGGAAGAATCAGGGGTTGCTGATGTGCGACGCCATCCACAAGGTGAAATGGTGTTGGCACGACGTACATCTTGCGGTCCCGGATCAGAATGTCGCCGTAGCTGCCGAAGCCCTTCACGCTCTTGTTCTTGTGGACATATTCATGGTCGGCGTTCAGGAAGTCACCGTGGCAGATGACGAGGTCGAGCACGGGGTAGCTGTCCCCGTCAGGATTCTTCGGATATCGCCCAAAGACGTAGTAGATAGTCCGGCCATTATGGAAGCCGGTCGGTACCTGGCTATTGGAGTCAAAACTCGCATCACGTCCTGGATAGGCCAATCCCTTGCATTCGTAGCCTTCCGTGAATTTCACTAACGTGAAGTCCGGGTAACTGTTGCGGCCGCCCTGCTCGAAGTTAAATTGCGTGTCTCCGAGGCGGGTTTTGAACCAATTCTGGAAGTGGAATTCCTTGTCTTTGGAACTCTCGCGTACGATGAGTTCACCGGCGCGGATGGCCTTGACGCAACATCTGAAGATGGAGGCGGCTATGGCGGACATTCTTTTGGTTTCTGCCTCCAACGGCGCTCGAGTTTGTTATTCTATCCCGACTACCGTTTGCCGGGAATCGGAATGTGGTGGAGGGTGTAGCCTACCGTCATCTGGCGGTGTCGTCAAGCGTTCGAGCCGGAATGCCGCTGAAATCTTGACCGAAGGCAGAAAAGGAGGGCAGACCGGTTAGAGCTTTTGTGAAAGAATTCGTACCATTTGCAGAAAACGGCCAAAATCTAATCGCCCGCCTCCACGTCGCCGGTCAGTCGCGCGGGGACGGGTAGTTTGACGGTGAACTGGGTGCCCCGGCCCGGCTCGCTTTGCGCGGAGATACTGCCCCCGTGGCCCTCGATGATCTTGCGCGCGGTGGGCAGTCCCAGGCCCGATCCGCCACTCTTGGTCGAGAAAAACGCATCGAAGATGTGGACACGGGTTTTCTCTTCCATGCCGCAGCCGGTATCGATCAAGTCCAGTGCGACGCCGTCGGCGGTTTCGTAGGTTCGGGCGACCAGTTGCCCGCCGTTGGGCATGGCCTGCTCGGCGTTGAGGACCAGGTTCAGCAGCGCCCCGTAAAACAGTTCGCGGTCCAAGAGCACCGTGGGTAAATCGCCGGCCAGGTAGTCGATGACCTCGATGCCGGTCTCGGCTGCTTTGGGGCGGAAGAAGTCGACCACCCGCTTGAGTTGCTCATTCAGGTCGGTCGGTTGCAGGTTGAGCTGGCGGACCTTGGCAAAGTTTAGGAAGTCGTCCAAGATGTTCTGCAATCGCTGACACTCGCGCTGGACCACTTCGACTTTTCGCAATCCTCGGCGCTCCCGCGGCGAATCGCCTTCGCGGAAGTCTTCGGCCAACAGTTCCACGTTCAGGCGGATGGTCGACAGGGGGTTCTTGATCTCATGCGCAAATGCCCCGGTGAGCCGGGCAATCTCTTCGTACTGCTCCCGAAGTCTCCGGTTGGTTTCGTCGGCGTTTGGAGGAGGCGAGGAAGTCATGCATCATTCCCTAGTGCGGCCGAGGCCGCAACCAAAGTGGGGTTTGTCGCGGTGATACTGCAAACCGCCGACCAGGGCGGATTCTTGGTTTGAATAACGAATATTGAAGGGTGAATTTTGAAGGTCGAATCGGAAGACATTCGACATTCATCACTCGATATTCGATATTCCCAACGGAGGCAAGATGCCCCTGCTTGGTTGTTCCATGAATCATCCCGGCTAGGCCCCGGATCCGGCATCGTCGCCCGAGCCGCCGGCCGTCTCCGCGAGTTCCTTCATGGCGACCCGGCGGCTGAGTTTCACGCGATCCTGATCGTCGATCGATATGACCTTGACCTTCATCGGATCGCCGACCTTGCAGACGTCGGACACGCTGGAGACGTAGCCGTCGGACAACTCGCTGATGTGGCAAAGTCCATCCTTGCCCGGCAGAATTTCGACAAAGGCCCCGAAATCCTTGACGCTGGTCACACGACCGTCGTAGATCCGGCCGATTTCGACCGAGGCAGTCAGGGCTTCAATCTTGTCCATGGCAACCCGCGCGCCGTCGGCACTGTAACAGGCGATCGTTACCGTGCCGTCGTCCTCGACCTCGATCGAGGCGCCGGTGGTCTCCTGAATGCTGCGGATCATCTTGCCGCCGGGGCCGATCAACAAGCCGATTTTCTCCGGGTCGATATGGGTGCGCAACAGCCGGGGGGCATATTCGGAGATCTCCTTCTTCGGCCGAGAGATCGTAGTCATCATTTTCCGGAGGATTTCGATACGGGCTTCCCGCGATTGGGCCAACGCCGCCCGGATGATCTCTTCGTTGATTCCGTGAATCTTCAGATCGAGTTGTATCCCGGTAACCCCGTTTTGTGTTCCCGCAACTTTGAAATCCATGTCGCCGAAGTGATCCTCGTCGCCAATAATGTCGGTAAGCAGGACCCAACGGTCATCTTCCTTTACCAACCCCACCGAGATCCCCGCAACCGGATTGCTGATGGGAACACCCGCAGCCATCAACCCCAAAGTCGCGCCACAGACGCTTGCCATCGAGCTGGACCCGTTTGATTCGAGGATGTCGGAGACGATTCGAATGGTATAGGGGAACTCGTCGGGAGCGGGCAGAACGGGCTTGACGCTCCGTTCCGCCAGCATTCCATGCCCGATTTCGCGGCGTCCCGGCCCGCGGATCGGGCGGACTTCGCCCACCGAAAACGGCGGAAAGTAATAGTGAAGCATGAACTTCTCGGAATACTCCTCGAAGAGCCCGTCCACGCGCTGCTCGTCGCGCCCGGTACCCAGTGCAAGGGTAATCAATGCCTGGGTTTCACCACGCTGGAACAATGCCGATCCGTGGACGCAAGGGAGCAGATCGACCTTGCACTCGATCGGGCGAAGCGACGTGTTGTCGCGGCCGTCAGGGCGCGTACCCGAAAGAATCTGGTCACGGACCACCCGACGCTCCAACTCGTGCCACTCGTGTTTGAACCGGCCCGGATCGACGGCGTCCTCGGCCTCGGGATCCGGGATCATTTCTTCGGTGGCCCGTTCCTTCAACGCCGAGCACGCCTCCCCGCGAGCTTGCTTGCCTTCGGTCGATTCGGCGTCCCGTAATGCGTCGTAATACTTCTCCTTGAGTGTGTCAAACAGGTTATCGGGCTCAGGCGGTACGAAGGGCGGTTTTTCCGGGTTGACTTTCTCGACGAATTCTTCCTGCAATCTGCAAAGCTCCCCAATCACGCCATGCGCAAACATGATCGCATCGCCCATCAACTGCTCGGGGAATTCGCGGGCAAAACCCTCGATCATCAAGATTGCGTCCTTGCTGCCCGAAACAATCAGGTCGAGTTCGCTTTCCTCCAATGCGTCTTGAGTGGGGAAAGGAATGAACTCCTTGCCGACGTACCCGATCCGAACGGAGGCAATAGGGCCAAGGAACGGCATTGGCGAAATGGACAAGGCGGCCGACGCCCCGTTCATCGCCAGGACGTCGCCGTCGTTCTGCCGGTCGCTGGCCATCACGAAGGCCTGGACCTGCACCTCGTCGTTGAATCCCTCGCTGAAGAGCGGCCGGATTGGGCGGTCTATCAGCCGGGCCGTCAGCGTCTCCTTGGTTGTGGGGCGTCCCTCTCGTTTGAGGAATCCACCGGCGAATTTCCCCGCCGCCGCCATGCGCTCCCGGTAATCGCAAGTCAGCGGAAAGAAATCGATTCCCGGCCGCGGGGGACCGGTCGCGGTCGCTACCAATACGACCGTTTCTCCATACTGCACCAGGCAACTCCCGGCCGCCTGCTTGGCGAGTTCGCCCGTTTCAATCGAAAACGTCTGTGCCCCAATCTGTCGTTCAACTCGTACTTTCAATGTTTCACCTGTCTTCATCCTGGTTACAAGCTCCAGCAGAGCACGGCGCAAGAAGAGGCCGCATGACAACTAGGGAACATTTACTCTCCCCAGGCGAAAAGGAACAGAGCCGCCTGTAATGGACAAGAACATCCATGAGCGACGCCGCGCTCGGCGACCGAGCCAACCTCGGAGGCGCACCTCCGCCGCGATTACTTGCGGATCTCCAGACGTCGAATAATGTCGAGGTAACGCTGCGGATCGACCTTCTTGAGATAGTCCAACAGCCGCCGGCGGCGACTCACCAGCATCAGAAGACCCCGCCGGCAGGCAAAGTCCTTCTTGTGCCCCTGAAGGTGCTCCGTCAGCCCGTTGATCCGGGTTGTCAGAATGGCAATTTGGACCTCCGGGGAACCCGTATCATCCTCGCTCCGCCGAAATTCCCCAATCAGCTCCGTTTTCCGCTCTCTCGTAATAGTCATCTGCTACCGCGACTCTTCCACCTTGGTCGGCCAGCTCCACTTCCGCCGAAGCACGTCCTCCCGCGTGTCTGCCAGAACTTACCTACATTAACATGTAACAACTTACTAAGACCATCAGTTTATCATCTACACGTTCCCTTGCAACCGGGATCGAGCAGGGAATGACGGAAAAGCCACTATTGGACGAAATCCCCCCGAAAGAGCGGGGAGACACGCCAAAGTCGAGAGAAAGTCCCTGGCGGTCATATCACGGGGCTCTGGTTACGGCTTGACGAATGGGGCGGCCGCGACCCCGCCGGAGTCGATCCTCACGCGGACCGCCCCGGTATCGGCCGTGTGTAGGAACCGGCTGCCGACGGATTCATACGTCCGTCGAACCGGCTCCAAGTCCCACCGACGACTACCGCTGACGACGACCCATTCCGGCGTGCTCCATGCGGCCAGTTCCGGCGAGTTGCTGCCGCGGCTGCCGTGATGCGGGGCCTGGAGCACGTCGCAGTCGAGCGGCTCTTCCGCCAAAACGGCGTCGAGCCCGGGCGATTCCAAGTCGCCTGTCAGGAGAATTCGCCTATCGAGATACTCGACCGAAAGCACAATGCTGTTTGCGTTGTCCGAGCCCAATACGCCTCGCTGCGGCGGGTGCAAGACTTCGATCCGGCAGCCTTCACCGCCCGGCAATACGTCGCCGCCGCGAAGCCTGCGCATCGGAACGCCCGAGCGGGTAATCGCCTTCTTCAAGGCGTCCAAGGCATCGTTTGGCTCCTCGAACATGAAAGGCGACACGTAAATCACTCCGACCGAGAACCGCTCGAGGAGTTCGGGCACGGCGTTGTAGTGGTCGATGTCGCCGTGCGACAGGACAACGGCGTCGAGATGCGTAACCCCTCGCGACCAGAGGAAACCGGCGATCGACTTCGACCCGGCGCCCGGCGAGGCGAATTGCCCCGCGTCGTAGAGCATTGTTTGCCCCGACGGAAGTTCCAGCACGACTGCACAACCGTGGCCCATCGAGAGGAACGTGCAATCGAGCCGATTGGGATCGTCGCGGAGCCGTGCAACGGCAAACCCGACCGTAACCCACACGGCCAGAATCGCCAGGCACCAGCGCCTCGGCGGACGGACTTTCGGCGCCGCCGCCAGTATCGCCAATCCGCCGTAAAATCCCGCCAGCCACCAGTCCGCAGGACCGGGGACCCAAAGGTGACTGCCCGGAATCGCCCGGGCATGGTCAACGGCGCCTTGCAGAAGCCAGAGATTGAAGTCGCAAAGCCGGCCGCACAACGCCCCCAATGCCGGCACGAGCGAACCGAGCACCAATGTCGCAAAGCCAAGAAGCAGCGATGCCGCCATCGGAATCCAAAGAAGCGTGTTCAGCACCATGGCGATCGGGGTGAACAAATGAAACCGGGCCATCACCAGCGGCAACACCAGAAGCCAGATCAGTGTGCTGACCAACGTCAGGTGCCGGGCGCCGCGACCGACGGCCCAGACCATCCGCGCCGGCCATCCCCGGCTTTCGGCGATGAGCCGTTCCAGGGCGTCCTTTCGGTCGGCCTCGCCCATCCACATCGGCGCAAACCACACCAGCGTCGCTACGGCAAGGAACGAGAGTTGAGCCCCGACGTGGAACAAATCGGCCGGGTTCCATGCTAGCACGATCAGCGCCGCCGCCGCCAGCGAATTGAACCCGAGCACCCGGCGGCCGACATACAGCGACCAGCACATCATGACCACGAGGATCGTCGCCCGAATCACCGGCGGGCGGGCGTCGGTCAGCAGCATGTAGAAGACCGTCGCACCGGCAACGAAGAGCACGGCCGGGCCGCGCGGAATCGGCGCCCTCAACATCACAAACATCAATGCCCCGGCAAGAATCCCCACGTGCAATCCCGAGATTGCCAGCAGGTGGACCGTGCCGGTCTCAAAAAACGCCTGTTTCTGTTCGGGATCGAGCCGTTCGCGGGCGCCCAGCAACACGGCCGATGCCAGCGCGGCCTGCCTGGGATCCAGGTTCTTCTGAAGCACACGGCTGCAATGGCTCCGCGTTCGATTGATCAGTTCCAATGGGTTCCAACCGGAGCGGCGATCCACGACCGACACGCACTCGGGAAAGGCCGTCCGCAGGCGGCTGCGGCATCGCCGGGCGCGAAGATACGCCGCATAATCGAACTGGCCCGGGTTCCCGGCCGCAGCGGGTGCTGAAAGTCGGCCAAAAATGCGCAAACGGTTGCCCGCATCGATCCGGAGCAAGCGGCCGTGAACTTCCAACCGCGTGCGGCCACAGACCGGCCGCCACCGGCTCCCGTCGCGGAGCGCGACCAGCTCGACATCGAGCCGGGTCCGATCGCCGATCGGGATCGGGCGCATCGGGTTTCGTTCCGGCAGCGGCAACGCCTCGGCGGATTTCCGGGCGATTGCTTCCAGGCAAACCGGCTGGGCATCGGCCATGGCGAAACAGCCTAACTCGTTCTCGGGGAAGAGATACCATTGGCAGTGATGCCACGAGGCCGCCGTTGCTGCAACCGCCGCCAGCAGCACAACGGCTCCTGCCTGTTCCCAACCCCGCCGCCAAAGCAGGAGCCAGAGCCCCCATCCGGCCACGGCGCTCGCCCACCATGCCCGAACCGGCATCGGCCAGAACCGATCGACGACAATTCCCAGGCACACCGCCACCAACACAATCACCAGCGGCTGGTACCGCGGGCCTGCGGCCTGCTCATCAACCTGCGTCCTGGCAGTTTGGGACGAAGCTTCCGGCATGGCACAATTGTCGCCGGAAGCGGAGGATCGGGCAAGGGTTGCCCCCCTATCGGCCGGTATTTTTGCACGGTATACTGAAAACAGCATACGGGAGACAGCTAAAGAGTTTTGTTTGGCAACAAGCTACTCAACCGTCGGAATTGGCCGTCGCCATGGAAATGGAAAAACTGGTTGCCCTGTGCAAACGGCGTGGATTTCTCTTTCAGTCGAGTGAGATTTACGGCGGGTTGCAGGGGTTTTGGGACTACGGCCCGCTCGGGGTCGAGTTGAAGCGGAACGTCCGCGAGGCGTGGTGGTACGACATGGTCACCTCGCACAACGAGCTGGAGGTGCCGCCGGGCGCCCCGTCCACGTACGAAATGACCGGGCTCGACTGCACGATTATCATGCACCCGCAGGTCTGGAAGTGCTCGGGCCACTACGACCTGTTCTGCGATTACCTGGTCGATTGCCGCGAGTCGAAGCGGCGTTACCGCCACGATCAGGTCGAGGGCCGCTGGGTTGAATATAACGGGAAGCGGATCTTCGTGACCAGCTATCAATCGGGCGAAGAGGGGGTGGCCGAGATGGAGCAGAAGGCCCTGAAGTTCTTCAATCTTCGGGCAAAGAACAAGGACCGCTTGCAATGGGACGAAGCGACGCTTTGTCTCGCGGCATTCGAGCATTTCGACGAGGTGCTCGGCCCCGACGCCAAGACGCTGGGTACCTTGACCGAGCCGCGGGAATTCAACCTGATGTTTGAAACGTCTTATGGGGCCGTGCGCGACGAGTCGAGTAAAGCTTTCCTCCGCCCCGAGACCGCCCAGGGGATTTTTGTCAACTTCAAGAACGTGCTCGACAGCACCCGGGTGCGGGTGCCGTTCGGCATTGCCCAGATCGGCAAGGCTTTTCGGAACGAGATCACGCCGCGGAACTTCACGTTCCGCTCGCGGGAGTTCGAGCAGATGGAGATCGAGTTCTTCTGCCATCCGAGCACGTCGCCCGAGTGGTACAAGTACTGGCGCGACCGGCGGTTTCAGTGGTACGTCGACTTGGGGCTGGCGAGCGACCGGCTGCAATTGCGGGACCACGATGCGGACGAATTGAGTCACTACTCGTGCGGCACGGCCGACATCGAATACGCGTTCCCGTTCCTGGCCGAGGGCGAGTTCGGCGAGTTGGAGGGGGTGGCCCATCGCGGCGATTTCGACCTGCGAAGCCACATGGAGGGCAAGCTGGTCCGCGAGGGTAACGATTTTGTGGTCGAAAAAAATGAACGCGGGCAGCCGTGCTACCGCGGAAGCGGCAAGGACCTGAGCTATCGCGACGACCTCAGCGGCGAACGGTTCGTGCCCCACGTGATCGAGCCGTCGGCCGGGGCCGACCGGGCGACCCTGGCGTTCCTCTGCGAGGCGTACCACGAGGATGAAGTGCCCGACGAGAAGGGCAAGCTGACCAAGCGGGTATTTCTGAAGTTCCACCCCCGGCTCGCACCTATCAAGGCGGCCGTCTTTCCGCTGGTCAAGAAAGACGGAATGCCGGAAGTCGCACGTGAGATCTACAAGGACCTGAAGCAGCACTTCACCGCGTTCTACGACGAGAAGGGGGCCGTCGGACGGCGGTACCGCCGCCAGGACGAGGTCGGGACCCCTTTCTGCATCACCGTCGACGGGCAGACGATGCAGGACGGCACCGTGACGATCCGCGACCGCGATACGCTCAAGCAATGGCGGGTCAACAAGGAGGACTGCGCACCCGAGATTTGCGAGCGGCTCCGCAGTCAGTAGTGGACTGTAGACAGTACGAAGTGGATGGTGGATAGTGGATGGTGGATAGTGGATGGAGAAAAGCCCCCGCACGCAGTGCGGGGGGTCTTGTGTGAACTCAGAGAAGAACCATGCCGCCGAAGTTTCTCTATTTCGATCTGGGCAACGTGCTGGTCACATTCACCCTGGAGCGAATGTTCGCCCAGATGGCCGAGGTGGCGGGGATCGAGCCGGCGGTGGTCCGGGAAGTATTGCTGCACGGCGGGCTCGAAAAACGATACGAACTGGGCGAAATCACCGGCCGGGAGTTTTATGAAATCTTCTGCGAAAGGACGGGCACCAGGCCCGACTACGACGAGCTGGAATACGCCGCTTGCGACATCTTCAAGATCAACGCGAGCATGTTGCCGATCGTCACCCGACTCCGTGAAGCCGGCTGGCCGATCGGCCTGCTATCAAACACGTGCGAAGGCCATTGGGAATTCTGCCGGCGGCGTTTCCGCATCGTCGGTGAGGGGTTCGATGTCCACGTCCCAAGTTTCCGCGTCGGGGTCATGAAGCCCGACGCCGGAATCTATCACGCCGCAGCCGAGTTGGCCGGTTGCCGGCCGGGTGAAATCTTCTTCGTCGACGACCGCGAAGAGCACGTCGCCGGGGCAAGAGAATTCGGCTTCGATGCCGTGCAGTACACCTCGACGCGAGAACTGGTAACACAACTCCGGCAACGAGGCGTGCGTTTCAACTACTGAAGCCGTCGGTACCGTTTAGCGGGCGGGCTTGCCCGCCGTTGCGCCGCGGCAAAGTCCCATGATCACAGCGGGCGGGCAAGCCCGCCCGCTAAACGCGAGTTGATGCCCGGAAGACGAAAGAAGAGAACATCAATGATGACACTGCAAACCGTCGAGTTCGCATCAAAGATCCTCGGCCGAACCGCCACGATGAACGTGCTCGTACCGGAAAGCGGCAAGTCGCGATACCCGACCGTGTATCTGCACCACGGCTCAGACGGGAGTCACGCGTCGTTTCCCGGCAACACCGACATCGAGCAGCTTGCCGGAGGGTTCGACCTGATCGTCGTGATGCCCAGTGCCGGTGAGAGTTGGTACTGCAACGACCCGAGGCCGGGCGGCTTTGCATGGGAGGACCACTTCGCCGTCGAGATTGTTGATTACGTCGACGCCAATTTCCCGACGATCGCCGCGCGGGAGGGCCGCGGCCAGGCCGGGTTCAGCATGGGTGGATACGGGGCGATGATGCTGGGGTTGAAACACCCCGATCGATTCTCGGCCATCTGCACTCAGGCCGGTTCGTTTGCCTTCGGCCACGCGTTGCGCCCCGACCGCCCCGAGCGAACCCCGTTCATGCAAGCGGTCGCCCCGCCCGGCGGGAAGTACGATCTCTGGGAGCTGGCCAAGACACTCACCAACGGCCCGCCTATGGCCATCCGTTTCGACGTCGGCGCCAGCGACCATCTATTGGCATACAACCGCCGGTTCCACGCCTTGCTCGAAGAACTCGGGATCGCTCACCAGTACGAAGAGGTCGAAGGCGGCCATCAATGGTCCTACGTGAACCGGCAGTTGCCGACGACGCTGGCGTTTCTTACGCAGCGGCTGGCGGCGGCGGCGGAGTAAAGCCTGTCTTTCCAATGGTTTCCCGACGCACGGCGATTCCATGCCTCGAGGTCGCAGAATCCAGACCGGTCTTTGGCAAGACCGCAGTGGGCGGCCGCGCTCGACCATCGGTAACGCCATGGACAACGGACCAGCCGGGCATGAACCGGGTTCTGCTCGACGTAGGCTATGGCTGTCCAGTAGTGCCCTTCATTCGGGGCACACGAGTAAAAGCGGTTCTGCAAGAGATGCCCGCTGCGATTGTGGAACCGGTTGATGTGCTGCGTGTAGCGGAAGTGTGCCCGGCGGTTTCACGGGCGTTGCGCGTACTCGGGGGGAATGAGGAGACTTGACTGCCGATCGCAACGACCTCACTTCCGGTTCATCACGTCGCCTTTCGTTGTCGGTCGGTCATTTCTTTCGTTTCCGTCCCAGCCGGCCGGCCGTCAACAGACCGATGAGGAATCCGACAAAGAGGGTCACAAGAAGCAGCGCAGCCCGGGTCATCTTGATGGTGGCAAACAGAACGTTCGTTTCCACCTCGTCGGTGTTCTGCAGGATCACGATGACGACCAACAAGGCAACGACAACGAGCGTGGCGACTTTCACTTTGCTCATGGGAATCCTCTTTCGGGCGGAAGACTACTTCTCCAAGTCGTACTCCTTGAGCTTCTTGTGGAGCGTATTGCGATTGATGCCTAGTCGTGCGGCAGCTTTGGTTTGGACGTTGTTGACGCCGGTCATAACCTGGGCGATTAGTTCGCGTTCGACGCGGTTGACAATCGTGGCGTGGAGGCTGTTGGCATTCGCGCCGGCGGTGCTGATGCCCTGTTCGACGAGTTCGGCGGCGAGGGTTTCGATATCGGCAGCGCGGCGGCGGCCGATCCGGCGGGGTTTTTGGCCGAGGACCTGCTCGGGCAAGAGATCGGGGGTCATCTCTTCGCCGGTGGCCAGCACGACCGCGCGCTCGACGTAGTTCTGCAGCTCGCGGACGTTGCCCGGCCAGTCGTAGGCCCGGAGTGCTTCCATGGCCGCCCGTTCGACGCGCGGCACGTGGCAGTCGTTCTGCTCGTTGTAGATTTTCAGGAAATGGTTGACCAGCTCGGGGATGTCCTCGCGCCGTTCGCGGAGCGGCGGCAGGTAGATCGTCACGACGTTGAGCCGGTAGTAGAGGTCCTCGCGGAACCGGCCCGCCTCGACCTCTTCGAGCAGGTCGCGATTGCTCGCGGCGATCACACGGGTGTCGACGCGGATCGTTTCGGTGTCGCCAACCCTTTCGAACTCGTGCTCCTGGAGCACCCGGAGGAGCTTGACCTGGAGCTTCGCCGTGGTGGTGTTGATTTCATCGAGGAAGACGGTGCCGGTATGTGCGGCTTCGAATCGTCCGGTGCGGTTGTTGACCGCGCCGGTGAAGGAGCCGCGGACGTGGCCGAACAGCTCGCTTTCCAGCAGGTTTTCGGCCAGTGCGCCGCAGTTGACGCGGACGAACGGGCCGCTGCCGCGCGGGCTCAGGCGGTGGATCGCCTTGGCGATCAGCTCCTTGCCGGTCCCCGTCTCGCCCAGAAGCAGCACCGAAGCATTCGACCGGGCCACCTGCCGGGTGAGGCGATAGACGTTCTCCATGGCGGTCCCGGAGCCGATCAACCCGGGGATCGGCGGGCCGGTTTCTGCAGTGGTTGTCGTAGAGGTGGGATTTTGAGTCATCGTGACTCCGTGATAGGTTGCTGCATCCGTAGAGCTACTTCTTTGGTTTTTTTATTTCCTGGGCGCGTCGCACGGCCAAGGTGGGTAATTCGATGGCGTCCAGGATCAGGCTGCGAATATACTGCGTGTCCTCGTCCAAATCCTTGCTTTGCTCATACCGTTCGTATTGTCGCCAGATCTCGTCGGTCGTCAGCAGCAATCCGTGTTTCTTGATGCTTCGTTTGAGTGCTTTGACGGCGGCTTTTCGGGCGTCGACCGGCAGGGTCCACCGGCTGGCGAACTCGACGAGCACCCGCTGGCTTTCGGGCGTGCCGGTCTTTGCGAGAACCTCGCTTGCCTTGTTGCTGAGTTCCATGGTATTGAGTGCCGTCAGGACGGCTTTTTCGGCGCTGCGGAGGTCGTAGAAGCGGTTTTCCGGCTCGCCCAGCTCGGCCAGGCGCTGGAGTGCCTCGGCTGCCTGGACCTGCCGCTGCTTGTGCCTGACGAACCGCTCCGGCGCGAGCGTCTTGAGTTGCTCGACCTGCCACTCGATTGCGGCCTGGTCGTGGGGCCGCGAAAAGGCCATCGCCAGCGGGTCGCGGCCGGCCAGGCGCTGCGCCCGGGGAAGGTGGCCGTGCCTGGCGAGTATTCCTACTCGCAAGTCGGCACTGCCCGTCTCCTTGCGCAATTGTTGCAACGTCTCGCCGAGCCGGGGGTTTTCGATTCCCGTATCGATCATGGCCAGTTCGTAGTCGGGCGACGCGCACGCTTTGCGGACCAGTTCGCGGCCGTTCACAGCGGTCTCGACCTGGTATCCCATCGCTGCCAGCACTCCGGCGAGTTCGCGCGACTCGCCGGTCCTCGGTCCGGCCACGATGGCCCGAGGACTGCCGCCGGTTGCGGCGAAGAACTTCAGGGCTTCGGGGATGTAGCTCGATCCGGCAAACGGCCATGCCGGCTGGAGGCGAAACACGGCGTCGACCGCCGCGAGTCGCAGCCGCCGGTCGGGACTTCGGATGGCGCGGACCAAGGGGCACGGTTCCGGCCTGCGCCGCAGCAGCTCTTCGGCATCGCCGTGGCGGCCGAGGATCCGCGCCGCCATCATTCCCGCAACGGGGTGGTCGTTCTTCATGGCGTATTCGAGAAGCCGTTCCATCGTCGGCATGCCAAACGTAACGGCTTCGGCGGTCGCGGTTCCCTCGCCCTCCTCGAACGGCGCATCCAACCCCGCTTCGAGCGCTGCTACTTCGAGCATGGTTGCCAGATAGAGCATTTTGGCGTCGTGGTTGTCCTTGTTCAGAGCGAAGGCGTCGCGTGCAAACCGGGCCGCGATCATCCGCCGGGCCGTTTCGACCGGAACGACGGTGACGATGCACTTCTGCTCGCCCTGGTTCCAACTCCACATCCTCACATTTCCGTCGACCACGCGGTCGATCGCCTGGCCGCGGTCGTAGTAGTCTTTGGCGCGATCCATCAAGATGCGGACTGCTTCTTCCCGCGTCGGCAGGTGGCCGACCATTCTCAGCAGTGCAGCGCGGGCGGCCGCGCGAACGTTTTTATCGCTCTTGTCCGACGTGTAGGGTCCCAGCAGGTAGATCGGCGTCTTCAGCGCCCGCATCTCGCGCAGCACGAGGATCGCCTGGACCATCAGTCGCGGATCGGATCGTTCGAGGATTCCCAGGAGCGGGTCGACGGCCTCGGATTTCATCTGGACCAGAACGGCCCGGACCATGGGATGTTCCTTGGCGAGGGACGCGTCGGCCAGCACCGCGACGAGTTGGCCGATGGCCGCTCCACGGGCTTCCCGCAGCGCCATGAATGCCTTGGCTTGCTTTTCCTCCGCAGGGTCTTGAAGCTGCGTGATCATGGCGGTAATCCGTTTGGGATCCTGCAAGTAGTTGTTAACCGCGTTGAGGACCGCGTCGGAAAGCCTCTTTCCCTCCGGCGCCAGATCGGCGTTCGAGCCCATTTGGGTAAACGTCGTCGTACCGAAGTGCTTGGCCAACTCGATATACAATTCAGGAGTCAGCCTGGCGGCGAGAATTTTCTTGATGAATTTTCTTGCTAACTCGGGTCGCTCGAGATCGGCCAGGGTCTGCGCCGCCTGGGCACATTCCGAGGGGGTGGTCGGGTTCGTCTCCAGAATGGCCAGCACGGCGGGATGTTCCGGCTCGGTTACTTCAACGTCTTCACGCTGAGCCAGGGCAGGTGCGCCGATCAACGTCGCCGGCAGCGACAGCAAGGCCGCGCACAGCCAGAATCTCTTTCGGCAGTGGTCGTTCATGGTAAGTTTCGTCTTCATCAAAGCGGATGTGTCTTTCCAAATACCTGTGCGGTCTCCGAGTTTTCCAGGCGTTCCTTCCAATGCTTCACTTGTTCTTCTACCTGGTCCGGTCCGGTCGAACCGTAGCTGACCATCGCGGCCACCGCGTTGTCGGCCCTCAGCACCTCGAAGACGCTCCCGTCCAAATCGGGGTCGGCCTCCTGAAATTCGCTCAACGGAAGGTCCGACAGCCGCACTCCGCGGTCGATCGCCTTGCGGACCAGCCGACCGACCAGACTGTGGGCGGTACGTTGGGGAATCCCCCGGCGGATCAGATATTCCATCAGTGCGGTCGCGTCGAGATGCCCCCGGTCGAGCCGCTCGGCGATTGCCTCGCGATTCAACTCGGTCTCGGCCACCAGCGGCGCGGCCAGGTCCAACGCCGCGCTGACCGTGTCGAACGAATCAAACAGCGGCGGCTTGTCCTCCTGCAAATCGCGGTTGTACGCCAGCGGCAATCCCTTCACCAGCACCAGCAGCGTCTGCAAATTGCCGACCACCCGGGCGGTCTTCCCGCGAATCAGCTCCAACAAGTCGGGGTTCACCTTTTGTGGCATGATCGACGAGCCCGTACAGAACTTCTCCGGCAACTTCAGAAAGTTGAACTCGGTGGTCGACCAGAGGATCCATTCCTCCGCCCAGGTGCTGAGGTGTTCGGCGATCAATGTGAGCACGAAGACGAACTCGATCACGAAATCGCGATCACTCGATACGTCGAGGCTGTTGGCCGCCACGTCGTCGAATTCGAGCCGCTCGGCCACGTCGGCCCGGTTGATCGGGATGCTCGTGCCCGCCAACGCCGCCGCTCCAAGGCTCAACACGTTGGTTCGGTGACGGCAATCGGCCAGGCGGTGGCGGTCCCGCTGGAACTTCTCGCAGTAGCAAAGCCAATAATGGGGGGCCAGGACCGGCTGGGCCCGTTGCAGATGGGTATAGCCGGGCAGGATCACGTCCGCGTCGCGGTCGCACCGCCCGAGGAGCGCCCGCTGCAACTCCGCCAGCCGCCGGTCGGTCTGGTCGATCGCCTGGCGGACCCAAAGCCGCATGTCGGTTGCGATCTGATCGTTTCGGCTTCGCCCGGTGTGCAGCTTTCGACCCAGATCGCCGACACGCTCGGTCAGTGCCTGCTCGATGTGCGTATGTACGTCTTCCAACTCGATATGGTAGTCGAATTTTTCCTGCTCAATTTCCAGGCGAATTTCCTCCAATGCCTGCTCGATTTGTTGGCATTCATCGTGGGGCAGGAGACCGGCCTTGCACAACATCTGGACATGGGCGATTGATGCGGTGATGTCTTGGGCGTAAAGGCGACGGTCGAAGCTCACGCTTTCGGTGAACTCCTCCATGCGGCGGTCGGTCGCCGTCTCGAACACGCCTCCCCAGGCCTTTTCAGTCACGACAAATCCTCAAAAACGAGCAGAAAATTAGGAACCCCACGCATTTACTCTAAATAGGCGGGGTGCAATTGTCAACGAAGCGACGCCGCATCGGGGCGGTTTGAACGGAGTTAGGGGTTGGGGAATAGGGATTGAGGGGGCTAGCAGCCCGTTGAAAAAGTCGGGGTCTGGTCCAATTTTCGGCGAGACAGCGTATTTTTCACGTGAATCGTTGGCCGAAAACTTGGACCTGACCCCCTCCTTCCACCAATCTTTCGTAAAAAGCGGCTTCTTTCACCGTCTGGTGACGGTAGCTGCACGCAGAAAGCCGTTTTCAGACAGAGCCGAGCACCTTGCACCCCACAAATTAGTGGTTTCCAGGGCGAGTGGGCCATCCAGACCATCCGTGGACTAGCGCGAGTCGAATAAATTGCTGAAGTACAAGCGAAGAGTTGGGTAGACGTAGACACGATTTATCTCCCTCATCTCCCACACTACTCTGTCGGGGGGCCATCGAAACTTGACTTTGGCGGGGGGCCGTAACTATACTAGATGTTACATACCTGACTTGTCCCAGAGATTGAGAGGCTTTCGATGAATCTCGCGATCCGTTCATGGACCTGTCTCGGAATATCCGCAATTCTGGCGGTAGCAGGTGCGGTGTTGGCCCAAGAGGCCCGCAAGCCTGTGGCGCCGAAGACTGCACCCCCAGTCAAAATCCCCAAAAGGCCGCTACCCGGTTCGGAATCAAGCCACCGGGTAATGGCGCCGGGCGTGATCAAGATCATCGATCAGGAATGGAAGGAAGCGGAATCGAGCAGCCGCCACGACATGGTCGAGCTGCTGGCGTTCGACAAGAATTTCAACTGGGCCAAGGACGTTCCTTACCGGCACGAAATCTGGTGCCTGGAGTTTTTCTTCAAGCCGGTGCGGATGATCAAGGTCGACATCCCTCAACCCGGCGGGGTCATGCGGCGGGAGTTGATTTGGTACTTGGTGTACGCCGTCAGGAACCCGGGCCAGATGATGGTTCCCAAGCATGATCTTGATCTCCCTTATCAGACCTTCGAGGGAAAGCAGGTCTGGCAGGTCTACCGCGAGGACCGGCCGATCCGCTTTGTTCCCGAGTTCCTGCTCGAGGGCCGCGACGCGGTCACGGAAGACCGGGGCTTCAACAAGGTCTATCCCGATCGCGTAATTCCCATTGCGCTGGGACCGATAAAATTGAAGGAAGACAGCAAACGTCGCTTCTACAACTCGGTCGAAATGTGCCGCATGATCAAGCCGGGCGAAACGGTCTGGGGGATCGCCACTTGGAGGGCGCTCGATCCGTCGATTGACCGCTTCTCGATCTACATCAAGGGTTTGACCAACGCCTACAAGTGGTCGGACGCGGCGGGCGCCTACAAGCTGGGGGACCAGTTGGGGGCGGGCAGGAAGTTGACTTCCAAGACGCTGAGGCTCAATTTCTGGCGGCCCGGGGATCAGTTCTACCAGCACGAGCGGGAAATTCGCTTCGGCTGTCCCGGCGCTGTTGACCACGAGTGGGTTTACCGGTAAAAAGGAAGTTTCCCGGTAAGGAGAGACTGATGGCACACAAGAAGGGACAAGGCTCCAGCCGAAACGGCCGCGACAGCAACGCGCAGCGCCGCGGCGTGAAGAAATTTGGCGGCGAGCGGGTCGTCGCGGGCAATATCCTCGTCCGGCAGGTGGGCACGAAGTTCCACCCCGGGAAGGGGGTGGGACAAGGCAACGACTACACCCTCTATGCCTTGATCGACGGCTACGTCAAGTTCGACCGCAGCGGCCGCCGAATCAACGTCGTCGACGCCCTCTAGCAAATGCTCTTCCGAATACTTGGAGTGACTCGTTCGGATGGCCACACGGCATAAAGCCGCGACCGTTGGTCGCGCCGGGCGACTGGGAACGGCTTTGGGTGACGCGGGGCGCGACCAACGGTCGCTTTATGAGCCCAATTGCCCATTTCTGAGCGATCCCTCAGGTCAAATCCTGCGGAGTCTCCGCGGGCGAATGTGCGTCGCGCTGATGGGGCGTGCCGGGCCCGCTGTGCGGCGGCGAGGCGGGTGTACTTGCCTGCCGGGCGGGAATGTCCATATCCTCACCGAAATAGCACCTCCTTGCCTCGGGATTCGCAAGCACTTCGTCCGGCGAGCCGTGACACAACACCTGGCCGGCCCGGATCACGTAACTGCGGTCGGTGATCTGGAGCGTCTCGCGGACCTGGTGATCGGTGATCAGGACTGCAATGCCGTCGTTTCGGAGCCGGCGGACGATCGCCTGAATGGTGGCGATGGTCACCGGGTCGATCCCGGTAAACGGCTCGTCGAGGAGGATGATCTTGGGGTTGGAGACGAGGCATCGGGCGATTTCCAACCGCCGCCGTTCGCCGCCGGAGAGCGACATGGCAAGCGACTTGCGAAGCCGGGTGATGTCGAACTGTTCGAGCAGCTCGTCGCATCGTCGCCTTCGTCGCCGGCGGTCGAAACCCAGCATCTCCATCACACCCAGCAGGTTCTTCTCGACGGTGAGTTTTCGGAAGACGCTTGATTCCTGGGCGAGATATCCCATGCCGCCGTCGCGTGCCCGCCGGTACATGGGCCAGTGGGTGACGTCTTTTCCGCCCAGGACGACCCTTCCCTTGTTCGGCTCGATCATGCCGCAGGTCATTCGGAAGCAGGTGGTTTTTCCGGCGCCGTTGGGCCCGAGCAACCCGACGATTTCTCCCTCCTGCACGCGGAAGCTCACGCCGTCCACAACGCGGCGTGCTCCGTAGATTTTCACCAATCCTTGAGTTTCTAACATCGACCGGTCCGTGATTCGTGGTTCTCCATGCCGTAATCAGCGTACGAAACCCATGTCCGAGAAATTGGGGAAAAAGGGGAACGGAATGTGGGTCCCGGGTGCTTTATCCCAGGAATGGGGCCAGTAGATGAACAACGCTTTGCCGATCAGCAATTCGCGGCTGACGTAGTTTTCCCTCTCGTTCCAGACTTTGCCTTTATCCCATAGCCGGCAGTCCTCGCTCTTGGCGCTGTTGTCGCCCAGCACGACAAACCGGTCGTTGCCGATATCGAAGATTACTTCCTGCATATTATCGTCGTCGAACATGTCCCAGAACTCGGGATTCTTCAACATCAACTGTGGCTGGTGCTTTAGCGCGGGGTGAGTGGCTTGCTTGAAGTCCGTAGCCACACTCCCCAAGAGCCCGCTATTGCTGTTAGTGCCGGTGTCGGCAATGTAGTAGATGTCGCGGAGGACTTTCAGGTGGCCGACCCGGAGCCGGGCCCCGTTCGTCCCGATGCCCACGGGCGACAAGTCGTCATCTGTGGGCTTGGGGTAATCCGGGCGGGAGTATGTCGTCGACGAGTCGAACTCGACCAGTCGCCGGGGCAGTCCGCGGCCACCGGGTTTATCGACCCAAAGCAGCAGTTGATCGTCGACGTTGGCGAAGAGGACCTTATGCTTCGTTCCGCCGCGGATGTCCGTCTCGGCCGTGGGACGAAAGTCGTCCAGAACAGTGCCGTCCTCCCGAACGATGCGAAGCGTGGCAACGCCGGTAGCCACGTCAATGAGGCACTGCATGCGCCATCCCCCTTCGACCAGTTCGAGGGCGGCTTCGCCGGAATCGGATTCCACCTCGAGCGTGCAGCACAGGGCCAGATCGCCGACCCAATGGAGCCCCAGGGCATCCACATCCCGGCCCGACAAGATCGAGCCGGGTTCGTTTGTGTTGTAGGCACAACCATCGGAGATCAATTGGGGCTTCGGACCGTCGGTCGTCTGACTCTCTTTCAACTTCCTCCACTGATCGTCGTTGGGTACGCGGTGCTCGTATCGCAGCCAACGTTCCCCCGGCGCCTCTCCCGTCGTGTGGAACGAGGACGGCTCATCCGGCTCCCAAACCCCGGAAGTGTCCCCGGGTAGGGACTCTGCTTTCCACCGTGGCGGCCAGCCCTGCTTCGGCGCGTAGTCATTGTCGAAGACCGGTTGGAGCATCGCCCGTAGCTTGTCGGGCGGCTTCTGCGCGATCGTAAACTCCCCGTTGCTCTCTTCCCCCTCATCGTGGGGCTTGGTAAACAAGTCGCCGTGGCTGATCTTGAGCCATTCGTTCGGCAACCCTACTATTCGTTTGATATAGTTCATTTTGGCGCCGCCCGGAAACTTGAAAACGGCCACGTCCCAACGTTCGGGATCCATGAACTGGTACAGGAACTTGTCGACCAGAATGCGGTCGCCGCTGAAGGAATCATATCTTTGGTCGTAGCGACCGGTCGGCTTCATCGGCATCGTGTAACGGCACATCGGGCAGGTGCCTGCCGTAACGTTGCTCGTCTGTTTTCCCGTTTCTTTGTCAATCTCGCGGCTCGCGCTGACCTGATACCAACAACCGCACTCCGGACACTCCACGTCCTTGTGGCGCCCCATCAGCGTTGGGGCCATCGAGCCGGTCGGAATCACGAATGCCTCGGCCTCGAACGTGCGAAACAGAAACGCCAAAATGAAGGCAATCACCACCGATTCAATCGTCTCGCGGATTGCCGCCTGCGAGGGAATCTTACTTAACGCCGATTGGTCCGAATCGGATTCCTTGCCGTCTCGTTTCTTCCGCGAAGGTGATTCGCTGCCGCGCGACCGAGCGTCACGGCGGGTACGCTCCTCCCGCTGCACTCGAGAACTGTGCGATTTCTTGTGGGGCGTTTTCTTCTTCGACATTTCCAAGTACAGGTTGGGGGCAAGGCTCCGCAGTGGAGGCTGAGAAAGGAGGGTACTGTTTTTGCGTAGCAATGTCTACGTTATTGTGCCCCAAAAGGTTTCCGCCCACTGCCAAGCCATCCTAATTTACCGAATATACCGAATTCTCCCCAGATCTGGAACTTGAAAAACCGACTCGCCCCAGTAAACGAGCCGGCAGGGGAAATGGACTACCAGGGGCTTGCCCACAAGCAGTTTCGCCGGCACGCCGGGTTGGGACCAGGTGCGACTGTCCTCCGAGACCGGGCTGTTGTCGCCGAGAACGAAGTATTCATCGTCGGCGGGTTGCACGGGTTGATCCACCCCCCAGCGGGCACGTATCCC
The DNA here is from genome assembly GCA_964547995.1 of uncultured Planctomycetaceae bacterium. Taxonomy (GTDB): domain Bacteria; phylum Planctomycetota; class Planctomycetia; order Pirellulales; family Thermoguttaceae; genus CAZJRB01. The sequence continues at coordinate 37,977 of CAZJRB010000027.1, read as the reverse complement.
CACGGGACGGGTATAGTAGACGTCCCGGTAGACCCGCAGGTCCCCGATTTTTACCTGCAATCCTTTTGTCCCGATTGCCAGGGGGCGGGAAGTTGGTTGCCGGGGTTGCGATGGGACGTAAGGCCACCCGACAACCGGCTTGCCGTCAAACGCCAAGAGAAACTCCTGATCGAACAGGGATACCTCAATCCGCAGGCCCTTTTTGCGGCCAGCCGGTTTGCGGGTGTCGGAAGCCACGGGCCGACCATTCTGGGAGACCGCCCACGACCCGGTACCCGGTTCGATTTCGATGCGAAACTCCTCACTTCCGTCCGACGCCCGAACGATCAACCGCCCTTCGCCCGACCAATCGAGCAGCTTCAACGACAGCATCAGGTCGGTCACCAACGAGATTTCCTCCTCGCGGCGTGGCCGGGTTTGGTCATAACCGCAGAGGTCCGTGATCGGGGTTTCCAGGACTTCGGTTTTCCCGGAACCGTCTCCCCGCACCAGGCGCCGCCAGTGTCGATACTCGAGCCAATCAATCTGCTCGTCGTCTTCCTCAGGGTGAGCGAACACGGCCCCGGCCGAGCCCCAGCGGCTGTCGGGACCCTGTCCTTGCCATCGGGGCGGCGGGGCCGGCTCGCCGGTCGGCTGGAAGTTCGCGTCGTGGACCGGAATTGCCATGGCCCGCTGCTGCGAGAGCGTTTTTCGCTGGATCTTTCCGTCAATATAAACGTCTCCGTCGCGAATCCGGACGCTTTCGCCCGGGAGGCCGACGACCCGCTTCACCTGGATCCGTTTCGTCTCTTGCGGCTGTCGAAATGCCACCACCTCCCATCGCCGCGGCGGGCGCATCCGAAAGATGGATTTCTGGATCAGCATCCCGTCCCCCGACGTGTCGAGCTGCGACTCGAGGTCGTTTGCCGCATAGCCGCAATTCGGGCAGACCGCGTGGGGAGACACCGGCTGCGCGTCGCTGCCGCAGCGAAAGGGATATCCGCAATCCTCGCACTCCACGCTGCGATGTAGCCCCACCAGCGCCGGCGCCATCGAACCGCTCGTAACCCGGCACGTCGGCACGATGCCCGCAATGTACCAGGCGTGCATCACAATCAGGGTAACCAGCAGCAGAACGAATCGTTCCGACAGCCGGCGCAAGATCGAGTGGCTGGTGGGCAGCGGAGTACGCATGGTCGAGGTCGCCTCGTACGGAATAGATGCTCCCTCCATGATGATCTCTCCGGCGACAAATGGCAAGCCCGGCGCCGCGACCCGGCAGAGAAGTGTCGTCCGGCCGGAAGAAGAGGCGGCCCGGACTACTGCTTCTTCTTTTCAGAGTCTTTCCATTCGCGGCGTTGGCGTGAACTGGGGATGTTCATCGACTTGCGGTACTTCGTCACCGTGCGTCGGGCCACCTTGATCCCTTCGGCGGCCAGGTCATTGACGAGTTGCTCATCGCTCTTGGGGCGCGACTTGTCTTCGTTGTCGATTAGTTCTTGGAGCTTCAGCCGCACGGCGTCCCAGGCGACTTCTTCGCCGCCGGCGCTCATAGTTCCGCCGCAGAAGAATCGTTTCAGCGGGAAGATGCCCCGCGGGGTCTGAATCCACTTGTCATCGACTGCACGGGAAACCGTGGTGACGTGGACACCGACCTTGTCGGCAATCTGCTGCATCTTGAGGGGCTCGATTGCCTCGGGGCCCTTGTTGAGAAATTCGGTCTGATGGTCGACGATGGCTTGTGACACCCGTGTGAGCGTGTTGCGTCGCTGCTGGATGGCGTCGATCAGCCACTGGGCCGAGTTGAATTTCTGCTTGATGTATTCGCGGGTTTCCTTGTTGGCTTCGCCGCTGTTGAAGAGCTTGCGGTAGTAGGGGCTGATGAACAGGCTGGGCGTTCGGCCGTCTTCCAGGCGAACCACGTATTCGCCGTCGGGATTCTGTTCGACGAACACGTCCGGGGTGACGGCGGGGGCCGTCACGCTGTTGAATTCGGCGCCCGGGTTCAGGCTCAGCTTGCGCAACTCGGCAACGACTTTCTGAATCAACTCGATCGAATAGTCGGTCTTGCGGGAGATCGCCGGCAGCCGATTGTGTTCGAGGTCTTCCAAGTGGAAGGAGATCAGCGTTTGAAGCTCTTCATGGTAGGGCATGCCGGGGGTCAGTTGCAGCAGCAGGCATTCGCGGAGGTCGCGCGCACCCACGCCGGGCGGGTCGAGCTTTTGCACCAAGGCGAGCGCCTGCTGTGCCAAAGCCAATTCTTCCTCGTCGGCATCGGGTTTGAGGACGTCTTCCAGACGGCCCTGGAGCCGCCCGTTCGGATCGAGGTTGTAGATGATCCGGTCGGCCATCGCCCGAAGCTCCGGCTTCAAATCGAACCAGCCCAACTGGTCGTGCAGGTAGTCCTGCAACGACTGGGGACGGCTCGTCATGTTGGCCATCGCGTCGTGTTTCCGTTCGCCGGCCTCTTGCGCAGCGGCGCGCGAGGGGCGTGTCCGCTCCTCAAAATGATCCGGCCACGCCTCGTCCATGTTGATCAACCGCTCGAAGTCTTCTTCGTTGCGGCTTGATTCGTCGATGACCAGCTCGCGTTCTTCCTCGGCGGGTGCATCGGGTGCTTCCCGCTCGTCCTGCTCCCCCCCCTCCGCCACGAGATCGGGGTCGTTGGGTTCCTGGATTTCCAGGACCGGGTTTTCTTCCATCTCCTGCTCGATCCGTTCCTGCAATGCCAGAATCGGAAGCTGTAGAATCGCCATCGACTGGATCATCCGGGGAGCCAGCACCTGTTTCTGGGCGAGCCGCAGTTCTTGGCCGAGCGAAAGTCGCATGGAATAGGGGATTGGAGATTAGGTAATGTTGTCTTCCAAAGTCCCCGCACGGTGTGCGGGGTTCATGCGGATTGCACGGGGGCCCCCCAACGCCACGCGAGGACCCTCTATCCTATATTCTACATTATTGCCCTTTCTACCAGAGCTGTCAAAACTCCTGGCGGCCCGCGATGGCGTCGGCCAGGATTTCCTTGTTGGCAAACTCCAACACGCTACCGGTGGTAATCCCCCGGGCGAGGCGTGTAATTCGGATGGGAAACTCGGCCAGAAGGTTTGCGATGTGCAGTGCCGTACCGTCGCCTTCGACCGTCGGATTGGTTGCCATGATCAATTCCTGGAACGATCCGGTGCGGACCCGTTCGACCAGGGCGTCGATGGTGAGTTGGTCGGGATTGATTCCCTCCAACGGGGCGATCCGCCCGAGCAGCACGTGATACAGTCCCCGATAGGTGCCTGCCTGTTCGAGAGCCATCAGATCGCGGGGTTGCTCGACCGCACAAAGGATGCTTTGCTCGCGCCGCGGGTCCGCGCAGATTGCACACTTTTCTTCTTCTGCAAGGTTGTAGCAGATGCGGCAATAACGGACGTTTTCCTTGACGTTGCGGATGGCGTCGGCAATTGCCAGCGCCTCGGAGCGGTGCATGCGCAAGACGTGATACGTCATGCGTTCGGCCGATTTCTTGCCGATGCCGGGCAGTTTGGCAAATTCGTCGATCAGTTCCGTAACCGATTGGGATATTGTGGACACTACGACTGCTCCAATTCGTCCGACTCTTCCTCGGGGAGTGCGCCTCCCAGGTTTGCCAGCGCCTCTTGGACTCCCGGGATTTCCAATCCCCCGGTAAGCTCTTTCATAACGTCGGTGTGTAGTTGTTTTCCTTTGACGATGGCCTGGTTGACCGCGGCGGCCACGAGGTCCTCGAGCAGTTCGCGGTCGCCCTGGCCGACCAGGGTTTGGTCGATCGAGCAGCGGAGGACTTCCATCAGCCCGTTGACCTCGATCTCGACCATCCCGCCGCCGCTGGTGCCGGTAACGCGGCGTTCTTTGAGTTCCGCGCCGAGTTGCTCCATCTGGCCGCTGATCCGGTGTGCCTGTTTCAGCAGAGACCCCAAGCTCGTGAGTTTCTCGAACATGGCTACTTACTCTCGGTCGGGAGGCTCCACGTCGACAGGCTGAGCGCCGAACAACTCGTTCGCCCGCTGAATCATAGGATTCTTGACAATTTCCAACAGTTGTTGCTGTGGATGGGGGGGGCTGGCGGCCGGGCCGTCCGATTTCAGCTCGCTGCTGTCTCCTTGCACCTGGAATTCGAACTGTACTGCCTGTCCGGTTACTTCGGCCAATGCCTGTTGAAACTTGGCGAGTTGCTCGGGCCGTTCGCAGGACGACTTTGCCAAACCATAGTAGCGTTCTTTGAAGAAAATGACCAGATGATTTGGCGGAGAAAATGTCACATGGTCGAATTCTTTGGCCTGTTCGACGGCCATTCCCGACAATCCGGCCAACGCTCTGCTCCAGATTTCGGCGGCGTTCTCGGGGGCAAGCGGCAGCAGCGGCCGGTCCGATGGGGTGGTGTCATCGTGACCGACACGAGGGGATGCCGGTGACTGAGGGGTTGTTCTGGAAGTAAGGTTCCCGGCACGCTCCACCCCCCGACGCGGCGTCGGCGGGCCCGAAGCGACCCCCGACTGCAACTGAGCAATTAACGCAGGCAACTCGTCCAATTCCTCGAGCTGACAAATCCGCACCAATGCCAGTTCGGCGAGGATGCGGCCTTGAGTGCTGAATCGCATTCGCGAAAGGGTCTGGTCCAGGATCTGCATCGCGGCGAGAATCGTCTGGAGTCCCAGGCGTTTGCCCGCCTGCACGACTTCGTCCGCGCGGCTGGGGGAAGCGTACAGAAACGCATCGCCCCCGCAGCCGGCGGCTGCAGCCATGCAATCCCGAAGGTAGCCGACGAGCTGTTCGAGAAACTGGGCCACATCGACCCCTTCGCCGACGGCCTTGTCCAGATCGGCGATGGCCGCCGCCCCGTTATGTTCGAGCAGATGGGCAACCAACTCCGTCAACCGTTCGTCTCCGGCGGTTCCCAACATTCCATGGACGTCTGCCAGCGTAACTTTGCCGGATGAAAAAGCGAGAAGTTGTTCCAGCAGCGACTGGCTGTCGCGCATCGAGCCGGCGGCCCGCCGCGCAAGGACCTCCAACGCCTCGGTATCCGCCTCGACTCCTTCTGCCTCTACGATCTGCTGCAACCGCTGACAGATCGAGCTGGTGAGGATGCCGGCGAAATCGAATCGCTGGCACCGCGAGAGGATCGTTATCGGGATTTTGGTCGGTTCGGTCGTGCAAAAAATGAACTTCACGTGCCCGGGCGGTTCTTCAAGCGTTTTCAGAAGCGCGTTGAAGGCCTCGCGGGTAAGCATGTGGACTTCATCGATAATGTAAATTTTGAACCGCGTCCGGCTCGGGCGGACGCCCGCGTTCTGCCGCAACTGGCGGATTTCGTCGATTCCCCGGTTACTCGCCCCGTCGATCTCCAGCACGTCGACGTCCTCGCCGGTGCTGATGCTCTCGCAGATGTCACATTCATTGCACGGGACGGGTAAGGGCCCCTTTTCGCAATTCAGCGCCTTGGCAAAGATCCGCGCGGCCGATGTCTTGCCGACTCCCCGGGCGCCCGTGAAGAGATAAGCATGGCCTACCCGGTTTGTGGTGATTGCATTGGACAGCGCCTGGGCGATGTGCTCCTGGCCGATCAACTCTTCGAACACCTGGGGGCGATAGCGACGGGCCACCACTACGTATTTGGCCGCATCTTTCGGCGGATCGGTGTTGGAGGCGGAGTCGGGCATTCGCTGACAGGCGGATCAGGGGTTCGATGTACTGCTCTTACGTCGGCTACCGATGGGAGACCCGCCGCACCTGAAGGTGACTGCTTATGGCTGCTGGCTTTCGCCCCTGACCAGATTCACAGGCCCCCATTGCGGGGGTCCCCCATCGGAAGCCGACGCAAGATTATTGGCTGCTCCTTTTTACGCACTTTGGAACGATTCGTCAAATGGGGGCATTCACCGCGCGCCGCGGATGTATGAAATGTTGAACAGCCCCCAGTTGCCTCCGTGCCGCGAAGTAATACAATGTAATATGTGTCTTGCCCCGTTAACGCTTGATCAGAGGCTTCCCATGCCGGTTTCGCCAAAGCAGGAGACCATCACGTTCAAGGTCGACAAGGCCCTCTGGCAGTCGCTACAGGCGGTCTCGAACCGGTCTGAATTCATCCGGACGGCGGTCCTGGCCGCCCTGGATAGTAGTTGTCCGCTCTGTTGTGGCACCGGGGTCCTTACTCCCGAGCAGCGGAAGCATTGGGAAGAGTTCTCCAGGAGTCACTCGGTAAAACAATGTGAAGACTGCCATGCGGTTTGCCTGGTTTGCGTAGCGGAAGACAGCGAGAGGGCAACGGGATGTGTCGACGGACATTCTTAACAGTTTGCTTCATATCGATTTTGTCGCTTCCTCCGGGAATGAGCACCGGTGCAGAGGCAGTGGAACCGCTTCGCGTCTACGTGACCATTCCACCGCAGGCCTGTCTCGTTGAACGAATCGGCGGCGAGCACGTGGCGGTTGAGACCCTGGTGCGGCCCAGCCGCGATCCGCACACCTTCGAGCCGACGCCCCGACAGATGATCGCACTGGCAAAAGCCGCGCTTTATTTCAAGGTTGGCATTCCGTTTGAGAGCCGCCTGCTCGAGGAGATAGAGGCCCAACACCGGCAGCTCGTCGTAGTCGACACCGCTGAAGGAATCGAGCGGCGAAGTGCCGGCGTGTACTCTTGCAACGCCCGTCTTTCTCATGCGCATCGACACAACAGCCACGGACATTGTGTCCACCACGCGGCCGAACCCGATTCCCATATCTGGCTCTCACCGCCGCTGTTGAAGATTCAAGTGAGGAACATCGCCGGGGCGTTGGAGCGACACGATCCGGCCCATGCCGAAGATTATCAAAGGAACCTGACCGGGATATTGGAGGAGATCGGTACGATCGACCGCAAGATCGCAGCAACCATGAAGCCATATCGCGGGCATTCGTTTTACGTGTACCATGCGGCCTTCGGCTACTTCGGCGATGCCTATGGACTGCAACAGGAGGCGGTCGAGGTCGGCGGCCGGTTGCCCACTTTGCGTCAGCTTCGCACCCTGATCCACAAGGCCAAGGCCGAAAACGTCAAGATCATCTTCCTGCAACCCCAGTTCGACCAGCAGAGCGCACGAAAGGTGGCCTCCGTCCTCGGCGGGACGGTTGTAACGATCGATCCGCTGGCCGAAGACGTCCTCGGGAACTTGGAGCGTATCGCTATGGAAATCAGGAGGGCGCTTGAGTGACTTCAACGGCCGGACCTGATATCGAGTTGCGCGGCGTTTCCTTCGCCTACGACGGCGTGCCCGTGCTGGAAGACGTCGATTTGACAATCCAACCCCGCGAGGCGGTTTGTATCGTGGGTCCCAACGGCGGCGGGAAGACGACGTTGGTGAAGCTGATGCTGGGGCTCTTGAAACCGGATCGCGGAGAGGTTCTCGTTTTCGGGCGATCTCCCGGCCAATCGCGGCTCCGAATCGGCTACATGCCCCAATATGCACGCCATGATCTCCAGTTCCCGGCGACCGTAACGGACGTGGTCTTGATGGGCCGTTTGGGGCGGAAAGGCGTAGCAGGCTTCCTCGGGCTTTTCGGTAAGGCCGATCGCGACGCCGCCCGAGAGGCACTAGGCCGCGTCGGCATGGACAAGTTCGCACGGCAGCCGTTCTCCGCGATTTCCGGAGGTCAACGCCAGAGGGTGCTGATTGCCCGCGCGCTCTGTTGCCAGCCCGATCTGCTGGTGCTGGACGAACCGACCGCCAACGTCGATATCCTGGTTGAATCTCAACTGTCTGAAGTCCTCAAGGAGTTGAACCAGCGGATGACAATCCTGCTGGTCAGCCACGACCTTGGATTCGTTTCCCATCTGGTCGAGACGGTCGTTTGCGTAAACCGCACCGTGGTCGTCCATCCCACCAGCGAGTTGGACGGCGACGCGATTCGCGACGTCTACGGCGGCGAGGTCCGCATCGTCCGCCACGGCGACGTCATTTCCCGCCAGGAAGATTGCCATGACTGAATTGCTCGAAGCACTCCTCGACCCGGACTTCCCGTTCCTCCGTTATGCGCTTCTGGCCGGCGTACTGGCGAGCATCCCGCTGGGAGTCGTCGGCAGTTACGTGGTAACGCGGCGGATCACCTATATCGCCGGCGCCATCTCCCATTGCGTCTTCGGCGGGATCGGGGCGGCGCTGTATCTTCAGGAGGTGGCGGGGTTCCGCTGGTGCCATCCGATGCTCGGCGCCGTCGCGGCGGCACTCATCGCGGCACTCACGATCGGCCTGGTCAGCCTCTCCGCCCGGCAGCGGGAAGATACGGTTATCGGTGCGATCTGGGCCGTCGGTATGGCAATCGGACTGATCTTCTTCGCCAAGATTCCGGTCAATGTCGATCCGATGAGTTACCTGTTCGGCACGATAGTTCTGGTTTCCGCGCAAGACCTCCGGCTCGTGGCCGGTTTGGGTGTGCTGGTGGTGATCCTGGCGGCCATGTTTCACAACAAGTTCGTCGCAGTTTGCTTCGACGAGGAATTTGCCCGGTTGCGCGGCGTCCGTGTGAAATCGTACTACCTTTTGCTGCTGTGTCTGACCGCGCTTACGGTCGTGCTGCTGGTCCGCGTGGTGGGCATCGTGCTGGTCATCGCGCTGTTGACCCTTCCGGCGGCGGTGGCGGGGCATTTTTCCCGAAGACTTTGGCAAATGATGCTCGGGGCCATCCTCCTCGGTGCGGTGTTCGTGGCGTTCGGGCTCGGCGCGAGCTATTTATCCGATCTCCCCAGCGGTCCGACGATTATCATCCTCGCCGGCGTCGTCTACCTCGCCGTGGCCGTAGCAACCCGGTTCCGACGGCCGAACGTTGCTTAGCTCCCGCAGCAACTCGGCTACTTGATGGCTCTTACGCCTGTTATGGTAACCGACGACTGGCGGGAAGCCTGTCGGATAGTGGTCGGCGGTGCTAAGGGGTAGCGGCCGCTTTTCGTGGGGCGGATCTCGCAAACTCCACCGCTGTGGTCGCTGCATTTGCAGGAGGCGGCCGTTTGGGTGGCCGGATCGTGGAGGTTCCGACGGACCGGGCAAGTCGTCACCTTGGTATTCGGATGCCTTTCACGGAACTGCCGAAAAGGCCACGCGGTATGGGTCAGTTGCTCGATGCGATCGAAGTCTCCCGACCTTTTCACATGGTCCTGCCTGCTGAGGCCCGTGTTCTCACCCGACTCGCCGGGTAGGTTGTGACGTTTGACCAGCTTGCCATTGGGATCCCACCGCCGGGATTTTCCAACGATCACCCCGCCGGCATATTCGCCGAAGGATTCCTTCAGGCCGTTCTGATGCCACGTGACCCATATTCCCGTCCGCAAGCCATTCACATACTGCCCGTCGGCTTGTTTCTGGCCGTTCTCGTACCACCAGGCGAACTTGCCCACCGGTACGCCTCGGCAGTATTGGCCTTCCACCTTCGTTTGGCCGTTGGGATACCAAGCGGTCCAGCGGCCATGCTTCTGTTCGGGGAGGGTGGTGGTCGCCAGGTCACTGGTCACGGAAGTATTCCACCAGTCGAACACCAGCTTGGGTACGTCCCGTCCCGGCAGCACGGTTCCTTCGTAGGCTTTCTGGTTCCTGTTGTGCCAATGGATTTTCCTGGTGAGCGGGCGTCCGTCGAGATAGGTCACCGAGCGGATGAGCGTGCCGCTGGGATCCCACTCGTGGAACAGTCCGACGGGAACCCCGTGGTTGTAGCGGCCTTCCTGGCGCGGCTTGCCGTTGGGATGGTACCAGCAGGCCCTGCCGTGCCGCACGCCGCGGTCGATTTGCCACTCGATCACCTTGTGTCCAGCCTTGCTTGTGATATTCCACGTGCCGTGAAGCTTTCCATCGACGAAGTCCGCTTTCGAGACGAACGGTCCCGGGAACTGCGAGCTGAGTTCGCCCGAAAACAGACTGCCCTCGCCGGCCTTGAAATACTGGATCCACCGGCCTTCCTGCGTGCCCATGCGGTATTGGCCGGTTCTGATGAGGTTGCCGTCGCGATCGTATTCCTTATAAATGCCGTGGTTGACGTAGTTGAACTGGTCGTCGACGCTCACCTGTCGCTCGATCTTCAACGCACCGTTCGGATAGCGTTCGGTGACCAACTCGGGTTCCTGGCTCTCCGGCTTTGCGGCTTCCGACGGCGGCGAAACCGGCGTTGCTTCAACAACGGGAGTGGGTTTCGGAGGATCGTCGAGGACCTTGGCCTGGGCAATCGCCCACAGGGTTCCCCCCAAGAGTATGGCAACCACCAACACGAGAATCCCTCCAAAGAGGGGGTCTCGTCGGAACATCATTACGACTCTTTTTTTAAGGAACATCGTTCCAACTCCTTTCTCAGGCACAAATCCAAATTACCCCTACGATTGTTGTCAACCATCGTCCTGGTACAGATGGAACCACCAGAAATTCCGGTAGCAGGGTCATAACCCTTTTTTGAGGGAAAACCGGAACAATCGTTGCGAACCCAACCCCCCGAAAGAACCTGAGGCAGGTTGCGGTAGGCTTCCAGCCCCGCCGAATTGGCAAGGCGGACGAGATGGCTGCCTACTTTCCTGGCTTTTTTACGGGTTGCCAGGCTGCCCCATCCGGCGGATCGTGCGAGCCACACCGTGGTCGCAAAAAGCGAAGGCGGCGGCCGTCTGAATGGCAGGATAGCTCTCGGTTCCTGCCAGGTCAGATCGGCCGCCGCCTTAGTATCTCGATGCTCTCCGTAGAGTCATCGAAGGGGCCATGCGAGATGACTTACTCCGTTGCCGTCATCGAAGTCCGCGCGGTTTGCTCGAGGCGATCGATTCGATCGAAATACGCGGCCTTCTTCACATCGTCCTTGCTGGCAACGTCTGCGTTTTCATCCGATTCGCCGCTGAAATCACAGATCTTGACCACCTTGCCGCTTGGCTCCCACTGGACCCATCGGCCGGCGATTACGCCGTTGGCATATTCGCCCAAGGACTCTTTCATGCCGTTCTGGTGCCACGTGGTCCACGTACCCGTCCGCAAGCCGTCTGCGTAGTGCCCTTGCGCTTGCTTCTGACCGTTTTCGTACCACCAGGAGAACTTGCCAACCGGTTTTCCCTTGGAGTACTGGGCTTCGATCTTCGTTTGGCCGTTCGGATACCAGGCGACCCAGCGACCGTGCTTCTGTTCGGGGTGGTTGGTACTTTTCAAAGTGCTGGTCGCGGTAGTGTTCCACCAGTCGAACGATTCCTCGGGCAGGTCCCGTCCCTGCATCACACTACCTTCGTAGGCCTTCTGGTTCTTGTTATGCCAATGGATTTTCTTGGTAAGCAGGCATCCATCTACGTAGGTCACCGAGTGGATTAACTTGCCGTCCGGTCCCCAATTATGGAACGTGCCGACCGGCATGCCGCGCTCGTAATGACCTTCCCGGCGCCGCTCGCCGTTGGGATGGTACCAGCAGGCCCGGCCTTGCCGCGCGCCGCGGTCGAATTGCCACTCGACCACCTTGCGTCCGGTCCTACTGGTGATGGTCCACGTGCCGTGAATTTGTCCATCGACGAAGTTGGCCTCCGAGACGAACGGCCCCTGGAACTCCGAGCTGAGTTTACCCGAGAACACGCAGCCATCGTCGGACTTGAAGTACTGGATCCATCGGCCTTCCTGCTTGCCCATACGGTATTCACCGGCTCTGATGAGGCTGCCTTCGCGATCGTACTCCTTGTAGATGCCGTGGTTGACGTAGTTGAACTGGTCGTCCACAACCATCTGTCGCTCGATCTTCAACACACGGTTCTGATAGCGCTCGGTAACCAGTTCCGGCTCCTGCTCCTCCGCCTCGCCGTCTTTCGAGGCCGACGGGGCCGGCTTCGTCTCGGGAAGCCGAGTCAACGGCGCCCGCTTTGTGTCGCGAAGCGAGGCCAGCGAAAACGGGGAAATCGGCTTGGGAGCATTGTCGGCGACTTTGTCTTCGGCAACCTTGTCCTTGGCGACTTCAAGCACCTTTATTTCGACGGCCTTGCGCGGGGCGACCTTTTTGCCCGTAGCGATTTTCTTGCTTGGGGCAACCTTTTTGGCCGCGGCAACTTTCTTGTCTGGAGCGACTTTACTGCCGAGAGCTTTGTCTTCGGCAAGCGCCCACAGACTGCCGCCCAAGAACGCGGCAGCCAGCAACGCGATCAGCCCCCCGAAGAGACGATCACGCCGGAACATCATTACAACTCCTTTTTTGAGGAACATCATTCCGTCTCCTTTTTTGAATACAAGTCTGTACTTTCAAACCGCCCCTCCGATTGTTGTGAACCATCGTCCCCGTACAAGTGGAGCCATCAAGAATTTCGGCGGCGGGGTTAGAACCGTTCTTGCAGCGAAAACCGGAACAATCCTTGCGAGTCCAACCCCCGAAAAATTCGGACCAGCCCGGGCTACCCGAGCATTTTGACAAGGCAATACAGTGGGAAAGGCGGCGCAGGAAGAGGAAAAAGAGGAAAGGGCTAGCAGTCTTCCCGTGGTTTATCCCCCATTCGGCGGGAGACCCCAGATCGTACTCCGACAGAAGGACACACCTCGACTAGCCAGAACGGGTGGGTAACGTTTACAACCGATTGGCTTCCGCCATCGTCCATAGAATGACCATCCGTCTGTATCTAATGTATCTAAGCCGAGCGACAATCCCAAAACGGTGGAATGCGGTTCGATCCACGGTCTGGCGACCGTGGCTACGGGGAAATCTTCACCTGCCGCTCGCCTAAGCCGAGCGACAATCAATCCCAAAACGGTCCTGGAGAATATCCGCGGTTCGTTCGGTCTCGGCCTGGACGTCCTCCTCAGACCAGCCGCGCAACGGGGCCATGATGGCGATTAGCTCCCGGAGCAGCTCGGGGAGCAACTCACCGGTCAGGGCAATCGCGGTTCGGCGCAGCACTAGATCGTCGGGACGCATTACCCCTTCATGTTGGATAATGAATTCGATCTCGCGACGGGTGTATCCGGTGTGATGTTGCAGGGGTGCGTCCGGTTCCGCAGTGCAGAACGTTGCCATTTGCTCCGCCCGGGTGCCGTAGCGCTCGAGCAGCGTCGAGAGCCGGTTTTCGGGCAGATCGATACGCGCGTGAAGATCGGCCAGCCATCCGCGCTTTGCCGCGTTGCTTTTGGGGAAGCCGCGACCGCCCCCGATCGGCAGGTCCGTCGTTCCCCCGCGGCGTGTCTTGTCCAGGTATCCCAGGAGCCGGTCGGTCACCTGCTCTGCAAACGCGCGGAAGGTGGTCCATTTCCCGCCGGTCATGCAGTAGACGGGGAACTTGATGTCGTCGGCCGGTTCGATCACTTCGCAGTGATGGTCGCGGCTGACCTGGACCGTGGCCGAGGCGTCGCTGTGTCGCAACGGCCGGACACCGGAAAAACGGCTGACGATGTGCGAGCGGTCGAGATTCAAGGTCGGAAAGACCTGGCAGATCGATTCCAGAATGTAGTCCACCTCGTCTTCCGTGCAACGGACGTCGTCCGGGTTGCCCACGCGGATGTCGGTTGACCCGATCAATGACTTGCCGAGCCAGGGCAGGGCGACCGCCACCCGGCCGTCGGCAGTTTCGTAATAGATCATCTCGCCGCCGAGGGCGTGGTAGAGTTGCTCGTTATCGACGACGAGATGGCCGCCTTTGGTGCCGCCGATCAGTTGGGTTTCGAGCCCCAACTGCTTGTTGGTAAAATCGATCCAGCCGCCGGTGGCATTGACGATCGCCTTCGGCTTGACCTCGAACGTCTCACCGGAGAGTTCGTCGCGAAGCAACACGGTCTCGCCCGAGGCGTTCTGGATGGTGGTATAGTTGAGAGTGTCGGCTTCCTGGCAGAGTTGTTGCCCGTCCATGAGCAACTCAATGCAGAGCCGTTCGGGATAGCTGATCCAGGCATCGTAGTACGTGGCCGTCATCAGCACATCGGGGTGGAGCAGGGGCCGCTTGGCCAGTGCGTTGGCACGGGATGTGAACTTGTGCTTGGGCATCAAGCGGTTCTTTCGGGTGAAGATGTCGTAGAACATCAGCCCCGTTTTTACCATGACTGCACCGCGATTGGCCGGCCGGTCGCCGCCGAGGCCGAGGAATTTCCGCACCGAACTGACCGCGCCGGAGACCCACTTGAAGATGGGGATCGTCGTGGGTAGCGGGAAGACGTAGTGAGGGGCGTTTTGCAGCAGCAAATTGCGGTCTTTCAACGCCTCCTTGACCAGCCGGAATTCACCGAATTCGAGATAGCGCAAGCCGCCGTGGATCATGCGCGAGGATGCGGCGCTGGACCCGGTGCAGTAGTCCGACTTGTCGATTAACAGGACGTCGACGCCCTGCAAGGCCAGATCCAGAAACAGCCCTGCCCCGTTGACGCCCCCGCCGATAATCAGCACGGCGACCTCCGGGTGCCGGCGAACTCGGTCGAGAGTGGCGTCCCTTTGTCTTAGTGAAGTTTCGATTTTCGTATCCTTTCCGTATCACCGGCAATTTCGGATCCGCCCTTGAAAATTCCCGGATAGGCTTCAACCATACCGCCAACCACGATACCTCGAACGGTTGCGAGTTGCAACGCGCGGCTCATTCACGCTACAGAGGCATTGGGCGATACAGCCAAGGTGGGGCAACCCCTCATTTTTTGACCACACATCCCTTGCGGTTTCGGGTGTGGGCCTTGATAATAAAAATGATTGTGGACTCGCTCTGCAATCGGGTGTGAAAGATCGCTTCCTTGAGGTTGAGAAACGCCTTGTCCGATCCCTTTGACCCCTATCTTGAGTGGCTCAATATCCCGGCGGGACCGCGCCCCCCGGATCATTATGCGCTGCTTGGCCTCAAGCGGTTTGAGAGCGACCTTGGTGTTATTTCGCAGGCGGCGGATAACCAATTGGCGAGGGTCCGCGACGTCCGTCCGGGTGAGAAGGTCCGCGATTGGGGATTGTTGCTCGATGAAATCGAGGAAGTGAAGAGCTGCCTGCTCGATCCCGAACGTAAAAAAGTGTACGACGCGGAAACCGGCGGCCCGCCCGCCGTGGTGCCGGACACCCCTGATACCCAACGAGACAAGGTCGTGGCAGAATCACCGACGAGCCTCGCGGGTCCGAAGCCTGCCATTGCAGCAGCGCCGACCGTGGCGATGCCGCCGGGGTCGACACCCGTGGAGAGGACACCGGAGCAGGAACCTGCCAGTGCGTCTTCACCTGCACCGGCCGGGCCGAAACCGAGCATTGCCGTGCCACCGACTTTGGCGGCGGCACCAGCCACTCCGCCAAGCACCGTTCCCGATGTGGCGACGCCGCCGACGCTGGCGTCAACTCCCGCGTTGGCGATGCCCCCCGGTTCTGCGCCCGCTGAGACCGTGGCAGATGTACCGGCCGGGGCAACTCCTACGCTGGCTGCGCCCCCCGGTTCTGTGCCCGCTGAGACAGTGGCAGATGTACCGGCCGGGGCGACTCCGGCGGCACCTGCGGAAACTCCTACGCTGGCTGCGCCCCCCGGTTCTGTGCCCGCTGAGACAACGGCGGATGCGCCGGCCGGGGCAACTCCGGCAGCACCTGCGGCAACTCCTACGCTGGCTGCGCCCCCCGGTTCTGTGCCCGCTGAGACAACAGCGGATGCGCCGGCCGGGGCAACTCCGGCAGCGTCTGCGGCAACTCCTGACATTACGACGCCACCCGGCCCTGCGCCGGGCGATACCGGGGGCGACAAGACCGTGCATGACGCAGGGTTGGATTTGGCGCACATGAATGCGTCCTCGCCGGCGGCGACGACGCAAGAGAGCCCTGCGCCGGACGGATTGCTGATGGGTGATCCCTTGGGCGGGGAAGGGAGCGGGTCGGCCGGCGCGGAGCCGGAACCCGGCAGATTGTTGGTTGCACGGCCGTTGGATTCGGCGTCCGAAGCGGAGGAAATGGCGGCCGAGATCACGGCTGGTGCCGGTGGAATCATGTCGATACCGAATCCGCCGGAGGCCCCGCTGGGCGGGCCGATATTGCCTATGCCCAACGGTGTCGCCCCTGAGTTCCTTGTGTCCACCCAGCCCGTGCCTGAGGATTTGCCAACCGGGTCGGTCCGCAAATCGCTGATACGTTGGATGGCGGCGGGCGCGTTGGTAATGATGATCGTGGTTCTCAGCGGGGTTGTGGCCGAGAAATTGAACCCTTCGGTGTCGGAAGAAATTGCGGCGAACAGCAAGGATTCGCCGGCGAAGCCGGACGGCATCGACGCATCGGCTCCGAAGGGGCCTTCGCCGCCGCCGCTTGATCCCTTACCGCCGCCGTTGGTTGATCCCTTGCCGATGGGTCCTTCTTCACCGACCATCGATCCTTCTTCACCGACCATTGATCCTTCTCCACCGCTGGATCCTTCACCGCCGGAGCAGCCCTCGCAGCCGCCGGGGCCTCCGCCTTTGACAACGGACTCTCCGCCGCCGATGCTTGATCCGTCGCTGCCGACGCCCTCGTTGCCGACATTGGATCCGGGAACCGCTCCCAAGCCGCCTGCCGGGCCGAACGAGACGGATCCACCTTCCGGTCCGCTGGTTTCGCCCCCGTCGCCGGAGTTGGATCCGGCGACCGGTTTGCCGATAGGGCAGACGCCCGGCCCCGACCCGGTTCCCCCCACACCACCGCCGCCCGGGCCGCCGCCGCAAGGCGGCATCGACGCGGAAAAACAAGCAACGTTCAGAAAGGCCGTTGCCGGCGCCCGGGAAGCAATGGCCAATCGTGACCTGGCCGGGATAGGGGCCCATATCCGGACGGCATCCTTCAGAATGCAGACGGAAGAGGACCGGACCGAACTCGCCCGGCTGAAGATCATGCACCACAACATCAATGAGTTCTGGGATGGAATCCGGGAAGGCGTCGCGGAACTGAACAACGTCGGCGATATGCCGTTCGGCGATACCCGCATTGCCATCGTCGAAGCCAGCGCGGACCATATTGTCTTCCGGGCGTACGGCCGCAACAAGCGGTATCGGACCATGGATCTTCCCTACCCGCTCGTCTTGGTGATCGCGGATCGCTGGTTCTCGAAAAAGGCCCCGTCGACGAATGCCCTTATCGGTACGTTTCTGGCGGTAGACCCTCGCGGCGATAAGGTCCGTGCCAAGCAACTCTGGCAGCAGGCCACCAGAGACGGCATCGATTGCGAGAGACTGATGCCCGAGTTGGAGATCGCGGCCCAGCGCCAGGAACTCCCTTAGGCCCTCGTCGGCAAAGTGCGAACCGGCCGTGACCCGCATTGTACTCGACACGAACGTTCTGGTGGCCGCCGCCTATGCCGCCGTGTCGGCCAGCCGCCGGATTGTCGACGCTTGTATCGACGGCCAACTCACCGCTGTCGCCAGTGCGGCCGTGAAGCGGGAATATGAGTTCATCCTCGGCCGGGCCGTGCGAAAGCCCGGCTACCAGGACCGGTTGGCAGTACTGCTCCAGCGGCTCGAACTCGCCAAACCCGTGGAGACCCCGCGCATCGTGCCCGAAGACCCCGACGATGACAAATTCCTCGCGGCCGCGGTGGCGGGGAATGCTGAGTGGTTGATTACGAACGACCGCCACTTGTTGGAACTTGACCCGTACCGCGAAATCCGCATCGTCCCCTCGGGGGTGTTTGCAGATACAGCCCTAGCACGGCCCGCGGAGCATTGATGTAACTCTTTAATTTCCAATGTGTTGCGTCGTATCTGACAAACCCCGTCGAGTGTCCGGGGAAAAAGGTGAAACGGGGATGTATACAGCAAAGTTACACAAAAGAGGTAATTCGGTATATTGTATAGAAGCGGCATGCTGGGTAAAATAGGTGGACGATGTGTCGTTCAGGTCTCTTGCCAGCAAGGAGAGTAATACCATGTTGACTCGCAATGGTCGAATTGTGTTGGGTGTTGTGGGCAGTCTGTTGATTCTGGGAATCGTGGCGAGCGCCGCTCTGTCGGCCCCCGCTCCAAATCCCCCGGCGCCGCAAGCCTCGGCGCCGCAAGCCCCGGCGCCGCAAGCCTCGGCGCCGCAACACCCCCCGGGAGCGGTTCACTACCACTTCCACAACCACTACCACCATGCCCCGCTCCCGTCCCTTTTGCAACAGCCGCTCTATCCGCAAACGACGGCTCGCGATGCAGCGACCAATCTGGTTGCCCCGAGTTTCATGGGTTGGCCCTACGCGCCGTTGCCGACCCCGACTGGCCGGGGCGTGTCTTACGGAACCATTCACGTCTTTCTGCCGGTTGCGGAGGCCGCACTTTACTTGAACGGGCAGATAAGGCCGGGGACGGGCAAAGACCGCATCATCAAAACGCCGCCGTTGCCCATGAACAAGGACTACCAGTACATCCTGACGGCACGGCTTATTGAAGACGGCGAACCGACGACCGCATACCGGAAGGTCATCCTCGGTGCGGGGGACTATCAGGTGGCCGATTTTACGAAGCCAGCCATGGAGTCGCCGGCAAGGTTCCCGTCCGGACCGGTCGGCCCGGCGTCGATGGACCCCGACTGAGCGGCCCATACCCACGTTCAGCCTGGCAGACAATCGGGCCCGAGCGGCTCGAACGACTTGTAGGTCAAGAGAAACTCCTGGTGGCCGAGCCGTTCGGAAGCGGTCGGCTCGCCGGCGGCGGTTGCCAGAACGCGGTCGAAGATTTCCCGGCCGACCTGGTCGAGCGTCGCCTCGCCGCGAAGAATCCGCCCGGCATTGATGTCCATGTCGCCGGCGAGTTTGTCATACGTGTCGGGGTTCGCACAGACCTTGATCACCGGTGCGACGGCCGACCCGGTCACCGAACCGCGACCGGTCGTGAAGAGGATTAAGTGGGCGCCGCAGCCGGTGAGTTCGACCGTCTCGGTATTGTCCGTGAGGTTGGGAAACCCGAAGCGGACCTCGCCGTCGGGAACGACGTCCAACAGGTACAATCCGCTTCGCGGCGGGACGTTGCCCGGCTTGATCAGCCCCGCGATGGGAGAATTGCCGCTTTTGCAGCAGGCCCCCAACGACTTTTCTTCGATCGTGGTCAGTCCGCCTTCGGCATTGCCGGGCGCGAAGCTGCCGTGGCCGAGGGTGTCGTAGTAGCGGGCGGCCTTTTCGACCGCGGCGACGATCTTGCGGCCGAGTTGTTCGGTGACGGCCCGGCCGGCCATGTGCCGTTCGCAGCCGA
The DNA here is from genome assembly GCA_964547995.1 of uncultured Planctomycetaceae bacterium. Lineage (GTDB taxonomy): Bacteria > Planctomycetota > Planctomycetia > Pirellulales > Thermoguttaceae > CAZJRB01. Next base: position 18,895 of record CAZJRB010000027.1, on the reverse strand, counting down.
TCAGCTCGCCGGTCTCCTCGAAGATGCCGATGGCGCCCCGCTCGATCAAGAGGTCGAAGGCCCGGCCGACCGCGGGATTGGCGGTGATTCCGCTCGTGGCGTCGGAGCCGCCGCAGATGGCGCCGACGATCAGTTCGTCGACCGCCATTTCAGTCCGCGGTGTCGAGGCGAGCTGGTCAAGGGTTTTTTCGGTCCACGCGATGCCCTTTTCAATCGATGCCGTCGTACCGCCGGACTCTTGGATGACGAGCGTTTCGACCGGGCGGCCGGATTCGGCGATCGTGTCGGCGAGTGCCTCGCGGTCGAAGCTCTCGCACCCTAGCGAGACCAGCAGCACGGCGCCGACGTTCGGGTGCGTGCAGACCCGCTCCATGATCCGCGCGGCGTAGTCGTTCGGGTAGCAGCCGGAGAAGCCGATCAACTGGGCGCCCCGGTCGCGCAAGGGCAGAGCAATCTCGCGGGCGACGTGGCCGGCGCACTCGACCAGGTACGCCACCGCAAGCACATTGCGAATCCCTTTCCGGCCGTCGTTTCGAGGGTAGGCTTGCATCGTGTCACCCGCCCTCGCCGCGCATGTACGTCGGCAAGTAGTCGCTCTTGAGGTTATGGGTATGGACCCACTCGCCCAGCCGGATGTCGCGCGTGGTCGAACCGATCGCGGCGCCGTACTTGAGAACCTTCTCGCCGGCGGCAATCGGCGCCAGGGTAATCTTGTGGCCGGTCGCAACCCGCTCGTTGCACACGACCTCTTGCCCGGCGACTACGAGCGACTCGCCCCGTTCGATCGTGGTCGACGCGACGCCAATGTTGTCGTCCGGCGAGAGTTGCAACACACGAGAGTCGGTTGCCGCACGAGATTGGGAGTCTGTCATCGTTTGGGAAACTCCGTCGCTGAAACGCTCAACGTAGCAGAAACGGCCGCCGGGTGCAATCGTCCGCAGCAGCGGATGTCGCCAGGCCGGTTGCAACCCCGGATGTCGACCGGTATGATGAACCCGACCGCTTATTGCGGTTTCTTGGTAGTGTTGCCCCATCCAGGAGTATGGCCATGAGACGAATCGCTTTCTGTTCTGTTGTCGTTGTGTTTGTCGTGTCCATCGCCGGAACTGCACCGGCCGACGGGCCGAAGCACCGGAGGCTCTCGGCCGTGCCGTTCAATGATGTGAAAGTCCAGGACGCGTTCTGGGCCCCGCGGCTGAAGACGAACCGGGAGGAGTCGATCCCGCACAACTTGGAGTGGTGCGAGAAGACCGGCCGGATCAGCAATTTCGCCAAGGCCGGCGGGCTGATGGAGGGCAACTTCGAGGGTATCTACTTCAACGACTCCGACGTCCATAAGGTGCTCGAAGGGGCCGCCTATTCGTTGGCAGATCATCCGGACAAAAAGCTGGAGAAGATCGTCGACGACGTAATCGCCAAGATGGCGGCCGCCCAGCAGCCGGACGGGTACCTCAACTCCTACTACACGCTCAAGGAGCCGGACAAGAAGTGGACGAACCTCCGCGTGCGGCACGAGTTGTACTGTGCCGGCCACATGTTCGAGGCGGCGGTTGCCCATTACCGGGCCACTGGAAACCGGAAATATCTCGACGTGGCGATCAAGTTCGCCGACCTGATCGACAAGATTTTCGGACCCGACAAGCGCCACGACGTGCCGGGGCACGAGGAGATCGAGCTGGCCCTGGTCAAACTCTACGAACTGACCGGCGAGGAGCGGTACTTCAACTTGGCGAAGTTCTTTATCGACGTCCGCGGCGACGAGTCCAAACGTCCCAAGCTTTATGGCAAGTACTGCCAGGACCACGTCCCGGTCCGCAAGCAGGACGAGATCGTCGGCCACGCGGTCCGCGCGATGTACCTCTACTCGGGCGTGGCCGACGTGGCCGGGTACACCGGCGACAAAGAGCTGATCGACGCCATGGACCGGATCTGGCGGAGCGTCGCGTTGAAAAAGATGTACATCACCGGCGGCATCGGCGTCCACGGCCACGGCGAGGGATTCAGCGGGCCGTACGCCTTGCCCAACGCGGCGGCCTACTGCGAAACCTGCGCATCGATCGGCATGGCACTCTGGAACCATCGCTTGAACCTCATGCACGCCGACGCCAAGTATGCCGACATGGTCGAGCGGGCAATGTACAACGGCGTTCTGTCGGGCATCGGCATCGACGGCACGAAGTACTTCTACGTCAACCCGCTCGAAAGCAGCGGCCGGCACCATCGCCAGCCGTTCTTCGGCTGCGCGTGCTGCCCGACCAACGTCGTCCGGTTCGTGGCCTCGGTGCCGGGGTACATGTATGCCACGAGCAAAGACGGCATCTACGTGAACCTCTACGCCACCAGCACGGGCGAGGTCCTGCTGGGCGATCGTAAGGTCAAGCTGACGCAAGAGGCAAACTATCCGTGGGACGGCAAGGTGAAGATCAAGGTCGAGCCGGACAATCCCGGCGAGTTCGCGATCCATGTGCGGTTCCCCGACTGGTGCAACGGTCCGGCAGTTTCTGTCGCCGGCAAGCCGGTTGAGAAGCCGGCGGTGAAGAAGGGATACGCCGAAATCCGCCGCAACTGGAAGTCGGGCGACACGATCGAGTTGAACCTGCCGATGAAAGTCGTTCGCATCGAAGCCCACCCGAACGTGAAGGCCGACGCCGGACGCGTGGCGCTGCGCCGCGGGCCGTTGGTCTATTGCTTCGAGGCGGTCGACAACGGCGGCCACGTGAGCGACATCATGCTGGCCGCCGATCCGAAGTTCAAGACGGAACATCGCAACGACCTGCTCGGCGGCGTGACGGTCATCAAGTGCGTCGACCGGAGCGGACGCGAGCTGACGGCCGTTCCGTACTACGCCTGGGACCATCGCGAGCCGGGCGGGATGATCGTCTGGGTCCGCCAGGACGGCAAGTCGCGCAAACCGGACACGAACGGCCCGAGCTGGAAGGACAAGCTCTACCGCCCGCTCGATCCGTCAACGCTCGGCCCGCCGACCGAGTTGACACTGCTGGAGATGACCCGGGCCACGGCGTCGCACTGCTACGGCAGCGACGCCCCGAGCGCCTTGAAAGACGAAGAAGAGCCCAAGAACTCCTGCGATCACGACATTCCACGACTCACCTTCTGGGACCACAAGGGCACGAAGGAATGGGTTCAGTACACGTTCCCGAAGCCTCAGAAGGTTTCGGCCGTCGAGGTCTACTGGTTCGACGACGAGCGCATGAAACGCCACTGCCGCGTGCCGCAGTCGTGGAAGCTGCTTTACAAAGACGGCGACCAGTGGAAAGAGGTTGCCGACGCGTCGTCGTACGGCACCGAACTCGACAAATTCAATCGCGTCAAGTTCAAGCCGGTCGAGACGACGGCCCTGCGGATGGAAGTGCAGTTGCAGCCGAATTTCTCCGGCGGGATATTAGAATGGAAAGTGGAATAACCAAGGAAACCTCATTATGCCACCTTATGAAACCAACCGTCGCGGTTTTCTTAGAGCGGGGCTTGCCGGCGGGGCCGCGTTGGCCACCGGCGCCTCGCCGCGGATTGCGTGCCCGGCGGTGGCCAAACGCCGACCCCCGAACCTGCTGTTGATTATTTGCGATCAACTCGGGCTGGATGCCATCAGCGCCCATGGCTTTCCGGACGGAAAGACCCCGAACCTCGACCGGCTGGTCGGCCGCGGCACCACGTTCATCGAATCACACAGCACCAGCCCGGTTTGCTCGCCGGCCCGGAGCAGCCTGATGACCGGGCGGATGCCGGCCGAGACGGGCGTCGTCTCCAACGGCCGCCCGATCCACCCGAGCCGGCCGAACCTCGGGCAATGGTTCTCAGAGAACGGATACGAGACGGTCTACTGCGGCAAGTGGCACCTGCCCGGCGGAATTCCCAAGGCTGGCGACGGCTTCCGCGTGTTGCCCTCGCGCGGCGGGTTCGGACAGATCGACGACACCGTGCTCTCGCACACCTCCGAGGCGTACATCCGCAACCGCTCGAAGGATCGGCCGTATATGATGGTCGCTTCGTTTCTGCAGCCGCACGACATCTGCTACTACGGCAACCATCCGGGCCTGCGGATGCCGACCGGGTTGCCCTACGAGCAGATCCGCGACGAGCTGCCGAAGCTGCCGCCGAACCACAAGTCGCGCCCGAAGGCCCCGGCCATGCTCGACCGGATCGTTTGCGACTTGTACGACGACCAGCAGTGGCAGTATTACTTGTATCTCTACGCTCGGATGGTTGAGATGGTCGACGCCGACGTCGGCCGGGTGCTCGACGCGGTCGAGGACTCGGGCCAGGCGGAAAACACGGTCATCCTGTTCACGGCCGATCACGGCGACGGGCGGGGCCGCCACTCGCACGTGGCCAAGTGGTACCCCTACGACGAAGCGGCCAAGGTACCCATGATCGCGTGTTGCCCCGGGCGGGTTGCATCGGGCCAGCGCGACGCGAAACACCTTGTCTCCGGACTCGACGTGGTCCCGACGCTCTGCGAGTTGGCCGGAATCAAGCCGCCCGACGGCTTCCACGGGCGGAGCCTTCGGCCGTTGCTCGAAGGGAAACCGGCCGAGTGGCGGGAGTTCCTCACCAGCGAGCACCACATCGTCGGCCGCATGGTCCGCACCGAGCAGTACAAGTACGTCCGCTATCCCGACGACCCGGTCGAGCAGCTCTTCGACATGAAGGCCGATCCGTGGGAGACCAAAAACCTTTACGAAGACGCCAAGATGGCCGACGTGTTGGCCGACCACCGGAAGATGCTCGATGGTTTTTCGGCGCAACTCGATGCCGTTCCACCGACCGGCGCCCCGCGACGGAGGAAACCGGCACGTCCCAGGACCAGGAGTTGAGCACGGAGAATCCAGAACCAAGGAGGGGGGCACCTGCCCCTGGCCCATTGTCAAGAATCCATCAGGCTTGTGAAAAAATCAGAGTGGCACGGCACTCCGTGCCGTGATTCACGACACGGAGTGTCGTGCCACTCTCTTTCCTACAAAGTGAGAGAAGAAAATGCCGCCGACAGCCAATAACGACAGGTACGCCGAACACGCCTTGCCCGACGATTTTCCAATCAGCACGTTGGGGAGTCTACGGGAGAAGATCATCGCCCCCGGCGGCGCGTTCGATCCCCAGCGAACCTGGACCCAAACGTTCCGCATCTACAACAACGGCCCGAACAGTTCGGCGGTGGGAAAGTTGGTCATCGAACGCCGCGCCGGCCCCGGCCAAAAGGTCTCGCTGAAGGTCCGCCATGAGAAGATGCTGTCCGGAGCGACCCACGTCCGATCGGGCGGCGGGGCTCGCCGCGTGCTGGATGCCGTCCTGCAGGTCGGCCCCGAGCCGTCGGAGCTTTCGACACCCCGGACATGGTCGTTCACCACAAAGGTATTCGACAACGACGGCTCGGCAATTCCCGATTTGAGTCTGAAGCGGACCGCCGCCGTCAAGAACGGCACACTACGCGTAACCACCGGCAACGGTTCTCCTCGCAAGTACGACCTTCCGGGTAAGTACACGGTCTGCTGGGCGTTGTTCGACGCGGTCGCCCGTTTACCGCGAGAGCGTTTCGACCCGATCGCGTTCACGCTCATCGATCATTTCGACCAGGTCAAGCCGGACCAAACGCTCGTGTTCCGCCGGACGATCGAGACGACGATCGGCGGGAAGAAGGTCCGGCTCCACGGCTACGATCAAACCGGCCGCGGCATCATGCCCTTCACCTATTGGATCGACCATCAGGGCCGAACCGTCGCCGCCATCAGCGGTCTGGAGGCTTACTTGCTGGAAACCGCGTAGGGGCGGGGTGCCGTGCCCACGCTTGTCGTGAGGGTGTCCGGGGATTCGGGTGCCATGCTCACGCTCGCGTGAGCATGCTTTCTCGCGATTCCACATGGCCACGCAAGCGTGGACCATGGCACCCGGCATAGGGTAGGCATCTTGCACACATTGACAGTATCCCCAAATACACCTATACTCGAAGTAGCGGTTCCCAGGGACAAACGGAGAAAGCGGGGATGAGACCTGACGACATTCACGAGTTTACTCGGAGACGGCCGTTCTTGCCGTATCGCATTTACACGACCGACGGTCACTCGTACGACATCCGACATCCGGACCAACTCATCGTTCTCCGGTCGCGGGTGATCATTGGCGTAGGTTCGGAGAACGGGGTTCCCGACCATGCCGAGCACGTTGCTCTGATTCATATCGTGCGTCTCGAGGAACTCGAAACGGCAAGCACGTAGAGCGGCCATCAGCAGGCACTCTACGTGGTTGGCCCCCTCACTTGCCTATTCGTTTTCCCAACTCGGCATCCACCGACTCCAGGAATCCGGAGTATTCCAATAATTCCTTACTTGGACGGTGACAGGTTGTCCGGACACTTCTGTGCGTGCGCCCGTTCGTATCGCGGAGTTCGTAGCAGAAGTCTGTACACGTCCCGCCGCGACGTGTCGTGTCGACTCGCTCGATATGCCTTCCACGAATGTCGGAGACCGGAATCGACCACGTGCAGTACAGCGAACTCATCGAAACCCTCTCCGGTGTGAGAACCAGCACTCGAAAACGGAACAAAGGATCCAGCAAGATTACCTGAAGAAAGACGACTGCGAGCAGGGCGATCAACACGTACCCGAGCACGCGGAACGCGACATGGGGAGGACGTGCTTCCGGGCTTTTGTGGCCTATGCGCGGCAGGATGAACCAAAGAGCTGCACAGGACAACACGAGCGCGGCGGCGCCCGCCGGCCAAGAGACCGCTTCCCACTGGGGCTGGAAGACAAAGCGAACGCAGTCGTCAGGAAGCTCTGTGCGTGCCGGAGCATGCTCCTTCGGCGTTAGCGACCGCACCAGAAGAATCGTGACGAGAACAGAGGAAGTCATGACGACGGCATAGACGAGCGTAGCAAACGGTTTGCGCGTGGAACGACACATTCTACTTCTTCGGCGTTTGCATGACGACGTCGACGTGGGCCGATAGTGTCCGGGGCGTCAGAGTTGCGTCGAGGTTCAGCCCGCGAAACCAGCTTAGCGGCGGCGCCACGTAGCCGGGCGGCGGCCGCCCGCTTGGATTCTCGCGCATCGCGGTCGAGGTCCACCGGCCGGAGTCCTTGCGATACATGTATTTGCCGCCGAGCGGGCAGATCAACTTCGCCGCCAGCAGGAACTCGGCCGCTTCCATGCAATCCGGCTTGGGAATATGGAACTGCTGTTCCAGGGAGTGCATCAGGCGAAGGTTGCCCAGCGAGGTTTCGCGCGTGCGTGAGTAGCCCTTGGCATTGAGGAACGGGGCTACTTGTGTCTGCGTCAAGTCGACGACACGGAGTCGCACTTGTGCGGGGCGCCGGGCCGGTTCGAAACGGAGTTGCGGGACAACCGCGTCGAGCACTTCCGTGTGCAAGGAGAAGACGGTGAACTGCTTCCATTGCCGGCGAAACATCCCGCCGGTCGGCACGGCCGGTCCGGGGCGCCTCGGCCCGAACAGCCCTTGGGTAACGACGCCCGGCGCGCCGGCCAACTGTTCCAGCAACCCGATCAGCGGCATCGGGCCGTCGGTGCCGATGTAGCCGACGAGGAAATCGCGAAGCCCGGTGAGTGGCCCGCCCGTCGGTCTCGCGGGCGGGCGGAAGTCGCGGACGCCGCCGAACATGTGGCGGTCGGCCAGCACCACCTGCCCGGCCGCGATATCGCCCGGAATCCAGGCAAGTCGCAGCTTATCGGGCGGGCCGACCCGCTTGGCGAGGAAGTCGTAGAACTTTTTCCCCAATGGGCTCATCAGGGCGTCGACCACCACCTGTTCGCGGCCTTCTTTCAGGTCGTGACGCTTGACGCCGACCATGGTCGGGTCGAAGCGGCCGAAGCGTTGCGAGTAGTATTGGGTGAACCTCTGGTAGGCGGCGATTTCCGCCGGGGTTGCTTGCGTAACGGGCATATCGGGGATGGGTACGAACGTCCCGCGGTAGCCGCGCATGCTGTCGTAGACGTATCCGCCCTGTACGACCGTTCGGCTTCCGTCGGGCCGCGGCCCGAAATCGCGCGGCAGGATCCCGCTGCCGCAGAGTTGTTCGGTCGTCGCGCCCGGCAGTCCTTCGGTCGCCGCCATCAGCTTGGCAAGCTGAACCAGATCGATGTCCGAAGTCGCCTGAAGCCGCCGGATCATCTCGATGCGATAGTGCGGGCCGACCATGTTCCGGAAGAACTCCGACGAAAGGTACACGAAGATCGTGTCATTGCGGTCCAGCGGCATGATCGTTCTGGCATAGCGAAATTCGTTCGAGGCGCCGAGCGAACCGGTTCCGCTGCCGGCTTCCAGGAACCGGCGGACCAGCGTTTTCGAGGTCGTGATGAAGTGGTAAGCACCATCGGCGGCGTAGTAGGACCGGACCTTTCCGTCGGGCGAAGAAAGATAGGAGACGGTTTTGCCGGCGATCTTGAATTTCTGCTCGGTGACACCCCCCTGCTTGACGCGTTCCGCTCGCTTGCCTGCAATGTCGCTTGCCATGGCAACGCTGCTTCGGGCCTGGAAGAGAAGCCCCATGGCCGCGCCTTCGCGGAAGTAGAGGTCGGTTCCGATGATGGCCACGTCGGAGATCACGGTCGGGCCCAGCATTCGCGACAGCGCCGTCTGCTTGAGCACGAGTTGCTGTTCGATGCGTTTGTTGTTTCCGAGATCGAGCCCCCGGGAGGCAATAAGGTTCTGGGCATCCCCGCCCCACCTGGTCAGCGTGTCTTGGATCCAGAGGAAGTTGGCAAAACTCCCAAAGCGGATGTAGAAACACTCGACCGGCACGTGCGAGGCGATCGGTTCGACCTTCACCTCGGCCGTTTCCAGCGTGAACGGGTATTTCGGCACTGCGGGCGGCAGAGGCTGATCGGCAACCTGGTTCAGGTAATTCAGCCCGAGGATGCGGTCCTGCTGCATGGCGATGCGGATCGATTCAGTCCCCAGTGCGAAACCGATTTCTTCGCCGAGTTCGCCGCGCCACGTCTTCTGTTTTTGTTTGGGAAGCTGAAGATTCAGGCGCCGGGCAAGCGTGGTCACCAGGAAGTTGTCGACCAGGGGCGGGTAGTCGGGCTTCGCCTGCAGGAAATCGGACGAGACCGTGTAATTTCGCCACCATTCCCGCACGAGTAGTTGCCAACGCCGCGGATCCTGCTGCGGCTGGACGAGCACGGTTTGCGGCGTCCGGGCCTCGAGGGTCAACTCGAGCGGTTCGTTTCCGCGAAAGAGGAAGTAGACGGTCGTTTTCGGCGGGCTTTCGAGGATGCCGCTGAGAATGCCGCCCACCTCGTTTCGGATCGGACCGCCGCGCAAAAGCGGCGTCGATCTGACCACGTCCTTCAAGACGGGAGGGGCGCCCATGTTGTGTACCGCCGGGTAGAAGACACGGTCGTTTTTCTCGGCCAGCCCAATGCCGTCGAAACCGAGCGGCTGTGGCAGGTTTCCTTCGCCCAACACGAAGCTCATGCGCCCGACGCCGAACGGTTGGCCGGAAAACGCCTCGACCTGCGCGCGGACCTGGGCAAGACACTCGGCGCCCGGGACTCCGGACGACAGCAATGCCATCGCTGCTAGCAGACGGGCCCGTTGTGGTAGTGCAATCATGTTTCACCGTGTGGGAAAGGAGGCCATTCCGTGCAGGCACATAGGAATTATACGCATGTTACAGAGGATCCCGCCATTTCAAGGTATCGTTGCCGGCGGGAAAATTCAAGACCAAGGGATCTTGCGGAGTCAAACACCCCGGGACTGCGGTCCGAGGGGTCAGGGGTTCAAACGCCCCGGGACTGCGGTCCCGGGGGGCCAGGAGTCAAACGCCCCCACTCCCCCCCGGATCGCAGTCCGGGGGCGTTCGTTCGCGCGGGAGGGCTTGTTCTATGCTATTGGGCCAGTAGATCCCTTCACGAAACGTCCACACCCACGCACCCTCGTTCCTGTGGCGGCGGATGTAGGCAAATACGTTGAGTTGGTGCTGCCGGCCGGAGATGGGGACCACGTCGCTTCCGTCTTCCCAGACGGTTCCTTGGAATCCGGTATCGCGGAGATTGAAGTATGCGTGTTTCTTCGCCCGTCCGACCTTGGGACGCACCTGTTCGCCGTCGACGTGTTTCTTGTGCTTTCTCTCTCGCCATCCTCGCGGGTCGCCGGGGAGCCAGGTGCCGTAGGTGTTGCAACTGACGTGATACCAATTGCGCCAGGCCGGCATGGGGTTGTCCTTGGCTCGTTGAAAAAGTTGTTTGTTGAAAAAGTTGCTTCGTCCAAACGCCCCGGGACTGCGGTCCCGGGGGGGTGGTTGTAATGTCGTTTACTTCTTGAGGTTCCTCCCCCGTACTCTCCCCCCGGATCGCAGTCCGGGGGCGTTTCTCTCACTACCCCTATACCTTTACTTCCGGCATATCGAACGGCTTGCGGTAGTAGCCGTGGACAATTTCGTTTGCTTTGTCATTGTCCTTGAAACACTCGTTCTCGCGGTCGATCTCGAGCATCGGGCCCAGCGTGACCGTCTTGGCGTTGACGTCTACCTCGTGGGCCTTGAGGTGCGCAAGCAACCGGTCGTACATGGCGTTGAAGACGGGAATGTCCTTGACCTGCTCGCGCATTTCGGCAGCGGTCGCCTTCTTGCCCAGCCGGTAGGAGACGTTGCCGGCGTGTGTGATGGCGGTCGAGCGGTGGCCTTCGAGGATGTCGGCGTTGAGGTCTTCGCGTTTGCCGGAGCGTACGGCTTTGATAAAGTTCTCGAAATGGTTTCCGCCGCGGGGGAAGGACTTGATTTTCTTGCCCTGCTTGTCGAGCACGAAACCGGACCGCAGAAAGACGTCGCCGCCCTCGCAGTGAACGCAGGTGTCGGTCCGCACGCCCTTGAAGGTCGGTGCCTTGCCCGATCCCTTGGCCGCCCGCATGTTGTGGACTTCGTACAACACCGGTGCGGTCGGGAAGTCGTAGTAGATGATCTGCGTGTTGGGCACGTCGCCGGCGTCGTTGAAGCAGAACCTGCCGCCGATGCTCATCGTCCGCCGCGGCAGCATGGTCTCGCCCAGCGCCAGCCGGGCAACGTCGATTTCATGGACCCCCTGGTTGCACGACTCGCCGTCGCCCATGTTCCACGTGAAGCTGCAATCGTATTGCAGCCGGTTGCGGAAGATGTCTTCCTTGCGGGCGGGGCCGCACCAGAGTTCGTAATCGACGTAATCGGGGATCGGCAGCGGGGTGTCGCGCTTGCCGATCGGCGTGCGGGGCTTGTTCGCGAAGGAAGTAACGTACTCGATCTTGCCGACGTTGCCTTGCTTGATGAACTTGACCGCTTCGTGGACCGCCCGGTTGGAACGTGCCTGGGTGCCGGTTTGGACGATCCGGTTGTGCTTGCGCGCGGCGTTGACCATTTGCCGTCCTTCCCAGATGAAGTGCGACAGCGGCTTCTCGCAGTAGATTTGCTTGCCGGCTTCGCACGCCCAGAGCACCGGCAGGGCGTGCCAGTATTGCATCGTGGCCACGGTGACCACATCGAGGTCCTTCATGCCGATCAGCTTCCGCATGTCGATGAACTTTTCGACCTTGTGCTTGTAGCGGCCTTCGATCGTGCCGGCACACTTGTCGAGCCGCTGCCGGTCGGGATCGCAGACGGCGACCACCCGGACGCCCTTTTGTCCCTCGAAGGCGGGCACGTGGGACCCGGCGCCGCGGTTGCCCAGCCCGATCACCCCGACGCGGATTTCGTCGTTGGCCCCCAAAACGCTGGATGCCGTAACCATCGGAAAACTCATCGCCGCAGCGGCGACGGACGAACGCTTCACAAACTCTCTGCGTGTAATTGGCATGGCAGGACTCCTCTCTATTGTCGCTGTTTTGCCGCTTTGGTACCGAGGCTCCCTCATCGTATTCAAAGAGCCGCCGGTTTTCAAGGCCGCGGTCGGTCGTTGCCGTGTCGGCCGGCCTGGCTTGCCTCATGGGTTTAGGGCCTGCGGAAAGACGACCCTTTCGTGTCACCCCCGAAAAGAGGGTGGCGGGCTTGGCCCCGGAATTTGAGAATCGAACGAAAGGGACGGCCAGATGCCCCCCTTCTTCGAAGAGAAAGGCATCCTGCTATTGTGAATCCTCACGGATCGTGGCACCGAGTATTGCGGCAACCGAGAACTTCTGTCAGATCAAGTAGTGGCCACTACACTATTTGGCTTTCACGTCATAGCAATACACTTTGTCGAAGTGACGCAGAAACAATTTACCGCCGGCGACGACGGGGTGGGCCCAACTGGGCCCCATGGTGCGGTCGTGCTCTTTAGTCCATCCGGATTCATCCGCAAAACCTTCGGCGAAGAAACGGCCTTTGATCTTAAAGCCCTTGGGGTTGCACTTGCACAGGAACATTTCGCCGGCTTTTTCGGCAAAGACGTAGAACATGCCGTCGGCCCAGCAGACCGAACCCTTGGGAATCGTTTCGGCGTCCTTGTCCAGGTCGTTGGTGTCCCACCTGGTTTCGCCCGTCTTGAAATCGATGCAGACGAAACCGCGCCGGTGGTTGCCATAGAGATAACCTTCGTGCAAGATCATTCCGCCGTGATGACAGTCGGCGTCTCTGGTTTGCCACGCTTTCGTGGCCGTGACTTTCTGACCGTTGGCCGTCATTTTCAGGCAGATGCCGCCTTTGGCGTATCCGCACGGCCAGAAGACGAAGCCGTTGGAGTAGATCGGCGTATTGCAGTTGGCCAGGCTCCCTTTGGCGAATTCATATCTCCAGAGTTCTTTGCCTGTTTCGGCGTGAACGCCCATCAGCCCGACACGGCTGCCGTTGACAAGCATCGCCGCGCCATCGACGTCGGCGAAGATGGTCGAACCGTATTGGCTTTGGCCGTTGGGAGGCGATTTCCACAGCGTCTTACCCGTCATCTTGTCCAGTGCGACCATAAACGTCTTTTCGCCGCCGGTGCAATAGATGGCTTTGTCCTTATAGATCAGGACCGATTCGGCGTAGCCCCAGCCGTGGCCGACAACGCCGCTATCGAATTCTTCTTCCCCAACCTTGCGCGTCCAGATGCGCCCGAAGGTATCCTTCTTCAGGCACATGATTTCGCCCAAGCCGGTGGCGACATAGAGGCGGTCTTCCTCGATCGTGATGCTGGCGCGCGTGCCTTTGTAGGAAAGGTTTTCGTGGCGGCCGTCGGGATGAATTTTTTCGTAATACGCGTTCGCGACGTCCTTGGATTGCTTCACTTTGCCCGTAGCGACGTCAATCGTGCTGACGTAAAAACCCTGTCCCTTGATCTGCCAGATGTGGTTCGGAGGTTCTTCATATTCGATCTTTTCGTCCGCATGGGGTTTACGACCGGTGATATAGACGAGGCCGCCGTCAAGCGTGACACTCGAATAGCCGTTGCCGATGCCTTTGACTTCCCAGAGTTTCTTCGGACCGCTTTTGGGCCAGCTTTTCAACAGGCCGGTGTCGGACGACTTGCCGTCACGGTGGGGTCCCCGCCAGGCAGGCCACACGGCTTCTTCGGCACCGGCAGTGCAAAAGGACGCAAGCACGGTGGACACGAGAACGGTCATCGGCCACGAGAAACGAACAAATCGCATGTTGGGAATCTCCTTGGGAATTGTCCGAAAATAATCTCCGCATCCCCTCGTGCAGCCGCGACCGCCGGTTGCTCCCGGCGTTGTCGCAGACGGCAACCGGTGGATGAAATAGCGTTACTCGTGGGGCGGGTGCGACCAACGGTCGCGGCTTTATAGCGTGATGGTCAATCTATTCGTTGCGCCGCGGACGGCACACGGAGCCTGCTGCTATCCTATCGCTGAACCAGCGGCGGGAGCCGGAAGTCGGGTGCGTCTTTGTATTGGAGGTCCCTCTTCCCCCGATAGGTGCCGTAAAAGGGGGCGTTGGCGTCGATCCAGGTGACGATCCGGATGAACTCCTCGCGGGTAAGATCCGCTTTGCAGGGGCCCTTGCGAATCCGTGCAGTCAGCTTGCTGAGATGAGAACCGTGCGTCAGTGGCGGTACGGCCTCAAAGCCGGCGCGGCCGTAGCGGCCGTCCCGGTAATCAATCAATCCCCTGCCGATCAGGTTTTCATAGGAGCGGCTCCATTGCTTCGTTGGAACGCCGGCAAGGTCGAGATGTGCCTTGGGCTTCTCTCCGCTGTGACAACCGACGCAGCGCTTGTCCAGGACTGCCTGTACGTCCGAGTCGTAGTGGACCGTGCGGGGTCCTGTATCGCCGGGCTGCGGCACAAGCGTCTGGGGGGGATGCTCCATGGCGATCGGCCGGCCGCGCGACATGCCGGGCGCCTTGCGTCGATGCTCGTGACAGCCTATGCAAGACCGGCGTTCGCCGGGATTCAGGTTGATGAATGTCGCCATGTGCTGCAATACCATGAAATCCTCGTCCAGCGCCTGGAAAAGAATGTTCTCGTTCGCAGGCGCTTTGAAATAGACCGAGCCGTCTTCGTGGACCTTCACAACGCCATAGACCTTTTTGCGATGGACATCGACATTGAGGCCGATCCTGTACATGCCGCTCTCGCCCCACGGCCACTCCAGAACTCCCATCACCCGGAGATACTTTACCCTGCCGCGCTCGATACCCGTCATGCCCTCGTACACGTTCTGGATAAACAGCGTGCCTGTTTTTTCCCGTTTCGTATCGACGGCTTCGGCCGCGGCAATCTCCATTGGCTTGCGGCGCGACCGCAGAGGGATCGGCTGGAAACTGGAAATCTCCGGGTCGCCGTATAGTTTCGCCCGGTTTCCCCACGCGTCCAGCGCGTAGATCCCGTACTTTGGTATCTCCTCGCGCCGGAGGCGCCGGTCATAGCCCGGTACGTGGGAAACCAGGAAGAACTTCTCCGAAAACGGGTACGGATCCTTGAAATAGCCGAAGCCGGCCGGGACCGGAGACATGCCGGGGTAACCGACCGCGGGCGTAATGCAATCCATTGCTTCCGTGCGTCGTTTCCCTTCTCGAGCATCCACCAGGACCACCGGGCCCACGGACGGACCGCAATGCGGCGCCGCGACCGTAACGATCTTCTGACTGCCGGGAATACTGCGGGTAAAGATCATCCCCGCCGGGGAAACGGTGTTGTTCTTGTAGACATGGTCCACACCGCTGCCGTCCGGGCGAACCGACCAGACGCTCTGCCCGTTCCCCAGCCCCTTATCGACGTACTCCCACCGCGTATAAACCACTCGGCCGTCATCCATCATGCTGGGTGAGAGTTCGGTAAGAGGGCTGGCCGAAAGACAGCGCATGTTCTTGCCGTCGGCATCCATGATGTAGAGCGTCGTAACCGTCGTGCCTGCACAGAAGACGTTCCGCATCGAGCGCGTGGAAGTGAACATAATTTTGCCGTTGGGCAGGTAACACGGGGCCATATCGTTGAAGCCGCGATCATGTTTGCGTCCGATTCGCGCATTGCACTGGAGTGCTTCTGCTTCATGATCGCTCTCGAAGGTGAGTTGCCGCAGGCTCCCCGGCACCATACGTCCGGCTTCCGGATCGATATCAATTTCGTAGATGCGGAAAGCCCCGTCCGGCTTCTTGTAATCAAAAACCACTTTCTTTGCGTCGTAAGACAGGTCGAACCGCCAGAACAGGCCGTCGTCGAGTTCCGGCACGAGCGTGGTGACCTTGCCCTCCTCCGTCACCGGCGACAAAACGCAAAGATTGCCGCCCGTCGTTTTGCTGTCATGGTCTCCGTAGATGTGGTGAGACCCGCATTCTTTCCGTTTGAGGAACAAGAGCTTGTCAAAGTTCAGAGCCGGATGGGTCAGCATGGCCCGGCGCCGCAGCGCAGCCAGGGACTGCTCGACCTGTTGTTTCTGCTCCTCCGTGCCGCTCTCCGCCGATTTTTGACGGGCTTCCAACTCGGACAATTCTTTCAGGTGCTTCTGACCGTCGGGATACCGCTGGCCGAGAGTCTCGATCATATCCTTGATCGCCAGCCGCAGGGCCGCCACGTTCACCGCGTCAGGAGGCAGAAACGCGGTGCGCTGCCTGGCAGGGACCCTGTCGATATATCGCACCTTGCGGGCAGCCTGTTTCCAGTCCCTTGGAAACTCCGACGTCGTGTCAAGCCGCAATGTCATCAGGTGAGGCAACGGCCCGCGGCGGGCAAACTTGAGCGTGTGCCTCCCCTCGGTGAGTGACAGTTTGACAGGCGTTCCCTTCTCGGACAACCCTTCCCATACCGCGTCCCTGCTGTTACCTGAGAACTTGACCGGACGCGAGAACGGCGCCGAGCCGAAAGTGACGGCCGTGCAGCACTTGCCCAGCTTCTTTCCGTCCAGGAAGACATCCAACGGACGGGCTTCGTATGCCGAATAACGGACCTGGAACGTATACTCGCCGGCTACAGGAACGTCGATGTCATATTCAACAAATCCCTCTGCTTGCTCACCTTCGATGATGCTGCCCGCTAGTGGTCCCAGGTTGGCATATTGATTAGGGCTCGCGTAGATCCGGGCGTTGCCGCGGTCGAACGTGCAGGCCGGAACCGTCAATGACCCCTTGAAGCGGTTCCTGGGTGCGGGCTCGACCGGCAGCCGCAGGGCCGCGACGTCAACATCGCCTGCCGGCTTGAAGGCCTTGCGGTGCGCGGCGGGGATACCCTCCAGGTTACTGACTTTGAATTGAGGCGGCTCCCAACTCCCGGGAAATGCCTCGTTCGTTTCCAGACGCAGGGCAACGAGGTGCGGCAGCGGTCGGCGACTCGTGATCTTCACCGTATGAAAGCCCTTCTTGATTTCCCCCACCTCCCTCGGCAACATGATGGTATCCCACCTGGCACCGCTGCTGTTCCAGGTGAGCTTGTCTCCCTTCCTTGAGAAAGTCACACCGGTACACGTCTTTCTCAGCATCACGTTGTCCAGGAACACCTCCACAGGCCGCGCCTCGGCAGCCGAGTAACAAATGTGGAGTGAGTATTTTCCATCGACCGGTATATCGATATCGTATTCGATCGACCAGCCCCATGGCTGCTTCTCGCCACTGCCGACAACCGGCCCGGCATCAGCATACCGGCCCGGATCGGCATAGATCCGGCCGTTGCCCCGAGCAAACGACCAGGCGGGAATCACCAACGATCCGGCCTCGGCCCGGAGCGGTGGGAACACTACGCTTTTGGCGGCAACGCATGCCATGGCGAGCACCACCAACACCGATGGGCGACGCCGCCAAAGGGACAATTCGTTTCTCACCGAAAGTCCTCTTGCAAGAACAAAAACTGCCTTTTCCTCCGATCCGGTCCCCTGGGACAACGTTCATTGTAGCAACTCTGGCTGCTGGATCAAACATACACATTCACACCTTGGAGAATTGCTGATTTGGCCGAAATCGGTTCGAGCGTGCAGCGGAGCCTTAGCGTGGTTGGTACTACATGGACCCGGCAAGCCGATCGTCCGCACGCGAGTCCGGGCCGTTCCAGGATTTACGCAAGGGCAAAAACGGCTTTACTCCCTGGCCGAAACAAACGCTTTCAAGAAATCGTCCGTAGGAGGGCAATCTCCGCTGTTTGTTCTCCGGCCCGACCTGTCTCAAGAACTCGTCAGGCTGCCCGAGTTCCTGAGAATCCGAGGAATCATACGTTCCCTGAGAATCGAGGCTGGTTGGGGGGGGTGCAGGCGAAATGGTCCAGAAGCTGCTTCAAAATCCCAACATATTTTGACACCATGGGCATGACTGATACAATAAGAGAAAGGGGTGTCCGAGCCTACCGGGAACCCAACGTTTTGCCACCATTCGGATCGACACGCTGCTATCGTGGCGGTCAATTCGATTGAGAGCAGCGGCGGCGAGAACTCGTCGCGGCGCCGGGGGCTCCTTCCACCCACCAAACCATTTTGTTTCACCAAACGTTTGCCCGACCACCCGCGGCGGAATCCACCCAATTCTACCCATAGGAACATCGACCATGAAAAAGCAAACCCTGCTCGTCGCATTCATCGTGTCGCTCGCCGCGTTGCCGGCGGCCGCCGTAGCCGCCCGGGCCGCGGATGACGAAGGAACCGTGAAAGTTTTCATCCTCGCCGGCCAATCCAATATGGAAGGCAAGGCCAAGAACGAGTTGCTCGATTACCAAGCCACGGCCCCGAAGACGAAAGAGCTATTCTCGCATCTTCGCCAGGACGGCAAGTGGATCGTCCGCGACGACGTGTTCATCAAGTTCCTGGGCCGCAAGGGCCCTCTGACGATCGGCTACGGCTCGCGCGGCTGCACCGGCTCGGAGTTGGAGTTCGGGCACATGATGGGCGAACACTTCGATGAGCCGGTGATCCTGATCAAGGCCGCGTGGGGCGGGCACTCGCTGTTCAAGCTGTTCCGCTCGCCGTCGGCCGGGCTGCCCAGCGATGAGAGACTCCAGACCGAGTTGGAGCAGGCGCAGAAGCGAGTCAAGGCGAACAACGAGAAGAGGAAGAAGAATGACCCCCTCCCGACCATGGAAGACATCAAAACGCCGTACGGCTCGTCCTACCGCAACATGATGGCCGAGGTGAAGGACGTGTTCGACAACTACGAGACCCTGTTTCCCGAACTCAAGGGCAAGAAGCTGCAAGTTGCCGGGTTCGTCTGGTTCCAGGGCTTCAACGACCAGTGGGGCGATGCGCCTGGCGAGTACGAGTCGAACATGAAGCACTTCATCAAGGACGTGCGGAAGGACCTCAATACCCCGAACCTGCCCTTCGTGATCGCCGCGATCGGCACCAACGGATCGAAGCCGGCCCAAGGGGGCGGACTGGCGGTGCGGACGGCGCAGATGGCGATGAACGACGTGCCCGAGTTCAAGGGCAACGTCAAGGCTTTCCGCACGGACCTGCTGGTGGACAAAGAAGCCGAGCGACTGATCGACGGATGGCAGAACCACTTCGAGGAGTGGAAGAAAGTCGGCTCGGACCGGCCGTACCACTACCTCGGCAGCGCGAT
>CAZJRB010000026.1:0-65262 GCA_964547995.1 uncultured Planctomycetaceae bacterium | reverse complement strand
GCATCATGATCACGTCGCCGACGACCTTCGAGAAGGCGGTGTGGTCGGCCTCGAAAATCTCGATTTCGAGGGCGTCTTGCGGGACCTCGCTGTGAAAGATCTCCTGGGCGTCGAACGGTCCGTAGTAGTCGCCCGCTCCGGCGTGATCCCGCCCGACGATCAGGTGTGTGGCGCCCATGTTCTGACGGAAGATGGCGTGTAGGACCGCCTCGCGCGGTCCGGCGTAGAGCATGTCGAATCCGTACCCGGTGATCTCGCAGGAGTTCGGCTCGAAGTAGAGTTCGACCATCTTGCGGATCGCCGCGTCGCGTACGCCGGCCGGGATGTCGCCCGGCTTGAGTTTCCCCAGCAGCATGTGGATCACGGCACCGTCCGCCCCGACGCGTTCCATGGCGATCTTTACCAGCGCCTCGTGGGCGCGATGCATCGGGTTTCGGGTCTGGAAGGCAACGACCTTGTTCCATCCGTTTCGCTCGATCATCTCGCGGATCTCGACCGCGGTGCGGAACGTTTCCGGGAAGTCGGTGGCGAAGTAGGAATAATTGAGCACCCGGACCGCCCCGGCGACGAACGTCTTGCCGGCCGACAGGAAGTTATTCACGCCCGGGTGTTCCATGCTCGTTGTGCGGAAGATGCTCTCCGCCATCGACTGCATCTGCTGGCCGGTCGCTTCGCCGATCGACTCGACGTCCTGGATCGCGATCACGGGGTTTCCCTCGACGTTCGGATCGAGTAGGGCAATCCGCTTTGCGCCGCCGATCGCGGAGGCGTCCTCGACGACGTTGACGATCGGCACGGGCCAGAAGAGCCCTCCGGTCGTCTTCATCCCCTCGGCCACGGAGAGGGAGTCCTCGAGGCTCATGTAACCGGTAAGCGGGTTGAAGTACCCGCAACCCAGCATGACCGCGTTGGCGGCCGCCTGGGAGCAGACAAGCAGTTTCGGCAATCCTTCGGCTTCCTTCTCGAGCTCGGCCCGCTTCGCCTCATCCGCGACAAACAGCGGGTTCAACGACTCGGAACCGTGCGGCTTGATCATAAGACTCTCCTTTATTTTCTTTCGTTCGATGATGATCGATGCAGGGAGCAGCTATTTATTACGACAGCGCTAAGTTGCTACCGCAGAGTAACGGAAGTTGTTGTTGAGTAACAACTTGCATTAGCGGTATGAAATGTCGTTTAGCGGGCGGGCTTGCCCGCCGCTGTACATCCGATTTCTCACAACCTCAGCGGCGGGCAAGCCCGCCCGCTAAACCGTGGTGACACTCAACTTGGCGCTGTAGTATTATTCAACAACGACCACCTGCCCCAAACGGTACGGCAAGATTGGGAGAACGACAAGAGGATCAGCCCGGGATTTGGACAAGGGGTTGCAAATTCAGCAGTCCAAATTCTCCCGTAGCCGAAGTCGTGAGGCTTCGGAGAGTCGTGGAAAATCCCGAATTCTCACGAATTCGGGATTTCTTCGGGGGGGATGGGCGTAGTTCCCTTGACTTCGCCGTAGGGGCAAATAGGCTCTCGATTGTGCCTGCTGCGTTCACCGGAGAAATGGGAACCTGCTTCGCCGACCTCCGAAACCGAAGCCTCGCCGCCCGAGCCGCCATGCTCGGGACGGTGGCACTGGTGCTCTATGGGGTGATAGCGCCGATAGCGTATCTTTGCGCCGGCCGCGGGGGGCTGTGGGCGTCGGCCCTGGCGGGGCTGGCGTGTCTGGCCGGGGCGGAAATCGCCCTGGTCATCAGCCACTTGCTGCGGGCGCCCGGACGCGTGCTGTGGGGGCTGTTATTCGGTATGGCAGCGCGAATGGGTATTCCACTGACTTTCGGGCTGGTGGCCAGCTTGATCGACGGTCCCCTGGCAAGGGCCGGCTTGTTGTTTTATCTTTTGGTCTTCTTCCCCGTTACGCTGGCGGTCGAGACGGTGCTGTCGCTTCCGCAGCCCGAACCGGACGGGGGATGCAAGAAGACCTCGTAGGAGTTATTGTTAAAAATCAGGTAACCGATGGCCGTTGATCCCGCAGAACTGATGTCGCACGTGAAGGACGCCGAGTCCTTCCACCTCCCCGGCGGGAAGCACTTCGACATCCCTCAAGTGCTCGAGCCTATTGGGATGGAGTTGACGAAATTCATGGTTTTGGAAGTCGTGGCAGCGGTGTTGATGATCATGATTTTCGTTCCCCTGGCGTGGCGGATTCGAACGGGCAAGCGTCCTCGGGGCCTTTTGTGGAATTTCTTCGAGGTGATTCTGTTGTTTCTCCGCGACCAGGTGGCCCGGCCGGCCATCGGCCGCAAAGACGCCGATCGGTTCCTCCCCTATGTTTGGACGGTCTTCTTCTTCATCCTGTTCTGCAATCTGCTGGGGCTGGTACCCTGGGCCGGTTCGCCGACGGGTGCGTGGGGTTGCACGGTGTCGCTGGCGGCCATCGCGTTTTTGATCGTCATCGGGTCGGGCATGAAGAAGTACGGGCCGGTTGGTTTCTGGACGGGCCAGGTCCCTCACATGGAACTGCCGTTTGTGATGGCAATCTTGATCAAGCCGATGGTCTTCGTGATCGAGATCGTCGGGTTGGGCATTCGGCATTTTGTGCTTTCCATTCGTTTATTGGCGAACATGTTTGCCGGCCACCTGGTGTTGGCCGTCGTTGTCGGCTTTATTGCGATGACGGCAGAACATCATATTGTGCTTTGGTCGGGGGTGACGGTCAGCAGCGTTCTCGGCGCGGTGGCGCTGTGTTTGCTCGAACTCCTGGTCGCTTTTATCCAGGCGTACATTTTTGCGTTTCTTTCAGCATTGTTTATCGGCATGGCGATCCACCAGCACTGATTCCCTGCGGGTTCGTGCGCCGGATGGCGGTGTCAGAAACCGGGTTATTGGAAGGAGATGGATCAAGTGAACAAGTTGACGAAGATTGCAGCCTTGTGTTTCGTGCTGTTGCTCATGGCTGCGCCCGCCCTCGCACAGGAAGAAGCCGGAACGGGCGAGGAACCGGCGGCAAAAACAGATACCGATCCCAATGCGTGGATCGTCCTTGGCGGGGCGTTCGGTGCGGGCATCATCATCATCGGCGCCGGCTACGGGATCGGCAAGATCGGTTCCTGTGCGGTCGAGAGCATGGCCCGCCAGCCCGAAGTCGCCGACAACATCCAAACGGCGATGATCATCGCGGCGGCGCTGATCGAAGGGGCGACCTTTTTCGGACTGATCGTCTGTTTGTTGTCCCTGTACGCATGACGCATGAGGCAGTGCCATGATCCTCACACGAGTTCTTTCCGGCCTGGGCGTGGCCCTGGCCGTGACGGCCCTGGGCAGCACCTCGGCGCGCGCAGCGCACGACCCGGTGCTGGCCGAGGAGGAGCGTGCGGTTACCGAGGGGGTCAAGGAGCTTCTCCACGAGGCAAAAGAAGACCCGTTCGGCACGCACGACGAACACGCCAAGAAGGGCGAGGTCAGCACCGACCCGCTGGAGCTGAAGAAGGACCTTGCCATCTGGACGGCGGTTATTTTCCTGCTGCTTCTGGCCGTTCTCTGGAAGTTCGCCTGGAAACCGATCGCCGAAGGCCTCGAAAAACGCGAGAAGGGAATTGCCGATCAGATTGACGGTGCCGAGCAGGCAAACCGGGACGCCCGGCAGTTGCTCGCCCAGTACGAGCAGAAGCTCGCCGGCGCCACGGACGAGGTCCGCCGGATCATCGAGCGGGGACGCCACGATGCCGAGCAAGTCGGCCGGGAGATGGTGGACAAGGCCAAAACGGATGCCGACGCCGAACGCCAGCGGGCCTTGCAGGACATCGACACCGCGACGGCCGGCGCCCTGAAGGAGCTGGCCGAGAAGAGCGCCGACCTGGCGGTCGATCTGGCCGGAAAGATCGTCCGCGCCGAGTTGAAACCCGCCGATCACGCCAGCCTGATCGAACGGACCATGAGCGACTTCGGCAGACAACCACCAAGTAACAATTAGATAGACCGCAGCGTTTCCACAAGGACGAACGGGCATCGAGACGCCATGAGCGAACCCCACGACCAGAACGCCGAGCACGCCCGAACCGCGGCCGGGATCGAGCCGCAGGCCGGCATCGAGCACATCGCCGGCGTCTACGCCGAGGCGCTGCTGGACGCCGCCGGGAAGGCGGGCGAAACGCCATCGATGCTCGAAGAGTTCGATTCGCTGATCGACGACGTCCTGGCGGCCTTTCCCAAGCTGGAAGAGATCTTCGCTTCCGGCTTGATTCCGCACGACGAGAAGGTCGACATCATCGACCGCGTATTCGCCGAGCGGGGTTCGCCCTTGATGGTGAATTTCCTCAAGGTCGTCTCGCGCCACGGGCGGCTTGATTGTCTTCGGGCGATTCACCGGCAGGCCCGCTTGCTCGATGACCGCCGGCGCGGCCGGGTCCCGGTAACGCTGACGACCGCTACGGAGATCGGCGAACAACAGGCACGGGGCATCGCCGAGGCCCTTCGCAAGAAGCTGGGCGGCGAACCCGTCCTCACGCGCGCGACCGATCCCGACCTGATCGGCGGCGCCGTCGTTCGACTCGGCGACGTCGTCTACGACGGCTCGATCGCCAACCGGTTGAAAATCATCCGAAAGCAAATGATCGACAGGAGCGTTCATGAGATTCAAAGCCGACGAGATCGCTTCCGTAATTCAGCAGGAAATTGAACAGTTCGATTCCCGGATCGACGTCCGCGAGGTCGGGCGGGTCATCGAAGTGGGGGACGGGATTGCGCGCGTCTACGGGCTTTCCGGTGTGATGTCCGGCGAAATGGTCGAATTCTCCGAAGGAGTCCACGGGCTGGCCTTCAACCTCGAAGAGAACTCCGTCGGGGTCATCATCCTCGGCGACTATCTCGAAATCAACGAGGGCGACGAGGTCCGAAGCATGGGCCAGTTGCTCAGCGTCCCGGTCGGCGACGCCGTGCTGGGACGCGTGATCGATCCGCTGGGCAACCCGCTCGACGGCAATGGCCCCATCGTCTCGAACGAGCGCCGCGTGGTCGAACAGATCGCCGAGGGCGTGGCCCAGCGCCAGCCGGTCAACGAGCCGCTTCAAACCGGCATCAAGGCGATCGATTCGATGACCCCGATCGGCCGCGGCCAGCGCGAGCTGATCATCGGCGACCGGAAGACCGGCAAGACGGCGATCTGCATCGACACGATCATCAACCAGAAAGACACGGACGTGAAGTGCTTCTACGTCGCGGTCGGCCAGAAGGACTCGACGGTGGCCGGGCTGATCGAGACGCTGCGGCGCGAAGGGGCCATGGACTATACGACGGTCATCGTGGCGGGGGCTTCTGATCCCGCCCCGCTGCAATATGTCGCCCCCTATGCCGGCTGCTCCATGGCCGAGTACTTCATGTTCAAAGGCGAACATGCGATGATCGTCTACGACGATCTCTCGAAACAGGCGGCCGCCTACCGGCAGCTTGCGCTTTTGATGCGGCGCCCGCCGGGACGCGAGGCCTATCCGGGCGACATTTTTTATTGCCACAGCCGGCTTCTGGAGCGGGCCGCCAAGCTCAGCGACGAGCGGGGAGGCGGCTCCCTGACGGCACTGCCCATCGTCGAGACCCTTGAAGGCGAGGTCTCGGCGTACATCCCGACCAACGTGATTTCGATCACCGACGGCCAGATCTACCTGCAACCCGACCTGTTTTTCGCCGGCCAGCGCCCCGCGATGAACGTGGGGATTTCGGTCTCGCGGGTGGGGGGCAAGGCCCAGGTTCCGGCGATGAAGAAGATTGCCGGCGGGTTGCGGCTCGACCTGGCGGCGTTCCGCGAGCTGGAGGCCTTCGCCCAACTGGGAACCGATCTGGACGCCGCGACGCAGAAACGCCTCGATCGCGGCTACCGCATGACCGAACTGCTCAAGCAGGGCCTTTACAAACCGATGCACGTTACCGACCAGGTGCTGAGCATCTATGCCGGAACCCGCGGCCATCTCGACAAGATTGCCGTGGAAGAAGTCGCCGCGTGGGAAGAGGCGATGTTGAGATTCTTCCACGATCAAAAACGGCCGCTCTGGCAGAAGATCACCGACACAAGACAGTTCGACGACGAGACGGCGGCGGAAGTGGACGCGGCGCTGGCCGAATTCACGCCTCCCGGCGGCGCCGGCGGCGGTCCGCGCCAACCCGGCGAGAGAACCGTGGAACTCAGCGAGAGGCAATCGACCGAGCACCGCGCCCTGAAGCCGCGCGAACGCAGCGCAGAAGGCCCGGTTTCCTCGACGTGGCGAATCATCTCCGGTCCCAAGGCGGCACGGCTGGCCGTGCAGTGCCGCGAGGCGCAAGAAGGCGCCGAATTCGCCGCCGCCGTTCTGGAGCCGACTGCCGGCGTCCCGCGGCGCATCACCGTCCGCGGAAACGTCCAGTGCCACGCCTGCAAGACCGAATTGCCTATCGATTGGGAAATCACGACCTCGGGAAGTCTCGACCGCACGATGATCGACTGCGGTTGCGGCGCCCGGATCCGGCTCGTGGCGGCCGACTGCAAGGACCCCCGCGGCCGGTTTGTGATCGCCTCGCCCGGCAAAACGCCGGAAGGCCGCAAGGCCGGAAGCATCGGACTGAGGATCGAGTACGTCGAGGAGCCGGCAAAGGAGAACGAAGATTCGTAAG
This sequence comes from uncultured Planctomycetaceae bacterium, assembly GCA_964547995.1. Classification (GTDB taxonomy): domain Bacteria; phylum Planctomycetota; class Planctomycetia; order Pirellulales; family Thermoguttaceae; genus CAZJRB01. The sequence goes on along the minus strand of CAZJRB010000026.1, from coordinate 58,641 downwards.
AGAGTAGCAGGATGGCCAAAGCCCGAGCATTAGACAAGCGCCGGAAATCGATCCGCAACATCCGCAAGATCACGCGGACGATGGAGTTGATAGCCACGGCCCGCTTCAAGCGGGCGATGAACCGGGCAACGGCGGCAACCGCCTACACGCGGCGCATTACCGCGCTGGTGAGCGACTTGATACGGAGCGGCCTGGAAATCCACCATCCGCTCCTGGAAGTGCGCCAACCCGTCAAACGCGCCACGCTGCTGGTGCTGACGGCCAACCGGGGACTCTGCGGCGGCTACAACAGCGGCGTGCTGCGTCTGGCACAGGCCCGCTGGAAACGGCTCCAAGCGGCGATGCCCCATACCCGGCTGGAGGTTTCCGGCAAGCGGGGAATTGCCGCGTTCAAGTTCCGCAAGATCCGGCTGGACGAGACCTTCACGCATTTTGAAGACCGGCCGGCGTTCGACGAGGTGGAGCTGCTGGCGAATCACTTCCTCGAAAGCTACGAGACGGGACAGCTCGACCGGCTCGACGTCGCCTATACGAGATTCGAGAGCGCCGGCCGGCAGCGTGCCGTGGTGGAAACGTTGCTGCCGCTGGTCGACGTGGAATCGCTCGAGGAAGAGGACCGGGCCGACCGGCCCCAGTTCGACTTCCTCCCCTCGGCCAAAAGCATTCTCGACGAGGTCGTGCCGACCGGCTTCAAAGTGAAGCTGTTCAAGTGTTTCCTTAATGCGGCGGTGAGCGAACAGATTGCACGAATGGTCGCCATGAAAGCGGCCACCGACAACGCCGATTCGATGATCAAACATTTGAGCATGATCTACAACCGCGCGCGGCAAGGCCAGATCACCAGCGAGCTGCTCGAGATCATCGGAGGAGCGGAGGCCCTGAACCAGTAAGCAGGAAGTTGAGAGCCGAGAGTTGAGAGTCGAGAGTTGAGAGCAAAAGCCTCGGCACTGCGTGCCGGGGTTCCGTTGGAACAACCCCAAAACCCCCCTTAATCTAACCCAACGAACATGTCTACCGGATCCACAGCCGCCCGGACGAGCACGCAGAACATCGGCCGCGTTACCCAGATCATCGGCTCGACCTTCGACGCCCAGTTTGCCGAAGATCGGCTTCCGGCCATTTACAACGCGATCAAGGTTTCATCGGATACGAAAGGCGTGAAGCTTGCTCTTATGGGCGAAGTCCAACAGCACCTCGGCGGCGGCCGCGTGCGGTGCGTCGCGCTGGGAAGCACCGACGGCATGGTCCGCGGGATGGAGTGCGTCGACACGGGTTCCCCCGTGAAGGTCCCCGTCGGGCTCGGCACTCTCGGCCGCGTGTTCAACCTGACCGGCGAGACGGTCGACGGGCGCGGCGATATCGAAGCCGAGGACTATTGGCCGATCCACCGCGAACCGCCGGAAGTCACCGACCTGTCGACGAAGACCGAAATTTTCGAGACGGGCATCAAGGTGATCGACCTGCTGACGCCGTTCGTCCGCGGCGGCAAGGCCGGGCTTTTCGGCGGGGCCGGACTGGGGAAGACGGTCATCCTGACCGAGCTGATCGCGCGGATCGCGTCGGCCCACGGCGGATACTCCGTCTTTGCCGGCGTCGGCGAGCGGACACGCGAGGGAAACGACCTCTGGCTCGAAATGCAGGAAACCAAGATCGGCGATACCGGAAAGAGCGTCATCGAACACACCTGCATGGTCTTCGGCCAGATGAACGAGCCGCCGGGCGCGCGCCTTCGCGTCGGTCTCTCGGCGTTGACCATGGCCGAGTATTTCCGCGACGTAACCGGCTCCGACGTGCTGCTGTTCATCGACAACATCTTCCGGTTCTCCCAGGCGGGAAGTGAAGTGTCGGCCTTGCTCGGCCGGATGCCGTCGGCCGTGGGCTATCAACCGACGCTGGCAACCGAGATGGGCGCCCTGCAAGAACGGATCGCCTCGACGGCCAAGGGGGCGATCACGTCGGTCCAGGCGATCTACGTCCCGGCCGACGACCCGACCGATCCGGCCCCGGCGACCGCGTTCGCGCAGCTCGATGCGTTCGTCTACCTCGAGCGGTCGATTACGGAAAAGGGCATTTACCCGGCCGTCGACCCGCTGGCTTCCTCCAGCCGGGTTCTCGATCCGCAATACGTGGGAGACCGGCACTACGCCATTGCCCGGCGCGTGCAGAAGACCTTGCAGCGCTACCGCGAGTTGCAGGACATCATCGCGATCCTCGGCGTCGACGAACTCAGCGAAGAGGACAAGCTGGTCGTACACCGCGCCCGGCGGATGGAGCGGTTCCTCTCGCAGCCGTTCCTGGTGGCCGAAGCGTTCACCGGCAAGCCGGGCGAGATCACGTCGCTGGAGGAGACGATCCGCAGCTTCGAGGAGCTGGCCGACGGCAAGTGGGACCACCTGCCCGAGGATGCGTTCATGTACGTCGGCGCCATCGAGCAGGCCGGGGAACAAGCCAAGAGAGCCGAAGGGGGAGCGAAGTAACGTGGCGGACCTCCGATGCATTGTCGTGACTCCGGAGACGACGGCCTACGACGAGCCGGCGCAGTTCGTTGCGCTGACGCTCTACGACGGCGAGATCGGGATCGCGCCGGGCCGCACGCCGATGATCGGCCGCCTCGGCTTCGGCGAGATGCGGATCCGGCAGGGCGACGAGACGATCCGGTACTACATCGAGGGCGGGTTCGTCGAGGTGCTCGACAACGTCGTTTCGGTGCTGACAAACCGGGCGATTGTCGCGGCGAATCTCGACGCCGAAATTGCCCGGGAGCAACTCCGCACGGCCATGGCCCGTCCCGCCCATACACCCGAGCTGATGGGAATCCGCGATCGGGCGGTCGCGTTGAGCCGTGCCCAATTGTGGGTGGCCCGCCGCACCTGAAGCCGCAGCCCTCCTTGTGCTGCAAGGGGTTTCCCGGGCCGGGGCGCTTCAGGGCGCTTGCACGTTGCGGGGAAATGAGACATAATGCGTACCTGTTGCGGAAAGCCGGATTTTCGGGTGCCATGCCCACGTTCGCGTGGGCATGTAGCGGTTTCTTGCGGGATTCACGACATGCCCACGCAAGCGTGGGCATGGCACCAAGCGTGGGCATGGCACCCAACTTTCCGCAACAGAAACTAATGCGGCCTCATCCGGCCCGCGTCCCAGAGGGAAAACGCCATGGAAGACCAGATCAACGCCGTCCTGTCCTCTTACGAGGAAAAAGAGGATCAACTGATCCCGATCTTGCAAAAGGTCCAGGAAGAATTCGGTTACTTGCCCGAGGAATCGATGCTCGCGATCGCCCGCCACACCGGGGTGCCGGAAAGCTCGGTCTACGCGGTGGCGACGTTCTACGCCCAGTTCCGTTTCACGCCGATCGGCAGGACCCACATTATGGCCTGCCGAGGAACCGCCTGCCATGTCCGCGGCGCCCCGCGGATCCTGGAGGCCATCGAGAAACAACTCGGAATCAAGGAAGGGGAAACCACCGAGGACCTCGAATACTCGCTCGAAACGGTCGCTTGCATCGGGGCCTGCGGGCTGTCGCCTTGTATCATGGTGAACAAGAAAGTCGAAGCCAAAATGACTCCCAAGAAGGTGACGGAATCCTTCCGAAAGGCAGGCAAAGATGACGGTGAAGCTTGAGAGCCTGCGGCAGCGGGCAATGGAAGAGTGGAACGCGCTACAGTCCAGCCCCCAACCGCGGATCCTCGTCGGAACCGCAACCTGCGGCCGTTCGGCCGGAGCACTGGAAGTCCGCGATGCCTTCGAGCAAAAATTGAAGGAACGCGCTCTCGATTGCCACATCATGGAGGTCGGCTGTATCGGCCTGTGCTACGCCGAGCCGATCGTTTGCATCATCAAGCCGCCGGGGCCGGGCATTTGCTACCGCGACGTCACGCCCACGCGGGCCGCGGAGATGGTCGATGCGTACCTGATCGGTAACGATCCTCTGCCCGAATATGCACTTGGCACGTCCGGGGAAGGAAGCATCGACGGGATCGCGCCGTTGTTGGAGACACCCGTCTTGAAGCCCCAAGTGAGGCGGACCCTGCGAAACTGCGGCTTCATCGACCCTTCGAGCATCGACCACTACCTGGCCAACGGCGGCTACGCGGGCCTGGCAAGGGCCCTGGCGATGAGCCCTGAAGAGGTCATCGAGGAGATCAAAAACTCCGGCCTGCGAGGACGCGGCGGCGCCGGATTTCCCACTTGGCGGAAATGGCAGTTCTGCCGCGACGCCCCGGGCGACCAGAAATATCTGATTTGCAACGCGGACGAAGGCGACCCCGGCGCGTTCATGAATCGATCGCTGCTGGAGGGCGATCCGCACGCCCTGCTCGAAGGGATGCTCGTCGCGGGATATGCCCTCGGAGCAACCCAAGGCTACATCTACTGCCGCGCCGAATACCCGCTCGCCCTGGAGCGGTTGGACCTGGCCCTGAAGCAAGCAAGAGATTATGGCTTGCTGGGCGACGACATCCAGGGCTCGGGACACAGCTTCCACATCAAGGTAAAGGAAGGTGCGGGTGCGTTCGTTTGCGGCGAAGAGACCTCGCTGATAGCATCGATCGAAGGCCAGCGCGGAATGCCCCGGCCCCGGCCCCCGTTCCCCGCCGTCTCCGGCCTTTGGAAAAAACCCACCATCATCAACAACGTGGAAACCCTGGCGTGCGTCGGCATGATCCTCCAGAACGGGGCCGAATGGTTCGCCCAGTACGGCACCGAGAAGAGCAAGGGCACGAAGACCTTCGCCCTGGTCGGCAAGGTGAAGCGAACGGGCCTGGTGGAAGTGCCGTTGGGGACCACGTTGCGCGAGATGATCTTCGACATCGGCGGCGGGGTTCTGGACGACAAGCCGTTCAAGGGCGTTCAGACCGGCGGCCCCTCCGGCGGATGTATCCCCGCCGACATGCTCGATACCCCGATCGACTACGACTCGTTGCAGGCGGCCGGGTCGATCATGGGCTCGGGCGGGATGGTCGTCATGGACGAAGGCACCTGCATGGTCGATTTCGCCCGGTACTTCCTCGACTTCGCCCAGAAAGAATCATGCGGCGAGTGTGCGCCTTGCCGGCTGGGGACGAAACAGTTGCTGACCATTTTGGAAGACATTTGCGCGGGGCGCGGACGGCCGGGCGACATCGATCTGCTGATCGAGATGGGCGAAGCGGTCAAGAAGGGCTCGCTCTGCGGGTTGGGGCAGACGGCGCCCAACCCGGTACTGACGACGATCCGCTACTTCCGCGATGAGTACGAAGCCCACATCCACAAGAAGCGTTGCCCGGCCGTCGTCTGCCCCGAGCTGATCTCCTCGCCGTGCCAGAGCGTTTGCCCGATCGGCACCCAGGCGCCGGTCTACATTTCGCTGATTGCCCAGGGAAAATTCCTCGAAGCGTTCGATGCCATTGTGAAAGATAACCCGCTGCCGTCGGTCTGTGCCCGGGTGTGTCACCATCCGTGTGAATCGAAGTGCCAGGCGGGTCAATGGGGGAGTTCCATCGCCGTGCGGACGCTGAAGCGGTTCGCCGTCGACTACGCAATCCGGCAAGGCGTTTATCCCGGCAAGACCGTCCGGCAACCGACCGGAGAGAAGGTTGCCATCGTCGGTTCCGGGCCGGCGGGTCTAATGGCCGGTTACCGGCTGGCCATGCTGGGATACGCCCCGACGATCTTCGAGGCCCTCGACGTCCCGGGCGGGGCGTTGGTTGCCTGTATTCCCGAGTACCGGCTGCCCCGCGACAAGCTCGAAGCCGATATCCGGAACATCAAGAACGCCGGCGTTGCGATCCGGACCAACACGAAAATCGGCCGGGATATCGCGTTCGACGACCTGCTGAGCGATTACAAAGCCGTCTTCATTGCAACCGGCGCCCACAGCTCCCGGAAGCTGAACATCCCCGGCGAAGACGCCGAGGGCGTGCTCGACGCTATGGAGTTCCTCAAGGACGTGAACCTCAAGCAGGAGATCAACGTCGGCAAGCGAGTCGGGATCATCGGCGGCGGTAACGCGGCGGTCGACGCCGCCAGGGTCGCGCTTCGGCTCCCGCAATGCGAGAAGGTGCAGCTCATCTACCGGCGGACCCGCGTGGAAATGCCCGCCTTCGAGGAAGAGGTGGACGCACTGATCGAAGAGGAAGCCGACGTGCAGTTCCTCACGGCACCCAGCAAGATCGTCACCAAGAAGGGGAAGATGACCGGCGTCGAGTGCCTCCGTATGGAGTTGGGCAAGCCGGACGAAAGCGGCCGGCGAAGGCCCGTGCCGATCGAGGGGTCCGAGTTCGTCATCGGGCTGGACACGCTGCTGGTGGCCATCGGCGAGCAGGCCGACGTCCGGTTCCTCGGCCGGGGACACGACATCCAGTTGTCCGAGCGATACGGCACGATCGTCTGCGAGGATACCTTTGCAACCAGACGGCCCGGGGTTTTCGCCGGGGGCGACGTCGTGACCGGGCCCGATACGGTCATCGAAGCCATGGCCGCCGGAAAGGTCGCTGCGGAGATGATCGACCGGTATATTCGCGGTGAGTGCGTAGTCCGGGAATACGACCTGTTGCGGCCGTCGATGTACGTGCCGCCGGTCGAGCTGACCGAAGAAGAGGCGGAGGAAGCGGACCGGCCGGCCGTGCCCAGCCTGCCCGTCGCCGAACGTCTCGGCGGTTTCGCCGAGGTCGATCAGGCCATCACGGAGGCCATGGCCGTGCTGGAAGCCCGGCGCTGTCTCCGCTGCGACCTGCAAACCGAAGACGCGAAACGGGAGTTGGCTCAGTTGCAGTAGGGATTGCCGAATGATTGGTGTGGCATGTGCGACCGATCTCGGCGAAGGGCAAAAGGCGTTTGTAGGGGCCATTTTGACCTTGACATCTATTCGTTTTGAATTCATACTTATTCAAATTAAATAAACCCTCGGCCTCCGGTTGTATTGGCGACATGCTAGCTCGGAAATCCGGAAAAAGCCCTGTTGAGCTGTTGTTTCCGAAGACCCGCCGCGGGATTCTTGCTGCCTGCTTGCTCCACCCGGACAAGTGGTGGTATTTGAGCGATCTTGCCAGGGCGCTGGGAGCGGTGCCCGGGGCACTCCAGCGCGATCTGGGACAACTCGTGGCCGCCGGTATCCTCCAGCAACGCAACGACGGCAACCGGGTCTACTTCAAACCCGACCCTGAGTGCCCCATCCTTGGGGATCTTCAAAACATATTCCTGAAAACGGCGGGACTGGTTGACGTGCTCCGCGACGCACTTAAACCCTACGGCAAGAAGATCGCGTGCGCCTTCGTGTACGGCTCGATCGCCCGAGGAGAAGAAATCTCGTCGAGCGACGTGGATTTGATGGTCATCGGCAGCGTTCCGCTCTCGCAGATCGCCTCGGCTCTGAAGGACGCAGAGGGCAAACTGTTGCGATCCATCAACCCGACCGTGTACACCCGGCGCGAGTACGCCGAGAAGCTGCGCGAAGGCCATCATTTCGTCACTACCGTCCATCATTCGGAAAAACTCCTCGTCCTTGGAACCCGGAATGACCTGGAATCAATTGCTACAGCAGAACCGGGTGCAGCAACATAGCACCGGCAAGCAGGAGATCGACAAGCTCCGCCAGGTGGTCGCGCGTGCGCTTGCCGATGCCTCGGTAACGGCCATCTCGACGGATCTCCGTTTCCAGGCTGCCTACAACGCCATACTTCAACTGGCGACCATCGCCATCCACTGTGCGGGATACCGCGTCAAGGGGCGCGAACACCATAAGACGACCTTCGCTGCGCTGCCGCTGGCAATGGGAAATGCCGCGGACGCGCAAGCCGCCTACTTCGATACTTGTCGCCGGAAACGAAACACCGCCACGTACGACCAGGCAGGATTGATTTCCGAAGCGGAAGTAGAAGACCTCATCCAACAAGCTGCCTTGTTCCAACACAGCCTGGAAGAGTGGATCAGCAACCATCACCCCCACCTTGCACAGCCATAGGTGAGCCGGATACGGAAAACAAGAAAGACGGAAGGAAAAACATCGTGGAGAAAATCACACTTATCGTTGACGGGCAGCAAATCACGGCGGAACCGGGGACGACCATCCTCGAGGCGGCGCTGGACGCGGGGATCTACATCCCGCACCTGTGCCATCATCCCGACCTGAAGCCGGTCGGCGTCTGCCGCCTGTGCATGGTCGAGATCGACGGCCGCCAGACGCTTTCGTGCTTGACCCCGGCCGAGGACGGAATGACGGTGCAGACCGAAAGCGAAGCGATCAACCAGGTCCGCCGCATCGCCACGGAGCTGCTGATCGTCAACCACCATGCCGATTGCCTCGCGTGCGCGAAGAACAATCAGTGTGAACTCCAGCGGATCGCCCGATACGTCGGCATTACGCCCGAGCGGCTCGAGCGGCTGCGACGGCCCGAGAAGACGGTTCCGGTGGACGCCTCGAATCCCTTCTTCCATTACGATCCGAACCAGTGCGTGCTCTGCGGCATCTGCGTCCGCACTTGTGACGAGATCGTGGGGGTCAACGCGATCGACTTCGCGTTTCGCGGGTTCGGCACGACGATCAGCACGTTCGGTAACAAGGGGATAAAGGAGTCGCGTTGCGTTTCGTGCGGGGAGTGCGTGGCCCGGTGCCCGGTCGGGGCGCTGCTGCCGAAGGCCTTCGAGCAGCCCGCCCGCGAGACCAAGACGACCTGCCCGTACTGCGGAGTCGGCTGCACGTTCTATCTCGGCGTCCGTGGAAACCGGATCGTCAGCACCCGCGTCGACCGCGGGAACCCGGCCAACCGGGGCCGGCTTTGCGTGAAGGGGCGTTTCGGGCACGAGTTCGTCAACCATCCCGAGCGGCTGACCGTGCCGCTTATCAAGAGAAACGGCAAACACGTCGAGGCCACGTGGGACGAGGCGCTGGATCTGATCGCGTCGAAGCTGCCGCAGTACAAGGGCGACGCCTTCGCGGCGTTTTCTTCGGCCAAGTGTACGAACGAGGACAACTACGTGGTGCAGAAATTCGTCCGCCGCGTAATGGGTACCAACAACGTCGACCACTGTGCGCGGCTTTGCCACGCCCCGACCGTTGCCGGGCTGATTCAGAGCTTCGGCAGCGGGGCCATGACCAACTCGATCGGCGAAATCCCCGACGCGAAGTGCATCTTCGCGATCGGCACCAACACGACCAACGCCCACCCGGTCATCTCGCTCGACATGAAACAAGCGGTCCGCCGCGGCGCCAAGATGATCGTGGCGAACCCGAAGGAGATCGAGCTGACCCGCCATGCACATCTCTTCCTGCAGTTTCGGGCCGGCACCGACGTTGCCCTGATGATGGGCATCATGCGCGTGATCGTCGACGAGGGGCTGCACGACGAAAAGTTCATCGCCGAGCGCGGCGGCGGTTTCGAGGAGTTCAAAGCCGCACTGGCCGACTTCGACCTCGATTTCGTCGAGAAGACCACCACCGTGCCGAAAGAGAAGATCGTCGAGGCCGCGAGGATCTACGCGACGCACAAGCCGGGCGCAATCTTCTACTCGATGGGAATCACCCAGCACACCCACGGCACCGACAACGTGCTGGCCACCAGCAACATGGCCATCCTGACCGGCAACGTCGGCAAGCCGTCCAGCGGCGTGAATCCCCTGCGCGGCCAGAACAACGTCCAGGGGGCCTGCGATATGGGCGCGTTGCCGAACGTCTATCCCGGCTACCAAAAGGTCACGCTGCCGGAGATGAAGGAGAAATTCCAAGGGGCGTGGGGCGGCGAACTCAGCAGCGAGTTGGGACTGCCGCTCACGGAGGTCTTCGATGCCATCGACGAGGGTAAGATCAAGTGCCTCTACATCGTCGGCGAAAATCCCGTCTTAAGCGACGCCGACTCCACGCACGTCGAAAAGGCCATCCGGAAGGTCGACTTCTTCGTCAGCCAGGACATCTTCATGACCGAGACGAACCGGTACGCCGACGTGATTCTCCCGGCGGTCACGTTCGCCGAGAAAGACGGCACCTTCACCAACACCGAGCGGCGCGTGCAGCGAGTCCGCAAGGCGATCGAGCCGGCCGGCCAATCGAAGGGCGATTGGCAGATCGTCTGCGAGGTTGCCCGGCGGATGGGCGAGCCGGGGTTCGAGTTCGCCGGTGCGTCGGCCGTGATGGACGAAATCGCCGAGGTCACGCCGATCTACGGCGGCATTTCCTACGACCGGATCGAGGAGGTCGGCCTCCAGTGGCCATGCCCGACGAAGGACCACCCCGGCACGAAATTCCTCCACAGCGAGAAGTTCGCCACGCCCGACGGCAAGGGCTATCTCAAACCGCTTACGTACAAGCCGTCGGCCGAGTTGCCCGACGACGAGTACCCGTTGTTGCTGACGACCGACCGGAGTCTCTACCACTTCCACACCGGGACGATGACCCGGCGTGTCGGCGGGCTCGACGCACTCAACGACCGGGAATTGCTGCGGATTCACCCCGAGGATGCATCGCGGCTGGGAATCGCTCAGGGGGAGATGGTGCGCGTCTCGTCACGCCGCGGCGAAGTGACGGTCGAGGCCGACGTGACCGGGATTTGCCCGCCGGGCACCGTCTCGATGACCTTCCACTTCTTCGAGACCCCGACGAACGTGCTGACCCACGCCGCGCTCGATCCGGTTTCCAAGATTCCGGAGACGAAGGTGTGTGCGGTCAAGGTGGAGAAGCCCGAAATGTAAGGAAGTGCGTTTCGTGGTGGGATATGTACAGTGCCACATCTGATCCCGCGATGGTTCTCTCCGGACGGCGACCTGCCCCTCCAGCGAGGTATACCTGGTTTTCTCACTTGACATGTGGCCAATGGATGGGCATGGGGCCTTCGCTAATAGTCAAATGACACGCGCGGAAACAGAGACAGAAGCACACCCCACTTGAAGGCTGATCGATCTGGTGGTCTAATAGAACAAATGGGGGATATTCTCTCGCGAGATATGATATGCCCAACGCACAGAAAGTTGTCATCGAAATCCGGTACAAAGCGAATCTCCGGTTTTATCAGACCATGGATGAGATAGGGATGTGATGGTTCAACCGACACTCCCACGGAAATCGAGCATGGCATTACGATTGTCGAGAAAGTAAGAGGGAAGCTGGCACTTGAGCAGTGCGAACGAGTCGGTGTAAGACAGTGGTTTGTTCTGGACTTCGGCAAGACGTTTCCCGCAACAACCGAGTTGTTGGCCAACAAATTCCTGCTGCAAGACGACGCTCTCTCAAGGATCATCGCTGACAAGTATGTCGATATGGCCTGCATTCGTACCCATGAAACAGACAACGGTTGGAAGTACAATCTAACCATTGGGCCTATGCGGAGGAATGAGTACTTTGAGAAAGTCCATCATGAGGCCCATATCTTTGGTGACGACGAGAACGAAACCGAAACCTTTGAAGCTTACAAACAAAGCATACCAGAACAGTTTATTATGATTGATCTTGACTGTTTTGACGAAGATGTTCAAAGACTCAACCTGACATCCTTCATTCGCGAAGTGAAGAAGTTCTCCCAGAAGACGACCGAACGCCTTAGCGAGTATATCCGGAGCTAGCGAAATGGCTGCATTTGACGAACGTGGTACCCTGCTACAGTCTCCAGTAAGTCCCCCAAGTTCTACGAATTCGCTTGTGGACGAACCGCTACCCCATGGTCCGCCTTCACCTCGGATACCGTTCAGACGTGCTCACACAGAGCCAGCGATCGATCCGAAAGAAGAGGGTGACGACGAGTTCCAGCCAGACATGGACGGCGGGTTTACAAAGGTGCCAACGAAGGCGCCGGCCCCCACAAAACAGCCAATGCTTGATCTTCGTGCAAATCTTGCGAGCCAAACGTTGGATAAGCTGGATAATATTCAGCATAGTCTCGGTGAATTGGGGATCGGAACGGCCATCGAACGGTTCCGTCGAACGCTAGCGGACTGCTACGATCTCTTAGACGACAGCCGCGAAGATGCGTTCTTGTCTATCGTCGCCAGCGTCGAAGCCAGCGTTCGAGACTTGGATCCACCAGATTACACTCCGGAACTTCTTCAAGGCCTTCAGCAAGTGTTTCGACTCGCGTACGAGGAAGAAGATCTAGCATCGCAATACGAAAATGCGAAGAAGGTTTTGGACCAGTTTGAACCAACTCCGCTAATCGACCTCCGCAGAATGGACCTGAAGTGGCTTGACGAAGAAGACCAAGATTAAACCAACCCGTCTGTTCCTCGATACGACCGCAATACGTTACCTTACACTGCACGACACCCGCTTTCGTCATGCGGTTGAGGGGCACATCGAAGCAGGTCAACGAGAAATCTCCACTTTCGTTCGGATGGAGTTCTTCCGAGGTGTAATCATAATCCTCATCGACTGCTATTTCATCCTTAAGCGTTTCAGGGATGTCGAAACAGGATTGCACTACCTATCGAGCGAATTCTCGGTCGCAAAAAAGACGTTGGTCGTACAGACTGCCATACACTGGCTGCAAGGCTACCCCGCATCGTCGAAGGCGGCAACATTGCGGAGACTCGGAAACAAAATTGTGGACCTTGTTCGATGTTTTGAGAACCTCGACGTCAGGATGTGTCGCGACTACACTCGATGCGAGTTGGGCAAGATGCGATTCCCCGACGGCCCTTTCAATGAAGATCAGCTCATGGCTTTTCGGGAGCGATTCTCCCGTACAAGGAAGAAGCCAAACTGCAATCTGTGTGTGTTTCGCGAGAAGCACTGTCGGTCCCTGGCTCGTCAAGGGATTGACCTTTGCGGCGAAAAAACGATAAAACGGTATAAAGACAACAAACAGTTTACGAAACAAGCTGAGCGGCTTGCGGAGGCCGAAGCGACAAGGGCGGACGAGCCGAGTTGTTGGTGGTGTGAGCGGTTGGGAGATTCGATTATCGCGCTGAACGCCCACAGAAACCATACAATCGTTTCTTCTGATCGGTCATTCGGCCCCCTTTGCGAACTTCTTCAGAAGGGCCATAAGAGACTGCCCTCCGTGAGGAAGCTATACAAGTCGCTGATGGACGAGAATTCGTAAACGTCTACGATCCTCCGGTCGCATCAATCTAAAACGGCCGGCCGCTCAGCCGGGCTACCAGGCTCTCGGAAAGCACAACTATGTCTTCCGAGCAGAGGTAGGATTCGATGTTCTCGGGCAGAAGGAGAGTGGCGGAGGCGGGGAACTCATCGTCGGGGGCGTGCCAGACGAGGCGTACGGTTATGCGCGGAAACGGCTGGAAGCCGAAGGCGGCGTCGCCGCCGTCGGCCGGTTGGGCCCCGAGGCTTTCCGCCCCCGCGGTGAGCGTTTCGAGGTCCCTGCCGGCGGTGTAACACAGCCGCTTGATCACGCGGCCGTCGTAGACGCCGGCGTAGGACCGGGCCGTGGCCAAATCGGCGAAGGTGACCGAGGGCTCCATCGGCTCCGGGCGCTCAGCGACCGCCAGGTAGTGCAGCACGAGAATGCCCCAGTGCAGGCCGACCTCCTCGCCGGCGGAGGTGACGATCCGGCGCATGGCGAGATCGACGCCGAACACGTCGCCGAGGACGGGCACCCGCCAAGTGTCTCCCGCGGGCTCCGCCCCCAGCCAGCACATCTGCTCCTCCGTTTGACTTTCGAGGGCTTCGTAGGCCCGCCCGATCGCTACTTGGAGGTTCTGCTGCGGGGGAGGTATGCGAGGCCGTCCTGGGGATTTGTCTGTGTCGCTCACCACGGTTCTCCTTCGCAGCGGTCGGCTGCCGCCCCCGGTGGCAACTATATCGTGGCCGGGAATTGAGGGCAAGTTTCACGTCTCAACGGGGCACGGCGGGCCACCCGATTGCGTATATCCGGGCAGTCTGCCTTCGGGGGGCGTGATGCCTCGCGAAAAAATGTATCGGACACCTGCCCACGATGGTTGACGGTGCGGTGTCGACCACATAGAATTCAATATTCTACCGTCCGGCAGCCGTATAAGCTGCCTCCGTTCTTCCCGATTCAGGCAGTAGATCTAACGTAAAAAAGGCTATATACGAACACCCCCAGCAGGGCTCTACCCCCTTTGCCAAGGCGAACGCGATCGGTTCTTTCGGATGACTGTTGCGTCAAGTGATTTGCACCAAAGGTTGAAGCTGCTGGTTTTTGTGCCCCAGGCAACCCGACCCCATCGGACCGAATGAAACTTGCGATAGTAGGCAAAGGCGGCACAGGCAAGACGACTCTGACTGCGGTTCTGGCAAGGCGGCTGGCGACGCACGGGCGGTCGGTAGTTGCCGTGGATGCGGACCCGGACGGCAATCTCCCTGCGGCAATCGGGCTCGCTCAGCAGAGTGTGCCTCAGCCTATCGCCCACATGAGGGAACTCATCCTCGAACGCACCGGCGCAAAGGACGAAGGCGCGGGATTGATGTTTAAGCTCAACCCCAGAGTGGACGACCTGCCCGACCAATTTTCGGTGGATGTCTCCGGCGTGCGGGTCCTTGTGCTGGGGACTGTCGAGACCGGCGGTAAGGGGTGCATGTGCCCCGAAGGCGCGGTGCTGAAGGCCCTGTTGCAGCACCTCCTGCTGCGGGTGGAAGACGACGTGATCCTGGACATGGAGGCGGGTTTGGAGCACATGGGGCGGGCTTCCGCCGGCGGGGTCGACGCCATGATCGCGGTCGTCGAGCCCGGAATGAGAAGCGTTCAAACGGCCGCGCGAATACGGAAACTCGCGGCCGATATCGGAATCAAGCAGACTTTCGTCGTGACAAACAAGGTCCGCGGGCAGCATGAAAGCGACATGTTGCAAGAGGCTTTAAGCGGGCAAATCATCATTGGCACGCTTCCCTACAGCGAAGAGCTGGCTCGCGCCGATTTGGAAGGACGCCCGGTCGACGTTGACGACCCACCGTTCATCGAGGCGGTCAGCCGCATCGGGGAAGCTTTGGAGAAAAATTTGGGCAAGCAGCAGCAGGCTGCGGTGGGATAACCGCCGCAAGGCAGCCCTCCAACAGTCCGCTGTACGTCGCCCGGGATATTAACTCCGATGGGAGATAACAATCGATGGCCGATAAAAACAACCGCTCGGTCGACCCCGCTACATTGGCAATGATCAACCACGCCTGCGAGGCGGACATTCCCGTCTCGTGGGACCGGCTCGAATCGCAGGAGCCACAGTGCGGGTTCGGCCAACTCGGCATCTGCTGCCGGAACTGCACCATGGGGCCCTGCCGGATCGATCCGTTCGGCGAGAGGGCGGACAAGGGCGTCTGCGGGGCAACCGCCGACACCATTGTCGCCAGAAACCTGCTCCGCGCTTTGTTGGGCGGTGCGGCGGCACACTCCGATCACGGGCGCGACATCGTTCACGCCCTGCTGCTCGCTTCAGAGGGCAAGTCCGAGGCGTACAAGATCAAAGGCCCCGCGAAGCTCCGTTCGCTCGCCGAGGAATACGGCATCGCCTGCGAGGACCGCAGCAACGAAGAAATCGCCATGGAACTCGCGCATTTCCTTCTCGGAGAATTCGGAAAGCAGGAGGGAATCATTGCCAACGTCGCCCGCGCCCCGGAACAGCAACAAAAGTTCTGGACAACGGCCGGCGCCACCCCCCGCGGCGTGGACCGCGAAATCGTGACCGGGATGCACATGACGCACGTCGGCGTGGACAACGATCCCGAACACCTCATTATGGGATCGGTCCGCGCCGCGCTCGGAGACGGCTGGGGCGGGTCGATGATCGCCACCGACGTTTCGGACATTCTCTTCGGCGAGCCGCACTGGGTCCGGTCGCGCGCGAACCTCGGTGTCCTGAAAGAGGATGAGGTGAACCTCATCGTACACGGCCACGAACCGACGCTCTCCGACGTGATCGTGGCGGCGGCCGGCGATCCCGAACTCCTCGCGCTGGCCAAGGAAAAAGGCGCCAAGGGCATCAATCTCGCCGGCATCTGCTGCACCGCGAACGAGATCCTGATGCGCCACGGCATCCCGCTGGCGGGCAACTACCTCCAGCAGGAGCTTGCCATTATCACCGGCGCCGTCGAGGTGATGCTCATCGACGTGCAGTGCATTTTCCCGGCCGTTACGGAACTCCAGAAGTGCTTCCACACGAAAGTGATCTCGACCAGCCCCAAGGCGAAGTTCCCGGGCGCCACGCACATCGAGTTCCACGAGGAAGAGGCGATGGAAACGGCGAAGAAGATCCTCCGAATCGCCATCGAGAACTTCGCAAACCGCGACCCGGCGAGAATCAACATCCCGGCGGAGCAGGATAAGCTGGTAGCCGGATTCACAACTGAAAACGTCTTCGAGTCGCTCGGCGGAAAGTACCGCCCAAGCTACCGGCCGCTGAACGACGGCATTCAGACCGGGCGGCTCCGCGGCGTCGCCGGGGTCGTCGGGTGCAACAACGCAAAGTTTACCCACGACCATTACCATCTCGAAATGGTCAAAGAGCTCATCCGCAACGACGTGCTCGTCGTGCAGACCGGGTGCAGCGCGATCGCCTGCGGCAAGGCGGGATTGCTGGCGCCGGAGGCTTCGGCCAACTACGCCGGCAAGGGGCTCGACGAGATATGCCGCGCGGTGGGTATGCCGCCCGTGCTGCACGTCGGAAGCTGCGTGGATAACTCGCGCATCCTTACCGCGGTGGTGGAAATCGTGAAGGAAGGGGGGCTGGGCGACTCGATGGACAAAGTGCCGGTGGCCGGCGCCGCGCCCGAGTGGATGAGCGAGAAGGCGATCTCCATCGGGATGTACGTCGTGGCAAGCGGGATTTTCACCGTCGTCAACCCGCCGCTGCCGGTGCAGGGCTCCCCGAAAGTCACCGAACTGCTGACCAAAACGTTTGAAGAACACTTCGGCGCGACCTGGGCCTTCGAGGAAGACCCGATCA
This sequence comes from uncultured Planctomycetaceae bacterium, assembly GCA_964547995.1. GTDB lineage: Bacteria > Planctomycetota > Planctomycetia > Pirellulales > Thermoguttaceae > CAZJRB01. The sequence goes on along the minus strand of CAZJRB010000026.1, from coordinate 41,826 downwards.
AGGCCGCGCACCTGATGATCGACCACATCGACCGCAAGCGAGCCGACCTTGGGCTCCCGCTGCCGATGTACGAGCAACCGTATGCACCGAAGACCGCCGAGGCCGAGCCGGCTGCGGCGGGCTGACAAATAAGCAAACCGAGGAGGTGTCAACCGTGAAACGCATCGTTGCCGATCCGGTGAAGTGTCTGGCGTGCCGGGCGTGTGAGCTCGCTTGCGCGCTGGCCCATGCCGATACGGATGATCTCGTCGAGGCCATCTACGATCAGGGCGCCCGGCCGAGCGTTTTCATCGAATCGTCCGGGGAGTTCGCCGTGCCGCTACAGTGCCGGCACTGCGAGGACGCGCCGTGCGTGGCGGTGTGCCCATCCGGGGCACTGTACCGCCCCGGTGAATCGGGGCCCGTGGTCGTGAATCAGGAGAAGTGCATCGGCTGCGCGTTCTGCGTCCAGGCTTGCCCGTTCGGCGTCGTCCGGCTGGCCGCCCGGGCGTCGAGCGATGGGGCAACCCGACGCCAAGCCGTTGTCAAGTGCGACCTCTGTATCAAAAGGCAAGGGCAAGGGCTCGAGCCGGCGTGCGTCTCGGCGTGCCCGGTCGGGGCCCTCGCCTTCGAAGAAGTGGATGAAAACGCGCGGCGGGCCCGAGCGAGGGCCGCTGCCGAAATCGTTGCAATCAGCGACGTTGACGAGAAACAGTAACGTTTTGTGGAAGAGGGGTCTTCAGACTAGGAGAACTTGAAGTGCCGGTTACGGTGACTGTCTGCGTAGGCAGCTCGTGTCATATCCGGGGTTCGCGGGCCGTGTTGAAGCGGTTCGTCGAGATCATCCAGGCGGAGAACCTCGAGGAGAAGGTCGCCCTGGCGGGCTCGTTTTGCATGGAGCGGTGCGGAGAGGGCATGAATTGGAAATTTGACGAGGAGGACATTACCAGCACAAGTGTCGAGGAAGCGGAAGAAATGTTGCGGGCGAAGCTCGCGGAACTCCCGAAGGAATCCTGAACCGATTGTCGAACTGCGGAGGCTGCCCGATGCACGCCGAAGAAGTGCCGGAAGTGAGTTCCATACTCCACCACACCCCGAACGGGATATTGCTGGTGGACGGGGAAGCCTTCATCCAATTCGTCAATCCGGCGTTCCGCGAGATGTTTTGCACCGGCGACGGAGACCTTCGGGGGCACAAGGCCTCGGAGTTCTTGCACTCGGATTGTTTCGAGGAAGCGATTGCCGGGGGCGGACAACTCTCCGTCCGTGGCAGCGTGCCGGAACACAACAGGCACTACCGGGCGGGACTGTTCAAGATTGAGGGCGAAAACCGCTACTGCGGGATATTCATCGACACCACCGAGGAGGAAGAGGCCAGGGCAGAGTTGCAGGAGATCAAACGGGAAACGCTGGCGCGGGCCGAAGAGGTGATCCGCCGGCAGATGCACACCGCCCAGGAAATCGCCGGCCTGCTCGGCGAAACAACGGCGGAAACCAAGGTGCTCCTGGCCAAGCTCACGGATATATTCCGCCAGGAGGGAACACCGTGAGAGTGTTCTATGAGTTCGGCCTGAGGCAGATAAACAAGAAAAGGGAAGAGTTGTGCGGCGACAGCGTCGAGTTCGTCACCAGACCGGATATGGCAACGCTTGTCTTTTCCGACGGGCTGGGGAGCGGCGTGAAGGCGAGCATCCTCTCCACGCTGACCACGCGGATCGCCACGCGGATGCTCGACGAAGGGCTGCCGCTGAACGAGGTGGTCCGGACGGTTTCCGAGACGCTGCCGATCTGCCGGGTGCGGAAAATCGCCTACAGCACCTTCAGCCTGGCACAGCTTTACACCGCAGGGGAAGCCAAGCTGGTGATGTACGACAGCCCGCCCCCCTTCCTGGTCCGCCGGAACAAGATGCAACAGCTTCCGTACGAGGAACGCGACATCAGCGGGAAGCACATCTACGACTACTCTTTTGGGTTGCGCCCCGGCGACTGGCTGATCCTGGTTTCCGACGGCGTGATCAACGCGGGAATCGGCGGCGCCTACCCGCTCGGCTGGGGCTGGGAAAAGGTTGCCGGGTACCTGGAAAACCACGTACACCAGGCCCTCTCGGCCGAAGAAATGGCGGAGAAGCTCTCCCGGGTCGTCGAGGGGCTCTACGAAGGACCGCCCGGCGACGATGTGACTATCGCCGTTATCAAGGCCCGCTGGAGGCGCATCGTGACCGTCTTCACGGGCCCCCCCGTCGAAAGGGAAAACGACGACCGCGTGGTCGAGGCGCTGATGTCCTCGCACGGCAAGCACGTCGTGTGCGGGGGGACGACCGCAAACATCGTCGCGAGACAGTTGCAACGGGGAATTACCGTCGACCTGGAAACCGGCACCGATGCCGTTCCGGCCACCGGCAGAATCGAGGGAATCGACCTGGTGACGGAAGGCACGTTGACGATCACCAAAGCGCTGGAAATAATCCGCTCGAACGAGCCGAACGACGAACTGGAATTGAAAGTGGACGGGGCCAGCTCCCTGGTCATGTTGCTCCGCGAAGCGGACGAGATCAAGGTGCTGGTGGGCAGGGCCATGAACCCCGCGCACCAAAACCCGAACCTTCCCAGGGACCTCAGTCTCAAGACGCAAGTCGTCCACGCGCTGGGGGAGGAATTGCGGCGCAGGGGAAAAGAAGTCGAAATCGAGTACTTTTGACAACCGGCAGTCAACGTCGCGTCCCGGCGGCTTTGGGTGCGGAGGGTTGAGTGGAAATGGCTGATACGCAAACGGAGCCCGTTGCCGCAATCATCGACCGCTACAACGGCGATCCCGGAATGCTCATCCCGATGATGCAGGACCTCCAGGCGGAGCACGGCTACCTGCCGCAGGGGGAGCTGAAAGAGCTTTCGAGCGGGCTGGCCGTACCCCTTGCGCAGGTTTACAGCGTGGCGACGTTCTATTCGTCGTTCCGGCTGATGCCCAAGGGCGACCACACGATCCAGCTTTGCATGGGAACGGTTTGCTTCCTGAAGGGCGCCGGCAAGATCGCCGAGGCGATCCGGGAGCAGTTCGATCTCGTGCCCGGCGGGACGTCGCCCGACCGGAAGTTCACGTTTGCACCGGTCAACTGCGTCGGGGCGTGCGCGCTGGCGCCGGTGATGGTGGTGGACGGGGAATACTACGGCGGCCTCACGACGGATTCGGCCGTCGGACTACTCGAAAAGATCGCGGCAGGCGACAAGCCGGCGGGAGAGGCCGTCGTCGACAAGAGCAAGGCAGCCGCCGAGAAGGAAAAAAAGCGTGGGGTGGCGAAGAAGAAGAAGGCGGCGGCCGGCGAGAAAAAAGGTGGCGGGCTGAAAAAGAAAAAGAAGCCCGCCGCCGGCAAGAAAAAAAGCGGCGGGGCAAAAAAGAAGAAGGACGCCGGAAAGAAAAAAAGCGGCGGGAGCAAGAAAAAGTGAGTACCGTCCACACCACGCTCGAAAGCGCCAACGATCTCCAGCACTACCGGACTGCCGTGCAACAGCGCGCATCGCGAGTAGACCGCATCGTGCGCGTTTGCTGCGGGCCCGGCTGCATCCCCAAGGGGGCCAGGGAAGTCCACAGACGTTTCGCCGAGGCGGCTGAAGCACTCGACGAAGAAAACGTTGTTGTCGAGGCAAGGCTCACCGGCTGTCAAGGGCTCTGCGAGTGCGGGCCGATCGTTACGGTCGATCCTGGCGGCATCTTCTATCAGAACGTCAAGGAGGAAGACGTCCCCGAAATATGGCGAGAATCCGTCGTCGGCAACCGGGTTGTCGAAAGACTCCTGTACCAGGACGAAGGGATGGACAAGCCCGCACGCACTGCCGAAGAAATCCCGTTCTACCGCGGCCACCGGAGGATTGCCCTGGCCCTGTGCGGTGTCATTGACGCACGCTCGATGGACGACTACATCGCCGCCGGCGGTTATGAAGCCGTCGCCAAGGTCCTGGCCTCCATGGCGCCGGAAGAAATCATCGAGGTGATCACTGCCTCGGGGCTCCGGGGACGGGGCGGTGGAGGGTTCCTCACGGGGCGGAAGTGGCAATCCGCGCGAAATGCGCCCGGCGAATCCAGGTACGTCATCGCCAACGGCGACGAAGGCGATCCCGGCGCCTTCATGGACCGGGCACTGATGGAAGGGGTCCCCCATGCCGTTATCGAGGGGATGATCATCGGCGGGTATGCCATCGGTTCGTCGGACGGCTACATCTACGTCCGCGACGAATATCCGATCGCCGTCGAGCGTTTGCGGAACGCCGTCGGGCAAGCGCGCGAACTCGGGCTGCTCGGCGAGAACATCCTCGGCAGCGGATTTGACTTTGACATTCGCTTAAACCGCGGCGGCGGGGCCTTCGTCTGCGGCGAATCGACCGCACTGATGGCCTCGCTCGAAGGTCGCGTCGGCGAACCCCGTGCAAAATACATCCATACCGTCGAGAGCGGGCTCCACGAAAAACCGTCGCTTTTGAACAACGTCGAGACCTGGGCAAACGTCCCGCACATTATCTCAAAAGGCGCCGACTGGTACGCCTCGCTGGGGACCGAGCGAAGCAAGGGAACCAAGGTCTTCTCGCTGGTGGGCAAGGTGAAGAACACCGGGCTGGTCGAGGTGCCGATGGGTATGACGCTGCGGGAAATTATTTTCGGCATCGGCGGCGGAATACCCGGCGACAGGGCCTTCAAGGCCGTCCAGACCGGCGGGCCGTCCGGAGGGTGCATCCCGGCGGAGTTTCTCGACGAACCGGTCGACTTCGACCGCCTCACCGAACTCGGCTCCATGATGGGGTCCGGCGGCATGATCGTCATGGACGAGGACACCTGCATGGTTAACGTCGCCAAGTACTTCTTGAACTTCCTGAAGGAAGAGTCGTGCGGCAAGTGTACGCCCTGCCGCGAGGGCATCGCCCAGGCGCTGCACATCCTCACGAACATCAGCAAGGGCGAGGGACAGGAAGGCGACATCGAAAAACTGGAGGCACTGGGAACGCTGTTGGAGGACACGGCACTTTGTGCCCTGGGTAAGACGGCGGCGTATCCCGTGCTCTCCACCGTCCGTTATTTCCGCGACGAGTACGAAGCCCACATTCGCGAGAAGCGTTGCCCGGCCAAGGAGTGCCCCGGCCTGTTCCGGTACGAAATCGATCCCGAGACGTGTACCGGTTGCAGGCTGTGTGCGAAGAAGTGTCCCGTCGATGCAATCACCGGCGAGCGAAAAGAACCGCACGTGATCGATCAAGAGAAGTGTACGAACTGCGGCACGTGTTTCGACGCGTGCCCGTTTTCGGCAGTTATCAAAGTGTAGAGGAGGTTTCAGAGTATTGCCGCTTGCGGCTTTGCACTGGGAACGAACGCCCGCCAGAACTCACTGCGAAGCCGCAAGCGGCAAAACCGACGACAAAGTAAGCAATGAAGAAGATGCCATCCACTGATAGGAACCACTGATAGGAACCACTGATGCCGACGGTAACGATAGACGACAAACCGTTCAAAGCGGAAATCGGCGAGACGATTCTCGATGTCGCCCGGCGCGGCGGCATCTGGATACCGACGTTGTGTTACCACCCGGCCGTCGAGCCCTACGCCGCCTGCCGGATCTGCGTGGTCGAGATCGACCGGGGCGGCTGGTGGCAGGTGGTGACCTCGTGCAACTATCCGATCCGGCGGGACTTGACGGTCCGGGTGAATTCGGAGCGGGCGATCCGGGCGCGACGGGGGGTCATGGAGCTTCTGCTGGCCCGCTGCCCGGAAAGCCCCGAACTGCGTGAACTGGCTGCCCGGATGGGTATCGACGCCACGCCCTATCCGCACGTGACCGAGGCGCAGCGGAACTGCATTCTCTGCGGTCTGTGCGTCCAGGTGTGTGCGGAGAATATCGGGGCATCGGCCATCGCACCGGCGGGACGCGGGATTGACCGGGCGATTGCGGCGCCGTTCCACCTGGTGGCTGAAGATTGCATCGGATGTGGTGCGTGTGCCGCGGTTTGCCCCGTCGGAACGATCGTCGTCAGGATACACGAGGAAGAGGTCGAGATTTCACCCTTCAAGAGCCGGGTGAAACTGAAACGTTGTATAAGCTGTGGCGAACCCGTCGTAAGCGAGTTGGTCGAGCAAGCGCTCTGCCGGCGCGGCGGGCCGAAACTAACGGAAATACTCGCGGGCGAGGACTTCTGCCCGCGCTGCAAGAGACAGAAACTGGCAACCGAACTGACCGCCGCCGTCGGAAACAGGACGGGGTTGTAACCCGTCCCATAACAGCAAATCACCAGACAAGAAACAACACATTGCGGTGCGTCCAACGCACCCTATGAATCAAAGGCATAACTACCGGGAGGCATCGATGTCCAAACAGGTTTTCACGCAGGTAATCCGGGGAGCAACCGAGTGGGTACGACAGGCCGAAGAAGCGTTGGAAAAGGCGCTGGCCGAATACGGCCCCGACAAACCCGTCGGATGGGGGCCGCTGACGGCCTACAACTTGCCGATGTCGTATTCGCTCATGGGACTCGAGGTCAAAACGGTCGGCGACATGAAACCCCAGGTCGAGCACGCACGCGAGCTGCTCAAGCCCATCCCGTCCGAAGAACTGTGGCTTCCGTACCTTGGCGACGGGCTGGACGCGGGGGCGGCCACGATGCTCGCCCAGGAGGTCCTGGTCGCGCTGCGGACCGCCAACGGCTACCAGACGCCTCACGGCTACCAGGGATTCATCTCCGACACCATCATGCGGGAGCTGGGGATTCAGCTCGTCGACGGCCGGATGCCCGGCTTCGCGGCAATCCTCGGACCCGCCCCCACCACCGAAATCGCCGTGAAGGTCGTCCGAGGGCTCCAGGAACGGGCCATCCTCACCTTCCTCTGCGCCAACCGCGACGGCAAGACGATGCGCGAGCAGATGGTCGAGGGCGGCGTGTTGAAGGAAGATGCGCCGCTGGAGGAGTGCTGGGATCTCTATGTCGTGCCGGTCGGGCCCGATTCGCTCGACGGCATCTACGTCTTGAACTGGTCGATCCGCAGCGCCTTGACCTTCGGCGGCCACAAGCGCGGCGAATCGCGAAACTGCATCAACTACACGAAACGGCGAATCCACGCCTTCGGGATTACCTTCGGCGACATCCCCGATGATTGGTATGCCGTGGGGGCCGGCGCGATCCTGTTGGGCTACCCGATCATCTCCGACGTGACCACCACGCCGGAGGTCCGCCCGACCGGCGTCACCGTCCGCGAGGCCATCGTGGTCGACACCGACTACGACAAGCTCGTACCGACCTGTATCGACACCCGCGCCGTAAAGGTCAAGATCGAAAAGATCGACATCCCCGTCGGATTCGCGGCGGCCTTCGAGGGCGAGCGGGTCCGCAAGGACGATATGCACGTGCAATTCGGCTACAAGTATTCCGACGCGGTCGAGTACGCCCGCATGGTCGACACGGCCGACATTGAAGATGGCGACATCCAGGTCGTCGGGCCGGATATCGACTCGGTCGAGCCGGGCGGCGCCATGCCGCTGGCCATCGAGGTGCTGGTGGCCGGGAGAAAAATGCAGCGCGACTTCGAGGGGATCATGGAACGCCAGATCCATCTCTACACCAGCCACGCCATGGGATTCATGCACACCGGCCAGCGGGACCAACTCTGGTGCCGCATCAGCAAGAAGGCCTTCGAGGCCGGCTTCCGGCTGAAACATCTCGGGACCATCCTGCACGCCAAGCTCCACGACGACTACGGCGGGATCGTCGACAAGATCGCCGTCCGCCTGTTGACCGAGCCGGAGGCCGTGAAGGCAAAAATCGAGGAAGCCCAAAAGGCCTTCAAGTACCGCGACGACCGGATCGCCGACATGACGGACGAGTCGGTCGACATCTTCTACAGTTGCACGGTCTGCCAGAGTTACGCGCCCGATCACGTTTGCGTGATCACGCCGCAACGGCTGGGGCTCTGCGGGGCGTACAACTGGCTCGACGGCCGGGCGAACTACGAAATCAATCCCACCGGCCCCAACCAGCCGATCCCCAAGGGGCGGACTATCGACCACATCAAGGGCGAATGGGAAGGCGTCAACAAGTTCGTCTACGAGAACTCGAACCGCAAGGTCGAGCGATTCTGCGCCTACGCCCTGCTCGAATCGCCCATGACCAGTTGCGGCTGCTTCGAGTGCATCGTCGCGATCCTTCCTCTGGCCAACGGGGTCATGGTGGTCAACCGCGAGTTCCAGGACGTCACCCCCTCGGGGATGACTTTCGGCGAGCTGGCCTCGGCCACCGGCGGCGGTGCGCAGACGCCCGGTTTCGTCGGGGTAGGCCGGCTCTACCTCTCCAGCCCCAAGTTCATTTCAGCCGACGGGGGCGTAAAACGCCTCGTCTGGATGCCGAAAGCCCTGAAGGAGGACATCCGGGAGCGTTTCCAAAAGGAAGCCGAGAGGATTGGGGAACCGGACCTCATTGACAAAATCGCCACCGAGGAAGATGCTATGACGGAGGAGGAAGTGGCCGAATACCTCGCCAAGGTCAATCATCCCGTTCTCTCACTCGATCCGTTAATGTAAGCAATCCGGGAGGAGGAACTATGGCTCTCACAGGCCTCGATATCTACAAACAGTTACCCAAGACCAACTGCAAAGAGTGCGGTTTTCCCACCTGTCTGGCATTTGCCATGAAGATGGCGGCGGGGCAGGTTCCGCTGGACAAGTGCCCCCACGTGACGGCCGAAGCCAAAGCGACGCTGGAATCTGCTTCGCGGCCGCCCATTCAGCTCGTCACGATCGGAACGGACGACAACGAGATCAAAATCGGAAACGAAACGCAACTCTACCGTCACGAGGAGAAGTTCCACCGCCCGGCCGCCGTGGCCGTGAGAATTTCCGATACGCTCGACGAGGGGGCGATTGCCGAACGGGCGGAAGCAATCGGCCGGCTCGCCTTCGAGCGGGTGGGGACCCAGATCAAGGTAAACCTTGTCGCGGTGGACAACTCCTCGGGTGACCCCGGCAAGTTCGAGGCGGCGGCGAAGCTGGCCGCGGAAAAGTCCGGGCTGGCTTGCATCTTGATGTCGGCGACTGCCGCGAATCTGGGGAAGGCGGCCGCCCCGCTCTCCGGCGCGCGGCCGCTGCTGTACATCTCCGATCCGGCCGAGGCCGAGGCCGCCGCCGCGGTGGCCAAGGACAACAACTGCCCCCTGGCCGTCCGAGCAGACGGTTTGGATGCCCTTGCCGAACTCACCGAAAAGATCACGGCCGCCGGAGTAGACGAAATCGTTCTCGACCCCGGCGCCCGCAGCATGAAGGGCACGCTCGAAGCGCTGACCCGAATCCGGCGGCTTGCGTTGAAAAGTTTCCGCCCGCTGGGTTATCCGGCGATTGCCTTCACCACAGCCGAGGATCCGATGTTGCAGGCGGTCGAGGCCGGCACCTACATTGCCAAGTACGCCGGCGTCGTAGTGACCGATGCCATCGAAAAGTGGCAGATGCTCCCCGCGCTCACCACGCGGCAGGACATCTACATCGATCCGCAGAAACCGGTGGCCGTCGAGCCCAAGCTCAATGTGGTGGGCGAGGTCGGAGAGAATTCCCCGCTGCTGGTGACAACCAACTTCTCGCTGAGCTATTACTCGGTCGAGGGCGAGGTCGAGGCGAGCCGGGTGCCGGCGTATATCCTCTCGGTCGACACCGAGGGAACGTCGGTGCTGACGGCCTGGGCCTCCGACAAGTTCAACGCCGAGACGATCACGCAGGCGATGAAGAAGTCGGGCGTGGAAGAGAAAATTTCGCACCGGAAGGTGGTGATTCCGGGATTCGTTGCCGTCCTTTCGGCCGGAGTCGAGGATGAATCCGGCTGGTCGGTCCAGATCGGCCCCAAGGAGGCCTCCGGCATACCCGGGTATCTCAAGAACCAGTGGAAGGCCTAGCGGTCGGTTCCGGAAAGTTGCCGGTTCCCTCGACACGCTACTTCGTACTATAAAGCCGCGACCGGTGGTCGCGCGAAGTTTGTAAAGCCGCGACCGGCGGTCGCGCGAAGTTTGTAAAGCCGCGACCGGCGGTCGCGGGAAAGTGACACTTGAGGTTTTCGCGAGTGAAATCGACCGGAGGACAACATTGCGGCACGCGGCGCGACCACCGGTCGCGGCTTTATGGACTCTTCCGCGACCACCGGCCGCGGCTTTGTATTCTCGTGGACGCCTTGACGATGAGGTTTACTTGATCGTGGCCGAGTTTCGCATCCGCTTTCTTCCGGAGGGGCAGGAGACGGTCGTCGAGGAAGGTACGACCCTGCTGGAAGCTGCGCGCCGGGCGAATGTATACGTCGGTGCAATCTGTGGGGGTGAGGGGATTTGCGGGAAGTGCCGCGTGATCGTCCAGGAAGGAGAAGTCAAGGGCGAGTCGACCGAGTTTCTCACCCGCGATGAAATTCGCCGCGGTTACGCGCTGGCGTGCCAGGTCGTTCCGACCAGCGACCTGGTTGTGGAAGTTCCGCCCGAGTCGCGACTGAGCGGGTATGAAGGTATCGGCAAGGACAGCGAGCAGTTCCGCGATTTCGTACACCGGGAGCCGCAGCACCCGGTTGCCGAACTCGATCCCGTCATTGCAAAGCACTTTCTGGCGCTTCCCGAACCGACGCTCGACAACGCGACGGCGGACCAGGAGCGCCTTCTTGAGGCCGTGTCGAAAAAGTGCCCCGGCCCGTTGCAGATGGGGTTGAAGGTTACCCGCGAACTCCCCCGCGTCCTCCGCGAGCACCAGGTCAACCGCACTTCCTGGAAGTGGGAGTGGGATGGCCGCGTGACGGCAACCGTCGGGCTGCGCGGCGACGTCAAGGAGATCCTCTATGTGGAACAGGGTGATACCTCCGACCGGAATTTCGGGCTGGCGCTCGATATCGGCACGACAACCGTCGTGGCACACCTGGTCGACCTGAGAACCGGAACCACGTGCGAGGCCGCAGCAAAATACAACTCCCAGATCGAGTACGGTGCGGACGTCATCAACCGGATCAACTATGCCCGGCAACCCGGCGGCGCCGAGACCCTGCACCGGACGGTCATCCAGGACGTGGAAACCCTGATCGACGACCTGGTGCAGCGCGCGAAGGTTGGTCGGGGGGACATTTTTTCGGTGGTCGCGTCGGGAAACACCGTGATGTTGCACTTCCTGTTGGGGCTCGAAGCGGACCTGATCCGCCTTTCGCCGTTCGTCCCCGCGGCGACCTCCCCCCCCCCGTTCCGGGCGGCCGAGGTCGGGCTGCGGGTGCATCCCCGCGCTATCCTCCACACGCTGCCCATGGTCGGGAGTTACGTCGGGGGCGACATCACCGCCGGAATCCTCGCTTCGGGGATGCACCGCAACGAGGAACTCTCGCTGTTTCTGGACATCGGCACCAACGGCGAAGTCGTGCTCGGGAACAAGGAGTTCCTGGTGGCCTGCTCGGCGTCGGCGGGACCGGCGTTCGAGGGCGGGTCGGTCACGTGCGGGATGCGGGCGGCCAGCGGCGCCATCGACGGCGTGCGGATCTTCAAGCACGAACCCATGGTCTCCGCAACCACCATCGACGGCTGCCCGCCCGTCGGACTCTGCGGAACCGGCCTGATCGACGCCCTGGCGGGGATGCTCCTTGCGGGCGTTGTGGACCGGAGCGGCCATTTCCAGGTCGACCGCGCCGAGGGGCGATTCCGCACGAACGAGGAATACAACCAGCCGGAGTTCCTGCTCGTCTCCGCCCGGGAGTCGGGCGGAGAGCGCGACGTGGTCATTACGCAGGCGGACGTCGAAAACCTGATCCGAACCAAGGGCGCGATCTTCGCCGCCGCCGACTCCCTGGTGCAGTCCGTCGGGGTCTCCTTCGACGACATCCGGAAGGTCTACATCGCCGGGGCGTTCGGCAACCGGCTCGATATCTCCAATTGCATCGCGATCGGATTGCTCCCCGACGTCGCGGTGGAGCGTATCAAGTTTGTGGGCAACAGCTCCGTGGCAGGGGCAAAGCTGGTCATGCGCAGTCGCCGGATGTTCGAAGAGATCAGCCGCATCCGCGACCGGATCACCTACCAGGAACTCCTCGTGGACCCGGCGTACATGGAAAAATTCACGTCCGCCTGCTTCCTGCCCCACACCGATCTCTCCCTGTTTCCGTCGATCGCGGCGGCATTGGAGGGACGCGAGGACAAGCCGCGGGAACCCGACGCGATCAAGAAAAACTGACGAAGAAGACCGACCGTGAAAATATCCATCGCAGTCGCCGGCAAAGGGGGAACGGGAAAGACCACTTTCTCGGCGCTTTTGGTGCGGGTGTTGAAGGAGACGGGGATTCGCCCCGTCCTGGCCGTCGATGCCGACCCCAACTCCAATCTCGCCGACGCGCTGGGTGTCGAGCCGAGTAGACCGCTGGCTGATATCCGCGAGAAGGGCTCCAGCAACGAGGGGTCGCCCGCCAGCGGCGTCGGGCGCGTGCGGACAATCGAGGACGAAATCCAACGTGCCGTCACCGAAGCCAATGGGTTCGACCTCATTACCATGGGCCGCCCCGAGGGACCCCGGTGCTACTGCTATGTGAACAACTTGCTGCGCAAATCGCTCGACAACCTCTCGAAAAACTACGAGGCGATTGTCCTGGATAACGAGGCCGGCATGGAGCACCTCTCACGCCGGACGACCAACGACGTCGATTTCCTCGTCGTCGTTGCCAACCCGACACTGCCGGCAATCCGCGCAGCAAAACGGGTCGTCGATCTCTGCGGCAAGCTGCCGATCAACATCGGCCGCCAGGTACTTCTGGTCAACCGCGCCGGCCCGGAACCGTTCGACGAGGAAATCGACCGCAAACTCGCCGAGATCGACGTCCGGCGACTCGCAGACATCCCGCAGGACGACGAGATCGAGCGTGCCGGGGCACTCGAACGGGACGTCTTCAGCCTGCCGGAAGGCACCCCCGCGCTGGTAGCCGTGAGAAACGTGTTAGAGGCATTGCGCGCCACGCCATCCGTGGCCAACGAATAACAAATAACTCCAACTGCAAACGCCACCACGGGGCTCGTCCCCGTGGAGCGATGATGAACCACTAAGCAATTGCTCAAAAACAACTTCGACAAGTACGGATGCCACACGGCACAAAGCCGCGACCGTTGGTCGCGCCGAGCAACGCTCGGAACGGCTCTTGGTAACGCAGGGCGCGACCAACGGTCGCGGCTTTATAGACCCAATTGCCGAACTTATTTTTGAGCGACCACTAAAGCAAAAGTCGAACGGGCCAAGCCCGGCGGCGGCCAAAAGCTGCCGTTTACAGTCGAGCAAATAACGAACAACAACCATAGGGACCCAAAAACAACGAAAGGAGACCTCGCATGGCTGTTCCTGACGCCAAAGAGAAGTGGTCGGGGAAAATCACTACGGTCACGATCGGGGCCACCAAGGAGGAGGGCGGAACTCGCGGCAGCACCGTCACGGTCGGCGGCCAGAACGGCATTGCCTTCCTCAGCTTTGACGGCGAGACGCCCAATCCGCCCGTAGTGGCTCTGGATGTCTTGGACAAGGAACCGGCCGACTGGCCCGCCCCCTTGAAGGAAGTCTACGGCGACGTCTGGTCGGATCCGGCGGCTTGGGCGGGCCGCGTGAAAGAGCTGGGGGCCGACCTGGTCAACCTCCGGCTCGTCGGAACCCATCCCGACGAGGGCGACCGCTCGCCGGAGCAGGCCGCCGAGACGGTGAAAGCCGTCCTGGAAGCGTGCGACCTGCCGCTGATCGTCTGGGGCTGCGACGTCGCCGAAAAGGACCAGAAGGTGATGCCCAAGGTGGCCGAGGCCGCCCAGGGCGAAAACTGCCTGGTCGGAGCCGTTACGGAGGACGAATACCGCACGCTCACCGCCGCCGCCCAGGCGTACGGGCACAAGCTGATCGCCCTGGCCCCCTGCGACATCAACAAGCAGAAGCAGATCAACATCCTCGTCAGCGACATGGGATACCCGCTGACCGATATCATCATTTATCCCAGCACAGCCTCCCTGGGATACGGCATGGAGTACATCTACTCTATTCTCGAGCGGGGGAGGCTTGCCGCACTCTCCGGCGATACGCTGATGGCGCAGCCGGTGCTGCTGGATGTCGGCTACGAGGCGTGGCGGGCGAAGGAGGCCCGCTCGGGCGACGAGGTCGCCGAAGCAGCGTGGGGGCCCGCCGCCAAGCGAGGACCGACCTGGGAAGCCATTACCGCCACGGACCTGCTTCAGGGAGGCGCCGACTTGCTGATCATGCGCCACCCCAAGGCGGTGGAGGCCGTGCGCAATACGGCGAAACAGCTCATCGGCGCGTAGCCGCGCGCCGGTTGACGAGGACCGACAATCGAACTATAAGGGTGGCTAGCCGGTAGCCGCCCGGGGAGAAAATCTTCATAGGAAGGGGAGCATACAGATGCTTATCTTTAGTGAACGCGTCAACGGCATGTACCGCGACGTCCGCAAGGCCATCAACGAGAAGGAGAAGACGGTCGTACAGAATCTCGCCAAGGAGCAGATTGCCGGCGGTGCAGACGTGATGGACATCAACCTCGGACCGACCAAGGGCGACCCGGCCGAAAACTTCGTCTGGCTCGCTCAAACCGTCCACGAGGTCACCGACAAACCGATCTCGCTGGACAGCGCAAAACCCAAGGTGCTGGTCGAGGCCGTCCCCAAGGTCAGGGAAGCCTTGCCCGACGTGAAGCTGGTCATCAACTCCTGCACGGCCGCCCCGGAAAACATGGAGAAGCTGATCCCGCTGGCCGCCGAGCACGGCGCGAGCATCATCGGGCTGACGATGGACCAGGAGGGCGTACCCGGCGACGTCGCAAAACGCGTCGAGTGCGGAGCGACTTTCCTGATGACCGCCATGGAGATGGGCGTGATGCCGGATGACGTTTACCTCGATCCGATCATCCTGCCGGTCAACGTCGCACCGAAGCAACCGCAGAATGTGATGAAAGCCATCCAAGAGTTGGGGATGGTGAGCGATCCCCCCCCGCATTTCATCATCGGACTGTCGAACGTGAGTCAGAACTGCCTGATGAATCACTTGATCAACAGGACCTACCTCGTCATGGCCCTTGCGGCCGGGCTGGATGCGGCGATCATGGACGCCGCCGACAAGGACCTGGTCGAGGCGGCCGTCACGGCCGAGGTGCTGCTGGACAAGCACCTCTACAGCGACGACTACATCAAGGCGTGGAAAATGCAGAAGGGCATATGAACGACGGATCACCCGACTTAGCCGGATAGCCATGCGGAGAATCAAGATCAAGAAGGGCCTGAATCTGCCGATTGCGGGCCAGCCGAGACAGGAAATCACCGACGGGACTGCCGTGAGCACCGTGGCGATTCTCGGGCCGGACTACGTCGGAATGAAGCCCACCATGGCGGTCCGGGCAGGTGATCGGGTCAAGGCGGGTCAACTGCTGTTCGAGGACAAGAAGACGCCCGGCGTGCGATACACTTCTCCCGGCTGCGGGAAAGTCCTCGCGGTCAACCGCGGGGCCAAGCGGGCGCTGCAAGCGGTCGTTGTCGAGCTGGTGGGCGACGATTCGGAGACTTTCACCTCCTGCGAGCGGAGTCAACTCGACCGCCTGGAATCCGCCACGGTGAGAGAAAACCTCATCCGTTCGGGGCTCTGGACCGTTTTGCGAACCCGCCCCTTCAGCAAAGTCCCCCCGGTGGAATCGACGCCGCATTCCATCTTCGTAACCGCCATGGACACGAATCCGCTGGCAGCCGAAGCGGGATTGATCGTTGCCGAAAGGCCCGATGATTTTGCGGACGGACTGAAGGTACTCTCCCGGCTCGGCTCGGAAAAGGTCTTTCTCTGCAAGTCGCCGGAGACCGCCATACCCGGCAGCGATCTGGACTATGTGACGACTGTGGAATTCCAGGGCCCGCACCCGGCGGGGCTCCCCGGCACGCACATCCACTTCCTCGATCCGGCCGGCAAGAACAAGACGGTCTGGCATGTCAACTACCAGGACGTCATGGCCGTCGGCAGCTTGTTTACGACGGGGCGGCTCGATTTTCGGCGGGTTGTGTCGCTGGCAGGTCCGTCGGTCAAGGACCCCCGCTTGATTCGGACCCGCATCGGCGCCAACCTGGCGGAAGTGACCGAAGGCGAGCTGACCGAAGGCGACAACCGCGTGGTATCCGGCTCGGTGCTTTCCGGCCGGACGGCCGAGGGCCCGCTGGCGTTTCTGGGCCGCTACCACGTACAGATTTCCGCCTTGGCCGAAGGGCGGAAGCGGGAACTGTTCGGCTGGACGTGGCCCGGCTTCGACAAGTACTCGGCCAAAAACGTCTTCGCCTCCTCGCTTTTGCCGGGAAAGAAATTCTCGATGACGACCGCCACCCACGGCGGCAAGCGGGCGATTGTGCCGATCGGCCTGTACGAGAAGGTGATGCCACTGGATATCCTTCCCACGTTTCTGCTGCGGGCCCTGGAGGTCGACGATATCGAGCAGGCCGAAGCGCTCGGGTGCCTGGAGCTGGACGAAGACGATCTGGCGCTGTGTACGTTCGTCTGCCCGGGAAAGGGAGACTACGGGGTCATGCTCCGGCGCAATCTGACGACGATTGAAAAGGAAGGGTGATGAGACTGCTACGAAGCTTCCTCGACCGCATTGCACCCTATTTCGAGAAAGGGCAGAAGCTCCAGAAGCTCTATCCCCTCTATGAAGTGATCGACAGCTTCTTCTACACCTCCAAGGAGGTGACGACCGGCGCCTGCCATGTCCGCGACAACATCGAGTTCAAGCGGATGATGTCGACCGTGCTGGTGGCCCTGGTCCCCTGCGTCGTCATGGCGATGTACAACACGGGGCTGCAAGCGAACATGGCGATGGAAGAGCTGGCCGGTTCGGCGGCGGCGGAGTTTACGCCCGAGGCGGCCGGCAAGGTGACGGGTTGGCGGGGTGCGGTCGTCGCCGTGCTCGGCCTCGGTCACGATCCCGCAAGCATCCTGGACAACATGGTCTACGGGGCCCTCTATTTCCTGCCGGTCTATATCGTCTGCTTTGTGGTCGGCGTGCTCTGGGAAATCCTCTTTGCGGTGGTCCGCAAACACGACGTCAACGAGGGTTTCTTCGTCACGGCGTTGTTGTTTCCGCTGACGTTGCCGGCGAACATCCCGCTCTGGCAAGTCGCGCTGGGGATCACCTTCGGCGTGGTCGTTGCGAAAGAGATCTTCGGCGGCACGGGCCGCAACTGGCTCAACCCGGCGCTGGCCGCCCGGGCCTTCCTTTTCTTCGCCTATCCCCAGCAGATCTCCGGCGACTGGACCGTCTGGACGGCCGGCAACTGGAGCGCCTGGGTGGGCGACTGGACCAAGGTCGACGGGTTCAGCGGCGCCACGCCGCTGGCTACCGCCGTCGAAGGAGGATGGCAGGGGGTTACCTCCCAGTTTTATTTCGTCGAGGCTTTTTGGGGGCGGATTCCGGGTTGCATGGGCGAAACCTCGGTCCTGGCCTGCCTGATCGGCGTGGCCGTCCTCTTGTTCGCCGGAATCGCTTCCTGGAGAATCATGCTGAGCATGTTGATCGGGGCGTTGGCGCTCGCCACGCTGTTCTACTTCAACAGCGAAGGTTCCGCATACAAGATGACTTCCCTGCCGCCCCAGTGGCACATCGTGCTCGGGGGCTTCGCCTTCGGGCTGGTCTTCATGGCGACCGATCCGGTCACCGCCGCGATGACGAACGTCGGCCAGTTTATCTACGGCGCATTCATCGGAGCCGTGGTCATCCTGGTTCGCGTGGTCAATCCAGGTTACCCGGAAGGAACCATGCTGGCGATCCTCCTCGGAAACGCATTTGCCCCGTTGATCGATTACTACGTTGTCCGGGCCAACATCCGCAGAAGGGCCTTGCGCCATGCCTAATGAAACCATCGGAAGGACGATCGGGGTCGCCGCGGGGGTTTGCGTGGTCTGCTCCATGTTCGTCTCCACGGCGGCCGTCTACCTGAAACCGTACCAGGTCAGAAACAAGTCGCTCGACAAGCAAAAGAACATTCTCATCGCTGCCGGGCTTCTCGAAAAAGGCCAGAAGGCGGATATCGACCAACTGTTCAAGCAGGTCGAGTCGAAGTGGTTCGACTTCGACTCCGACGATTTCGTCGACGAGAAGGACGTTCCCAAAGAGTGCCTCGACCAGAGAAAGGCCGCCAAGAATAAGGAGTTCAGCGAAAAAATCGAAGACGACATCGCCGGAATCCGGCGAAAACCACGCTACTGCCAGGTCTACTTCACCCGCGACGGCGACGAGATCAATCGGGTCATTCTTCCGGTGTACGGCAAGGGGCTCTGGTCCACGCTCTACGGTTTCCTCGCGCTCGACAAGGACCTCGACACCGTCAAGAGCTTCGGATTCTACGAACACGGCGAGACCCCGGGGCTCGGCGGCGAAGTCGATAGCGACGAGTTCAAGGACTCCTGGAAGAATAAGGAGGCGTTCGATGAAAACGGGACGCCTGCGATCGTAGTCGTCAAGGGAAAAGCCGGGAAGGGGAAAATCCACGAGGTGGACGGCCTTTCCGGAGCCACGCTCACCGCCCGGGGCGTCCAGAATCTCGTCCGCTTCTGGCTCAGCGAGGAAGGTTACGGTCCCCTGCTCGAGAAGCTGGGAAAGGGAAAAGGAAAGACGCCGCCGGAAGGAGGTGACCATGGGTAGAGTAAGAGAAGCACTCTTTGATCCGGTATTCAACAACAACCCGATCGCGCTGCAGGTCCTGGGGATCTGTTCCGCGCTGGCGGTCACCACCAAGCTGGAAACCACCGTGACGATGTGCCTGGCGGTTACCTTCGTCATTGTCTTCTCGAATTTCGCGGTCAGCCTCATCCGCAACCATATCCCGTCGAGCATCCGCATGATCGTGCAGATGACCATCATCGCGTCGCTCGTTATCGTCGTGGACCAGTTCCTGAAGGCCTTCGCCTACGAGATCAGCAAACAACTGTCGGTCTTCGTGGGCCTGATCATCACCAACTGCATCATCATGGGCAGGGCGGAAGCCTACGCCATGAAGAACCCCGTCGGGCTCAGCGTCCTGGACGGGCTCGGCAACGGGCTCGGCTACAGCATCATTCTCCTGGCCGTCGGATTCATCCGGGAACTGTTCGGATCGGGAAAACTGTTCGGATACCCGGTTATGCCGGAATCGTATCCCGCGAACGGCTTGCTGTTGCTCTCGCCAAGCGCGTTCTTCCTGATCGGGTTTTTTATCTGGGCGTTGAGAACGTGGAAGACGGCCCAAGTCGAAGAGGACAACTGAGATGATCGAGCACGAGCTGAACATGTTTTTCCAGTGTGTCTTCGTCGAGAATCTGGCACTGTCCCTCTTTCTTGGAATGTGTACGTTTCTGGCCGTCTCCAAGCGAGTCGAAACGGCGCTGGGGCTGGGAATCGCCGTCATCGTCGTCCAGGGAATCACGGTACCGGTCAACAACCTGATCTACACCTACGTGTTGAAGGAAGGGGCGCTCGCCTGGGCGGGGCTCCCCGACGCCGACCTCTCCTTCCTCGTGCTGATCAGCTTTATCGGCGTGATCGCCGCGATGGTGCAAATCCTGGAAATGACGCTCGACAAGTACTTCCCCCCGCTCTACAACGCGCTGGGAATCTTCCTGCCGCTGATTACCGTCAACTGCGCCATTCTCGGCGGTTCGCTCTTCATGGTCGAGCGGGACTACAGCTTCGCCGACAGCGTAAGGTTCGGCGCGTATTCCGGCATCGGTTGGGCGATTGCCATCGTGGTGCTCGCCGGCATCCGCGAAAAAATGAGGTACAGCAACGTCCCCAAGGGCCTTCGCGGACTGGGGATCACGTTCATCACCGTGGGCCTGATCGCGCTGGCGTTTATGTGTTTCTCCGGGATCCAACTCTAGAGGCGAGCCGTGTCTGGTGAACTTGTTCAAATCTTCATGGGCGTCGTCAGTTTTACGGCCATTGTCCTGGCACTGGTCTTCGTCATCCTGGCGGCCAGATCGGTGCTCGTGGCGACCGGCGACGTGACCATCACGATCAACAACGACCCCGAGAAGGCGGTGACGCTCCCCGCGGGAGGGAAGCTCCTCCAGACGCTTGCCACCAGGGCGATTTACATCCCTTCCGCGTGTGGGGGACAGGGGACCTGTGCCCAGTGCAAGGTCACCGTGCTCAGCGGAGGAGGGGACATCCTCCCCACCGAACGCGATTTCATGACCCGCCGCGAAATCCGCGAAGGCGTCCGGCTCTCGTGCCAGGTCCCCGTCAAGCAGGACATGGCAATTGAAATCCCCCCGGAGGTCTTCGACGTCAAGAAGTGGGAGTGTACCGTCCGCTCGAACCACAACGTGGCGACGTTCATCAAGGAGCTCGTCTTGGAGCTGCCTCCCGGCGAGGACGTCCATTTCCGCGCCGGCGGATACATCCAGATCGAGTGCCCGCCCCACCAGCTCTCCTTCAAGGATTTCGACATCGAGCAGGAATACCATCCCGATTGGGACAAGTACGACGTGTGGCGGTACGAGTCGAAGGTGATCGAGGAGACAACCCGGGCGTATTCGATGGCGAACTATCCCGAAGAGAAGGGCGTCATCATGCTCAACGTCCGCATCGCCACGCCACCGCCGCGGTCGAAGAACATCCCGCCGGGGATCATGTCCTCGTACATCTTCAACCTCAAGCCGGGCGACAAGGTCACCATCTCGGGACCCTACGGCGAGTTCTTCGTCAAGGAGACCGATGCCGAGATGGTCTACATCGGCGGCGGTGCGGGCATGGCGCCCATGCGGTCGCACATCTTCGATCTCCTGAAGCGGATCGAAACCGGCCGAAAGATCTCCTACTGGTACGGCGCCCGAAGTCTCTGCGAGATTTTCTACCAGGATGAGTTCGAGACGCTGGCGGCGAACCACCCGAATTTCAGCTTCCACCTCGCCCTGTCCGAGCCGCTGCCCGAGGACAACTGGACCGGCTCGACCGGCTTCATCCATCAGGTCCTCTACGACGAGTACCTCAAGGACCATCCCGCCCCGGAGGATTGCGAATACTATTTCTGCGGCCCGCCCCTGATGAACCAGGCGGTGCTGAAGCTCCTTGACGATCTCGGGGTCGAAGAGGAAAACATCCTGTTCGACGATTTCGGCGGATAACCAAAGTAGCAGGCACGCTTCCGTGTGCCGCCCGTTGCGCCGAGCGCGAGCCGCCCATCGTGCCGTAAAGCCGCGAACGGCGGTCGCGCCTATGGGGTGGAACTCACCCGCCGCTCCCGAACGGGTCCTCGCCCGAGTCGCCCCGGAGGAGGGGGCGGGGGGGCGCCGCCGAACGGATCTGCCCCGCCACGGAACGGGTCCGTCCCGCCGTTGCGAAATGGATCGGCCCCTTCGGGATCGTCGACGGGGGCAAACGGGTCGCCTTCCATAACCGGTTGCGGACGAGGCCTGGGTTGCACGGGCGGCTTGATCCGCCGTCGCGGCACCGGCGGCCCCAGCAACGCGACCGCCTTCTCGTGCTCCGCGTACGGCAATGTCAGAACCAGCGCCTTCCGCTGGCCGAGCGGGACGAGCAACTCGGGGTCAAACCGTTTCCGTTGCCGAGCCAGTTGTTCCTCGACGGCGGCGGACACCGGATACACCCTGGTCGAACTCCAGTTGGCGGCCGTCTCCGGCGCGGTGATCAGCAACTGCTCATCCCGCACGATGAACGCAAGCTTCCGCTTTGCGAGAAGCCGTTGCAGGGCCGAACGAAGCGGGACGTCCTGAAACTGCCCGGGAACGAGGGTATCGTTTTCCATTCCGGCTGCGGCCAGCGCGTTCCCGTCGGTTTGGATCCCGATGTGGTGATAATCCTGCCAGAAGTCCAGAAGGTCTCTGAAGGGGACTTCGCCTGCGTCGATCTCCGTGGCCGATCGCAGCGCGACGCGAATCTTCTCCTCCGGCGATTTCTCTTCGCCTTTCTTCACCTCTTCTTTCGCAATGACTCGGAGGCACCGCAACACCTCGGCCAGGCGTTCGTGTGTCGCGTAATTCTGCCACACGACGAGGCATTTCGGCCCGTCAGCGAACGCCGGCATGATCACGCCTTTCCCGCCCGACGCTCGCCAACCCGCCCGGGCCATCGCCTTTCGGATCGTCTTGGCCAGCGAGTCGGGGTCGACCGCCCCCAGATCATCGACCGGGTAGACCCGCGTGTGCCGCTGCGATTGGGAGTCCTTCGCTACGGTAATCAAAAGCACCTCGTCCAAGACCACATAGGTCAGGTCCAGTTCACGGAGTATCAGGCGCAGGGCCGAACGGAGCGTGACGTCGCTCAGGTCGCACGTTATCGGGTCGTTCGTGTCGACGCCGACGTCGTCCAGGCACCGCTTGTCGATCTGGACTTCGATGTCGTAGCAGTCCCTGAGATATTCGGCCACGTCCGAAAGCGGCGTTTCAATAAAGTCGAGCCGGGTGACGGTATCCAGTCGTTCGAGAATCTTCCGTTCGGCCGTCCCTAACTGCCCTCGCCGGCGGAACATCTCCAGCAGAGCGGCGATCTCTTCGTGGACCTCGTGCGTTTGCGTAACGGCCAGCAACGGTTCCTTGCCGCCCGGAAATATCGCGATCGTACCGGTCCCGCCGGAACCGGCCCACCTACCCGGCTGCACGCACGCCTTGACAATCTCGACGAACCTCTGCGCGTCGCGTTTGCTCAGGGCGTCCACTGCCAGGGATTTTTTCAACGGGTAAACCCTCGTGGCCAGGCGTTCCCCGGCCGCTTCGGGCGTTGTGATCAACAGCACTTCATCCTGAATCACATAGGTCAATTCCAGCCCGCGGAGCGTCAGCGCCAGGGCCGAACGCAACGAGATCCCCTCGAGGTCCGCCGTGACCGGCACATCGGTGCCAACGCCCACGTCGTCGAGTGCCTTCTTGTCAATCTGGATCTCGATTTTATGGTAGTCCTTCAGACAATCGACCACGTCCGAAAGCGGCGTCTCGATGAACTGCAACTCCGTCGGCGAGGCCAGGGCCTTTTCGATCTTCTCCTCGTGCCGGCAGGACAACTTCGTCAGGTTGCCCGGCTTGCCGTTTATCGCGGTACGCAACCGGGCAAGTAAAGAGCCGACGAATTCATGGGTACCGGGCGAACCGATAATAGTCACGGATGGCGTGAATTCCGGCGGGCTTGGCGCCGCGAAAAACCACCGGCCGGGGCGTTCTCCCCGCGGCTGTGAAATCGCTTCGCGCAGCAGCCGGACCAGCAATTCGCGTTCTTCCCGGCGCCGGTTTTCTTCCTTGCTGAGCAGATCACCGACCGGGTAGACCTTTGCGGTCAGGTACACTTGGGCCTCTTCGGGTGTCGTGATCAGCAAAACTCCGTTCGCGTTGTAGCAAGTAAGGTCGAGTTCGCCAAGCGTCAATGCCAGGGCCGAACGCAGCGAGATGCCGGCGAGGTCCTTGGTAATCGGCACGTCGGCCGGTACGCGTCTATCATCCAGCGCCTTCTTGTCAATTCGGATTTCGATTTCGTGATAGTCTTGGAGGTACGCGACCACATCGGACAACGGCGTCTCGATGAACTCCACCTGAGTCGGCGACGCCAGCGTCCTTTCGATCTTCTGCTCGGCCGGGGAGAGCCCGGTTGGGTTGTCGTCGCGGATCAGGGCAAGCCGCTTCAGCAGCCGGTCGATCAGCCGGTGGCTACGCTCGTTCTGGGTCACGACCAGCGACGTCTTGCCGCGGACCGCAACCATCCCCACCTTTCCGACCGGCTGCCAACTGCCGGGGGCAACCAGTGTGGTGACCGCGCGGACCAACTCCTCCGCTTTCCACCGCCCCAGCAACTCACCGACGGGGTAGGTTTTGGTTGAGACGCGATCGGGCCGTGCCGGAATCGCGGCGTCCTGCGCCGCGCAGAATCCGCCTGCAAAGAGCAGAATTCCGATACCAACCGCCATCGCAGAACGCGCGGCGAGCCGCCGGGAGAACATGGCCCCGTCTCCAATTTCGATTTCCGAAAAGCAATCCTTCCAAGCAGCCATTTTACCACAAAGGGCCACGATGGTCCACCTTCAGGAAGAGCCCGAAATCGGGGGGTTGCCAAATGTGCCACTCCTGTGGTAGTATGATATTAGGTTCTGTCTGAAAATCCGTAGGACGGCCCTCCGAGGCCGTCCATTGCTGATCGGTTTTGCACAAAACCACGGGCTCGACGGCCTCGGAGGGCCGTCGTACACAGGGGCCACCCGGCACATTGCTTGACCGGCCCCCTCCAAACAGGTAAACTCAAGATTGCGGGTTGGAAGTCCGCCCTTTTCAATGCCAGTCGCCATGGTTCCGTGAGAAGCGCCGTGTCGGAGAAATCAACGCCGAAGCATCGAGTGGCAACCGGGATGGTTCTTGTGTTAGTGTTCCTCCCCGCGACGGGCTGCCACAAGGCCGGTACGGCGCCGACCCTGAAAGTCACCGCAACGGTAACCTACAACGGCAAGCCGATCGAAGGAGTCAACGTTACCTTTTTTCCCGAAGCCGGCCGGCCCGGGACGGGCACAACCGACGCCTCGGGCAAGTGTATCCCCTCGACGTTCCGGCCCAACGACGGGGTGGTGCCGGGTACGCACGCCGTCGCCATCACGCCCGTTTCCAGCGGCGCGCCGACACCCCCACCTGCCCCGGCAGAAGGTGAGGAAGACGAGGAAGAAACGGTCAAGTGGCCGTTTCCGAAGGAATACGCCGACCCCGAAACATCGGGCTTCACCGCCGTGGTGGAACGGGGCGGCCCGAGAGACTTCCAATTCGACATGACCGATTGACAACATCCCAGCTCTCTGGAAGGAGGGAAATCGATGTCTTCTACGTTCTCGAAACGGCGGGCCTTTACGCTGGTCGAGTTGCTCGTAGTCATCGCGATCATCGCCATCCTCATCGCGCTGTTGCTACCCGCCGTCCAGGCCGCACGCGAGGCGGCACGCCGGGCAAAGTGCCGCAATAACCTCAAACAGCTCGCGCTGGGGATCCAGGAATATCACGAGGCATACAGGTATGTCCCTATGAATAGCGGTAACAACCAGGACGAGAACAATGGTGCGGCCGGCACCGGTAAGAGTTGGTTCTGCCGCATCCTGCCGTATATCGACCAGCAGGCCCTGTACGACAAGATCGATTGGAACGGTAGAGTGGATGCACAGTGGGCGATAGTGCAGAGCCCTATCAGCATCCTCTATTGTCCGACCGATAACCCCGATTACACGATGACCGATCGGAACGGCTTAGGGACCAACGAAGCGGCGGTTATGAACTACAAGGGAGTGATGGGCGGGAACTGGAACCAGGATCCATTCAAAGTAAGTCAAGGTGGATTCCGTTGGAGAGGCGACCAGAACGGACTGGACCGGGGCACCGGCCTCATCTGCCGCAACAAGGACAACCATTTGCGGAACTTGACCAACTTCGCCGATGTCAAGGACGGCCTCTCGAACACGTTTGCCATCGGCGAGTGCGTTCCCGAGTGGTGTACCCGCACCTGGTGGTTCTGGTGGGACGCCTCGTCAGGCACCTGCGGCATCCCGCTGAACTACCGCAAGTACACCCACGACCTGGTGGCGGAAAAGACCGACTGGCCACACAACTACTCCTTCTTCAGCAAACACGACGGCGGGGCCCATTTCGCGCTCTGTGACGGCAGCGTCACCTGGATCTCCGACAACATCGATCACGGCACCTACAGGAACCTGGCCTCGATCGCGGGCAGGGAAGCCGCCAGGGTGCCGTGAGGGGGGAGCGGACGCGTCGCGATGAAAGCCGTGTTGCTGGAGCAAATCGCTCCGATCGACGCCTCGCCCCTTCGGCTCGCCGAACTGCCGGTCCCCGAGCCCGAAGGGGGCCAACTGCGGCTGAAGGTCCGTTGCTGTGCGATCTGCCGGACCGATCTCCACGTGATCGAGGGCGATCTGCCGCAGGCGAAGATGCCGATCGTGCCGGGGCACCAGATCGTCGGCACCGTCGATGCCCTGGGCCCCGGTTGCGGGCGGCTCGAAGTTGGCCGGCGGATCGGCGTGGCATGGCTCCGGAGCACCTGCGGCCGCTGCAAGTTCTGTCTCGCGGGCCGCGAGAACCTCTGCACCTCGGCCGTCTTCACCGGCTACCACGCCGACGGCGGCTACGCCGAATATGCCGTCGTGCCGGAGGCCTTCGCGTACGAGATCCCCGAAACATTCAGCGACGTCGAGGCCACCCCGCTTCTGTGTGCCGGGATCATCGGCTACGCGGCGTTGCGGCGCGCCCGGGCGCCGCACGGCGGAAAGCTGGCCCTGTACGGCTTCGGCTCGTCCGCCCACGTGGTCATTCAGATCGCCCTGCACCGCGGCTGCGAAGTCTACGTGGTCACTCGGGGCGAGAAGCACCGCGAGTTGGCCCGGGAGATGGGCGCGGCCTGGGCCGGCGAAAAGGCGGAGGAGATGCCCGTTAAGGCCGACAGTGCGATCATCTTCGCCCCAGCCGGCGAGCTGGTGCCCGCGGCGCTGGCCAAGCTGGAGAAGGGCGGGACGTTGGCGCTGGCCGGCATCTACATGACGCCGATCCCCGAGATGGACTACGAGAAGTACGTCTTCTACGAGCGGGACATCTGCTCGGTCACATGCAACACCCGCGACGACGGCCGGAACCTCTTGGCCGAGGCGGCCGAAATCCCCATCCGCCCCCACACGACCATCTACCCCCTGGCCGACGCCAACCGGGCCTTGCAGGACCTCAAAAACGACCGAATCAACGGAACGGGGGTGCTGGTGGTCGGCGAGGAGTGAGCAAAGAAGGGGGCACCTGCCCCCGGACCTTCAAGATTCCGGCAACAACAATTCTCCCCAGGACGCGCGATTCGGGGGTGAGTGCCGCGTCCGCGACTAACGGTGAGTTATACAGCCTTCCTGCGTACGACTACAACGAATTAGGTGAGCGTAACATTGTGCCGCCGTTTGCGACTAGTATCACTGGTCTACGGTGAATAGTACATACCGGCCTTCCTGAGCTGCGCGCAACCAGAACTCCCGGACTTGAGTGAACCAGCCCCAGGTATATTCGAAATCCTCTTCGCGTGAGTGTTCAATTTCAAATTCGTCGATTTGCTGGAACGACTGCCTGAATGAATCTTCCGTAATTTGGGGTAATTGAGCCGCCACGTCAGTGACTTGTTCCGGTGTTTTCAGCGTAATGATGTAGTCGTCTCCGTCGTGGAGTGATTCGCCGCCCATGATGACATGGTTCAGTGGATATTCTCCGTTAATCCAATCTAGTTCGCCGTCGGTAAGGGCACGGTGCATGTAATCCCATGACTTATCTGTTTCGGCGAGCCATTCGCGATGATTCTCGAAGTAGTTTTCTTCGATGACTTCCTGGATGTACTCGACGCGGTCATCGTCGGCCTGTATGGCACGGAGTTTCCTGACGGTGTCTTCGTCGATGGAAAATAGGACGCCGCGGCAAGCCATGATGGCTTCCAGTTTGTAGTAGGTGTGTGTGGCTCAATGAAGGAGCAATACAGGAATTCTTGAGTTGTGGGGCGCTCTTGCTGCATAACTTATTGGTTAGCCCGTTTCCCAAATAATCAGTGTACCGCCACGTTTCTTGCTTGTCAATTACGAGGCACGTCCTCTCCTGGGCGTCAACGCCTCGCTGGAGGGGCGCTGCTGTGATTCATTGGCGTATCGGGAGTTGCAACCCGCCGGCGGGGCACTGCGAAGGGCCCACACATTATGATGTTCCCCCGCCGACAGCCAAATGGTCCGGGGGCAGGTGCCCCTCCTTTGTTTCTATTTGGAGGCGACCAAGGAACCGTTCTGCGTAGCGTTCGCGCCACGCCGTAGATCGACCCGCACATGCATCAGAACCAGTCCATATCGATTGTTGCGCCGACGGGTTCGCGAAACTCGTACCACCGGTAACTCGACAACTTCCAGTCTTCAGCACGTTCGACTAGACCCGCACGTATCGGATTGGCGTGCATGTAATCTAAACGACGTTCGATCTGTGACGGCTGCTCAATAAGCGTCTTCCAATTGCCTTCCTGCCACAAAGAATACGTGTGCTGCCTCTTCTCTCCGACAGGCAAACAAATCTTTTCGAGGAGTCGTGTGCCGTCGGGTGTTTTCTTCCACTTGTCGACAACCAGTCGTGCGATCATGCTTTTCATATCTCGCAAGACCGGTGATATCTTCTCCTCATCGGTGATGAAGACAAAATGCCAATGATCCGGCATAATCACAAATCCGCAGAAGCAGTACTTGTACTTGCTCCGGTAGAATTCAACCTCCTCCAAGATAACCCGGGCTACGTCTGGCCTAGCCAAAAGGCGTTGTCGGTTCCAAGCGATAGCGGTGACGTAGCACGCGACATTCACCGTTGAGTCCCTGCAAGTTCGCTGTTGCGTACGGAATTCCAGATGGTGCTCGGGACGCGGGAGCGGGCGCCTGCTCCAGGAGTAACAAAGGAGGGGGCACCTGCCCCCGGACCACCCGCACCAGACCATCCGCCGGCGGGGCTCATACATTGTGATGTCCCCCCGCCGACAGCCAAACGGTCCGGGGGCAGGTGCCCCCTCCTTTGTTGTTCTCTTGGGAGTGTGCGCATTGCTATTCTTCCAGCAGTGTCTCGAACTGGTCTTCGTCGAGCACGGTGACTCCCAATTGCTGGGCCTTGGTGAGCTTGCTGCCCGCCTTTTCGCCGGCCACTACGTAGTCGGTTTTGTTGGAGACGCTCGAGGCCGCGCGGCCGCCGTGCCGGGCGATCAGCTCCTTGATCCCGTCGCGGCTGTATTTCACCAGTGTGCCGGTAACCACGAGCGTCTTGCCTTCGAGGATTTTCGATTCCGGGCCGGCGGGGGCCGCCTCCATCTTCACGCCGAGGTCCTTCAGGTCGGCCACCGCCGCCGAGCCGAACTCGCTGTGCAGGAAATCATGGACGCTCTCGGCGATGATCGGCCCGATCTCGTTGATCGCGCTGAGCTTCTTGACGTCGGCGGCCATCAACTCGTCCATCGACGGGAAGTTCCCGGCCAGCACCTGGGCCACCCGCGTGCCGACGTGGCGGATCGACAGCGCATTGAGCAACCGGGCAAGCCCGCGGTCCTTGCCGGCTTCGATCCCGGCCAGCAGGTTTTCGCTCGACTTTTTACCCATCCGTTCCAGGCCCTTCAGGTCGTCGGGCGTCAGCCTGTAGAGATCGCCGTAGCCGGTGACCAGCCCCTGGCCGACGAGCTGATCGACGAGCTTGTCGCCGAGCCCCTCGATGTCCATGGCGTTGCGGCTGGCGTAGTATCGGATCCGCTCGCGGACCTGGGCGGGACACTCCTCCACGTTCGGGCAGCGGATGTAGACGCCCCCCTCGTCCTTGACCAGCTCCGTTTCACACTCGGGGCATTTCGTCGGGAAGCGGTACTTCCGCGGCTTCCCCTCCCGCTTGTGCTTCTCGACGCGGACGATGTGCGGGATGATCTTGCCGGCCTTCTCGACGACGACGGTGTCGCCGGGGCGGACGTCCTTCCGCTCGATTTCGTCGGCGTTGTGGAGGCTTGCGCGGCTGACGGTCGTTCCGGCCAGCTCGACCGGTTCGAGTTCGGCGACCGGCGTGATCGCGCCCGTCTTGCCGACCTGGACGCGGATTTCGTTGAGCCTGGTGGTCGCCTCGTACTTCTCGAACTTGTAGGCGATCACCCAGCGGGGGCTCTTCGAGGTCGACCCGAGCCGCTCGCGCTGGTCGAAGCGGTTGACCTTCAGCACCAGCCCGTCGATCTCGAAATCCAGCTCGTGGAGCCGCTCGATCAGCGCTTCGCAGTGTTCGACGGCCGCGTCGAACGAGTCGAAACACTCGACCAGCGGGGTGGCGGGCAGACCGTAGCCGGCCAGCTCCTCGAGAAACTCCGTATGGGTAGTCGCCTTGAGCCCTTCGACGTAGCCGGTGCCGTGGCAGAAGAGCCGCAGCCGCCGCTCGGCACAGATCCGCGGATCGAGCAGGCGGATGCTGCCGGCGGTGACGTTCCGCGTGTTGGCATACGGGGGTTGCCCTTTGCGCTCCTGGATTTCGTTGAGCTTCACCAGGTCGGAGTTGGTCATATAGATCTCGCCGCGGACCTCGAGCACCGGCGGGACCTGCCGGCCGGTCAGCCGCAAGGGGACGTCGCCGATGGTCCGCACGTTGTGGGTGATGTCGTCGCCGATTCGTCCGTTGCCGCGGGTTACGCCGCTAACGAGCACGCCGTCTTCGTACAACAGCGAGCCGGCCACGCCGTCGATCTTCAACTCGACAACCCATTGGATCGGTTCGCCCCCCAGCAGCTTTACCGTACGTCGGCCGTATTGCTTGAGTTCCTCGATGCTGTAGGTATTGTCGATCGAGAGCATGGGCACGCGGTGTTCGACCTGGCGGAGCCCTTCGACCGGCTGATCGCCGACGCGCCGGGTTGGGCTGTCGGGCGTAACCAGGTCGGGGTGTTCGGCTTCGAGCTTCTTGAGGCGGTCGATGAGCCGGTCGTACTCGAGGTCGGTGATTTCCGGCGCCGCTTCCACGTAGTATTTGCGGTCGTGGTAGCGGATCTGCTCGCGGAGCTTGTCGATTTCGGTCGCTACTTTGGATGCCATGGCCTCGGTTCCGTTGTTTTGGTTGAGAGTTGAAAGCATAAAGCCGCGACCGTCGGTCGCGCCGAGCGACGTTGGGAACGAATTTCTTGGTGACGCTGGGCGCGACCAACGGTCGCGGCTTTATGGCCCGAATTGCCGGACATATTCGTGAGCGATCTCTAATCACACCCGCACGCGGGGGTGCAGGCTCCAGACACGCCTCCCGGCGGCTGCGGAATCAGGCAAAGAAACTTCAGCGGCTCGGCGCCCGTGTTGCGAAACTGGTGCTCTTCACTCGGCGGCACGAATACGACGGTGCCCGGCTGCAAAGGATGCTCCTTGTCGCCTTCGAGCACGACGCCGCTGCCTTCGAGCACGAAGACTTCATGCTCGAAGTCGTGGGAGTGTTTTGGGGTGTAGCCACCCGGGGCGACCGCGAATTGCCGCATCGCGAAATTCGGGGCCGCGTCGTCCGGGCCGATCAGCATGCGCATCCGGCAGCCCGTCGCGCCCTCCATCGACACCGGCGCCGAGGCGATCTGTTCGTAATGAACGACTTTCATCTGTGGTTTCCCTTTCTCGCGACCGACGAGGGTGTGATTCTTTCGGAAACGGAGATTGTAGGGTGGGACCAGTGGCCCTTAGGCCGCGCCGGCCCACCAGATTTACCGCGTTCTTCTCGCATTGGTGGGCCGGCGTCGCTTCGCTCCTTGTCCCACCCTACAAAGAATCACAGCCTCGACGGTCGCGGCTTTACGCCGAGGAAACGGGATTCTCACCCTCGGCTACCACATATATCCGAAACTGGCCGGCAATGCCACCCGCCGCTACGCACAAAAAAGACCTCGAGGTAACGATTCCCAGCGCCGTATCGTCTCCGACAAGGAAACTGCACAGCCATCGGCCTCGAGGCCCGTATCGCGATGCCGCAAGGGCATCGACGACAATATTGCCTCTATAACACGGTTTGGCAATTTGTCAATAGGCGCCCGTTATGCACACGCGTCGATTATGCCAGGGCCCCGGCCAACCGGACGAACTCCGCCCCGCGGCTGCGGAAGTCCTCGAACTGGTCGGTACTGGCAAAACCGGGCGAGAGCACGACGGCGTCGCCCGGCGACGAACGGTCCCAACACCAGCGCAGGGCGTCGGCCATGGTCTCGGTCGCCGTACACGGGAATTCCGGGTTACAGCCGCTCGCCCAGCCCTTGAGGACCTCGCGAACCGAGCCGAAAAACGCCGCCCCGGCCGCCCGTTCGACCAGCATCGCAGCCAGGTTGCCGGAATCGAGCCCCTTGTCTTTGCCGCCGGCCAACACCCACACCGGTCCCTCCAGCGAGTGGATCGCAGCGACGGTCGACTCGGGCGTCGTGGAGGCGGAATCGTTGTAGAACCGGCGTCCCTCAATGACCGTGAATTGCTCCAGCCGTTGCGGCAAGCCGGCGAACCCGCCGAGCCCGTCGCGGATTGCCTCCCACGTGGAGCCGACCGCCCGGGCGGCGGCGGCGGCACAGGCCGCGTTGATCCGGTTGTGCTCGCCCGGCACTTTGAGTTCCGGAATCTCCTCGAGCGGCGGCAGCGGCACGCGGCGACCGCGCACCAGCGGCTCCCATAGCGCGACTTCTTCGTCCAGGGTGTTCAGAACCGCCAGGTCATGCGGTGTTTGCATCAACAGAATTCGCTGCTTCGCGGCGACGTATTCGGCGTAGTCGCGGTGCCAGTCCAGATGGTTGGGCGTGCAGCCCGTGACCACCGCGACGTGCGGCATCGGCCGGTTCAGGCCGAGTCGCCGGAGTTGGAAACTGCTCAGCTCCAGGACGGTCCAGTCGCCGGGTTCCATCCACCGCAACTTCTCCAGCAGGCTCCCACCCATATTCCCACCC
The DNA here is from genome assembly GCA_964547995.1 of uncultured Planctomycetaceae bacterium. Taxonomy (GTDB): domain Bacteria; phylum Planctomycetota; class Planctomycetia; order Pirellulales; family Thermoguttaceae; genus CAZJRB01. The sequence continues at coordinate 9,408 of CAZJRB010000026.1, read as the reverse complement.
AGCCAACATCTCGGGCCGTCCACATGGAGGATGGCGGCGATCATCGCCGCGGTGGTCGACTTGCCGTTACTGCCGGTGACCCCGATGATTGTGCCCGGGCAGTGGTCGATCAGCAATTCGATTTCGGTGGTGAGCCGGGCCCCGGTTTCCCGGGCGATCTGCACGAACCGATTGCCGGGCCGGACCGCCGGGTTGACGACCACCAGATCGGCACCGCAGAAATCCTCTTCACGATGCCCCCCCAAATGAAGGCGGGCAACCGGTACGTCCTCCAGGGCGGCAAGCGAATCGGCCAGCGCGGCTTCATCTCTCAGATCGGTCACGGTGAGCACGGCCCCCTGTCGGGCGAGCCACCGCGCGGCGGCCACCCCCCCGCCGAAACGGCCCAATCCCATGATCGTCGTCCGCTTTCCCGTGAAATTCATGGCTCCAATAGAGTCGCAGTCTTTCGCCCGGACAAGGGGGCGGCCGCTTTGCGTTTCTCTTCAGACCGGGGTCGATGCTCGGCGGAGGAGGCGGAGCAGCCGGTTCTCCTTGACGTCCCTGGCGTAGAGCGCCCCGATCGCAAGGAGGGCAAAGACGATGACGTGTGCCGCCAAAACGCCGCAGACGATCGGCAGCGAAAACTCGGTGCTCAGGTCCAGATAATCGGCGTCGCGCAGCCGATCGGCGATCGGGGTGTCCAGGTGCCCGATCAGCCCCTGGTAGCCCCAGTATGCCGAGATGAAGACCTGCGCGAACTCGCGGGTGTAATGCTGGAGCGGGGCGATCAGGCCGGCGAAAATGATTTGCGGAATCAGCGAAATGGGGACAATCGTGGCCGCAAGGTCCGGTGTGTTCGCGATGGCCGAAATGGCCAGCCCCATCGCCACGCCGGTCAGCGATGACAGCGACAACAGCAGCCACTGCTGTAGGGGGTCGCCCCCGAGTCCGGTCAGATAGCGGACGCACCAGTACAACAGCGATGCCTGCAACACGCTGAACGCGCCCAAGAGAACCAGCTTCGAGCAGTAATAACTCACGACGTTCAAACCGACGTCCCTCTCCTTGCTGTAGATGCCGCGTTCTTTCACGATTTCTTTGGCCGCGTTATTGCACCCGAACCAAATGCACGTGATGCAGAGCAGGAACAGGACCTTCGACGAGTAGTCGGCCCGTTTGGCCTCTTCCGCCTCTTGCAGGAATTTGTCTCGGTCCTCGTCGAAGAGGTCTTCCCACCCCACGCCGAACGCGTAGAGTTCGGCAAGGCGCCGCGCCTCGGGCTCGACGTCCAGCTTCGAGATATTGCCGAACAGCCAGACCAGCAGGGCCGCGATGAACAAGCTCTGGCCGAGCATCACGGCCAGTGCCCGTTTGTCGGCCAGTTGAATCGTGAGGTAGCGCCGGGTCAAGAGGACGAACTGGCGCCAAGAGTCGGTCAAACCTTCCGGCGACCTTCTGTTGGGCATCCGGGCCCGTTCCGGCGCTTCCGAGGCCGGTTCCGGCAACCGGCGCCGGACGTATTCCTCACAGACTTCGCTCTCGAGGAACCGCTGTTTCCACTCGTCCGGCGACCGCTCGCTGAGGCGCTGGAAGACGTCCCCCAAACGCGAGATGCCGAAATACTCCAGGGCATCGGCGGGCGGGCCGATAAACGCCGGCACGCCACCCGACGCGAGAATCACGAGCAAGTCGCAGTTTTGTTCCACGTAGGTGACGCTGTGCGTGACACAGATGATCGTCTTGCCGTCGTCCGCCATCCGGCGGAACAACTGCATCATTTCACAGTCGGTCTGTTCGTCCAGACCGGACGTCACCTCGTCCAGGAAGATGAGGCTCGGATTGCAGATCGCCTCGTTGACCCAGCTCGCCCGCTTCGTCTGCCCGCCGCTGAGCCGCCGGATCTGGGTGAAGCGGTGCCCGGTCATGTTCACCGATTCGAGCATCTCCGCGACCCGATCGTCGATGTCTTTCTGGGACATGTCGGCCGGCAGGCGCATCTTCGCCGTGTACCACAGTGCCGCATTCAGCGGAAGCACGTCGTGCAGAACGTCCTTCTGAGGAACAACGGCGAGGTTCTGCTTGAGTGCGTCGAACTGGGCGTAGAGGTCCTCGCCGTTGAGCAGAACGCTTCCTTCATCGGCTTGCTGACGCGCGCTGAGGGCCGACAGAAGGGTCGATTTTCCCGAACCGCTCGGCCCCAGAATGCACACGAATTCCCGGGGACGAATCGCCAACGAGACGTCGTCGAGAATGGTCTTCATCCGGCCGGGGTTCTCGCGGTCGGAGACGCGGCGCACAAGGTTCCGGGCCACCAGCTCGACGTTCTTGTCGTGACTCAGAGGAAACAGGGCCGTGCCCGTAAAAACAAGACTGTAAGGCCCGATTTGAATCCGGTCGCCTTCGTACGCAACCTTGGGCTGATCGACCCGCTCGCCGTTGACGAAAGTCCCGTTGGCGCTCTTGAGGTCCGCGATCGTCGCCGTCCGGTCCCGGCGTGAAATCCAGGCGTGAACGCGCGAAACGCGCAAATCGGGAAGGCAAATGTCGACACGGTTCGAGTCCCGGCCGATCAACATCTGCTTGTCGGTCAACTCGATCTCCCCCGGCAGCTCGAGCGTCGGCGGCAGGTCCCGGACCGCCTGGGGCCCTTCACCGAAGTCCATGAGCGTTGCGGGCCCGTCATACTGAATCGTTGCCTTCACGGACTCGTCGTCGGGTGCCGTCTCTTTCCGCCACATATCGAGCAACTGGCCCACGAGCCATTGATTTGCCGCGAAGGTTGTCGAGACCGCCGGATCGGCGTGCTCGATGAACACGAAAATATGTCGGCCGGCTTGAATGATTGCAAGATGTTCCAGCGGCACGCGGCCTTTGGCGGGCACCTGGTTGACGCTCAAAGGCGTCTCGCCCGCCGGCGCCGGACTCCTCGCCGGCAGTGCCGGGCCGCGGATCGCTTCCGGCGCCTCCGGCACGTCGCCGGGCGCGATCGGCAGCAGGAACCATCTGCCGTCGGCCGATTCGATCTCGAAGAGCAACTGATTGCCGGAAACGCCCTCCAGCGCAACGTCCGCTCGACCTTCGGCGCCGAACGTCACCCTGCGGCAACCGCCCAACGGATGAGACAGTTTCGTGGAGACTTCGAAGAGAGCAGGGAAGTCGTCAACTGGCATGAAGCGGTCTTTTTCTGAACGTTCGTGAGGACCTGGGCCGGCGAGTCCCCGGCGGCGGCTACTTCTGTATTTTCTTGATCGCTTCAGTTGCCGCCTGCCGGACGAACTCGCTTTCGTCCTTGAGGCGTTGCTTCAGTTGCGGGAGCGCCCGTTTGGCGGGGCCCCCGATCTTGCCCAGTGCCGTGGCGCATTCGGCCCGCACAAGCTCGTATTCGTTTTCCAGGCCCTTCGTCAACAGCGGCACGGCCACGCGTTCGAGCTGTGGGTTGCGGGGCAGGATTTCGAGCAACGCGCCCATGCTGGCAAGCTGCACGATCGAGCTCCCGCTCTTGAGATTGTTGCGGAGCTTGGGCACGGCAGCCTTGGCGGCCGGGCCGATCTTGCCCAGTGCATAACTCGCGCTGGCGCAAATCTCGTCGTTCTTGGAATCAAGCGACTTGGCCAGCGCCGGTACCGCTCCCTTCGCGCCGGGGCCGATGGCGGCCAAGGCAAACCGGACCTCCCGCTGGAACTCCAGGTCCGCCTCGCCCTGCGGTTTCTCATCGAGCACGTCGACCAGCGCCGGCACCGCCGGCGCCGCCTCCGGCCCCAACCGCGGAATCAGCAGAAGGGCGTAGTACCGCAATTCCTTGTGCTTCAGCAGCTTATCGACGTGTTTCAGGGCCTTCGGGCCGCGTTCCGCAAGTGCCGCGATCGCGTTGCCCACGACCACCGGGTCCTTGTCCTGAAGGGCTTCGACCAGCATCGGGGCGACGTCGTCCAGCGGCACGTCGAAGTCCACGGCCGCTTTTGCCGCGGCTCGCCGAAGGTGTACATCGTCCGACTTGAACGACTGGAGAATCAGATCGACCGCACGCTTGACCATCGCTTTATCGCCCGGGTTGTTGCGGGCCAACGCCCATGCGCCGAGCATGCGCAGGAACGGATCCTTGCTTGTCACGGCCTTGTTCAGCGCCTTGGTCGCATCGGCATCGGCGCCGATTTTCCCGAGCGCAAATGCGGCGGCATAGCGGACGCCGCCGAACTTGTCGTTCTCCAGCATCGCGACGATATCCGGAGTGAGGGGCTTGGATGCCGGGCCGATTTCGCCCAGCGTCATCAGCGCCTGGAGACGCACTTCCGGGTCTTTGTGCTTCAGCACGCCTTTGATGTGCGGCACGGCCGCTTTCGCCTTCGGACCGATCTCGGCCAGAACAAGGCACGCCCAATAGCATGCTTTCTCGTTGTCCAGCACGTTGCACAACCGGGGAACCACGCCTTCACCCTCTTCCGCCAGCGTGTACATGGCAGGCGTGATAATCGCAGGGTCGCCTTCCTCGAGGATTTTCAGCACGACGGGTATTGCCTTCTCCTGCGGCGGGTCAAGCTTCAGCAGGGCTTTCAGCGAAGCACGACGCACCAGAACGCTCTTGTCAAACGCCGTCTTGATCAGCCGGTCGACGACCTCGGACGACTTGTCGCCAATTTCTCCCAATGCGAAGGCCGAGTAGGCGCGGACATCGGGACTGTCGTCGCCCAATGCCTTCAGCAGCGCCGGGATCGCCGCGGCTGCGTCGGGACCGACGAACCCCAGCGATCGCGCCGCGTGCCAACGAAGTTCCCCCTCCTCGCGGGACAAGGCCTTTATCAAGGCGGGCACGGCCGGCTTGGCGGCATCTCCAGCCTTTCCCAACGCGTCGATGGCACGCAAGGAAACCTTCTTGTCCTTGCTCGAAGTGTCTTTGATCAGTTTGTCCAGGTCGTCGGCGACTGCGCCGGAAACCGCCGGCAGAAATATTACGAAAGCCGCGAACGCAGTGAGTAGGGTGTGTCTCATGGAAAACCTCGTTACGTTGTTGCACGTCTACGGGACTCGGTTACTCGGACAACCGGGGAGGGGAAACCGCTATTTGGGCGGCAAGATGGCCTCGTAGGCCAGACTCTTGAGGAAATTCTTCGCCTGGGTATACGATTGTGGCGGATACTTCTGCAAGTTCTGCTTGAGTTCGGCCTCCACGTTTTGCACGAGCCCCCGGACTTCGACAAGTTGTTCGCCGGACAGGAAACCGTCGGCCGCCCGCTTGGCGTAGATGGCCTCAAGCCTCGATAAATCGTCCTTGTATTCCTCCCCGAGAAGAGCCGACGGCCATTGGATTGCCCCGCTTAGGGGGTCGAATTCGCTTGGGCTCAGTTGCTTAGGTTTGCCTGCCTTGGCAAGCCGGATCAGATCCTCCATGCTGGGCCGCGGCCCGCGTTCGGCTGCGCGGGCCCGCCTGTTGACGGCGCGCATTTGAAAGTACGTTTCCGTCCCATAGAGGCGGTTGGCGATGTCGTTCCTTCGCGCAACCGTCCAGTTGATGGCGGCCTCCGAATCCATCAGGTTTCTGGCCCCGGCCGAGCGGACGATGTCGGCAAAGCCGCGCTGCGCCCCCTCCGCGAATGTCGAGGCGTGATCGTAGCCGCCGCCGCCCCAGTAGCCGCCGCCGCGGAGGCGGCCGCCGCGAATGTCCTGGGCGCCCGCGACCACAGGAAGAATGAGAAGAAGTACGTTCAAGGTCCACAAGACGATTCTCATTGTCCGACCTTCTTTCTTTGCGCAGTAACTGATAAGAATGTTTACTGAAAGCTTTTCAGCATTACCCTGTTCCACTATTTTTACCATGATGGGGGCCGATGTCAATGGGCTGGTGTCCGGACCCCCGAAGCGAGGCCCGCTGGTCCATTTGATCGGAATTGCCGTCGTTCTGAGAACACCTGGGGTGCGATTGTGGCCAGCGAGTTCGACGTAAGTTCTTACCTGAAAATAACTTACGGACTCTTGCTCCCCTTTGGCACCAAAAGTGCAGATCGATGAGTGCAGGTCGGTTGAGGAGCGAGTCGCCGCAGGGACAGCGGCATTTAGCCCACACGAGCGCCTTTTGTTATCTGGAAAAAACTGCTATATTACACCTTAGGCAAGTGGTATTTCTAGCGAGCCATTCTTGGCTTGGGAAACGGAGAGGGTTATGAGAGGGTTTGCACTTCTGGAGGGCGCTTCGCGCCTTGGGGTATTGGCCGGCATTCTGCTGGGGATTCATTTCACGTCGAGCGGCCGGGCCGATACCTTGGCCGAGCGAAACCGGACTGCTTCGCGAATGGTGGACGAGGCGTTGTGCGACGAGATCAAGGGCGCCAACGCCCATCGCGACGGAATGCTCTCGATTGCGTTGGAAAAATCGCCCGACCACGCGCGGGCCCGATGGCACAGCGGATATGTCGCGCGGCGCAACAAGTGGGTGAAGTATAACGAGCTGCCCGGCATAACCGCCGACGACACCCGGTATGCCGCCTATCGCTTCGCCCGCGAGAAAGCCGGCGAAACGGTCGCAGGGCAACTGAACCTGGCAAACTGGTGTTCGCGGCGCAAGCTCGTCGACCAGGAGCGGGCCCACCTGACCAGGGTGCTCGACCTTGAACCGAACCACGCGGAAGCCCGCCGGCGGCTGGGCTTTCGCCGGATCGACGGGACATGGCTTTCCGCAAAAGAAATCGCCGAGGCCAATGAGCGCGCCCGGAAGGCGGCCGCCGCTACAAAGGAGTGGGCCCCGAAACTCGTGGCGATCCGCGACGGACTGTTGCAGGAAAGCCGCCACCGGCGCGACGCCGCCCGGAAGCGATTGCTCGCAATCGACGATCCGGACGCCGTTACGGCTATCGAATCGGTCTTCTGCCGCCATAGCGAGGAGATGGCGGAATACGGGGTCCGGGTGCTGGCGGGCATCAAGGGGCACGATGCGTCCAGCGGCCTGGCACGCCAGGCCGTCTTCTCGCCCTCCGAACGGATCCGCAAGACCGCTGCCGAGAAACTCCGAGGCCGGGAAATGTTTGACTACGTCCCCGCCTTGCTTTCGGCCATGGGGTCCCAAATCCAGTCCAGGGCACAACTCTATACTGCGCCGAACGGCCGGCTGGTCTATCAGCACATGTTCGTCCGCGAAGGGAAGGATCAAAACAAAGTCTCCGTCTTCGAAACGCAGTATCGCAACACGGTCCTCTCGTCCAGCAACCCGGCCGAGGTCGCTGCTTCCCGCCAGATACTCGCCTGGCAACGCCAACTCGATGCGGCCATGAAGGCCAGGGCGTTCGAAATGGACGTGGCCCGCCAAAACGCCCGGATCCAGCAGTTCAACAACCGCGTGTGCGAGGTCCTGACCACCGTGACGGGCGAGAAGATCGAGCCCACGCCCGAAAAATGGTGGAAGTGGTGGAACGAACGCAACGAGGTCTTCTTCGAGGGGGAGAAACCGGTTCAGGCGTCCTATCGGAGCGTCGAGGTCGCCTATGCGGACCCGCTCCGCAGAGAAGTCCTGCCCCCGGCCAGTCCCGAGTCGGAACCGGCGCCCCGTCCTACCCCGCGCCCGCCGCGGCGCCCGCGGCGGCCGTCGGTCCTATCCATGTCCGATTGCCTCGTCGCCGGAACACCCGTTTGGACAAACACCGGCTCGGTGGCAATTGAGAAGATCCGGCCGGGCGACCTGGTCCTTTCGCAGGATCCCGAGACCGGCGAACTCGCCTACAAACCGGTCCTGCGGACCACCACCCGCTCGCCCGGGCCCCTGGTGAAAATCCGCGCCGACGAGGCGACGATCCGGTGCAGCGGAGGCCATCCCTTCTGGATCTCCGGCGCCGGCTGGGTCAAGGCTCGCGAAATAAAACCCGGCACGCCGTTGCACGCCGTCGAGGGCACGCTCCAAGTCTTCTCGGTCAAAACCGAGGGCAACGAAAGGACCTACAACCTGATCGTGGCCGATTTCCACACGTATTTCGCCGGCGAGGCAATGGTCCTCAGCCACGACAATACCATCCGACAACCGACCGACGCCATTGTACCCGGGCTGGTAAAGCGGTAGCCGCTTGCGGCTTCGCAACCAAAAACCAAAATGCCCGCAAATAGCCGCCCCGCAACGCGGGGCAGAGCAAGGCAGCCCCCCCTTAGTGAGGGGCTGCCTTGCGCTCCGACTCAGTTTACTCCGACGAGCCAACAAATATAATAGACTACAGGTGTTGCCGCACCCTGGCCATTCTGGTTTCATCCACAAGGAGCGAACGAAACGTGAAGCCCGTTTTGCAGGCGCTCTTGCTTGCCGATAATGTGTATGAAGACAAGCGCACCGGAAAGAAGGTGATCGCTGGAACTTTCGACACGTACATGGTTGCCAAGGATACCAAGGCCGAGGACAAAGAACCGGAAGGAGACGAAGCAGGCAAGGCACCCGAACAACCGGCTGTTCTACCTTTTGAACGAGCAGGCACACCTTATGCGTACATCAGTTTGACAGACTTACACGGACCAACAGATTTACAGTTGCGATTTGTTTCGTTGGATTCCCACGAAGCGCTGATGAGCACCGTGGATTTCAAAGTAACTACGAACAGCCCGCTTGACACGGCAGAAATCGTGGTGCCCGTTCCCCCTCTACCCAGGGAACCCGGTGTATACGCTTTAGAGTTGGTACATGACGATGAACCGCTAGGCGCCCACAGAATTCGCGTTCAGGAGATCCAGAGGTGAAGATATGACCGTCGAAGAAGCAGGCACTCCACTTTGTGTTGACCAACGGCGAGACGATCCCAAGTCTGCTGGTAGTGGTAGTTTCCAGCAGATTCCTTGGCAAGCTTATCACCACACGTATCAGTGTCAGGTTTATCTGATTCCAGAACATACCGGTTATTCTGTCTACATGCCTTTTCTTCCTGGCGTGGTAAGCCAGGGTGAAACGCAAGAAGAGGCACTGGAGAATATCAAAGAAGCGTTTCGTGGTGTGGTGTCCGTGTACGAAGAAAACGGCAATCCCATACCGTGGTCAAAAGAGCCTGACACTAAGCCGGACGACGCAACGATACGGTGGATTCTCGTGAATGTCTAAGCTGCCTTCCGTCACAGGGAATCAGGCTATCAAAGCCTTTGAAAAAGAAGGCTTTTCTGTTGTGCGTGTAACGGGGAGCCACCACATCATGAAGAAGGAAGGGCACACTTACAATCTCTCTGTACCCCTCCACGCTGGGACACCTCTGAAAAAAGGAACCCTAAGGCAGCTTATTCGTGATGCGGGGCTGACGCAAGACGATTTCATCGCGCTGCTGGACTAGGCAAACCGGCCTGCAATGCCCGCAAATAGCCGGGCCCGCAACGCGGGGCGGTGTCTTTGGCGTGATCCACACCAGTAACCCCGGCACGCAGTGCCGGTGTTTTGATTCCCTTGGAACTGGAATTCTCCGTGGTTTGAATTAGCATCGA
>CAZJRB010000025.1:0-66408 GCA_964547995.1 uncultured Planctomycetaceae bacterium | reverse complement strand
AATTGTTGCTTATTCTGACCCGCCGAGATTCCAGTTCACGGTGAACCATTACAGTGACGAGTGTAGATGTGCATCAGGTTCGTCGAGCAGGATGATCTGCGCCGGTGACTGCCGTAGTATTCGAGCTAAGGATATGAAGGTGCGTAGTCCAGCCCCAGACTGAGCAATGTCAAGCGGGCCAAGTGTTCGCTCCTTGTACTTGATCAGGATTTCCTGTCCGGTACTCAATGTAGGAAGCAGTAGTTCAATTTCCGGGAAGTACTTTGCAATCTGTTCTTGTACAGGTGCGAAGCTCTCAAAGCCCTCGGTCTGGATATCCCACCAGATGCCGTTGCGCCATAACTGCGATCCTTTTCCTTGGCGAACAAGATTCTGATACTGGTCACCATGGATCATGTCTTCGCGAGAAGGGACTTCCCCCGGGGGCGTAAGAATCGCAGCCGAAATGGTAGATGCTTCTTGAATCAGTTTCAAAAGAGTCTTCTCAGGCGGAGGGTCACCGATGGTACTAACTGTGAAGACGACGTTTGACGGGTTGTTCCGAAGGATCCCCAACTCGACCTGCAGCGAATTGTTAAACCGTCCAGTGACGGTTCCTTCCACATCTGGTTTGTAGATCGAGGAAAGCCACGCGGTATCTCTGAGGCCGAGCGATGATAGGCTACTGTCCACAGATATCACACGCGTTTGGCTATTCTGATGCTCGATATGCTTGTGACTCGCGATCTTTGGCAAAGAGCCGCAAAGCAAGTATACGGCTTGTAGGATCGTTGTCTTGCCTGAGTTATTGAGTCCTGTCAACACTGTCAGGTCATCAAACTCACAACTTAGCCGCGCAACACCCTTGAAATTCTCAAGGTCAATAGATTCCAGATAAACCATGTGATTACCTCAGTTCAAGATGCTATTGCTGCACGTTCCAGGTTCAACGCCAGCAGCTTCTCTAATAACTCCTCGTCCGACATGGTTGGGTCCCAGTTGTAGGCGGCGAAGACGGCTTCGTCCAGCTTCTTGTGGGCGAGGTCCAGCCACGTGGGGCGCTCGTTGTAGAGGTTCGTTAGCGTGCGTTTCTTGAGCTTCTTGGCGCACTCGGCGTCGCGGGGGACCGTGCGGGGGTAGCGGACCGTGCCGATCCCCTCTTTGTACGACGGGCTTCCAAGCCCGTCACCCTCGCCGTACGACGGGCTTCCAAGCCCGTCGACCGCCGATTTCGCCTCTTCTCGACGGGCTTGGAAGCCCGTCGTACAATCCGTCGGCTGCACGGTCGCCGGATCAATATACCGCCCCACGGGCCGTCGGCCGAGCCGGGAAACTCCAGCACCTCCTCCCGCGTCCACTCCGCCGGGTTCAGCCAGTTGGTCCGCAATCCGTCCAACTCCTTCGCCGCCGCGGATATCGCCGACTTCTGATCCTCGGTCGGTTCGGGAAACGGGAATGTCTCGAAGCACGTGGTCGCAGTGTACCTCGGCCGCGTTTCCAGTCGAGTACCCAGTTTCAAAGCCCAGATCTCCTGAAGTCGTGAATGGAGAATGCCAAAAAAGTAATCGTCTGAACTGGCGAAAACGAATACTCCATCGTCGCAGAGCGCTATGTCCTCAACTCGCACAAAAATCCGATGCTTTGCAATTCTAGGTGTAGCAACGTATCTAACAAGCGGAGCTAGAGCAACTCGCATTGCAGGGCAAGTCTCCGCGTGGAGCCACCATTTCTCGCGTCGCACACGTCGCTTGTTCTTGTCACGATCTGGTTTCACCATGTCATGGACGTGCTTGAAAGGCATCTCGTACAGCGCAAAAACTTCCTCGGATGTGTTCACGCCGCTGTCGATAATCCATTGCGACTCCGGACGCTTAACGATGACGCTGCCGTTGATCCAAGGCCTGAGAACATCGGAATTTGGTTTTCCGTTCGGGTTCGGGAGTGCAAGCCACTCGCGAGCAACTTGCTCAGGGATGTTGAATTGTCCGGCTTTCTTGGTACCAATGAAAGCTAGCTTGAGGTTTTCATGCAAAGACTTGGCTTTCGTGATGTCCGCGACCGAGGAAAGGTTTGCGTTAATGCTCGTGACTGTTCCGTTATCCAACAAACGCTCGTTCTCTTCCCCATTGTCAAACCCAACTATCGATATGTGGACGTTTGCTCCATCTAATATCCAGTCGCGATCGCTGATTGCGAAAAATATATCACCCGTTTCTTTGATTCGTTTTATAACTTCGCGATTCGCGCCGCCGCGAATCCCCTGTGTTGCAAGTAAGCCTGCACGCTTGCATCTCCCCTGCGCAATCTCCGCACGCGATTTCTCGAACCAATAGCAGCAGATGTCGGAGAAACCTGGTAGGCGCCCGTCATACAGTTTCCACAATTCGTGTTGGTACTCTCGTCCGAGTTCCTCCCAAATCTTGCTGCCGCCCAAGAACGGCGGGTTCCCCACAATGAAATCGGCTTCCGGCCACTCGGGCTCTTTGGGGTGCTCCGGGTCGGTCAGGTCGAGGATCGCGTCCTTCCGGTGGATTGTTTCTATCGGCTCCAGGACCGGGTCGGTCGGGGTCGGAAAACCGTTGTGGTGCATCCATTGGAGATAGCCGATCCAGATTACCACCTGGGCAAGCTGCTGGGCGTAGGGGTTGATCTCGATGCCGTGGAGCTGCGTCGGCCGGACCTGCGGCATCATGCTCACGCCCCGGGCCGCTCCGTACGCGATTACCTGCTTCTCCAGGTCCAAGAGCAGATTGATCGCCACGTACAGGAAATTGCCCGAGCCGCACGCCGGGTCGAGGATTTTGACGTCGGCCAGCCGCCCGACGAAATCCAGCAGTTTCCGCTCCATCTGTTTGACGTGGCGGTCGCGGGTCTTGCGGGCGAGCTTCTTGCCGCTGGCCTTTTCCCAGTGCGCGTCGCAGGCCGTCCGCACCTCCTCCCACTCGCGCCGCAGCGGGGTCATGACGACCGGCTCCAGCAGTGTGAGGATGTCGGCCCGGCTCGTATAGTGGGCCCCGATCTGGGAGCGCTTGGCCGGGTCGAGCGTCCGCTCGAAGAGCGTGCCGAAGATCGACGGCTCGACATTGCCCCAGTCGCGGTCGTTGATCCGGATCAGCTCCTCGATCTCGCCGGGCCGCAGCTCGACCACGTCGGCGTCGGCAAACAGTCCGCCGTCGAAGTGGAGGATTTTGTCGGCCCCGAAATACCCGCCCGACGACATCGCCTCGAACAGCGCGTGCAGTCGCCTGCAAAGCTCTGCCGGGTTCCGCTTGCTCGTTTCGAGCACCCGGCCGAAGACCTTTTCGGGCAGTAGCCCGATGTCCTCGCCGAACATGCAGAAGATCAGCTTCATCAGGAAATGGGCGGCCGCGGGCGCCTCGACCCCCCGGACCCGCATCCCGTCGGCCAACTGGCCGAACCGCTCCGCCGCCTGGCTCGTGACGCTTTCGGTCGTCAGGCCCGGGCGCAACGATTCGGGGTTGGTGAACAGTTTCCGCAGCACGTCGAGATTGTCCGGCTCGGCCAGCCCCGCCAGATCGAACTGGTGGACGTGCTTGGGCGTGCCGGTGAAATTCGTGTGGATTTCAAACCGGTCGAGGTCGCAGACGACCAGCAGCGGCGGGTTTTCAAGGTCCTCGCGGTAGAGCAACAACTGCCGGTAAGCGGCGGCCAGGTCTTTGCGCTTGCCTTTGTATTCCCAGCCGAAGCGGCCGCGCATCCAGACGTCGGCCCAGCCCCGCTCGCCGGTCGTCTTGTGGACGCCCCGCTCGAAGGTGTACCAGGCGCCGTCGGGATCGGCGGCGGCGGGTTTCGGCTGGTCCAGCACCTCGCAGAGGTCCAAAAAGTGCTGCTGACAGGCGCTCCGCTCCGACAGGTTCGCCCGTTGCCACTTCGCGATGAACTCGTGCGGAGTCATGGGGAGTCCAGAGTTGAGAGTCCGGAGTTGAGAGTTTGGGGGTCGAGATGCCTCATTATACCCGTTCGGGCCCCCCTGACCAGTCGCGGTTATTCACAGCGTGGTCCAGTGGGGGGAGCAGGAGAGCGGGGGAGCAGGGGGAATTGAAAATTGAAAATTGTCTATTTGCACAATTCACCGGAGAACAGTTGTGCAAGCGAAGCAATCAGGGATTGGGAGATTGTCTCCCGTCGTAGCCGGGAGAAGGCGGGCCGTGGTGCGATCCCCAAGGCGGTTGGGGGATCTGCGGGGGCTCCGGCCACTCGACCTCGCTGTAGCCGACCGTGCGGAGGAGTCCCGTCCCTTCGACAGGAGGCCGGCTGAACCGCGCAACAGGCGGGCGTGTAGAGGCTGTCCGCGGCTCGAACGGCACACGCGCCGGGGATGCCGGCCCCGGCTGGGGTGGCGACGGACGACTTTTCATAACTGCCAAGCCCACCGGCTCGGCATTCTTATGAAATGTGGGACACGAGGCGTTGCCGGGTGGCGGAAGGTCTGCCAAGGAATGTTCGACCCTTGCAAACCCCCGTTTCGCGTGAACAAACGCGGGATCGTATCGCAGGGCCGCCGCATAATGATGCGCGGCGAATTTCAGCTTGCCGTGCTGTTCCAAGAGGAATCCCAGGTTGTAGTAGGCCACCGCCTGGCTGTACACGGCTCGCAATTGCCGGAAAGCCTGGGCATTGCGGCCCTGCTCGACGAAAACCCGGGCAAGATTGTTCCGGTATTTCGGATTCCCGGGCTCCAGTTGAATTGCCCGTTGGAAAGCGGCAACCGCATCGTCGGGCATCCTGCGCCCCGCGTAGTACAGTCCCAGGTTGTTGAACACAGCGGGCTTGTTGGGATGGATGGCGGTAGCCCGATTGTAGAGTTCCGCCGCCTTGCCCGGGGCGTTGAGACGGTCTTGCAGCCGGGCGTAACCCAAAAGGGCCGCCAGGTCGCCGGGTGAAAGCCGCAATGCCCGTTCGTACTGATTCGCTGCCAGGGTGAACTGGTCCGACTGCTCGTACAGGCGAGCGACGGCAACGTGAAACTCGGCCGTCGGCTTGCTCTTGGTCGACAACTTGACCGGGTCATCGGTCGGCTTGACGCGTGTCTTTAGTGTCAGCGACTCGGCAAGGCCGTGGAAACCATCCTTGATCGAAGCCCAAAAGCCCTCCTTCTCGAAGGGCCTGGCATTGCGGAGCGGGGTCCGTTGGGCTCGGGTCGGCGGATATGATTGGGCGCCGCACGGCAACCCGCACAGGAACAGACTAAACCACGCGACCAGCCCGATCAGCAAAGGACCGGCAGTCCATGATTGTGACGGGATGTTCCGCACAAGACACCTCCATGCTAGCTGCCCCGGGTCTTGGCACGGCCAACGGCCGTGGGCTTCATGACCCACGAGGTGATATCACTCTTCTGTTCGACGCCAAGCTCGAAGATCCTGTAGCAGAACTCTGACGATTGGGTAAGATTTGACGATTTTGACGGCTCATGGCGGGCAAGTGGGGGAGATGGGTATTGTGCGGCATTATACTGGCGGCTATCGAGGTTTGATCACTCGGTCGAGATGTCTGCACTCGATATGGGGATCCTGGGCTCGGGCGTGGAGGACTCGAACTTGCGCCAGACACGATCTGCTTCTTCGGCGGGCCAACCCGGGACTGGGACGCTCGTCGCAACCACCTGTGGCTTGTGACCGTGAACGACCAGTTGGTCGACCAGCCGTTGGGTGTTTTCGACGCGGTCGGCGGTTACTTGCGGGTCGGCGGTCCGGTGAACATAGACGATCCGGTGGTGGGGAGGAGCCTCCGTGAGGATCCGGCAGATTTTTTGCCGCCCCGCCTCGGTCGGTTCGCTGCCCGCGAAATGGTGGTCCCCGAGCATGTTTTGACTCCTCCAGCCATTCGAAACCATGATGGCGAAGGGTTCCCGGACGGCCCGCCGATCGGGAGCGGTAAACGGCTTCGGCCAGCATTGGCGGCGCTTGGTCTCCCGCACCACGTGTCGCCAAAACTCACACATCCAGTTTGCTCGGGCCGGCATGGCGAGGACAAGGGTAACGAGCGGGAAAACCGCGAGACGAACGAGTGGGGCCATTTTGTCAATTCCTTTTGAAGCGGATTTGCCTCGGGGAGGAGGAGTTATCGTTCCTTATCGGCACGAAGAGCACGCCCCATGCCGGAACTTTTTACAGTGGCGCCGGAAAATTTTTCCGACACAACACTCCAACTACATCCTGGTGAACATTTCGCGGGACATGGTGATGGCGGCCGGCCCAAGGAGGACGACGAAGATGCCTGGAAAGATGAACAAGACCAGCGGGAAGATGAGCATGACGGCCATCTTGGCGGCCTTTTCCTCGGCCAGTTGACGGCGCCGCGTCCGCATCGAGTCGCTTTGCACCCGCAGCGCCTGGGAGATGCTCGAACCGAACCGGTCGGCCTGGATCAATACGGCGGCGAGGCTTCTCAGATCGGCGACTCCGGTGCGGAGCCCCAATTCCCGCAGGACTTCGTTGCGCGGTCGCCCCATTTGCAGTTGGAAGTTGCACATGGCTAGCTCGTCGGCGAGGACACGGTGAGTTTTCCGCATTTCTTCCGAGACTTTGCGCATTGCCTGGTCGAGTCCGAGGCCCGCTTCGATGCAAACGACCATGAGATCAAGGACGTCGGGTACGGCGAGGAAGATCGCCTGCATGCGACGCTTGCCGAGAAACCCGACGACGATTTCGGGCAGGTAGAAGAAGAGCCCGGCAACCACGGCAGGCACGATCAGCGAGCTGTAGGTCGCACCCTTGATGGCGATGGCGGTTCCACCGCCGAGAAAGAGCCCGAGCAGCAATCCGGCGAATTTCAGCCCAAGGAAGATGCTCCCGGCCGATTCGCCGCGGAATCCGGCAACCGCCAACTTGGTCTTCAGCTTGCCGAGTTCCACATCGCTCTTCGGCTGGAGCGGTTTTGCCAACGCGGGTGTGGCCTTTTCGAGCATCTTGGTGACCGTATCGGTCGTTTTCAAGGCGGTCTTCACCTCCTTCGCGAGTCGGGCCTTGGGATTTTTCAGCTTATCGAGCCGTTCGACCGCGCGCGGTTTTCCGGCAGCGACCAGTTCCAAACCCCACCATGCCAATGCGGCGACCGCCCCGAAGATGGCGAAGGGGAGCAACGTCTCGAAATCGAACAAGCCGGCAGCAGAGCTCATGGGCAGGTCATACCTTGATGTTAATGATTTTTCGGATTACCAAAGCTCCAGCAATCTGCATGAGAATCGCTCCCGTGAGCAACTTCGTACCCGTGGGATCGGTGAACAGCACTTCGACGTAGCTGGGATTGAGTTGGTAGACAGTCACGAAGAGCACGATGGGAAGAGCGAGCAGGATGATTCCCGAGAGCCGTCCCTCGCCGGTCAGCGCCTGAATTTGCCCCCAGACCTGGAATCGTTCGCGGATGAGTCCCCCGATCTTGTCGAGGATTTCGGCCAGGTCGCCGCCGGTCTGGCGCTGGAGAACGACGGCGGTAACGAAGAACTTCAGGTCGAGGTTGGGAATCCGATTGGACATGGCCTTCAGCGCCTCTTCCAGGGGGACTCCCAGGTTCTGCTCCTCGAAGGCGCGTCCGAATTCTTTTCCGATAGGCGGTCCCATTTCCTCGGAGACCAGGCTCAGTCCGAAGCCGAGGCTTTGCCCTGCGCGGAGCGAGCGTGCTATCATCTCCAGGGCATCGGGGAGCTGAACGGCGAATTGTTTCAACCGCCGTTTGCGTCGCCACAACACCCAAAACAACGGTACCGCGGCCAGAAAGCAGCCCGCCACCGGCACCAACACGACGTGAAGTCCCAACGCACTCCCTATGCCCGCTCCGGCAATCCCTATCGCAGCCGAAATCAGCACGAACCGGGCAACAGTCAGGGAGGTATCAGCTTGCTCGAACAGCAAGTTGACGTCCCCGAACCGTTCGAGGAACGTTTCAAAGAAACCGGGTCCCCTGTCAAGCGGCCGTGCCAACACCGTGGCTTCCTTAGGTGATCGGCCGTTGGCGGCCGGCGAGGTTGCCCCCGTCAGCAGATCGAGGCGGTCTTCGACCTTGTTGGCCGGCTTGCCGCGCATCATCGTCGCCACGCCACCCACCAAGGCGGTGATGCCGACGAATACGGCAATGCCGATGGTCAGCAACTCCACGGCCTAATCCTCCAACATAACACGTTCACGGAAGGCGCTGGCCGGCAACCGGACCCCGGCTGCTTCGAGCCGGTTCATGAAAGCGGGCCGGATCCCGGTGGCGACGAAGCGGCCGTATGCCCGGCCGTTCTCGTCAATTCCCTCCTTGTCGAACCGGTAGATGTCCTGCATCATGACGGTTTCCTGCTCCATACCGACGATTTCACTGATGCAAGTGATCTTCCGCGGCCCTCCTTGCAGCCGACTCGCCTGGACGATCAGATCGATAGCGCTGGCGACTTGCGTGCGCATGGCCTTCAGCGGCAACTCGAACCCGGCCATCATGATCATTGTTTCGATTCGGGCCATCGCGTCGCGCGGAGTGTTGGCATGGATGGTTGTGAGCGAACCTTCGTGGCCGGTGTTCATCGCTTGCAACATATCGAGCGTTTCGGAACCGCGGCATTCCCCGATGATGATGCGTTCGGGCCGCATTCGCAGGGCGTTGCGGACCAGGTCGGTTGCGGTGATTTTCCCTTTTCCCTCAATATTGGGAGGGCGCGTTTCCAGCCGCACTACGTGATCCTGCTGGAGCTGCAATTCGGCAGCGTCTTCGATCGTGATAATCCGGTCCGTGTTGGGGATAAAGCTCGACAGCGTATTCAACAAAGTCGTCTTTCCTGAACCGGTTCCCCCCGAGATGATAACGTTCAGCCTTGCCTTGATTGCTCCTTCCAGGAGCATGACCATTTCGGGCGTGAACGTCTTGAAATTGAGCAGGTCCTCGAGTTTCAGCGGATTTGCCCCGAAGCGGCGGATGGAAACGGCGGAATGATGGCGTTGAAACGCGAACCATCGGCCATTCGAGCGTCGACCATCGGGCAGGTTTCGTCGACCCGGCGCCCTACCTTCGAGATGATCCGGTCGATGATCTGCGTCAGGTGATCGTTGTTGCGGAACACGACGTTTGTCTTTTCTATTCTTCCGCGTCGCTCGCAGTAGACGTTCTTGGGGCCGTTGATGAGAATGTCGCTGATGGCCGGATCTTTCAGAAGCACTTCGAGCGGTCCGAAGCCGAAGGTTTCGTCGAGCACTTCGCTGATGAGCCGATCGCGTTCACTCCGGTTCAGCAGGGTATCTTCGCTGTCGCAGAGATGCTCGACCACCAGGCGGATTTCGTGTTGCAGGGTCTCGCCTTCCATCTCCCCCACCCGCGACAGGTCGAGTTTGTCGACGAGCTTGCTATGGATACGCTGCTTCAGATCGTCGAACCCGGCTTCGCCGGATTTCGAGTCGGTCTGCCGGAGAGGAACGGGTGTTTTCACCATGGTGAAACTGCTTGTTCGGTGGATGGGTTTCCGACCAACCCGAGAAGAGTTGCCCCGAATATCACGGCACAGCCCACCGGTTGGTTACCGCGACAAATCATCTAGAAAACCATAGCTTACGGGCAGGGCAACGGGATTTGCTTGGGCGTGATCCGGCTCGACACCCTTCATTTCCCCCCATTGGAGCTAATCGCGGGGCCCAACACTGTAAATAATCCACCTTCTCAGCAAATTCTCAGCAAGATTTCCCGGTCCGGTTGGCTTGGTGCGGGTTGCTTTACTTTTGGCGGACGCTATAATCCTCTTTACACGGGGTGGCGAAAGAGTGATGGGTCCCCGACTCCTTTGGGAGTCGTCGCACGGCTGCCCGAGCAGCGGCGAGGCTCCTGAATGTGTGAGTATTCGATCGCGGTTGATTTTCTGCCCTCTGGTGTTTGTGGCCGATCCCTCCCTCCGCAGGAAGGGGCTGTGGATGAAGGTGAAAGGCCGGTTTTGTTTTGCGTTCTTTTTTCAGGAGAGGTAGAAATGCCGCAGCAGGGTAAGATCAAGAAGTTGATCATCGACAAGGGTTTTGGGTTTATCGAAGGCGAGAAGGAAGAATTCTTCTTCCACTGTTCCAGCGTGGTCGAAGGGAGCATCGAGGATCTTAGCGAGGGCGTCGTGGTCGAATTCGAGGCCACGCAAGGCCCGAAAGGACCCCGCGCCGAAAACGTCAAGGTAGTAGAATAGTCCGATTGCTACTTTCCGCTCTTGGTCGGGCGGAAGCTGAGCAGGCCGCCCAGGCCGGACTTCTTGCCCTCGATCCCGGAGAGGTGGGCATCGTCCCGTAAGATCGCGTCGGCCAGGGCGCGGATCGATTGGGTAATGGCCGCCTTGGGCGCCTGCTCGATCAGCAGCACGCCGTTGTTGCGTACTTCAACCATGGTACGGTAGTCGTTGGGTAACTGCCAGAAGATCTTCTTGCCGATAGTCTCTTCCGCCTTTTTGAGCGTGATTTGACCCGTCTCCAACCCCACGCGGTTGACCACGATCTTGACCTTCTCCGCGATGCCTTCCATCGCGCCGAACGACATCATCAACCGGACCACATTCCGCAGGCAAGGCAGATCGAGCTGGGTGACCAGCAGAATATGGTCCGCCATTTCCAGCGCGATCAGGTCGATCGCGCTGTAGCTCTTCGATAGGTCGAGCACCAGGTGCGTGAACGTGGCCTTCAGCAGGCCGATCACCCGTTGCAGACCCTCCGGCGTGATCAGGGTGATGTCTTCCAATTGGACCGGCCTCGGCAGAAGGTACAGCCCCGATGCATGTTTCGTCAACGAACGTTTCAGCAGGGTGAAGTCCAACCGGGTAACGTTCTGGGCAACGTCAACGAGCGTGTAGTCCGGAATGGCGTCGAGAAAAACATCGGCGTCGCCGAGGCAGAGATCGAGATCGATCAGGGTAACGGAGTTCTTTTCATCCGCTGCCATCGAGCAGCCGAGATTGACGGCCAGGCTGGTGCTCCCGACGCCTCCGATCGCGCCGGCGACGGCAATGACCCTGCTCCCGCGCGATTTGCCGTTACCCCGGCCGAACTTCCGCTCGCCGATCCGTCCCAAGGCAGCCAGTAAATCTTCGAGTCGAAGCGGTTCGGTAAGGAACTCCTTCGCCCCGGCACGCATCGCCCGCAGGATCAGGTTGCCGTCGTCCGAGGAGTTGACCACCAATACGGCACAGTCTGGCGAGGTCGCAGCGAGCCGGCCGACCAGATCGAGCCCTTTCTCCGGATCGCTGTCGATCCGGATTAACCCGATGTCGGGACCGGTCTGCGCCACGACGTCGGTAAAAAATTCATATCGCGAGCATTCCGCCTCCAGCCAGATCATATCCATACCCAACAGCATATTCTTCAGCGAATCGCGGTTCGCGTCGTTGGGGTCAACAATGGCCAGACGGAGAACGTTGCTCATAGTGACAGTTGCCCGATTGTGGCAAGAGTGTTCATGTTCAAGTATAGGACCCGAAACGCGAACCCGCCCTTAGTTTACCACACGTCGTATCCGGCAGGGCCGATCAGGCCGGTTGTTCTTGGCTCCCGGGGCGGCGATTCCGCCTTTGTGTTCTGCGGCATGGCCGGGGCGTGCCGGTTGTCCGGGGGCGCCGAGTTCTCGGCCGGCGACGCCATAGGAGACGGGGCAGGAATCATCTCCGGTTGGATCATCATGCCTTCCTCGGATGATATGACGGCCTCGCTCACACCCACCGCGCCGGGCAACGGCTGCCTTGCGACGGAACCCGGCCAACTGTTTGGGACCTCGATCTGCCCCTTCATGAACAATTCCCAGTCGCTCGGGCTGGCCGTCTGCATACCCGGTCCGAACGGCGGCACTTCGTGGGCGTCCATCCCCTCGACCAACTCCGGCGTAACCAGGATCAGCAGTTCCACTTCGTTCCGCTGGTATCGCACTCTGCGGAACAGGGCGCCCAAATAGGGCACCTCGCTGATCCAAGGCAGCCCACGAAAAACAGACTCGTCACGGCTCTGGATCAATCCGGCAATGGCCAGGGTTTGCCCTGCCTGTAGCTCAACCTCGGTATTGACCTCGCGAACCCGGAACCCCGGAACAGTGATGTCGTTGAGCGTTAGCCCCACCGAATTGTCGATTTCGCTCACACGCGGCTTGACATCCAGGCGAATCCGGCCGTCGCCGAGCACAATGGGGACGAAGTCGACTTGGGTACCGAACTTCTTGTACTCGATCGAGATGGTCCCCAGGCTTTGCGGAACCGGGACGGGCGTCTCGCCGCCAACTACAAAAGACGCCGGACGCCCGTTCACGGCGACCACCGTCGGTTCCGCGAGAATTTTCATCAGCTTGTCTTCGCGCAAGGCCTCCAGCACGCCGAAGAACGAACTGTTGCTGTCGACCACCAGGAAGTCGAACGTCTCGCTGGCCCCCCTCGTGTACTCGATTACCCCCTCTTCGGTCGTCCATTGGAGCAACCCGCTGATCCCCGAGTAGATCATGTTGTTGCCTGTCAGTTTCGCGAAGTCGAATCCCAATGCCCGCAATTTGGTCCGCGAGACCTCCATGACCTTCACGTGCAGCAGGACCTGCTGCACGCCGCTGACGGTGATGGCGTTGATGACTTTCGGATAGTATTGCTCGGCGAGGAGGACGATCAGATTGACCTGTTCGTTCTTGTCGACGTAGCCCGAGATCATGATACTGTCTTTGACTGGAATTACTCGCAAAGATGCGGTGGGAAACTGCGTTCTCAGCAGGATGTCCAGCTCCCGGGCGTCGCCCACGACAATTACGTCGATTGTGTAGATCTGTTTGTCCTCGCCCCAGAGGTTGACCTGGGTTACGCCGGCTGCCTTGGCCGTCACCTGGATCTCGCTGGGTGAGAGCAAGGCGAGGTCGAGCAGGTCGGGGTTGTTGACCTGGGCCTGGTTCATCTTCTGACCCAGTTTGAGGATGCGGCTCGTGTTGACCGTCATCTGCAACTGCTGGTTGGGGGCCTCGACATGGAAGACAATGGGAACCTTGCCGGGCAAAGTTCTTCCATCCCCATTCCCTTTTGCCCCGTCTTGGGCGAGAGCTGGCGCCGTAGGCGCGGAGACCAGGAGGAGAAATAGCAACGAAAAGAGCGGCCGGAAAGACCGCTTGGCGGTTGGGTTTGTCATCCTTGCTGCCCCTGCGAAAAAACCGGAATTCCCTTTCCGGTACAGTTACCTTTACGGTGCGTTTCACGCACCCTACAGTTACTAATCGTTCTCGAATGTTTTCTCTTGCAGGCCGCCCGCTCTGTCCGGCTCGGCATGCGCAGACTTGCCGCCATTTTCCGGCGCGGGAGTCGTAACGGCGAATCCTGGCGGGTCGCCGCCCTCCGCTTCCCGGGAAATCTTCCAGAATCCGCCTTCGGTCGCCGCCTTCGGCAAATCGTCCTCGGACTGAAGAACGAAGACGTTTACGACCGGGCCGAGCATCATGCGCATTCGGTGCTTCTCGGGTTCCGGCTCGTCTACAGTTTTTTCCGGCTCCTGCACGGTCTGCGTCTTCTCCGGCTCCTGCACGGCCGGCGCTTCTTCCGGGAGGGCGGCCTGGGAGGCGTCGTCCGTTGCCGAGGTGCTGTCAGACGCCGGAGTGCCGTCGAAGAGTTCGTCGACGCCGGCCCCGTCCGTCTTGACGATTTGTTGGTCGGTGGGACTCCGCATGACTAATTGGATCTGCCCCAATTGCGAAGCCAGCATGATTTTCTCGGCATTCTCCGGGGTAACCTGTAGAGAAATCGTTTTGGACGAAATAGACTTGTCGGAATCGGGCCCGACGATGTCGTTGACGGCAAAGACCTTAACGTGTTGCAGGATGATCCGCGTGCTCGCCTCGCCGTTGTGGGAAGGCCGGCCATCCCGCAGGTGTACCAACACGTCGACACGGTCGCCCGGCCGGATCAAATCCCCGCTGCTGCTGACCGAGTCGACCTTGACGGAAACAACGCGAAATCCTTCCTCGATCATGGTGCTGACACCACCGGCCTTATCGCCCTTGGCGAAGAGTTTGCTTTCCAGGACGGGTTCGCCTGCGTACAGTCTGGCTCGGGTGCGGCGGTCCTTGACGTCTTCGAGTTTCGAGATTGCACCGTTGGGGATTTTGTCCTTGGGCCACTTTTTCACCCCCAAAACTTGGGAGGTCAACGGGTCGCCGAAAGGAATGTCTTTCACCGCAACGAAAACATCTTCGGTTTCAGCGGTTGGGACCGGCTTCTCCGAGTTTCGCTTTCCGATCACCTGGATGATGCCGATCGAAGCCGCTAGGCCGCAGCCCATTGCCAGCACGAGCATGGCTATTGATTTCCCTCGCATAGACTCCCCCCCGACCGCAGGGCAGGCCCACTTTGGTTCTACGAAAACTTCACCTCTACTGAACTGTTTCTCGGCGCATTACGGTGCTTGCGGTCAGCACTTTATCCTCATTGCTGAAAAACCCCGTGGTAATCCAAGTGACTTCACTAAAAGGGACCGAAACAGTTACGGTAACAGGCGTGCCGTAGCCTGCATCACTCGGCAAATACGGATCGATTGTCACCGTTGCATTATCCGGATTAACCGTTGCGTTTTCCAAATAATCTTCAACCGTATCGATCACCCCCGGGTTGTCCGTGGTGCCCATACGCTGGGCGCCGTCGAGAACCGCTACCCGCGCACCTTCTCGAGACGCGTTCGTGATGACCTGCTGAACCATCACCATGCGCCCGAATTCGATCATTCCGAAAACGACCAGGAAGAGCACGGGGGCAACGACGGCAAACTCGACGGCCGCGGCTCCTCGTCGAGCTTTTCGGCACAATCGGCAAACTCTCTCCAACTTAACTTCCGCGTAAAGAGCAATCGGTTTGCAGGACCGCACGAAAGAGCAGCCTTGAGCATGTAGCGCATCGGTTTTCAGCGAGATCGGCAAACTCATAACAGCATTCCCATCCACGCGAAGTAGACGATTGTACCCAGTGCGATCGGAATCCCGTACGGCAACAACAGCATCGAACTCTTACGTTCGGCCGCCAGGGCGGATAACTGATCCGGATCGCGAACGAGCATGATTTCGCTGGCAATTCCAACGAACTGGTAGTAGTGGTGGCGTGCTCTGCGCCGGTAGAGGACCATGGCAATCGCGATCAGGCCGCCAAAGATGGCGGAGACGCAAAAGGCATAGAAGGTAATCGTTCCGCCCATCCATGCCCCGACGCCGGCGAGCAGTTTCACGTCGCCGGCTCCCATACCGCCGATGGCATAAGCCGGCAGTAGCAGCGCGAGCCCGACGCCCGTCCCCACAAGACTCCACCCGAGTCCGGGCCAGCCGAGATGGGCAAAGCCGTAGCCCCAGCCGCCGATCACCATGGGAAAGGTAATCCAATTGGGCACCTTCAACTTCCACCCGTCAAAAACCGCGGCCACCACGAGAATCAGCGAGACCAGCCAGGCGGGCCAGTTTGCCAGAATCGTACCGAGGACGGAACTTGGATCGAACATCGATATTCTCTCTGGTTTCGGCGCGACCAACGGTCGCGGCTTTATTGTCAGCGTCACCTCTACTCAATGGTAGGTCAAAAAAACACCCCGGCGCCGAAGGTTTCGGCGCCGGGGGGTCTTTCGGCTCTTGGGAAGTATTCTCCCCGGCCTTCAGCTTTGGATGGGCCCACAACTACAGCTTGTCGCCAACCGACTTGAACGTCGTACTGGCTTTTGTGCCGATCGTGGTGATCACCGTCAGGCAAACGATGATAATCAGGGCCAGCATCACCGCGTACTCGACGGCGGTCGGGCCGTCCTCGGAAACGAGGAAACGATGCACCTTCTTGGCAAGCGACTTCATGACTATCCCTCCATTCCGGAATTTGCCCTCCCGGTGGAAGACGGACCGGAAAAAAGTAACGGCGGTCGGGTCCCGGCGGGTGCTGCGCCGGCTTTGAATAGTCCCGGCGCCTGCCTGCAATGTACCCGCCAGCTCCCCGTAAAATTGAACGATGCCTCACAGGCCTTCGGCGGGAGTTCTTTCGACTGACAAATTTCCCGAACGGATTCAGCAGAAAAGGACTCCCCCGGGACCGCTCTCCGGCGATCCCGAAAAGGTTTGCATTTTCACGCTTCGCCTCCATTTGAAACCTATGTCAGAATCCTCCGATGTCAAACGTTTACTCCTCTTGCAGGCGGGCGTTTCCCGATAATGCCCGGCGACAATAACCTATGTTTCCGGTGTGGCAACATTTGCGCGAAAACTCCAGAAAACCCGGTAAAATTTCCATGGCGGGATCCTGTTCATCAAACGTCGTCGGGCCACGAAGGGGCAAGCTCATCTCGGCCGTTCCGTTTGGGGTCGTGCTGGTGCTCGGAGTTATCGTGTCGTGCTGGCTCGGTGCATCCGGTTTCCCGTGCCCTCATGTCGACGACGGCGCCTACAAGAGCCCGGCGGCCGAATGGATCCAGCACGGGCGGATGACCATCCCGTGTCTGAAAGGGTTCTTCCCGCGGGCCGAGACGGTATTCGCCTGCTTACCGCCGATCTATCAATGGCTGCTGGCTGCGTGGTATCTGGTGTTCGGGTTTTCTCTGTACTCGACGCTTGCGTTCCACTACACCGTACACCTGCTGGGAACGTTGGCCGTGATGCTGGCGGCGCGCCGTCTCATGGAAACGAGTAACCCGTCGTCTGCCACGACCCGGAACGTAATCATCGCGTCGGTTGGGGTGATTTACCTGGCGAACCTCCTGTACTTCGATCGCCCCGAGGAAACCGCCTTGTTATGGGTCTGGCTGGAAGTGCTCGTTGCCCAGGGCCGTTCGACGCGCAAAGGAATACCGGCCTCACTGGCAAGTGGCGTCTTCGTCGGGCTGGCGGCCCTGACATCGCCGGCGGTAGGCGTGCTGGGGGCGATGATCGTCCTGTTTCGAGCGATGTGTACCGCGGCCGGCGCCGAAGGACCGCAACGGCGCGCCGCCTGGAGGCGAGCGGCGCTCCAAGTGGCGGCCGCCGCCACCGTCGCTGCGGGGATGGCAGCCGCCTGGTGGACCGTCATGGATGTATTCTACCCCGGCGCCTTGCACGACCAGTTGATCGGGACACTCGGCATCATGCGGGAAAGGCAGTTGTCGGGTACCCTGTCGGAGAAGCTCGTCATTTTCTCCAAGGTGCTGCTCCGGAAGAATCCGTATCAGCTTCCCGTCACCCTATTCGTCCTGTTGTTCTTCCCTC
Source organism: uncultured Planctomycetaceae bacterium (assembly GCA_964547995.1). GTDB lineage: Bacteria > Planctomycetota > Planctomycetia > Pirellulales > Thermoguttaceae > CAZJRB01. The sequence goes on along the minus strand of CAZJRB010000025.1, from coordinate 49,269 downwards.
GACTTGTCATGAGTACGGGCTGGCGGCGAGCAGCTCCCATGTCGTTGGCTCTGTATGCTACTGCCGCGTTGGGAATAATCGCTGTCGCCGTGATCCGGCCGTATGCCTATACGTACCTGGGCGCTTGCATGATGCTGCTGTTACCGTGCTTCGGATCGACCATCGAACGCTATCTGCAAGGTTCGCGGCTGATCGGCTCGGCCGTACTAGCGCTTTGCACCGGCATTGCGATAGTGCTCGTTGTCAAGTTTGTGGTTCTGACATACCGGCTGCCGGGTGCGGAACGCCCCCGCACGGTATTCGGCCGTTTGACCGAGATCGTTCCGCCGGGCGATTCGGTCGCCGTGCTGGGATTGCACTGGTATCCGTTTCAAGGCCGCAATCCGTGGCGCGACGCCTATCTTACCGGGATTCTCGACTCGCCGGAAATTGCCCGTTACCGGTGGGTGGTGCTGCCGGCATACGAAGATCCTCCCAGGCACATCGACGAGTTCGAATTGGTGGAGGAAGTACTGACGAAACAGGGTTACTCCTTTACATACGCATATCGGGTCTGGCGTCGCCGCGGTCCCTGAGGCCGTGCGCGGGTGTTTTATCCGAGAAGTTTTGTCCCCATGTTCAAACGTTATTTGGCTTTAATCGTGTTTTTCGGCTTGACGGTGCTGCTGCTCGAGTTCCGGCCGAACCACGACGTGGACGTTTTTTGGCGGGTGAAACTGGGCCAACTGGCATTGGAACAGCGAGAGCTGGTCCGCGCCGACCCGTTCACCGCAACTTGCGCCGGCGAGCCCGTCCCGCCCCTCTACTGGCTGTCCGAGGTGTTCTACGCTGCCCTTTACCGGTTGGGGTCCTGGCGATTGCTTTCGCAGGTCAATGCTTTTGTGTTCGCCGGGGCGTTTCTCGTTGCCGCTTGTACGGTTCGTCGGCGAGAAACGACAGCTCCCGCAAATCTCCTCGGGATGGGTCTTGGGCTGCTGATCGCAATTCCGCACAGTGCGATCCGGCCCCAGAGTTTCGGTCTGTTGGGATTTGCCCTGTTGTTGTGGATTGCGCAGTTGGACCTGCGGGCACGGAAGAAAATCGTCTTAGCAGCCATGGTACTGATTGCCTGGCAGAACATGCACCCTTCGGTGCCGGTAGCGGTGGTTGTGTTTACTGCGATGGCGGGAGCGGGGTGGTTCCGTTGGCTGTTTGACCGCCGAGCGGCAAAACCATGGATGACAACCGCGTTGGCACTGCTGGCCTTCGCATGTACTTCAGCAACGCCGATGGGTTGGCATATCTTCGAAGTCTCGGCAACGAATGCCCGAATTTCGCGCGAACTTGGGATCACCGAATGGATGCCCGCGTGGTATCCGGCGCTGTGGGGCGAGTCGCTGTGGTTTTGGGTTGCGTTGGTCTTCTCGCTGGTGCTGCTAGCACGTGTGGGCCGCAATGTTCGGTTGGAAGATATGGCCGTATTTTTCGTATTGGCCGGGCTTGCGTTGTGCGTCTACCGCTTTTCGCTGTTTTTCGCCGTGGCCATGGTTCCGGTGTGGTCGCGATGGCTCCATGAAGCCGCGACCGTTGGTCGCGCCTCGCCGCATCAAACGCTCTCCCCACCGTCGCTCGGCGCGACCAACGGTCGCGGCTTTATGGCGACTTCGGCTACAGTAAGCCTGTTGCTCTTACCGGCCCTGATCCTGCCGTTGCTGGTGCGGCCGAGACTGTTCGACAGGGAAATACCCATGCGTGCCGTCCGGCAACTGCGCGGGTATGGCGTGCGCGGCGTGATCTACAACTATCGCGAATGGGGCGGGCTGTTGATCTGGGCCGGATGGCCCGACTGGAAAGTCACCATCGACGGCCGATTGTATCTGTTCCCGCGCAAGGATTGGCAGCGCTACCGGGAGATTGCCCGGGGACGCGTCCCGGTAGCGCAGGTCGAACAGTGGTATCGTCCCGATGTTTTCTTCCTGCGTCCAGGCTACCACAAAGGTTTTATTCCCTTGCTTCGGGCAAGCAGCAATTGGGAGGAGGTGTATGCCGACGAGAATGCCGTTGTGTTTATCCGAAATCATACAGCCGCGACCGGCGGTTGCGCCGAACACCGTCTGCTCAACACTTCTGGCGTATCCTGCGACGGAAGAATCCGCCTGCCACGAAAGCATCCCGCAACGAAGCCGGAAATCTCGCCACCCCGAAACACAGAAGCGGTGCGTACAGGCAACCCCAGTACTGGTTGAAATTGTGACCGACGAAGGCAAACGCCGTTATGAACAGGCAGACGGTCAACCCCGTCCGTTGCCCCAGGGGGGTATCCCAACCGGCCAATCCGAACAAGGCGGCTGTCAAATACAGGGCCGTAATCCATTGCGGCAGTTCCAGCAGGAAGAGGTTCATCTGTGCGGTCAAGATCACGAACCCTGCTCCGCCCAGTTGGAGCCAACCCTGCGAGTGCGCCGTAGCGCCGTGTGGCATCATTTCGGTTGCCCGCAGGCAATGCCATCCGAAGAAGACGAACCAGGCCCCTGTGCCGGCAAACCACGCGGCCAGTTCTTTCCAGCGTCTGTTCCACCATGCGATACCGGCTGCCAGCAGGCAATAGGGCAGAGCCAACTCGCGAAAGAAAACCGCCGCCAGCCCGAATACAACGCCAAGCCACGGGCGGTTCACTCCGTAACAGCAAATCGACAGCGCGATGAAAGCTCCGGCCCAGAGTACGGGCATCGTGTAGGAATCACCGCCGTACAGCGCCATCAAGGTGCCGGTCAACAACAACGCACAGCCGAGCGGGCTGCGGAACACGTGCTTCTCGTCCTGCGCCATGATTCCAAATGCCAGGACTATGACGCCCAGCGCGAGGCCGATCAACAGGACTTTGCCCCAAAACGGAGCCGGCAGTTTCCCGATCATCCACATCGGCAACGGAGTGCGCCAATTGAAGATGCTACGGGTGGGATAACCCCGGCTGGGCAGTTCGGCCGCTGCGGCCTTGTAGTAGTCCTCGCCGGCGCGGATTCGGTTGATCTCGGCGCGGTACAAGGCCGCGTCGCCTTCCTCACCTCGTCTCCAACTGCTCGCATTGTCGCCCCGCAAGGCCACTCCGACAAAGACAGCGGTAGCCACCAGCAGCAACAACAGCGCGATACGAGCCGCCCGCGAGGACAACCGGGCGTAGCCGGTCGGAGGTGAACGCTGTTTCATGCTTTATTTCTCCGAGGCCATCGCAGTCACCTTGCAAGGAAACTTTAGCTTGCCGTTGCGAAACCATGAGCAGGTGGCCGGCATTTCTTACAGTCCCCTGCAAAAGTAGAAGGGGACGAAAGGCTTTTCTTCGCGGCGGCACATCAGTCACCCCGGGCGAAACCTCTCGTCCCCTTGTTCAGTGAGTCGGCACTGCCCACTTGAGGACCGGACTCTGTCACACTTGAAGCTCTTTGGCCTCGCTAATAATACACGGCATTGAAATGAATCTGCCAGTGACCCACCAGCACCACCACCACGCCCAATATCCACGGCGGGACTTGTTTCGGAGCGGGCGGGTTGAACAATTGATAACAGTGGGGACAGAAATTCGGGCCTGACAAGTTTCGGGCCTGCCACACCACGTTTGAGCAGTGAGGACAGCGGCATCTCATCTTTAGCCCCCCTTAATCCATGAGATCCCCTTTTTCGTAAGATCGAAAAGGTACTTCCTCCTATCAGAAACATAGCATATTGACATCCGAGTCGGGTTAAAAAAACGCGAGGGGGAGAGTGAGTGAGGACGAAAATCGGCCGCGTTTGGCACGCGGCTTGCTCCACCTGATACGTGTCAAGAAACCCCGAGGCAATCAAGCCATGTTCCCCTTCAGAAACAAGCCCGTTGTGGCCGCCTTCGCCATCGGGACCCGCGTCCGAGTAAAGGCCGGAACCATGGACCCGGACTACCATGATATGCCCCTGGGCGGATGGGTTGGGACGGTCACTCAAGTCTCGCGAGGGACTCCCGACCACTACCTTGTTCGCTGGAACCAGGAAACCCTCCAGAGATGGAACAAATTCTGGCGACGCGAAATCTGGCTTTCCGAAGACAAGCTGGAATCGGACCCGGGGGGGCCGGTGTGCATCGAGCAACCCCCCATGGGTATCATTGATGTGTGTTGCAAAATGCAACATCCCCTCCCACAAATGTAGCGAATCTCCTTGCTCCGTTATTTTCCCTCGTTTTTTTTCCTCTAACCAAAGCGTCTGACCATGGCGGCATTCTCCGCGGGCTGGTCGCTGTATTGGTCGTAGATACCGATGATTACCCCGTCGCCGGGTTTGATCGACTCGAAGGTCTCGCGAAAGGCCCGCTCGACCCACTGGCGTCGCTCGGAGAGTCGGCCCGCCGCCAGAATCTTGAAGGCCAGGCAAGTCCGCTTCGTCTGCCGCATTGCCTTGAACATCCGGGGCGGGTCTTTCGGAAGGTACACTTCGCCCACCGGGATCGGCGCCTGACCGAGGAGTTTCTCCAAGGCATCTGCGCTGCGGTGTCGCTCGTAGACGCAGGTCATGTAATAGTCGAGGTCCCAGCCCTTCGATTCGATCGTGTCGACCACGTCGGGCATGTGCGTCGAGACGCCGGCCACCATCCCCGCGTCCCGAACGCGTTTCAGGTAGTCGCGGACCTGGTCGATCTTGCCGTTCTTGAACAGGTTGTCGGTAGTCTCGCCGTGATGGGCAATCGCAATGCAGCCGCCGTCAGCGAGTTTCTTTATGCCTTCGGACTTCCCGGCCGCGATGGCGATGTAGTGCATCTTCAGCCCTTCGTCGACGAAACGCCGGTACTGTTCCACGTTGCCCAGTCCGCTCTGCCAGCAGTTGATGCCGACTTCGCGGCATCGGTGCAGGGTTTTCAGTATTTGTTCGGGTGTATAATAGGCTTTCATCTGCTTGTTGACGAAGCAAGACAAGTGCGAACCGCCGTTGAACGGGTTTGTCCCGCAGATCAATCGCGAAACGGAATGCCGTCCCAAGCGAATCTGCGGGAGCAAGATATTCTCGGCTTCTGTGCCGGACGCGCCGCTGCCGTATTGCGCGGCCATCGTCGCGACCGGCAACGCACCTATTTTGCCCAGGAACTCGCGGCGTCGGTCTTCGTGTGGGCGGTTTCCGCCAATACCGGAATGGGAATGGTTCACGAGATTTCCTCCAGAGAGCAGGATGTGAAACCGTGACCACTGGTCGCGGCTTTGCAACAGGAAACCAGCACCCATCCTATCCTAACGGCGGCGGGGGCTCAAGAGAGGGGAAAAGCGGTTTTCCGGGCGAACTGCTTGCAGGCAGAAAGCGAACCTGCTACCTTGCTGTTGGCCGGGCCTCAGGCGGGCCGGCGTCGATATGGGAATACCGGACCACACCCCAAGGAGTCATGCCGTGAAACGAACACTGTTGATTGCCGCCGCTTTTTTGCTGTTTGGTGCGTCGCTGCCGGCGGCCGAGCCGGAGGTTGTCTTTGAAGACACGTTCAAGGGAAAATTAGGCGATGGCTGGACCTGGCTGCGGGAGAACAAAGATGCCTGGCGAATCAAGGACGACGGCCTGGAAATCCGCGTCGAGCCCGGCGTGGCCCACAACGTCAAGAATGCCCTGCTCCGCAAGGCCCCCGACCGCAGCAAGGGAACCTATGCCTTTGAAATCACCATTACCAGCCATACGAAGCCGACCCAACAGTACGAACAGGCCGGCATCACCTGGTACAACAAGGGCAGGCCTTGCTTCAAGATCGTCAAGGAGTTGATAGGCGGGAAACTGTTTATCATCCCGGGCAAGAAGCCCATGGACGCCAAGACCGTCCAGCTTCGAGTGATCGTCGCCGGCAACAAGCTGACTGCCCAGTACCGCCCCGACGGCAAGGGCGAATTCCAGACGGCCGGTACGAAAAATCTGCCCCCGCCGGGCGACGACCAGGTTAGCATCCAGTGCTACAACGGCCCGCCCGACGCTGAGCACTGGATCCGTTTCGACGATTTCCGTATCCTGAAGATGCCTGATGGTGAGTAGTGAGTAGTGAGTGGTGAGTAGTGGATAGATGAACGCCCCCGCACTGCGTGCGGGGGGTTGCAGTGTGAGTACAATCCGCAGCCAGCCGAGGAAAACGAACCATGTCTTTACGAGTTTCGGTTCTCACCGCCGTGTTTCTGGCCGTCACCTGGGGTTTTGCACCGGCGGCGGATATCACGGGCGAGGACGGCAAGGTCCCGCCGCCAACCCACAAGCTCGTCATCCGCCCGGCCAAAACCGATAAGTGGGAAGCCTCGCTGCGAGACGTCGAGAAGCTGCTCTATTCGACGGCCGGCGAGTTGTGGTGCTATTTCCCGGGAAGGACGCTGCCGCCGATCCTCGTCGAGCCGAAGGGAGGCCCCATCGTGCTGTTCAGGCGGGGACCGGACGGGGAATTCTACGTCAAACTCAACACGGGCAGCACCTATTGGTCGCAGTACACGTTCCAGTTCGCCCACGAGTTCTGCCATATCCTCTGCAACTACAAGGAGGGCGAGAACCCCAACAAGTGGTTCGAGGAATCGATTTGCGAGGTGGCGTCGTTGTTCGTCCTGCGGCAGATGTCGGAAACGTGGAAGACCAAGCCGCCGTATCCCAACTGGAGGGACTACTCCTCATCGTTGAAGGACTATGCCGCCAAGCGGATCGCCGACGCCCCGCTGCCCGACGGCCAGACCCTTGCCGATTGGTACGAGCACAACGCCAAGGACCTGCACGGCACGGCTCTTCGCGAGAAAAACCGCGTGATCGCCGGCGCGCTGCTCCCGCTGTTCGAGAAAGAGCCGAATCGCTGGGAAGCCGTCGCCTGGCTCAACACGGGCAAGACCTACAAGAACCAGACCTTCGAGCAATACCTGGCCGACTGGCACTACTACGCACCGGAGCGACACAAGCGTTTCATCGAACAGATCGCCAAGAAATTTGACATCACACTGCCGCCAACGAAGCGGTAAGGATTGGGTGGTTCTTGCCATAAAGCCGCGACCGGTGGTCGCGCCGAACCCGGGTCGCGGTTGTTTCCGGCGGCGCTTGGCGCGACCACCGGTCGCGGCTTTATTAGAAAAATGCCGAAGCCACCGGCCGGGGGGCTTGCCGCGGTCTTGGAATCTGGGACAATATCGTCTATGAGCGCGCCGTCGGAAACACCCCTGTACGATGAAGAGTGGGAAGAGTGGTATCTGATGACGCCGCTTCAGCGCTGGAAAGAGACCCAGAAGCTGTGGGCGTTCTACCTATACGTTGGAGGCTCGCTTGACCCCGAACCCGATTCTCAAAGTCCTTTCGACCCTGGTCTCACATCCCAGCCACCACGTGTTGTTGGCCGGCCAGGCCTGCGCATCATACGGCGCAGCGGAGTTTAGCCGGGATACGGATATCGCCGTGTGCTAAACGGCCTCAGCACCCAACCACCCTCCGCAACAGGAACACCCCTTCAGACACACCAACCATTTCCAAGTTCCGCTTTTTCAGCCACGGTGTACCGATTCCAATGTCGCTGATCCGTTGCGAATCGGGATCTACTTCCACGTCAAAGCCAAGGGCCCGAAGTTCAACGATCGAGCCCTCATGCTTTGTCGCGTCTACCTTTCTTTCACGATTGGCTGACTGCACCCAGAATGCCAAACCGCTGGGCGTTTCCCTGATATCAATGCAATGCGTGGCGATCTCCGCTTCACTATGTTTCTCTAGGGCCTCGGTCAACCTTTCTTCGCCGACATGCAAAATTATCATTAGGTGGTGAACGCCAGAGGGATCCGGTTCAACACCTCGGTCACGCAACCACGCCATCAGCCGAAGAACAGGTTCGGCGAGTGACACATTAGACGGGACAAGTCCCGCGATCATTTGAACGGCTGGTACTACCTCGCCAAGTGCCTCCTCCGCACGGGCTGGGTTCCACATCACGGTAGTTCCCCCTCGTGATGGGATCTCGTTCGTCTTCCACTGGATCTGCGTTTGCATGCCCATCTTACGGTAGCGACGGTTCCATCGCTCCAATTCCAGCCATTGTTTCATAACGACGTATAACTTCTGCTCGAACTCCCGATCGGCGAGATGCGCTGCGGTCCACTTGAGCGCGGGTTCGCCAAGAGAGGTGTGCAACACACCGTCCTCGCATTTCTGCTCGATGGGATCGAGGTACAACACTAGGCCCTTCATATCGTTGATATTCGGGTGGGTCAGGGCTGTACCGACGCTATTCAGCTTGATCTCCGCCGTGGTCAGGTCCACGTGCCCAATGAAGAGCGACAACTCTTGCTTCAGCAGCGCATCGAATCGCTTATCGAGGTACTCCACAACCTTCACTGTTCGCGACTTGAACTGGACCGAGAACGAATCCTCGGCGTACAGCAGCCGGTCCTTACGCCGGAGAAGGGTAGCAACTGCATCCACGAGCCCGAAGTCCTCTTGTCGCGGAACAGGCGCTACGGCGCAAAATAATTGCATGAGCACGACTCCAAGAGCCTCTGCCCGGTCACCCGAACGGTAGTTAGCAATTCTCTTCATTGTCGACAACTTTGTCTTCGCCTGGCTCTACGGCGCTGCCCCTCGACGCCAACTTCGATTCTTGCAAGAACTCCGCATTCCGTGGCGTGCGAGACCCGCTGTTGATTCACCGCGCATCGGTTTCCCCTTCCTCAGGATCGTACACGCGAATCCTCCCTGGCTCGATGATCCAGAGCTTGCCGGCAAGGGTTCTCGTCTTCAGAGCAGGAAGGGTCGCAACGAGGGTTGCTCGGATTTGGGGGAGAATAGCCCGATGCGGCCGAACAACAATGATCCCTGGCGTTGCCGCCGGAGGAAATCGGACGGGATTCGAAAAGTCCAGATCCAGAGTAATCAGGACACGACCGGCACGTATGCAGGTTTCATAAACCACGTCATCAGTGCTGCCGGACAAATCCTCACTTCGTATGGTATCTACGTCGTGACCGCCCTCTTCAACCAGCGGCGCCAGGCGGACATCGAGATTCTCGTCAAGTTTGAACCTCACGGCTCCGCTGCCTCCGTGGAAACGGGAATAACCCGCTCCCGTGTCATCTCCGCCGCAAACGCCAAAGCCGCCCGGATGTCCTCACGACACAACGACGGGTAGGCTGCAAGAATCTCCTCCTCCGAAGTGCCTTCCGATAGGTTCTCCACGATCAGAGAAACCCAAATCCGTGTACCACGGATACAGGGCTTTCCAAAACAAACATTCGGATCGACCGAAATCCGCTTGAGTAGTTCTTCACGCAGCATAAGAATTCACCTCACAAGATTCTGACGACTCCCAACGCTATTCATATTGTCAGCGATTACGAGGCACATGTCAAGACGGGCAAAGCGTCGACGACCCTAAAACTCCGCGTTCCCCGGCGTTCGGGGGAAGGGGATTACGTCGCGGATGTTGGCCATGCCGGTGATGAACTGGATGAGGCGCTCCAGGCCGAGGCCGAAACCGGCGTGGGGGACCGTGCCGTAGCGGCGAAGTTCCAGGTACCACCAGTAGTCTTCCGGGTTGAGGTCTTGCTCGCGCATCCGCTGTTGGAGCACGTCGAGGCGTTCCTCGCGCTGGCTGCCGCCGACGATCTCGCCGACCTTCGGGACCAGGATGTCCATCGCCCGGACTGTCCGGCCGTCGTCGTTGACTCGCATGTAAAACGGCTTGATCGTACGCGGATAGTCGTACACGATCACCGGGCACTTGAAGTGCTTTTCGGTCAGGTAGCGCTCGTGCTCCGATTGCAGGTCGACGCCCCAGGTGACCGGAAACTCGAACTTCTCGCCCGACGACTCCAGGATCTCGACCGCCTCGGTATACGGCAGCCGGACGAACTCGCTTTCGATGACGTGCCGCAACGTTTCGATCACCGTCTTGTCGATCCGCAGGTTGAAGAAGTCCATATCCTCGGGGCATTTTTCCAGCACGTCGCGGAAGATCCGCTTGAGCATCGCCTCGGCGATGTCCATGTCGCCTTCGAGGTCGCAGAAGGCCATTTCGGGCTCGATCATCCAGAACTCGGCGAGGTGTCGGGCGGTGTTCGAGTTTTCTGCCCGGAACGTCGGCCCGAAGGTATACGCGCGGCCCAGTCCGCACGCGAAGATCTCGGCTTCGAGCTGCCCGCTGACGGTCAGAAACGACGGGCGATCGAAGAAGTCCTGGGCAAAATCGATGTTCCCCTCTTGTTTCGGCGGGTTGTCCAGGTCGAGCGTGGTGACCTGGAACATTTCGCCGGCCCCTTCGCAGTCGCTGGCGGTGATGATGGGCGTATGGATGTAGAGAAACCCGCGTTCCTGGAAGAACTGGTGGATCGAGTTGCACACGCAGTTACGCACCCGGGCAATCGCCCCGAAGGTGTTCGTCCGCGGCCGCAGATGGGCGATCGTGCGGAGGAACTCGAACGAATGGCGCTTCTTTTGCAGCGGGTAAGTCTCGACGTCGGCCGTGCCGTGGACGGTCACGCGGGTTGCCTGGACCTCGGTGGCCTGGCCCTTACCGGGCGACTCTTTCACCTGCCCCTCGACACTGACGCTGCACCCGGCCGTAAGGTGCTTGATCTGCGACTCGTAGTTTTCGAGTTCCTTATCGGCGACGACCTGGACGTTGCCGAAGCAGGAGCCGTCGTTCAGTTCGATGAAGCTGAACCCGGCCTTCGAGTCGCGGCGGGTGCGGACCCAGCCTTGAAGGGTTACTTCCTTGCCGATCGCGTCGGGCTTACGGGCTTGGGCGACGGTGAGCTTCTCCATGGGATGTCTTCGCTATCGTCTCTGGGGTGCGTGCAAGCACGCAGCTTACGGGCCTTGATTCAGTCGCTTCGACGCAGTGAACGGGAGCGGCCGGAGGCCCCCTTTTGAAACTTGCCGGGTCATGTTGCCTTTTTCCGCTTCTGTATGAAGTGGACGGCAATGACCAGTATGCCAAAACCGACGAACACGGCCAGTCCCATAAAACTACCCGCGTTACGTCCGACACCCAGCCACTTGTCACCGATCAGCCCGCCCTTGTCCCACAGGCACCAGAAGCTCAGCGCCGCCGTGAGCAGGACCGATGCACTCATGAGCACATTCCATATGACACGCGCCAACCCGGTCGGCATGTCATCCTTCATGAACTTCTTCTGGTTCATGAGCAGGAAGAAGGCTATGTAAGCTACCGGCAGAAGCACGGCACAGAATACCGATGTCGGCACAGCCAGCCACATCTTTGCGTCGTTCCAGAAGAAGGCGCCCAGGACGCCAACTGCGGGGATCAGACTTCCTACTATCTGGAGGGGCCCTTTCGCCGGTTTGCCGAAAATCTCACAGACGCAAAGCCCGTTGATGAGCATCAGCATGGTCGCGGCATTAAGCGTCATTGCGACGACGCCCAAGCCGAAGATGTACTTCGCCCAACCCGCGCCCAGCAGAGGGGCAAGTGAGTCGGCAAGGTTGAAGGCATCGCGTTTTACGAGCATGGCGGCCATGCGCTTGTCCGCTTCGGGCATTTCCTGCCGTATTTTGCCTACCTTGTCTTTCTCTACCTGCAGTTCGGCCAGTTTGGCTTTCTCTTCTTCAGTTAATCCGTCTTTCTTCTGCTTCTTAACCAGTGCCCCATGATCTTTTTCTGCTTGAAGAAGCTTATCGTAATCTGATTTTTCCTCGGCCGTCATTCCCGCCTTGATCCGGTCGTCGATCAGCTTATTGTATGGGCCTACAAGGCTCTTTGCCGGCTGGACAGCGACTCCCTGGGCATCTTTTTCGCCCAGGAAGCCCGGTGCCGGAACGGTATGGAACTGTGTGGCTGTCGCCATCACGACGCAGCCTGTTGCCAGCGTAAACGGTATTACCAGCCCCGTCGCCAAGTCAAATACCGCCAAGCTCCTGAAGTCCCTGTTCCAGCCTTTTCTGAGCATGGAGTAGGGTAGCAGGAACGTCATGTTGATACCCACCGCTGTGGATGCCGCACCGATCATGACATCGCGCTGGAGTCCGACTACGAGCTTTGTCCAGAAGCCCTGGAAAGCCGCGTCCACCTTGGCTATCTCGGCGGCTATGCCCGCCGCAGGTTGAGTGAAGAGTCGGATATCAGGAATGAAACCGGCAAACACCCTGCCCCAGTCCAGGTTGCTGTCCTTAACCAGGCTGAGCTTGATGATCACACCGAAGAAGCAGATGACTATCGCCCCGATGATGATCTTTATGATTGTTTCAAAGGCCTTTGCCGCCTTGCCGCCCTTGATGTAAAGCATTACGTTGAATAGCGCTATGCCCAGAACAATAAGGGCGGCAGCCGTCGTTCCGCCCTTGACGGAGCCAAACACCCCCGTGTGCTGTTCCCATCCAAAGAACTGCGGGAAGAGGTTTTGCTGCAGGGCACCCGCCGACACCGCATACTGGGGCATCGACCAGACGATGTTCGCCATCATGGAACCGATCAGCCACCCCCAGCCGAGGATCGGGCTGACATGCTGGTTGATCGCACGCAGTGGCGGCTCTTCCGACGATAGCGTCACATAAGCGATCGCGCCAAGCATGACCACTCCCAGAATCATCGCCAGCGGCTGCACCCACATGCAGGCAAACCCTACAAGCACACCAAGGTACAGGGAGTTTGACAGTGATCCGCCGCCGATCGTAATTGCGCTTTGGAGCCAGCCGGGACCCGACAACCTCACAAACACTCCCAGAAGGGCGCCTCGGCCCTTCTTCCGCGCATCCAGGATCATCTGGCGATCCCTCTCGATGCGGGGATTGACGTGCGTGACCTCGTCGGCGCCGGACGTGTCGGAAGATGCTTGCTGGTCTGCCATACTCTTGTCTCCTGCTTGAACCTCTTTTGTATGAGTTCTTGCCTTCAAAAAGGACAAATCGGAAGGCGGCGAACGCCTTTCACGAAACACAAAACCCAGAGACTAACTTAGCAACGCGCGGATGTCAACACACGGCAATCGGTATTCAAAAATTGGTGACACTTCAGCCGTTTGTAGTGCGAAGCTCCCGACATTCATACCTTGACCCCGGACTCTCAACTCTTGACTCTCAACTCTACAACCCCTTTGCCGCCAGCCAGCGTTCGGCGTCGAGCGCGGCCATGCAGCCGGAGCCGGCCGCCGTAATCGCCTGGCGGTAGTAATCGTCGGCCACGTCGCCGGCGGCAAAGACGCCGTCGACGCTCGTGTTGGTGCGGAAGGGGACTGTCCACTTGATGTATTTCTTCTCTGTCAACTCCAGCTTGCCTTTGAGGAAAGCCGTGTTCGGTGTGTGGCCGACGGCCAGAAACATGCCGGCGACTTCCACGTCGATCTCGTCCTCGCCAGCGGTGCTGTTTAGGCGAACGCCCGTCACCCCCTCGGCGTCGGTGCCGAGCACTTCGGCCAGCGTCCGGTTCCAAAGGATTTCGATTTTAGGATTGTCCATCGCCCTTTTCGCCATGATCTTCGACGCCCGGAACTCGTCGCGGCGGTGGACGATATAGACCTTGCCGGCGGTTTTGCTGAGGTGGTCGGCTTCCTCGATGGCCGAATCGCCGCCGCCGATGACGGCCAGCGGCTGGTTGCGGAACCGCGGCAGTGCCCCGTCGCAAACGGCACAGGCGCTGACGCCGTTGTTTTTGAAACGCTCTTCGGACGGAAGGCCGAGATAGTTGGCCGTCGCCCCGGTCGCCACGATAACCGTCAGCGCCTCGTGGGTCTCGCCCTCTCCGGTGATAACCTTGAAGGGCCGGTCGCTGAAATCGACTTCGGCAACCTCGTCGGTGACAATCCGGGTGCCGAAGTTGACGGCCTGCTGCCGCATGAGTTCCATCAGTTCCGGGCCGCTGACGCCGTGCCTGGCGTGCGGCATCATGTACTTGCGTCTTGTTTCGTCGATGGAATTGTCGAGATAGGCTTCCAGGTTGGCGACGGGAAAACCGGGATAATTCTCGACCTCCGTGGTCAGGGCCAACTGCCCCAGCGGGGCGATTCCCTCGATTACTAGCGGCTCGAGTGACGCCCGGGCGGCATAGATGGCCGCGGCCCAGCCCGCCGGTCCGCTCCCGATGATAATTACTTTTTCGGCCATGAATGATCCCCACACATCCCTTCACTCATCTTTGTGATTCTTTCGTTTGCCTCACTGGGAGGCCGCCGCCAGGGCAAACGGGACAGACCACCTATTATAGGGCCGCAAACGGCCGCGCCTACCGTCAACGGTTGCCCGAATCCGCCCCGGCGGCTAAGGTTACCCGTAGACGGCACGGTCCTTAGTACCTTCAGGGGGTGCTTTCGTCATTCCTGCTTTTTCGTGGAGTTTCAACATGCTAAGCAACGCAGCGGTAATTGTGATCGGTGCATTTGCAGCGTTTGTTCTGGCGTATTGGGTTTACGGGCGTTTTATCGCCCTGCGGATTTTCCGACTCGACCCCGACCGTCCGACGCCCTCCCATACGATGGAAGACGGTGTCGACTATGTCCCCAGCCGGGTGCCGGTGCTGTTCGGCCACCACTTTGCCTCGATTGCCGGGCTGGGGCCGATTATGGGGCCTGCAATCGCCGTGGTTTGGGGATGGCTGCCGGCCGTGCTGTGGGTGGTTTTCGGCTGCATCTTCATCGGCGCCGTCCACGACCTGGGTGCATTGGTAGTCAGTCTCCGACTCAAGGGCCGCACAATCGGCGACGTCTGCCAGGACTTGATGGGGCCCAGGGCGCGGCTCTTGGCGCTTTTGATCATCTTCTTCCTTCTGGCATTGGCGATGGGAGCGTTCGTAAACATCGTCTCGGGATTGTTCGTCAACTTCAGGCCCGACGCCATCATCCCCTCCTTCGGTCTGATGGTGGTGGCCATAGGAGTCGGCGTGTCGGTCTACAAGTTCAAAGTCCGTCTGGGGCCGGCAACGGTGGTAGGCCTGGTGTTGTTTGCCGCGCTGATTCTCTGCGGCGTCAAATGGCCGTTGCCGACCTACCAATGGTTGGTTTCCACGGAGACTCGTCAGGCGCTCGACGCGGGAGCGCGGACCGACACGGAAGCCGACGCTCCCAGCTTCCAGAAACCCTACGGCGCCGTAGCTGCCGAAAGGTACCTTTGTGCAACTGGAGATGAAGAAGCGGCCGCGCACGTCGAGAAAGTCGCCGGCAAGACCCAACGGCGGTGGATATTTGCCCTGTTGGCCTATGCGTTTCTGGCGTCCGTGCTGCCGGTATGGCTCCTTCTCCAGCCGCGCGATTACATCAACAGTTTCCAGCTCTATTTCGCGCTGGGCGCCTTGCTTCTGGGGCTAACGATTGCCGCGGTGACCGGCGCGCCGGAAAGCCAGATCGACGCCCCGATGTTTCGTTCCGATCTGCTGGTGCGACCGGCCGAGGCGGGCGAGGCGGTTGCCGACGTGCCTCGGGCGCCCTCGTGGCTGCCGCTGTTGTTCGTGACGGTTGCCTGCGGGGCCGTCAGCGGCTTCCATTCCCTCGTTTCCAGCGGCACGACCGTGCGGCAACTCAACCGCGAAACCGACGCCCTGCCGATCGGCTACGGCTCGATGCTGATCGAAGGGGCCTTGGCGATCCTGGTGATCGTCGCCTGTGCGGCGGGCTTGGGAAGCGACGAGTGGCAAGGCGGGGCCTACGCCACTTGGGGTGGAATCAAAGGAGGCGGGATCGAGGCGCAGCTAAACGCGGTGGTCCACGGCGGTGCAGCATTCCTCGCCTATCTGGGCATACCCGCCCAATACGGCGGAACGCTCCTGGCGGTGACCATTGTTGCCTTTGCACTGACGACGCTCGACACGGGTACCCGGCTCTTGCGGTTCAACGTCGAGGGAATTTGTCGTTCGGTGAAGCTCGACGTGCTGGCCAACCGCTATTTCGGTTCCCTGGTGGCCGTGGCGGCAATTGCCTTCTTCGGGCTCGTCCGGGAGGGCCGCCCGCTCTGGATGCTGTTCGGAACCACGAACCAGTTGCTCGCCGGCTTGACGCTGCTGACCGTCAGCATCTTTCTCTACAAACTCTCGCGGCCCATCAAGTACACCATTATCCCCATGGTTCTGATGCTTGCGATGTCGATGTGGGCGATCGTCGTCAGCCTTATGGGGTTCTGGAGCGATCCGAAGCTATCGCTTCCCAACCGGTGGTCGTTGACGGTCGTGACGCTCATAATCCTGGCGATGTCGCTGTGGCTGATCGTTGAAGGGTTGCTTTCCTTCGCCCGGGGCCGCGGCGGCCTCGATCTCGACCAGCCCGCCCCGCCCGGCGACCCGGAGGAAAAGGCCGCCCTGGATGCAAGCGAATTGGGGTAAGGCAAAGACGGACGCCGTGCCATAAAGCCACGACCGTGGTCGCGCCCGGCGCCACCAAAACCCGCTCCCAGCGTCGCCCGGCGCGACCAACGGTCGCGGCTTTATGGCCGTCGTACATTGATTTCAAATCACGGCTCAATCCGCCATCATGTACGCGACCACGTTGCCGACGATTTTGCGGGCGGCGTCGGGTTTGTAGCCGGGGCAGCGGTAGTTGTTGATTCCGGCCATGGCGCCCGAGAGATCGAACTCGGAGAAGACCACCGCCGGCCGCTTCCCTACGGTCGCAAATAGGAGCTTTTGCCCCCGGGTCTCTTCGTCGCGGTCCCGCAGCATCTGGCGGGCGGCCAGCTTGAATCGGACGCCGGTCGAGAGATCGGCCCCGCCCTCGAAACGCCCCTCCGCCAGGAGATGATCGGCCGGCAGACGCTTCATCTCGCCGAAGATATTATCGAGTTGCTCTTTGGCGCTTGCGGCAAATTCCGGCGAACCGGCGTAGGCGTCGACCAGCAGCGTGCCGCCGCCGGTGACGAACTTCTTCAGTGCCGCTTGCTCTTCGGCGGAAAGCGCCAGCTTGTGGCGGCCTGTCAAGTGAAGCAACCGGATCCCCTTGAGGTCGTCCTTGCCGAGCCGCACCGGGTCGGCCTCGGCGATTTCGCACCCGGTGATGTGCGTCACGTAGGGGGCGTACTTCGACCAGCACATGGCGCCCGCATCCCAGTCGCGGGGATGGGCCTTGTCGTCGATCCTCACCCGGGCGACGGGGACCTTGGCGTCGCGCTTCTTGGCCGGCGTCGTCGTCGGCAAGATCGACGCGAACTTGCCCTTCATCTCGCCGAGATCGGTCGCATAGAACAGCAGATTCATCGCCAGCGGGAAGGCGTCGGTCTTCACGCGGTTCGTTTGCCAGTCGGCCGACAGGTATTCGTCCGAGAGCAGGAAGAAGGCCCGCGAGCCGTCGGAGACGCCGCGGAGCTTCGGCCGCTTCTTCCACTCCTGCTTCAGCACGGTGTAGATGCCGTGATCGGCCGGCAGCGGCTTCAATTCGTAATCGGGGAAGTACCGCTTGGGGAACATCTGCCCCACGAGGTCCTCCATCGACTCCATGAATGCGTCGCTGTGGTCGCTCGGCTCGGCCAGGATCGTGCCGCCCCGCTGGATGTACTCGCGGAGCTTGAGCATCTCCTCCTCGCTGAACTTCGCGGCCTTCGAGCCGGTGATGAAAAGGATCGGGGCCTCGAACTCCGCCGGCTTTGCCTTGATCGAGACGGTCTGCCAGTTCATCGGCCGCTCGTAGGCCGACCAGAGGTACTTGCTCAAGTTGGCCAGGTCGCGGGGATTGAGGTTCCAATCGGGTCCGTCGCCGTACTCGAGTTTTGCGATACCGACCGGCGCCCCGCCGTAAACGAGGAACAGTGTGCAGAACGAGGTATTGCAGACGGCGCCGCCCCAGGAGCCCATGGGGATCGAGCCGTTGGACCGCTGGCCCTTGAGCACGGCCTCGGCCCCTTCGGCGAACCAGTCGCGTCCGCCCATGTACTTCCGCCCGCTGGCCACGCCGGTCCGTTCGATGCCGTAGAGGTAGTAGCCGTCGCTGGTTCCGCCGGCTTTGCCCAGCCAGGTCATGCCGCGGTCGAGCGACGCGAGGACTTCAGCGGCCTCGCCCTTGCTGAAGTCCTGTTTCTCGTCGGCCCGGTAGTACTTCTTGGCGTGGTACATGTCGAAGACCAGGAACATGCTGGCCAGGCCGGCGGTCGCCATGTTGGCATTGGAACCGCCGCGCTGGTATCCCCATCCACCGTCGCCGTTTTGGCAGGCACGGAAGTGCTTCGACATGGTGATCCAGTATTTGTCGTCAACTTCGATCCCCGCCCGGGCGGCCGCCCAGATTCCCAGCACGCCGTATTGCGTGCAGGAGTTGTCCCAGTCGCGCGATTGCATGTTGTATCGCCAGCCCTCGCGGGGACCCAGCGCGGCCAGCAGCCACTCGTAGTCTTTCTTGAGCAGTTCACGGATGCGGGTGTCGTAGGGGACTTTCCGCAGGGCGTATTCCCAGACGTTCGCGCGGATACCGCGGGAGTAGGTGCAGTTGGGTTCCCGTGTCCCCAGCCAATCCAGGGCCTTTTTGAGTTGGTCGTCGCTTTGGGGATGGCCCCCGGCGGCGAGCATCGTCAGCGCGGCCAGGGCCGTTTCGCCTTCGGGCCGGCCGTAGATCGACCAGGACCCGTCCGCCCGCTGTGTACTCCGCAGATACATGACCGAATCGTCGATCGCCGTGCGAATCTTCGCGGCGGTGATCGGCCCGCGGTAGGGTTGGTGGATGGACATCTGCGCGCCGGCGACGCCGGGCAACAGCAAAACGAGGAAGAGGAAGGTAATGGCTCGACCCATGGTGGTTTCTCCGGTTAGGGGGTTTCGGTAATTAGGAACTCCAATGGCACTATGCAACGTTTAGCGGGCGGGCTTGCCCGCCGTTGAGGCTGGATGCCAATCGGTGACACTATGGTAACGGCGGGCAAGCCCGCCCGCTAAACGGCCTCCCCCACAAATAATCCAGGGGAAACCGGCTGAAGCCGGCACTACGGACTACCGGTCATTCGGCTTCTGCTGCTCCAATTGAAGGTCTTGCTGTTGACGGTTTAACGGCAAATTCCGCAATTGGTTACGGGGAATCTGCCGGATCTGGTTGAATTGCTGCTGCATTTGGTTCAGCCCCCGGTTTTGACGCATGTTCTGCTGCTGGAGTTCCATCTGCTGGTGCAAATCCTGGCGGGGGGCCTGCATTTTGCGTAATTCCTCGCTTTTCTGCCGGCCGTCGCGCTCGACGACGATCCGCTCGTCGCCGACGTTGATCGACATGGCCCAACCGAGCTTCTGCGCCCGGGCGAACTGGCGGTTGTTCCGCAGCAATTCCTTGTATTCGGGGCTGAAGAGCTTCACGACGCGGGTTTTCCGCCCCCCGGCGTCCCGGCCATCGACCCACTGGCCGTCGCGGTTGTAGAAGACCTGGCTGCCGATCTGGCGGAGATTGTCGTTGGTCACAACCTGTCCGCGTCGGTCGACGTAACTGTTGGCGTCCATATTCACCACGGCACGCTGCTGGAGCTGCTTGTCGTTTCGGGCCTGGTTGAACGCCCACTGCCCTGCCTTTTGGCTATTGGCCCTGTTCATCCGGAGACGGGCTTCGGTAATCGCCACCTCCGTGGTCATGTCGCCCGGGGCCCACGCGAGGAACTCGGTGTACTCGGTCACGATGCCGAATTTCTTGCTCAGCCGGACGACCTCGGCGATCAGCTCGTCGTTCTCGCCGTGCAGCCGGATCTCCTGCAAGAGGTAGCCGATCTTCCGGGCAGCCCAGAGGGGGGCGACGAACTCGTTCGTCCCGCCGGCCGACTTCGCCGGCAACTCGGCCGTGCAGGTGTACTTGGCCGGTTCGCCGGCCAACATGCCGGAGATCGTGAACGTGTGCTTGCCGCCGGTGCGGTAACGCCCGAAGACCATCACCTCGCTCCCCTTGAACAACGCCGGCAGCTTCTCCGGATAGACCGAGTGGGGCTTCAGATCGCCGAACGCCACCTGGACGTTCGTCAGCACCGGGTGCGAAAGGCGATCGTACAGCGCCGCCACCTTGGCGTCGATCTCCTCGTTCGGCTCGACGTACTCGCTGCTGCCGTCGGTGGCCTCGGCCAGCTTGTCCAACAGGTGGGCGTTCACGTCGTGGCCGACGCCCATCACGAAGATTCGCGTCGGGCACGGCTTCACCTTCTTGACCGCCTCGACGATCTTCTCCGGGACCAGCTCGCCGGCAGTCGGCGTGCCGTCGGTCAGGAAGATCGTGATTCGCGGGCGGCCGCGATCCGGCTTGCCTGCCAGGGCCTTCGCCAGGGCGCCGCTGATGTTCGTGCGGCCGCGGGCGACAATCTCTTCGATGTAGTCCCGGGCTTCGCGGACGACCTTCTCGGATCGAGCGACCGGGCCGTCGCGAAAGCCGTCCACCTCGGTGCCGAAGGTGACGATGTTGAACCGGTCGCCGTGGTTGAGCTGCTCGAGGCAATACTCGATGGCCGCCCGGGCCTGTTCGATCTTCTCGCCGCGCATCGAGCCGCTCGTGTCGAGCACGAAGATGACGTCCTTCTCGATGGCTTTCTCATCGGCGTCGCTGCCAGTGGGATTGCCCAGCAGCATGAAGTAGCCGTCGTCGTCGCCCTCGGCGTGATAGGCGAGCACGCGGAGCCCCAGGGCGTCACGGTCGGCGACCCAGCAGAGCCGGAAGTCGTCGGCCCCGCGGTGATTGTCGGCCTTCACACGGATGACGGCTTCGTGCAGGCTCTTTCGCTCGACCTTCGCCTCATGTGTGGGGCTGAACATCGCCCGTAGCGGATCGCTGCTCTTCACACTTGCAGCCAACGACAGCCGGGCGACCGGCCCGTCGGACCAGTCGGTTGCCGGCATCGGACATTCGAGCCAATTGACGCCGTTGAGGGTTTTCACCTTCTGCTGGAACCGGACGACGATCTCGACCTTGTCCTGGAGCTTGAACTTCGGCACGAGCACCGCCGGCTGGCCGGAAAGAGCAAGGATTTTGACCGAACCGGCCCCTTCGGCGATCGATTCGTAGACCTTCCGGGCCTCGGCGGCCGTGAGGAATTTCGCCGTTCGCAGCACCGCGTGGTCCTCGTTGGGAATGCCGGCGGCGACGACGGTTCCCCGGGCGGTCGTCCCTTTCGGCAGCGGGATCAGGCAGACCGTCTCGACCGCTTCTTTCGGACCGGCAATCGTTTCCTGGACCTTTGTGTGGGCCGTCCCGCCGTCGACGTCGGTCGTGATCGTGCTGTACCGCACGCGGTAGCACGGCGATTTGACGTCCTTGTCGGGCACGAACTTCCCGTCTTCGAGCCCGCCGGGCAGGAAGATCGCCCCGGCCTGGGCCGCCGCCGGAACCAACGTCAGCACGGCAACGACAATGAGAAATGCGTGGATGACACTTACGCTTCTTGTTCCCATGCTCTGCATGGGAATCTGCATGGGAACACGATGTTCGCGATGCTCTGCATTGCTGGAGCACACGTCGCGGTCCGTTGCAACGCTTAGCGTTGCGGCAGTGTGTTCCCATGCAGAGCATGGAAACAAGGAAGTGTTTCGTTTCGGTTGGTAGATCATAACAGTCTCTCCTTTCAATGGTTTTTGTACATTGCGAAGATCAGCTTTTAGCTTTCTGCTTTCTGCTTTCAACTTTCCTACTCTCCTCGAATCAGGATATTCCGCCCGTCGACGTGCAGGAGGATCTCTCCGGACATCGAGAGGGTGCCCTGGCGGTTTTCGGCCGTGAGGCGTTCGGCCAGTTGCATGAACTCGGGCGAGCCGACGGTAATGGTCCGCTGCGGCTCGACGCCCGCACGGCTGTTGATCGCGGCCCCGTCGATCCAGCGGTTTCCGCGCTGGAAGAATGCCCGGTCGTTGATCTGCTGCACGCGGCTGATCTGCACGCGGTTCATGTTCTGGTCGTAGTAAACATTTCCGCGGTTCAGGTGGATCTGGCTGTGTTGGAAATTGTCGTTGCGGACCTGGTTGACGGCCCCCACGCCGACGCGGCCGGCGACCGCCCGGTGCTGAAGGTTCCGGTTGGCCTCGGCCAGAATGGCACTGCGGCCGCTCAGGTCGGTCCCTTCCTTGGCGAGAAACGCGGTGAACTCGGTCAGGATGCCGTGCTCGACCGAGAGCCGGACGATCTCGTCGACCAGCTCCTTCATCTCCGGATCGTTTTTCGCGGTGGCGGCGATTACCGAGGCGCTCTTGTCCTTATCGGCGCCGGCCTGGCGGATTTCGTCGATCAGCATGGCGATCTTCCGGCTGGCCCAGAGCCGCGGGACGAAGCTGTTTCGCGTCGTTGCCTTATCGAGCTTGAAATCGAACTTGAACTTGCGGCGTTTCCCGTGGTAGTCGCCGGTCAGCCGGAACTTCAGCGGCTTCTCGCCCGAGTACTTGCCGAGCACCACGAGCTTATCGCCCTCGAACAGGTCGGGCATGGTCGCCGGCATCAGGTCGGACACCCGCCGCGTGGTAACCTTGCCGTCCGCGTTGACCACTTCCAGCTCGGGTTCCGAAAGAACCGGGCCGAACAACCGCTTGTAGACCTGCGAGACCTTGGCTTCGATCTCCTCGTTGGGCAGGACGAACGTGCTCGTGGCCCTGGCGCCGCGGGCGATGTGCGACAGCAGCGGAGCGTTCACATCATAGCCGACGCCGAATGTGAAGATCCGGCGGTCGTACTTGTTCGCTTTCTTGGCGGCCTCGCGGATTTTCACCTCGCTGCGGACGCCGACCGTCGGCAGCCCGTCGGTCAGAAACAGCACAATCGGCAGCATGTCCTCAATCGGCTCGGGCCGCAGGGCCTCGACCAACGAATCATGGATATTCGTGCCGCCGCCGGAGGTAAGCTTGCGGATGTAGTGCCGGGCGGATTCGGCGTTTTTCTTGTTCTTGACAACCGGCTTCGAGGCGAAGCTCGAAATCCAGTCGGAGTAGTCAATAATATTGAAGGCCTCGCCGCGGTAGAGTCCGTCGACCACTTGCAGGGCCGCCTTCTTGGCCTGTTCGAGCTTTTCGCCCGCCATCGAACCGCTGCGGTCGATCACAATGGTCACTTCGCGTTTGACCTTGGGGTCGCCATTTTCGTCGACGCCGTTGTCTGCCGCCGGCAATCCGGCCAAGAGCAGGAAATACCCGCCGTCGGTCTTGGCGTCGGGGTAAGCAATCAGCGAGGCGGCAACGCCCTCGCCGGCATCCTGCAAGTAGGAAAGCTGAAGCGGGCCCGGCTCGCTCATTGCTTCGCGGCCGAGCTTCACCTGGGCGACGTACTTTCCGGCGCGGGCGAAGCTGATTTCATGGCTCGGGGAGTAGACCGTCGAGATCGGCCGCTTCGACTTGATCTTGATCGACACCTCCCACGGGACCTTGTAGTCGATCGATTCGGTCCGCGGCAGCGCGTAGTCGACCCGGTCGCCGTCGGCCGGCAGAAGGTTCTCGTACGTCAGCCGGATCTTCTGCGTGCCGCGGGCGGGCACCGGAAACACGCTCGATCGAATCAGGTTGTACCCGGCGAATTCCAGCAGGGCCGGGTCCTTGATCTTTGCTACGATCGACTTGTACGTGGCCTTCGCCTTATCTTTCGGCAGCAATTCGGCGGAAGGCTCTTTGCCTGCCCCGGCAAAGTCGAACCCGCGGATTGCTGCGCCGTCGGGCACCGGCACGAGCAGTTCCGCTTCGAGCCGCGAGCCGGTCGGGTTTTTCAGATCGATGTCCATGGTGGTGGTGGCCGCCTGTTCGAGGATGACCACGCCCACTTTCACATTAGTGATCTCGATTTTCTGCCGGCGGTTGACGGCAAAGGACCGCGACTGCGGCACGATCACGTTCGACGAGACCGCCCGGATCGAAATGTGGTGCCGCACCTGGGCGTCGGCGCCCGCCGCAAGCCAAAGAACCGCCGCCGCTGTGATCGCGGCCGGCCACTGAAGTACGACTCGTTTCATGTCGAATCTCCTTTCGCGTTTCGAACTCGGATAGGACCCTGCTCGGTTTGTTGTCACCAGAGTTATTGTCGCAGAAAACGGCCCGTTTGTGCGCAACGAGTTTGTAACACCTATGGGTGAGCTGTCAGAGAGGCCGATCAGCCGGAAAGGCCGTTCTCTTTTCACAAGGGCGGTAACGACCGTGGCGGCGCTTGCCCTTTTTGTGTAGAAACGACCGAAGTACGGGCGCCCGGGACTGGGGCCCGCGAGTGTTATACTGTGCTAACTCTTGCGGGGGGCTATTCAAAGAATCGTCATGTCGCTATCTTGGGGAAATCCTACTGCTGGACTCATCGGGAATTGATTGTGGCTACCAAGGCGACAACCCCGGAACGGTATTTTCTTTGTGCGGTCTTTGCCGACGAACTGCCGGAGGACCGCCTCGGCATGCCCTTTTCGCCCGACGGCGAGATGGCGCTTCGGGAGTTGCGCGCGCAGATCGATTCGGCGCTGGACGTGCTCACGTACCGCGACCGGGCCATTCTGGAAATGCGGTTCGGGCTGGGCGACGGCCACGCCTACACGCTCGCCGAGACGGGGTATGTCTTTCAACTCACCCGGGAACGCATTCGCCAGCTTCAGGCAAAGGCGCTGAAGAAACTCCGGTTCCGTGCGGACGATCTCCGGGAATTTCTGCACGAGTTGTAGGCCGTTACATGTAGCAGATGCACCAATCAAGCGTGATCCCCAAGATTGCGTGTTGGAGCAGGCCGGAGAGCAGCGACCGGGTGCGAAAGGCCAGAATTCCCCAGAGGATGCCCGCGGCGATCGACGCGAAGGCCTCGCTGGTCGGTTTGCCGATGTGCAACAGGCTCGAAGCCATCACCTGAACCAACACCGCGTTGACCGGTCCCATCGAATCGCGCAGCCCGAACTGGAGAAACCCCCGGAAATGGAATTCCCAGCCCAGGTAGAAGAGTACATACATGCAGGTGTTGAAGCCGAACAATCCGGCCGGCATGTCCGTCTGCCGGTTGATCGGATAGTACTCGCGGACAGCCGGGACCAGCGACGCCGTGTACCCGAACAGGACAAACAGCGGAGCGAGTATCAGGAAAGAGCGGATCGTGTACTTCGGCACGCCGAAGCCGACGCCGTAGTCGGCCAGCCGCTCGCGCAGCAACAGCTTGACGATGAGTGCCGGCACGGCGCCCAGCAGGAGAAAGCTCGCGACGAACGAATAGACGGCCGCCGTTGCGGCGGCGTTTTCCCACAGGGTCCAGTACGGGGCAAAATGCTCCCCGTAGAACTCCGGCGAGCCGAAGTGCCACCACGCGAGCATCAGCACCGCGGAACTCAACAGGATCACGGTCGGTTTTAGTTGGCCGCCGCGGAGCGAATCGAGCACGGCGGCAACCGGGCCCTTGGATTGCGTCATGTCTCGTTCCTGATGCGCATAAGCCACTCGTACGTGATCCGAATCCCCTCGCGAAGCGGCGTCGGCTCGTATCCCAATTCCGAGACCGCCTTGTCGGAGGAGAAGTTTGCTTCGGTCGTGTAAGTCCGTATCCAGCCGGGCGTAATTTGGGGATAAATCCCGAAAAGGGTTGCCCGAAATTTCATGAAATAGGCGAATACCATCGGCGAAAGCCACCAAATGGGGATCTGGAAGTGCCGTTTGCCGCTGATCTCGTCAACGGTGTGGAAGAACTCCTTCAGCGAGACGTTTTTGCCGCCCAGGATGTAGCGGTCGCCGATGCGGCCCTTCTCCATCGCCAAGAGGTGCCCTTGCACGACATCGTCGACAAAGACGTAATTACCGACGTTCACGCCCCCGTTCAGCAGCACGGGGAACTTGCCGCGATCGTAGTCGTCGATCAGCCGGGCCAGTGAGTTCGCCTCGGTCAGATGTCCGGGGCCGTAGACGCGGGTCGGATTGACAACGACCACCGGAAACCCCTCCTTTGCCCGCTCGATCATCAGCCGCTCGCCGAGCGTTTTGGTCTCTTCGTAGTCGGTGAAAAAGCGTTCGTTGATCCGCGGCATGTCTTCGTTGCCGACGGCGCCCCGGAGCGTCGGACCGAGGGTGGCGATCGTCGAAGTGCCCACCACCCGCTTGATGCCCGACTTCCCGGCCGCATCGAGCACGTTTCGCACGCCCTCGACGTTGACGTCGTGATACGTCTTGCGGCTTCGGGCCCAGTTCTTGGCATAGCCGGCGAGATGGAAGACGTACGTGCATCCTTCCATACCCCGGGCGAGCGATTCGCGGTCGGTGACGTCGCCGCGGACGAGTTCCACCAGATCGTGCTGCAAGGGTCCTTCATCCTCGCCTTCCCAGCCGGGGGGCGGTTCCGGGTTTTCACGCCGGCTGAGTGCCCGGACGGAATGTCCCCGATCGGTCAATGCCGCGACGAGCCGGGTCCCGATAAACCCCGTGCTCCCGGTGACGAAAATCTTGTCGCTTGGTTCCATGATCATCCTGGAGCTATGCCGGCACCGCCTTCGC
The DNA here is from genome assembly GCA_964547995.1 of uncultured Planctomycetaceae bacterium. Classification (GTDB taxonomy): domain Bacteria; phylum Planctomycetota; class Planctomycetia; order Pirellulales; family Thermoguttaceae; genus CAZJRB01. The sequence goes on along the minus strand of CAZJRB010000025.1, from coordinate 23,012 downwards.
GTAGCACTCATTCAAGTAATCGCAGGACTTCGCCATCAGCTTCGCCATCTCGTCCGGCTCCGGCTCGTGATGCATGAACGGGTTGACGTACCACTGGTATCCGGCCTTGGCCAGCGCGGCGATCCACGGCGTGCAATCGGCCGGCCCGACACCCGGCAGTTGCCCGGTTCCCTTGGCGGCCTGCCACGCATAGAAGAAGAGCAAATGCTTGCCGCTTATGGCAATCGCCTCTTCAATCGATGCCTTTGCCCTTTGGAGATGGTAGGGGGCCAGTGCGATCCCCAGCCGCGGGCTCTTGTTGATGTCGGCAAACGCCTTGAAGGAATCGAGCGAATTCAGCAGCGACCCGCCGTGGTTTTCGACCGCCACGTAGGAATCGTACTTCTCGGCCAGCTCGACTTCGCCCTTGAGACTCTCGATGGCGTTTTTCATTCTGGCGGTCAGCTCTTTGGCATTTCCGCCCTTGGGGCATCCGTGGATCGCGATGCCGCCGCCGGCCTTGCCGAGCAGCTCGGCATACTTCGGGTAACCGCCGTGATAGACCGAAAAGGCGTAGAGCTTCACCTTGTTCTTTTCGAGGACTTCCTTCAATCCGTCCGCCCCGAGCCGGGTCTGCACGTCGTCCAGGTGGGGGCAGCCGGCGTGGGCGCTCCATATATCCACGCTCTCGAATCCCAGTTTTGCAATCCGCTCGATCGCCTGTTCTATCGGAAGCTTCGAGAAGCAGATCGTCGAGCAGGAGAGTTTCATCTTCCATCGCTTTTCGGCGGCCAGGGCCGAGTTGGGCAATCCCGGCCCGGCAACCGCCGCAGCGGTTCCCAACGCGGCACTGGCTAGAAATCGACGACGGCTAAAGGCGTAATATTCGTTCGGATTCATGGCTCGTGGTCCTCGTAGACGGAAAAGTGAGCATTTACAGGCAAACCCGTAGCATAGCACTACGGCCGCAGAAAATCAAGCAACACTTCTACTGCCGTAAGCAGACGGAATGGAGTTGTTCTGCCAAAGCCCCCGCACTGTGTGCGGGGGTTCCGGTGAAAACACTATGCGAGTTTTCTCTCACGCAATCATTTCATCAGAACGAAGTGCAAATCCGCCGTCGGCAACACGCACTGCAAGCCGCCGCCCGCTTGTCCGATATTCTTCCGCAACTCCTCCGGATCGACCGTATTGAAATCGAACATCCCGAAATGGTGTGGAATCATCCGTGGGATACCGGCGTCGTGGCACAGCATCGCCGCTTCGTCAAACGTCATGTTTCCGATGATGCCGCGGCTTGTGCGGTATTCATCCCGCCCATTAACCGGCAGCAACGCCAGATCGATTTGCGCCGAGCGGAGTTGCCCGGCCAGGCCGTCGTACGGGACGCAATCGCCGCTGTGATAGATGCACACCCCGGCCAGCCGCAGGATGTATCCGAGAAAATGATGCTCGCCCTTGTCGTTTGTCTTGAGTTCTTCGTGTGCCGCCGGGACGGCTGTAATCTCAATTTCGTCGATCGGCGAAATCACCTCGCCCGCATTGACCGCAATGATCCGCTCCGCCGGCAACCCGACGCCGATTGCCGACTCCCGCTCTGCCGCCGGCACGACGAACCGGCACTTGGGGTTGTTCTTCGCGATCACCGGCAACGTGCCGGGGTCCATGTGGTCGCTATGGCGGTGCGTACACAGAACGAGGTCAAGGTCCCGCACTTCGTCCGGCTCGACCGGCGGCGGCATCATCCGGACGTGCGGGAACTCCTTGCCGCGGTATTTCTCGGCGAGGGAATCCGACAGATACGGATCGATCATCAGCCGCCGCGTGCCGCATCGCACGGCGAAACCGGCCTGCCCCAGCCACGCCAGACCCACGGTATTGTCGGCAACGTGTTCCGAAAACAGAGCCTTGACGCCGCCGGGTTGTACGTGGAGTTCCACAAGTTCACTCAGGGGTTCGATCCGAACCCTGGCACGCAGTGCCAGGGCTTTTGCTCTATCCACTACTCAGTACTCAGTACTCTCGCAACCACTTCGCCGACCGCTTTGCACCGCTGGGAGATGTCGTCCCAGCGGCCTTCGGCGATGTCCGGCTTCTTGGCGATCCACGTTCCCCCGCAGGCGGCCACGGAATCGAGCGCGAGGTACGACTCGAGGTTCTCGGCGTTGATGCCGCCTGTCGGGATGAACTTCATGCCGGTGTGGGCGTAGGGAGCGGCCAGGGCCTTGATCATCTTCACGCCGCCGAGTGCCTCGGCCGGGAAAAACTTCAGCATCGTGCATTCCATCGACAAAGCGCATTCGATGTCGCTGGCCGTTGCCACACCCGGTTCAAACGGCAAGTCGATCTCTTGGGCCCCGGCGACGATTTCGGGATTCAAGCCGGGCGCGACGGCGAATTTCGCGCCGCAATTCTTGGCCGCCTCCAGATTGTCCACCGTGAGCACCGTGCCCGCACCCACGAGCATCTCGGGACGATGCCGGCAGATTTTTTCGATGACCTCGGCGGCCGCCTCGGTCCGGAACGTGATCTCGATCACCGGCAGCCCGCCCTCGAGCAGGGCATCGGACAGCGGCAATGCCGCGTCGACCGAGTCGATCGCAATCACCGGCACAACGCCGTATTTGGCAATGGTCTCAAAGACGTTTTCCGGCATGGTTATCCTTTCAAGTGTTTTAGCAAGTTCTCGACGGCGGCGTGCATTGCCCGGTCGACGCTTTCGTGCGTGAACGACCCGATGTGCGGCGTAGCGATTACCCGATCGTGCTTTGGCAACCGTTCATTCTCGTCGGGTGGTTCGGTTTCGTAGACGTCGGTAGCGACACCGGCGACGTGGCCGGCGTCCAACGCCTCCAACAGGGCATCGGCATCGACGAGGCTTGCGCGAGCCGTGTTCACCAACAGCACACCCTCGCGCATTTTCGCCAGGGCCGCTGCGTCGATCAGCGGCTTTCGATCTTCCGGTGGCGGGCAGTGGAGACTGATTGCGTCGGATTTGGCAAGCACTTCGTCGAGCGCCGCGAAGCGAAACCGATCGGACGGGGCAAACGACTCGTCGGGATACGGATCGTACGCGACGACGTCCATGCCGAGCCCCAACGCCATCTCCGCCACCAATTGACCGATCTTGCCGCAGCCGACCAGCCCCAGGGTACGTGATTTCAACTCGATCCCCTTGCGGCGTTGCCAGCCGCCGGCCTTGATCGCGCTGTCGCTGTAGGATATGGACCGAGCAATCGCAAAAATCATCCCGATGGCCAACTCGGCCACACCCCGGGCGTTGGCGCCTTCGGTCCGGCAGATTGCGATGCCGAGTTTTTCCGCCGCATCCAGGTCGATGTTGTCGACGCCGACCCCGTTGCGGCTGATGACTTTCAAGTCCTTTGCGGACTCCAGGGCCTTGGCCGAAATCTTCTCCACGCCGGCGAGGTATCCCACGCAGCCGGGCAGGGCCTCGAGCAACTCTTCTTCGTTCGGCTGGCGGCCGGGCGTCGGGAAGACGACCTCGAAGCCGGCCGCCGTCAGGGCATCGAGCGACGGATGGCCGTCCCGGCTGACCGACCGCGGCGTTACCAGGATTTTCGTCATTCGACGACCTCCTTCCCGTCGCGGATGAAGACCCGCCGCGGAAACCCTTCCGTCTCGATATCGCCGTAGTTGTGTCCCGCGTCGGCCTGGTAGGCACACAGCGAGATCAACGGCTCGTCGCCCGTGTTGATCGAGCGATGGGCCCAGTACGGCGGCACGTAGACCATGCGGTTGCGGTACATCGGCTCGAGCACGCACTCGCCGTCCCGGGTTTTCATCGCCATGTACCCGGTGCCTCGGATGCAGAGATACAATTCGGCCGTTTCGAGGATCGTGTGGTAGTGTCCCTTGGTCATGAAGCATTCCTCGCCGACCAGCCCGGGCTGGAGCTTGCTGATACAGAAGAGCACGTGGCCAAACGCCTCGGGGATGTCTTTCTCGAAGACCTCGTAGTGCACCGGATCGCCGGCGTCGACCAAGGCTTGCCAGGCGGCTTCGTCCCGGTAGTGGCCCTCCATCGCCGAGACGTTGCGGAGCAGGTGCCGGTCCGGATCGGCCATTACCCCCTCGACCAGGTCGATATCAACGCCGAACGGCTGCATGATTTGTGCTTCGCTCATTTGTTATCTCCGTAGCGTAGGACGGGGCTCCCGACCCGTCTTTTTCCGTGAGAAGAAACCGTTCTGCTGGTCTTTGTTGATCTCACTCTTGGTAAGTTGTCGTGTGAACAGCGGCTAAGGAACCTTTTGGCAATTCAACAGACGGGTCGGGAGACCCGTCCTACATCTCCAGCAGAACCCTGGCACGCAGTGCCAGGGCTTTTGTTCTATCCACTATCCACTATCCACTATCCACTATCCACTATTTACTATCCACTACCGCCGGGCTTCCGCCGCGATTCGCGAAATCTCGTCGAACCCCGGCCCGCTGGTGGGAATGTCGATGTCGAAAACCTCGGCGACCACCCGCGTCCAGCCATGGACGAAGTAGACCCAACCGTCTTCGATTTTCAGGTTCCGCTCTTGCTGCTGCGCCCGGGCCTGATCCAGAAACAGCAGGTCGCCGCGGTAGTTGAAATCCCACGCGATGCCGTTCTCGGGGAAGACGGCCGCGCCGGTAATCGGCGAGCCGGGGGCGTCTTTGCCCAGGCCGGTGGCGTTCATCACAATCGAGCCGGGTTTCAGGCCGCTCAGGATCGGATCGGCGTCGCCGGGGTTCGGCGTATGGATATACTCGACCGGCACGGTTCGCCCGGCCTTCTCGTGGATCTCGCGGATTTCGTCCAGCCGCGGCGTGCTCCGGTTCGAGACGACGATCCTCGACGGTTTGTTCTCGCCGTGCTGCTGGTGCATCATATAGCAGGTCACGGCGATCGAGGACCCGCCGGCCCCGAGCACGTGGGCTTCCGCCCCGTTCTCTTGCCAATAGCCGTCCGGAATGATTGCTTCCAGGGACAGCCCGCTGGAGATCGGGTCCTTGGCGTGGCCCACGAGCCGGCCGTCGCGCTTCGAGATCGAGCTGGCCTCGCCCATCAATTCGGCGTACGGGTCCAACTCGTCGAACATGTCGCGGCAAGCCCTTACCAGGTCGATTTTATGGGTGGTGACCAGGGCCCCCTGCGACAGATCATCCTCCTTGATGAAGCGGACCACGTTGCGGTAGACCTCCGGGTCGTCGTGCCAACGGCAGTCGATGCCGCGGATCACCGCGCCGGTGAGCCCGAGGTGTTCGGCCCAGCGGGGAAAAACCGTCATGATCGACGACTTCCCCGTCGTCATCCCGATGAAATACATCGTGGGGACTTCGGCCGCCGAGAACCGGGTCTCGGCCGTCGCCTGGATCGCCTCCGCCATGCGCATGGGCTCCTTCGTCTGCCGGTCAAACCGGCCATTATGGCAAATCAGCCGGGGGCTTGCAATGCGGGGAAACGTCACGATAATGCAAGTAGCTCTACGACGCGTGGAGGCATGACCTACCAGCTTGGAGGGCGATATGCGCAACACCATCATCGCAATGGCAGTAGCGGTCTTTGTTGTCGGCAAGTCGTTTGCCGATGATTCCTCCAACCCTCCCGTCAAGACATTTCCCGGCGTGCGATTGAGGAATACGTTTTCTCCAAAGGGTTTTCACAATATCGAATCTCCCGGCTTCAAGGCGGTGACCTTCTTGCCCTCGAGCGATCGTTTTGCGGCCGCTTCTCGCGCGGGAAACGTTTTTGTGTGGGGCGTGGATTCCACGAAGCCAGTGCGGGAGATTCGACACCGTTTCAGGATCGATATTTCTGAGGAAAGGAATCGCTTTGCCGACGCCCGTTTCGGCCCGGAAGGCAAGTACGTCTGTTTGGCTGGGCTTTATGGCAACACGACCCTCTGGGAAATCGAAACGGGCAAGCTCGTCGGCAGTACGGAACATGACCTGGTTGTTTGCGCCATGGCCTTTCAGGCGAAAGGTCGTTGCGTCGCCCTTGCCGGCTTTCGCTACACCGAGGACTACGAGGAAGAAGGACTGATCGTCCTTTGGGATGTGGCGGATAAAAGGAAAAGAATCATTCTCCCGAAGAAGACGTATCGAGTTGACGCGATTGACTTCCAAGCGGGGGGCGACCTGTTGGCTGCGAGCCATTGCCTGATAGTCAAAGATCCGACGGACCTCCCCCGTCGGCAGCATTGCCTTTGGAACACCGCCACGGGGAACGAGAAATCCAAACCCGAAACGCCGAAGAAACCGGTCACGAAACTCCCGTACACGGCTTTTGGAAGCTCCCTTCGCTTTGATCCGCAAGGGCATTATCTGATCGGAGACGGTGAAAGGACCGGATCCTTTCAAAGCAGGACCGGTTGCACGTTCTTCTACAATATGAACGACCGAAAGGTGGGCTATGTTCGGCCGGGTTGGTTTGGCAACCTCATCGCTTTCACACCCGATGGCCGCTATATCGCGCATTCCGATGACTTTTACAAGATCGTAGTTACAGAGCATTTGGACTCTCGCGGGCGGCTTGTCAAGAATCCGCGTCGGAAGCCACTCGTCGAATTCCCGAAGTCTAGACACCCCGTCTATGAATTGCCGCAAGTTATCGCTTTCTCTCCCAAGAACGACAAAATGGTCGTTGGCACCGTCCAGGGGAAAATCTATCTGTTCGATATCGATCTGGAGAAACTGGAGGAGGAGTAATGCTGTGCACACTTTCTAAGCGTCTAAATCAATTTTGAAACCCGAGTTGGAGCCGCCTCGATGAAACACTTCACACGCCTCTGCATGCTACTGCCATCCGTTGTGATGGTGGCCATTCTTGCAACAACAACTTTCGCCGCAGAGAAGAAACCGACCAACGTCCTCATCGTCACCGGGCAGGATTACCCGGGGCACAAGTGGAAGCAAACCGCCCCGGTGCTGAAGGATTTGATCGCGAAAGATTCGCGCCTGAAAGTCACGGTCGTTGAGGATCCGAAAGTCCTGGCGACCGACGACATGAAGGACTACGACGTCATCGTGCTGCACTTCATGGACTGGAAGCAGCCCGACCCCGGCGAAAAGGCACGGGCAAACCTGAAAGAAGCCGTCGAGAGCGGTAAGGGGTTGGTGTTGGTCCATTTCGCGTGCGGGGCGTTCCAGGAGTGGCCCGAGTTCCGCAACCTGGCCGGCCGGGCATGGAACCCGAAACTCCGCGGACACGACCGCCACGGGGCGTTTACCGTCGAAATCACCGACGTCGACCACCCGATCACCAAGGGCATGAAGCCGTTCGAGACGACCGACGAACTCTACACGTGCCTTGACGGCGACCGCCCGATCACCGTGGTCGCCAAGGCCACGTCGAAAGTCGACAAAAAGGACTACCCGATGGCGTTTGTGCTCGACTACGGCAAAGGCCGCGTTTTCCATTGCGTCTTGGGACACGATGTCAAGGCGTTTGAAGCCCAGGGCGTTAAGGACCTGTTCCGCCGCGGAACCGCATGGACCGGCGGGCTGGAACCGAAGTAGACGATCGGGATGCAAGGCCACGACCGGTCAGGCTGTGACTTTATCGGCCAACATCGACACTCTGTAGGGAACGCCCTCCGTGGCGTTCCGGGAAGCGGCAAAGAGCGCATTCCCCACGTCGCGGAACGCCACGGAGGGCGTTCCCTACAAAAAATCGCGGCCTCACCGGTCGCGGGTTTACATTTCTATCTCCCAAGCCATCCGCCGTCGACGGGCACGATGGCGCCGTGGACGTAGTCGGATGCGGGCGAGCTGAGGAAGACGGCGGCCCCGGCCAGATCGGCCGGTTTTCCCCAGCGGCCGGCGGGGATGCGGGCGAGAATCGCCGGGTTGCGCACGGGATCGCTTTGCAACGCCGCGGTGATGTCAGTCGCGATGTAACCGGGAGCAATCGCGTTGACGTTGACGCCTTGCCCGGCCCATTCGTTGGCCAGCGCCATGGTCAACTGAGCAACGCCGCCCTTGCTGGCCGCGTAGCTCGGGACGGTGACCCCGCCCTGGTACGACAACACCGATGCGGTGAAAATAATCTTGCCGTAACCGCGGCGGAGCATGTCGCCGCCGAACTCCCGGCTCAGGATGAACTGGGCGTTGAGGTTCACCTCGATGACCCGGTCCCACTGGTCGTCGGGATACTCGGCGGCCGGCGAGCGGAATATCGTGCCGGCGTTGTTGATGAGGATGTCGATCCGCTCGTGGTCCGCCCGCACTTGCTCGATGAAGGCGTAAAGGGCCGTCCGGTCGGCGAAATCGCACGCGTAGCCCTTGAACTTGCGGCCGGCGGCGGTGACTTCCTTCTCGACCCCGCTTCCGGAAGGCTCGAGCGACGCACTGACGCCGACGATATCGGCCCCCGCTCCGGCCAGGCCGGCGGCAATCCCCCGGCCGATCCCCCGCCGGCAACCGGTTACCAGGGCCGTCCGCCCGTCGAGCTTGAATTGATCGAGAATGGCCATGGCGTGCCTGCTACTTCAGTCGCTCTGGAGTTTCGTCAATCGCTCAATCACGGCTGTTGTCATCGCGTGCTGCTGTTGTAACTCGGCCAGCCCTTCGCGTTCGCGCCTAACAACCTCTTCCGGGGCCCGTTCGACGAAATTTTTGTTATCGAGTTTCTTCTTCTTGCCGGTGATGAAGCCTTCGAGCTTATCGAGTTCTTGCCGCTTTCGGGCGATCTCCGCCTCGACGTCGATCAACTCGGCCAGGTCGACGAAGATTTCAACGCCGGGCAAGGTCGCGCCGGCCGAAAGGGCGGGGGCCTCGGCCTTCGGGCCCAAACCGGTCGGACGGGCACCGGCCATCGACGCGAAATAGGGTTCCATGGGGCGAAGCAACTCGGCCACCTCCTTGTCGCACAGAACGGCGAACTCGATCTCCTGCTTCGGCGGGACGTTCTGCCGGGCACGAATGTCGCGGATCCCGCGGAGCACATCCTGGAACCGGGCAAAGCGGGCCTCGATTTCCGGGTCCCGGCGGGCCGGGTCCGCTTCGGGCCATGGGGCCACCATGATGCTCTCGGCCGCCGGCTGCGGGTCTTCCAGACCACGCTCGGGCGCAATGTCGGCCAGAAGCTGCCACACTTCCTCGGTCACGAACGGGATCATCGGGTGCAACAGCCGCAAGAGCGTATCGAGCGTATGGGCCAACACCCGTTGCGCGACCGGCCGGGCCGCTTCGTCGGAGAGCCGCGCCTTGACCATCTCGATGAAAAAGCTGCAAAACTCGTCCCAGGCAAAATCGTACAGCGCCCGGGCGGCGTCGGCATATTTGTAACCGGCCAGACAGTCGGTCACCTCCTGCGTGACGGTCGAAAGCCGGCTGAGGATCCAGCGGTCTTCCAGCAGCAGCTCGCCCTCCGCCACCGGCGCGGGGGTGTATCCCTCGAGGTTCATCAGTGTAAACCGCGAGGCGTTCCAGAGCTTGTTGCAGAAGTTGCGTGCCGACTCGAACCGTTCGCTGACGACCGCCGCTTTCGGCAACGCTTTGTCTGCGTCGCTTTCCGCCCATTGGGTCGAGAACTCCTTGCCGCATTCCTTGCACTTCACCCGCGGCAGCACGCGGTTCTTCTTTGTCTGCTCGGTCAGCTTGCCGCAATGGGGGCACTCGAAATCGACCGGCATCCGGAAATCCTGCGTCTCCGTCGTCAGATAGGCCAGCCCGAAACGCAGGGAGTCCGCCCCGAATTTCTCAATGACGTCGACCGGATCGACGCCGTTGCCCTTCGACTTCGACATGCCTTCGCCGTAGCCGTCGAGGATCTTCGGGTGGATGTAGACTTCGTGAAACGGAATCTCTCCAACGTTGTGCAAACCGGTGAGCACCATGCGGGCGACCCAGAGCGTGATGATGTCGCGCATCGTGATCAAGACACTCGTCGGGTAATAGTACTTTAACTCCTCGGTCTGCTCGGGCCACCCCATGGTCGAATGTGGCCAAAGGGCCGAGCTGAACCAGGTGTCGAGCACGTCCTCCTCGCGGACGAGTTCATGCCCGGGTACGGCGTCCTCAGCCAGATCCTCTTCCTGGGCGCAGATCAGCCACTGGTCGTATTGCTCGTCGCGTTGCCAGACGACGTCTTCGCGGCCGGCGAATGCCTTTTCGAGGTCTTCTGCGGCCGCCGTCTTGCAGTACCAGATCGGAATCTGGTGCCCCCACCAGAGTTGCCGGCTGATCGGCCAATCGCGCTTCTCGCCGAGCCAGTCGAGATAGCCCTTCGTGTAACGCCCGGGCACGATCTTCACGCGCCCGTCGGTTATCGCGTTCATGGCCGTCTGCGACAGCCCTTCCATCTTGACGAACCACTGGTCGGTCAGGAGCGGCTCGATGGGCGTCTTCGAGCGGTCGGAGTGGGCCAGGTCGATCTCGCGGTCCTCGACCTTCACCAGCAGCCCCAGCTTTTCGAGATCGGCGACGACGTTCTTGCGCGACTCTTCGACGGTTTGCCCTTGGTACGGTCCGGCCTCGTTGCTCAGGGTCCCGTCGCGATTCAGGATGTTGACCATCGGTAGATTTTGGCGCAGGCCGACTTCGTAGTCGTTGGTGTCGTGGGCCGGGGTGATCTTCACGCACCCGGTGCCCATTTCGGGTTTCGCCCAGATGTCGGCAACCAGCGGGATCTCGCGGTCCATCAGGGGCAGCAGGACCTTGCGGCCGTCGCGGGCCATGTCGCGGAGCAGGAGCAGTTTGTTGAGCATCGTCTCGCGGCGCTCGCGGACGTCGTCGATCTGCGCCTGGATTTCCGGCTTTTGCCTTTCCGGGACGCTTGCCAACCGTTCGGTCAGATCCGCTTCGGTCTTGTCGAGCGCCGCCGCCGGATCGGGGTGTACCGCGACGGCCGTGTCGCCGAGCATCGTCTCCGGGCGGGTCGTGGCGATGGTAACGTGCTGCGGCTCGCCCGGCTTCGGATCGATCACCGGGTAGTTGAAATACCAGAAGTGGCCGGCGATCGCTTCGTGAAAAACCTCGTCGTCGCTGACGGCCGTCTGGAGCATCGTGTCCCAGTTCACGAGCCGCTTGCCGCGGTAGATCAGCTTCTGCCGAAACAGGCTGAAGAAGGTATGGCGGACGGCCCGGGCACAGACGGGGTCGAGCGTGAACCGGTTGCGGTCCCAGTCGCAGCTACAGCCCATCTCCTTGAGCTGGCCGAGGATTCGGGCCTCATATTCCTCTTTCCACTGCCAGATCCGGTTGACGAGCCCCTCGCGGCCGATGTCGTGGCGGGTGATCTTCTCCTCCTCGAGCAAGCGGCGCTCGACGACGGCCTGGGTGGCGATGCCGGCATGGTCGGTGCCCGGCATCCACAGCGTCGCGAAGCCTTGCATCCGCTTCTGGCGGATGAGGATGTCTTGCAGCGTGTTGTTCAGGGCGTGGCCCAGGTGCAGCGCCCCGGTCACGTTCGGCGGCGGAATGACGATCGTGTAGGGCTTCCGTTTCAGGTCCGGTTCACTGTGAAAGTAGCCGTTCACTTCCCAGAACTTGTACCATCGCGACTGGGCGGCGGCATGATCATATTGCTTGGGGAGTTCACGAAGAGAGGATTCGTCGGTCATGGTTTCGTTTTGTTCTTCTAATCAAAGGAGGGGGCACCTGCCCCCGGATTTCGCCGATCTTCAATTTCAGTAGTTCCAAATTTTCTCGTTCCCAAGCTCCAGCTTGGGAACGTTCGGCATTTTCCTTATAAGGCCGCGACCGGTGGTCGCGCCAAGCGTCGCCCAAAACCGCTACGGCCGGTGATTCGGCGCGACCACCGGTCGCGGCTTTATGCTAATCCCCATCCAAGATTGCCGACGTTGTTTCCGAGCGACTCCTATATGGTCCGGGGGCAGGTGCCCCCTGCTTTCTCTCAACTCTCCTCATCCTTGTGCAACTTGTATTCAAAGCTATCGACCAGGGCGGCCCAGCTTGCTTCGATGATGTTTTCGTTCACGCCGACGGTTCCCCAGACGTCGTCCTCGTCCTGGCTTTCGATGACGACGCGGACGCCGGCGGCGGTGGCGGCCTCGGAGTTGATCACCCGCACTTTATAATCCACCAGGTGCAGTTCGTTCAAGCCGGGAAATCGGCCGTTTAGGGCCTTTCGCATGGCGGCGTTCAGGGCGTCGACCGGCCCGTGTCCCTCGGCGGCCTCGAAACGGACCGTATCGCCGATGCGTATTTTCACCACGGCTTCCGCCGTCACGTCCCCCCGGGCCTTGTTGTCGACGTTCACGTGGTAGTGCAGCGGCTCGAAGTGGGGCTGGTACGTGCCCGTACACCGCCGAACCAACAGGTCGAAGGTGCCGTCGGCCGCCTCGAACTGGTAGCCCTCGTTCTCCTTGGCAACCACCTCGGCAAGGATTCTGCCCATCAACTCCGAATCCTGCTCGATGTTCAACCTGCTGGTCAGAGCGATGATATTGGCCCGGCCCGACAACTCGCTCAGCAGCACGCGGCGTTCGTTCCCGACCGCCTCGGGCCGGATGTGCTCGTAGGCGTCGGTGGTCCGGCTGACGCCGCTGACGTGCATGCCGCCTTTGTGGGCGAACGCGCTCTTGCCCACAAACGGCTGGCGGGTGCGGAAGTTCACGTTGACCAATTCATAGACGAGGCGCGACAACTCCGTCAGGTGTTCGATCGCGCCGGCCCGCAACACCTCGCAGCCGGTCTTCTTGACGGCGAGATTGGCGACGACCGAGATCAGATCGGCATTGCCGCAACGCTCGCCGAACCCGTTGATGGTTCCTTGAACGTGCGAGGCCCCGGCATCCACCGCCGCGAGCGAATTCGCCACCGCCAGATCGCAGTCGTTGTGGCAATGGATACCGACCGGCATTGAGAGTTCCGCGATGGTCGCTTTGGCGGCCCCGGTGATTTCGTCGGGCATGGAGCCGCCGTTTGTGTCGCACAGGACGACCGTCTGCGCGCCGGCGTCGCGTGCCGTGCGGGCGGCTTCGAGCGCGTACTCGGGGTTTTGTCTGTATCCGTCGAAGAAGTGTTCCGCATCGAAAATGACCCGGCGGCCGGCCGCGGCCAGAAAACCGGCGCTGTCGGCGATCATCGCCAGGTTCTCTTCGAGGCTGCACCGCAGAACCTCGGCAACCTGGAAGGCCGAGGCCTTGCCGACCAGCGTGATGACGGGAGCTTGGGAGTCCAACAGGGCCTTCAACCCGGCATCCTTCTTGGGAGATGCGCCTTTGCGCCGGGTCATGCCGAACGCGCAGATATTCGCGTGTTTCAGGCCCATCTCCGCAACGCGCTCGAAGAAGTGGAGATCCTTCTCGTTGCTGGCGGGGTAGCCCCCCTCGATGTAATCGAACCCGAGTTCGTCGAGACGCCTGGTCAGCGCGAGCTTGTCGAACAGCGAGAAATCGATCCCCTCGGCCTGGGCGCCGTCACGAAGGGTCGTGTCATAGATTTCTATGCGACGCATGATCGTTTGTGAGAATTCGTGTTTTGGTAGTTCTAAAAGAAAAAACCCTCAGGCCGTTGGCCTCAGGGCTTGGGTTCGTCGGTCTTCTGCCGGATCGAAGCCCTTACGGCCGCACCTCCAGAATAATCACAATATCCACGCGAACGCCCATGGCGTCCTCGGCGGCGGGTATCGGGTTGGAGAGCGGGGTAAACATCTTGGGACGATCTCGGAACTAAAGAATATCTTAGTTTACAATCGGTTAGAATGGAAGTCAACTGCGCTGAAAGGAACCGGTTTCTTCCTGCACAACGTGCAAAACGGATCGCGGTTATGCCCTTCTCCGGTATCGAACACCCGTACAAAACCGGGCCACAATAGTATGCTGGTGTTTTGTCAGGTCTTAATTTCGGGGTAGCCACGGTCGCCAGACCGTGGGAATTCCGCAGCTACCCCGATTTTTCGCTTTGACAAAGCACTAAGAGGTTTTGATGGGCGACAATGTGTAGGGGGTCCGTGTGCCCCGATAGTGCTGGACCCGCAACCAAGAAGCGTGGGCGGACCCCGGTGCAGATGCGTTGCACGATGGCCTTGGAAGGTCTGTCGCCATCGAAAAAACCTCGGCTTCCCGACGGCCTTGGAAGGCCGTCGTACGGGGTTTCCGACAAAGCCTAATGCTTGCCAAAAAGGCGAGAAACCGCTAAACTAAGGGGGTGGCGGAGCCCGTACGGCCGCTTTCGCGGTTTGCTAATCATGCGTTTCTGCGGATTCCGGTCTCGGAACACCCGGATGTTCTGCCGCGGGGAAGAGGAGGCCAGTCATGGTCCGTCGAAGAAACACCGGTTTTACGCTGATCGAATTGCTCGTGGTCATCGGGATCATTACGGTCCTGATTGCCTTGTTGTTGCCGGCGGTTCAGGCGGCCCGCGCAGCCGCCCGGCGTGCCCACTGCTCGAACAACCTCAAGCAGCTTACCCTGGGTATGCACAGCTATCACGACCTGTCCGGCGAGCTTCCCCCCGGCGCGCTCTACTGGATAGACGGGAGCCGCGGCAGCGACGTTCCCGATCGGTGGGTGAACGATCATGGCTGGTACTCGCAGATCGGCCCGTGCATCGACCAGGAGGGCTGGTTCCGGAAGATCGATTTCACCAAGTCGTTTTCCGACAGTGCAAACACGACGGCGCGGAAACACAAGATTCCGCTGTTTGCATGTCCCGAGGACGGAATCCGCGAAAGCCAGTGGGACGATAGCAACTATTCGCGGGTACGCGGCAACTATGCGGTGAATTGGGGCAACACGAACTACGGGCAAGGCACGAAGGGCGGTGTCGAGTTTGGCGGCGCCCCGTTTCTGCCGCGCAGCAGTTGCCGGCTTACCGACGTCATCGACGGAACGAGCAGCACGTTGATGATGGGCGAAATCCTGACCATCAACCCTTGGGACGGTTATGGCGGGCCGATCAGCGAAGTCAGCGTCTGCCTGGGCGGCCAGACTTTCAACGGCTGGCTGACGCCCAACTCGCAGTCGGGCGACGACGTCGCCGATGTCGATTACAGCACCGGCGGACGCGCCGTTAGCCTCAACGGAATGCCCATGCCCAACTTCGTCGGTGGATCAGATGCCGATTTCCTCGAGCAATCGTTCGCCGTACGAAGTCATCATCCCAACGGCGCCCACGTCTCGTTCTGCGACGGTTCGGTCCGGTTTATCCCCGAGACGATCGACCTGGCCACGTGGCGGGCCCTGTCGACGTCGGAAGGACGCGAGCCGATGCACGGCAGGTCGTTCTAGCAGCCCGTTGAGAAAGTGAGGCCCTTTTGATTTGGGCGGCACTGGCGTCTCGCCAGTGCTCAGCGGCCATGCCTCATCGCAGTCCCCAACTCAGGCACTGGCGAGACGCCGGTG
The DNA here is from genome assembly GCA_964547995.1 of uncultured Planctomycetaceae bacterium. Lineage (GTDB taxonomy): Bacteria > Planctomycetota > Planctomycetia > Pirellulales > Thermoguttaceae > CAZJRB01. The sequence continues at coordinate 7,728 of CAZJRB010000025.1, read as the reverse complement.
CCACCATTTTTCAACGGGCTGTTAGCAGCGCCAATTCCCGGCGGCAAATATTTGTGTGTGGGGTTGCCTTTCCCGAGGATTCCAGTCTAATAACAAATTCTCGGAATTTCCCCGCCGCGGAAATGGTCTCGCTTGCCACCCGGAGCATCTTCGCCGCTTACGGTATCAGGAGCCGAAAACCATGGCCAAATCCGGAGAAAAACGGTATGCAATCGGCGTCGATTACGGGACGAACAGCGTCCGGGCACTGGTGGTCGACGTGGCCGACGGGGCCGAAATCGCCACGCACGTCTACGATTATCCCAGCGGCGAGGCCGGCATCCTGCTCGATCCGAAGGACCCGAACCTCGCCCGGCAGAACCCGGCCGACTACATCGAGGGCTTCTACAGGTCGGTCCGTGCAGCGGTCCGCGCGGCCGGGAAGAAGCCGGGATTCAAGCCGGAAAAAGTCGTTGGAATCGGCGTTGACACGACCGGTTCCACGCCCATTCCCGTCGACCGCGAAGGCATGCCGTTGGCGATGAAGCCGGGGTTGAAGAAAAACCTGGCCGCCCACGCCTGGCTCTGGAAAGACCACACCGGCCACGCCGAAGCCGCCGAGATCACCGAAAAGGCAGCCAAACACAAAGACGGCTACCTGAAAAAATGCGGCGGCACCTACAGCAGCGAATGGTACTGGTCGAAGCTGCTGCACTGCAAGCGGACCGCCCCGAAGGTGTTCGACGCGGCGTACGCCTGGGTCGAGCTGGCCGATTTCGTGCCCGGTTTTCTGACCGGCAATCTCGATCCCGACACCATGCCGCGCGGGATCTGTGCCGCCGGACACAAGGCCATGTACAACGACCAGTGGGGCGGGTTGCCTAAGCGGCGGTTTCTGACGAGTCTCGATCCCGGTTTGGGGAAGGTCCGCGATCACTACGTCAAGCGAGCGGTCCCGGCCGATCAGAAGGCCGGCGAACTGATCCCCCAGGTCGCCAAGAAAGTCGGTCTGCCCCCGGGAATTGCCGTGGCGGTCGGGGCGTTCGATGCCCACATGGGCGCGGTCGGCGCCGGCATCAAGCCGGGAACCCTGGTGAAGATCATCGGCACGAGCACCTGCGACATGATGGTCGCCCCGATGACGCGGAAACTACCCGACATACCGGGCCTTTGCGGCATTGTGCCCGGCTCGATCATCCCCGGCATGTACGGCCTGGAGGCGGGGCAATCGGCCGTCGGCGACATCTTCAACTGGTTCGTCTTCCACCTGGCCCCGGCCAAATACTACGTCATGCGCAAGGGTGACCCGCACGCCAATCTGACCAAGGAGGCCGTGAAACTGAAACCGGGCGAAAGCGGACTGCTCGCCCTCGACTGGAACAACGGCAACCGGACGATTCTGGTCGACCCGCTGCTGGGCGGCATGCTGCTGGGCCAGACGTTGCACACGACCGCCCCGGAAGTCTATCGCACACTGGTCGAGGCGACCGCTTTCGGGGCCCTGACGATCATCAAGCGGTTCGAGGAATACGGCGTTGCGGTCCGGGAGGTCGTCAACTGCGGCGGGATCGCCGAGAAGAATCCCTTCGTCATGCAAATCTATGCCGACATCTGCAACCGGCCGATGAAAATCAGCCGCTCGGCACAGACGTGTGCCCTGGGCGCCGCGATCTTCGGGGCCGTCGCCGGCGGGGCCTACAAGAAGACCGAAGCCGCCCAGAAGAAAATGACCGGCGTGAAATCCACAGTCTATCGCCCCAATAAGGCTGCCGCGAAGGTCTATGCCGAACTCTACACCCTCTACCGCACCTTGCACGATGCCTTCGGCACGACCACATGCCAAGGCACATTGAGCCATGTGATGAAAGACCTGATTGCCATCCGCAACCGGATCAGGAAAGGCTAGCGCCGATGCTGGAGCAACTCAAGGCCGAAGTGTGCGAAGCCAACCTGGAACTGGTCCGCCAAAGGCTCGTCACGCTAACATGGGGTAACGCCAGCGGCATCAGCGATGATCGCAAGCTCGTGGTCATTAAGCCCAGTGGCGTGGACTACGAGCAAATGAAACCGGGGCACATGGTCGTCGTCGATTTGGAAGGCAACGTCGTCGAGGGCGACCTGCGGCCTTCGACCGACACCCCTTCGCACGTGGTTCTCTACAAGCACTTCGACGGTATCGGTGGCGTTACGCACACACACAGTCCCCAGACAACGATGTTTGCCCAGGCGCGGGTGGAGCTGCCGTGTTTCGGCACGACCCACGCCGACCATTTCTTCGGCCCGGTGCCGGTCACCCGCCCGCTGACCCCGGAAGAGGTCGAGACGGCCTACGAAGCCAACACAGGCATGGTGATCGTCGAGCGGTTTGCCGAGATCAACCCAATCGAGATGCCGGCAGTGCTAGTCGCCGGTCACGGGGCGGTCACCTGGGGCCGCAGCGCGGCCGATGCAGTCAAAAACGCCATTGCCCTGGAGGCGGTCGCCCGCATGGCCATCGGCATGCTGACCATCCGCCCCGACGCCCCGGTGTTAGAGTCATACGTCTTGAACAAACACTACCAACGGAAGCATGGGGAGAATGCGTATTACGGACAAAAGTAATCAGTTTTTGGAGTGCGGTGACTTGTCACCGCTTTCTTTTTCCGCAACAGTCTTTTCGCAAACCCCCGTTTCTTGGTATTGGACATGGAAAGAAAGTCAAAGCGGTGACAAGTCACCGCACTCCAAAGGATAATCAACAACGGGAGATACATAATGGCCGTGCAATTGGAAAAAATCAAACTCGGGTTCATCCCCGCAAACCGCGGCTTTTTCAGCTCGGAACTCGCTGCCAAGATGCGCAAGGAAACGATCGATGCCATGGAAAAGCAGGGCATCGAGGTTATCGTCCCCGCGGACGGCCAGACCGAGGTTGGGTGTGTCCAGTCGCTGGCCGAAGCCGAAATCTGTGCGAAGCTCTTCCGCGACGCCGACGTGAAGGGCATCCTGGTCGGCGCGGTCAACTTCGGCGAGGAACAGCCGGTCGCCTGGACCATCCGCAAAGCGGGGCTCGACGTTCCCGTGATGATCTTCGGCTGCAAAGAGGAGGAAGTCCTGACCATGGAAACCCGTCGCCGCGACGCCTTCTGCGGGCTGCTCTCGATTGGCGACGTGCTGCGGCAGACGGGCGTGAAGTACTCGGTCGCCCGGCGGCCGATCTGCTTCCCCTCCGACGAATCATTTGCGGCCGACCTGGATTGGTTCGTTCGGGTGTGCCGGGTGGTGACGGGTGTGAAGAACGCCCGGTACGGCCAGATCGGCGCCCGGCCCGACGCCTTCTGGACGTGCCGCTACAACGAGAAGCAACTCCAGCGGCTCGGGGCAACGGCCGTCGTGCTCGATTTGTCCGAAGCTTTTGCCGCGGCGAACACCATGGCCAATGACGACCCGGATGTCCAAAAACTCGTCAAGGCAACCAACGAGTACGCCGACTGCACCGCTGTGAAGCCCGAAAGCGTGCTGAAGAGTGCTAAGTTCGAGCTGTTCCTCCGCCGCTTCAAGGAGGAAAACGGGATCGACGCCTTCGGCATTCAGTGCTGGACGTCGATCCAGGCGAACTACGGCGTCTGCGCCTGCACGTCGATGAGCCGGCTGGGCGACGAAGGGGTTCCTTGTGCGTGCGAGGCCGATATCATGGGCACGCTCTCGATGCACGCGGCGATGCTGGCCAGCGGGCGGCCCGCCGGCCTGGCCGACTGGAACAACCTGCACAACGAGGACGAGGAGCTGGTCACCATCTGGCACTGCGGCGTCTTCCCGGCCTCGTTCGCCAAGACGCCTCCGAAGCTCGGGGTGCAGGAGATCATCGCCTCGAGCGGGGCCGCGAGATACGAGAATTCGCACTGTACGGTCGAGTTCATCGCCGAGCCGTCGCCGCTGACGCTCTTCCGCGTCACGCAAGACCCGGACGGCGGCTGGCACGCCGCGATCGCCCACGGGGCGTTCGAGGACAACCCGGCCGTCACATTCGGCGGCTATGGCTGGTGCCGGATCCCGAACCTCCAGCGGCTTTACCGCGAGGTCCTGCTGCGGCACTTCCCGCACCACGTCGGCATGACCCAGACCCACGTCGGCAACGTCCTCTGGGAGGCCTTTGGCAATTACCTCGGCATGGACGTCTACCACGCCGTCCAGGAGACCCCGGGGCTGTACACGACGCGGCTGCCGTTCTAAACTACAGCACGATAGTGAGTAGTGAGTAGTGGATAGTGAGTAGTGAAGAAACGCCCCGGCACTGCGTGCCGGGGGTTTTTGGAACTATAGTGACAACCTCCGCTTCCGGCAATCCATCCGAAAAGCCCGTTTGACAAACAAGGAGATAGACTGATGCTCGGCCGCACGACCCTACTGACGCTGGCACTGTTGGTTGCGATTGGCACGGTGTTCGGACAACCCTCCGCATACGCCGCCGACCTGCCCGCCGAACAGGCAGATATTGATGCCGGCGCCGCGGCCCCGCCCGCTGAGGAACTCGTGAAGGAAGCCAAGGCCGAGACCGTACGGCTGCACTGGGTGGATTGGAGCGTAATCGCCCTTTACTTCTGCCTCTTGCTGGGCGTCGCGTGTTGGGTGATCCGCAAGGGAAAAGACACGGCCGACGACTATTTCCTGGCCGGGCGGAACCTCGGCTGGTGGATCGTCGGGGCGTCGATCTTTTCCTCGAACATCGGCTCGGAGCACCTGGTGGGCTTGGCCGGCTCGGGGTGCACCGACGGCGTCGCGATGGCCCACTACGAGTTGCACGCCTGGTGCCTATTGGTGTTGGCCTGGGTGATGGTGCCGTTTTACGCCCGATCGAAGGTCTTCACCATGCCGGAGTTCCTCGAAAGGCGTTTCAATGCAACCGCCCGCTGGGTCCTGTCAATCATTTCCCTGGTGGCCTACGTGCTGACCAAGATCGCGGTGGGCATCTTCGCCGGGGGGATTGTCTTCAGCACCCTCTTGCCGGAGGTGGAGTTCATAGGCCTGAACAGCTTCTGGATCGGCTCCGTGTTGGTAATCGTCTTGACGGGCGTCTATACGGTGCTCGGCGGCCTGCGGGCAGTGGCCTACACCGAGGCGCTCCAAACCTTGATCCTCGTCGTCGGTTCGATCCTCGTTACGGTCTTCGGTCTGATTGCCCTTGGGGGTTGGGGTGAGCTGCGAAAAGCGCCGTATGAAGGATCCGACCCGGAGACGGATTACAACGAAGGATTCAACCTCTGGAAACCGCTGGTGCCCAAAGACCAGGAAGGAACCTGGGAGCCGGTGATTGAAAAGGAGGGGGACAAGATCGTGCGCCAGGCGTGGTACTTCAACGGCAACTATCCCTGGCTGGGAATGCTCTTCTGCGCCCCGATTATCGGCCTGTGGTACTGGTGTACCGACCAGTACATCGTGCAGCGTGCCCTGGGAGCGCCCAGTGAACGGGAAGCGCGCCGGGGCAGCATCTTCGCGTCCTTCCTCAAACTACTACCGGTGTTCATCTTTATCATACCAGGTATGATTTGCTTTGCGCTGGCGAGCAGGGGACACGCGGGGCTGGAGCACCTCGTGGACGAAAACGGCAAGGCGATTGCCGACGAGTGTCAGGCGGCGTTCCCGCTGATGGTCAAGCACGTCCTGCCGGTCGGCGTCCGCGGGATCGTCGTTGCAGGACTTCTCTCGGCGCTGATGAGTTCACTGGCCGGGGTGTTCAACGCCTCCTCGACGCTGTTTACCATGGACCTCTACCAGAAGTTCCGCACCAAGGCGTCGGAGCACGAGCTGGTCGTGATGGGCCGGGCCGCCACGACGATCATGGTGCTGATCGGGTTGGCCTGGATTCCGGTCATCCAGGGCGGAAAGGGGTTGTACGACTACCTGCAAACGGTGCAGGGATACCTGGCGCCGCCGATCTTCGTCGTCTTCTTCTTCGGCGTCTTCATGAAACGGCTCAACGGCAAGGGTTGTCTGGCCGCGTTGATCATCGGGTTTCTCCTGGGTGTGTTCCGACTGGCCGTGGATACGCCCGTTGCGCTGAAGGACCTGGAATCTCTCAAGTGGCTTTTTGGAGACTTCCAGGGATACCAGGAAGGCTCGTTCCTCTGGATTGTCAACCACATTTACTTCCAGTATTACAGTCTGTTCGTATTCGTTGTCTCGGTTATTGTCATGATCGTTGTCAGCTATGCGACGGCGGCTCCCGCGCCCGAGAAAATCAAGGGGCTGACGTTCGGCACCCTATCGGAGGAGGACAGGCTCAAATCCAGAAGGAGCTGGAGCTGGGTCGAAGTGACGGCCTCCGTCGTCGTCCTGCTGGCGATCCTCGCGGCGTACCTCTACTTCATGGGATAACTCGGACGAACCGGAACCATACCGGATACAAAGCCGCGACCGGTGGTCGCGCCCGGCGCGCCGCTGACGCGTGATGTTCCGCAGTGCGCGACCAACGGTCGCGGCTTTATATCATTACGCCACTTTTTTAGAGGAGGGTTACTGAACATGCGAATCAAATCACTTTCCATGTTGGCATTGCTTGCTTTTTCCCTGACGACGGTTGCCCGCGGCGGTCCGCTGGTCTATGAGGGCGACGCCGGGCCGGGCAAAGGCAAACACATCGTCTTGATCGCCAGCGACCACGAATACCGGTCCGAAGAAGCGCTGCCCGCGCTCGCGCGAATCCTGGCAAAACGCCACGGGTTCAAGTGTACGGTGCTGTTCGGCGTTGACGAGAACGGCGTCATCAAGCCCGGCAACAACAACGTGCCGGGAATGGAGACGCTCGAATCCGCGGATCTGATGGTGGTCTTCCTTCGGTTCCAGAACTGGCCGGAGGAGCAAATGCAGCATTTCGTGGACTACCTGAAGCGCGGCGGGCCGATCGTCGGTATGCGGACGGCAACCCACGCGTTCAAGATCCCCAAGGACAGCCCCTTCGCAAAGTACACGAACGGATATGGCGGCGAGGACTTCAAAGGCGGGTTCGGACGCCAGATTCTCGGCGAAAAATGGGCCGGACACTACGGACGGAACCACCAGCAGATCACGCGACTGGATATCGTCCCCGACAAGGCCAAGCACCCGATTCTCCGCGGAGTCAAAGAGATGTGGGCGCAGTGCGGAGGCTACAATGCCGATCCGCTGAAGCCGAGCGAGGTGCTCGCCATGGCCCAGCCGCTGATGGGAATGGAACCGGATGCGAAGCCCGACACGACGCGAAAGCCGGTCCCCGGAGCGTGGACACGGAGCTACAAAGGAAAATCGGGTAAATCGGGCCGCGTGTTTACGACCACGTACGGGGCCTCCAACGATCTTGAGAATGAAGGCTTTCGACGGATGCTGGTCAATGCCTGCTTCTGGGCGATGGGACTGGAGGATGCGATCAAGCCGGATGCCGACGTGAGCCTTGTCGGCCCGTATAACGCCACATGGCTGAAGGACCACGGTCGCCGGAAAAGCGGTTTGAAACCGGAAGACATGTCCGGATGGAAATCGCCGATCGTGCCCTTGCAGAAATAGCTGAGAGAAGAAGAGCCAACGCCCTCGCACTCGTGTACGGGCGTTCTCAAAGCACCGGTGCTGCGGGTATCTTACCCGTGTGCTCGCTGCAAATCCTGCATGTGCAGGAGTCGTCGGAGAAGTGCCGAACGCCGACGGTTCGACCATAGCGTCGGTCGGCTCGTGGAAAAACCTTGGGGTGCGGGCTCGTTTCTACGTATTGATCTTGGAGAAAGGGACTCCCTCCGTCCA